>JAUSED010000010.1 GCA_030650425.1 Candidatus Omnitrophota bacterium | reverse complement strand
AAGAGACTTGAATCAGGAGTGATTTTCTAGTATAATCAGTTTTGCTCTGGGCCCGTAGCTTAGTTTCAGCCAGAGGCTGATCCGCCTGTGGCGGAGGTAGAATTATGTTTTATGTCTACTTTGCAAAAAGTCTTAAAAACGAGAAGGTTTATGTTGGCAAGACGTCTAAGGAGCCGGCGATTCGTGTTCGCGAGCATAATGTAGGTAGCAATCAGTGGTCGAAAAATAATGGTCCATTTCAGTTACTTTACTTTGAAAAATATAACTGTAAAGTAGACGTTGAGGAGCGAGAAAGATTTTACAAGTCTGGGTTCGGTCGAAAAATCAAAAAGTTAATAATTAAAGAATTAGATAGTTCATAATTTGGGCTCGTAGCTTAGTTGGTAGAGCGCCTCATTTGCACTGAGGAGGTCGCAGGTTCGAATCCTGTCGGGTCCACCAAGAAAAATTTCGTCATAGAATGGTGGAATTTTTGCTGTAGAATTTGTTAAAGGATTCGAAGAATCCTGCCGTGCCCCGACGTAGCTTCAGCGAAGTGGGGTCGAGTCCACCATTTATAGAGATTAAGAATATATGACAGAAAAAAAACCATCATTTTGGTTCTATGTTGCCGGAATTATTTCGGTTGCGTTGGCAGTAATTTTGTTTTTCTCACGCTTGGCACGGACGTCTGACAATATAACACTAGAGATATTACTGCTGGTTTTTGGCCTGCAATTACTTTCAGACTGGCCGGCTTTTGGAATTATAAAAGAGCAAAGTCCTAGTACGTTGAACAAATCAACAGCCATCTGGCATCTGATGGGTGGAGTTTTCTTCACTTTGATGGCAATCCTTGGATTTTTCGCGGCTGACAGAACTGTGGTTAATTTTGCAATTTTGCTTGTCGCATTTCTCTGCGGAATACTAAATTTTTTCTGGGCATCGAAATATTGGAAACGTAATATTGTCTGATAATACTCGTCTCATATTTTCAGTCAAATTTTGTGCTATTATTTGTTTGTGAACATCGTCAATCAAATCAAAAATTATGTCGAGGCGGAGTGTCGGAAATCGACGAGCAAATATGGCGCGGAACCTTTTGAATTTCACTTTTCTTCGGTCGTTAAATACGCGGAGAAACTGGCCGATGAACTTGGCGGCGACAAGGAGATAATTATTTTAGCGAGCTGGCTACATGACATTGGCTCAATTGTTGAGGGGCGCAAAGATCACCACATTTCCGGTGCCAGAATTGCCGAGGAAAAATTAACAGAGTTAAAGTATCCGGCGGAAAAAATTAAACTGGTCAAAAATTGCATCCTTCATCACCGCGGCTCGACAAAATTGGAGCGGGAAACACTGGAGGAGCAAATAGTTGCTGAAGCCGACGTCATGAGCAACTTTGACAATCTGGCCGGAATTTTCAAAGCCGCCTATATTTACGAAGGATTAAACCAGGGTGAAGCCAAGAAAGCTGTCCGGAAAAAATTAGAAAATAAATACAAGCAACTTCATTTTGCCAAGTCAATAGAAATCATCAAGCCGAAATATGATGCGGCGATGCTATTGCTGAAATAGGAAAATAAGACTTGTCCACATTTTATGTTCGGTTTTTGTTTGGTATAATTAAATGAGAAATATCATTTAATTCGGGGAGGAAATATGATGCAAGAAACTTTGAACAAACTGGCGATCTTTCAGAAAAAGGGTATTCGAAGGGTCATTTATAAAAACGAGTGGTGGTTCTCGGTTGAAGATGTTGTTTTGGCGCTGATTGATAGTGCTGATGTGAAGCAATACATTAAAAAAATGAGAAAACGCGATCCAGAACTTGAAAACAACTGGGGTACAATTTGTACCCCCTTAGAAATGATCGCGCATGACGGTAAAAAAAGAAAAATTCAGGCGGCAAACACCGAAGGTATTTTTCGAATCGTTCAGTCAATTCCTTCGCCAAAGGCCGAACCATTCAAGAGATGGCTGGCGAAAGTGACGAAGTTATTTCTTTGTCATTGCGAGCCATTGATTTGTAGTTTGTAATCAAGGCGCGGCAATCTAGTAATGAAATCAAAACGATATTATGTTTATTTGATGATGAATCCTATCAACACGGTTGTTTACACTGGTGTAACGAGCAATCTGGTTCGAAGAGTTTACGAACACAGAAATAAATCGGTCGACGGATTTACGAAGAAATACAATGTGACGAAGTTGGTTTATTACGAATGTTTTGACGATCCAATATCAGTGATTAATCGAGAAAAACAAATCAAAGCTGGCTCGAGACAGAAAAAGATCGATCTGATTATAAAAAAGAACCCGAAGTTTCTGGATTTGTATCAAATGATAATTTGAGATTGCCGCGCCTTGTAAGCATCCAATGGCTCGCAATGACTGAGCAAAGGCGGCGGGATCGCCAAGAAAGCACGGCTGGAGCTGGAGGAAAAATCCGGCCAAAAAGTTGTTTCGGGCAAGAACTATCTGTTGCCAAGAAGGAAGAAAAGCAATATGATTGATTTGTAAAATGTTAGAGAAATTGCGTGATTGATCGTCTTGCCGCTAAAGTCGTATTCAATTGGTTGTACATGGTCACAGATTAGGTAAGTTATTTATTACGATCAATTAAATGTTTGTTATGTCGTTTTCTACGAGCAACTCAAAATCAATAATTGTTTTGCAAAGCCACAAATAGGGTCACAAAAGTTACTTAAAAGGCTTCAAAAAACTATTTCGGTAAGTTAAGCATAAATAGTTACTGAATTACTGACCATGTACAAGCGTCCCCGAAATCCCTAAAAATGAAGCGTACCCGAAACAAAACGTCCTATCGGGACTTATTTATTAACGAAATCACAAAGGGATTAGAATGAAAAAACAAAAGGACAAAACAGGTTCTAGAAGAAAAATACTGAGGATGTCGACTGCTATTTTATTATTTTTACTTCTGACTTATGCCGTTTTTTCATTTTATAGCCCAGATTTAAGATTCAGCTACAGAAGTCTTTTCGTCGACAATAAAACTCATACATTTAGATCTGGGCAAGAATTTTCTTATGCTGGTTACAAGTTTACAGCATCTAAAAGCTTCGAAGATGTAGTGCCAAACAAAAAGGATTGTTCTGAATTATACCCCGGAGGTCTATTTGGCCCCACTTTTGTCTGGAAAGATGCCAACACTCAGGATTTACAGCCAAAAGAAGATTGTGAAAAAAACAATGCCGATAATATTGTCGAGGCAAAGAAATATAAAAATTTAATAATTCACATTAAGACAAAGAATATTTCAAATGGCATAAGACCTTTCGCTTTTTCATGGTTCAAAGTTCTAACACCAAATGGGAAAACATTCGATCAAAATAGCGGTGAAACAAAACTAGAGCCATCCTTTGAAGTTGGTTCAATATTGCCCGGAAGTACACGAGAAGGTAATTCCAAAAACATTAAAGTAGGCGCAGGAGATAATGAGTTCTCTTTGGTAGTCAAAATTTCAGAGCATGCAGAACAAATTATTGATTTAGACTAGTATTTTACCATGCTTTGTTGCGGTTCGGGGACAAGCGTTCCCAACCCTCCATTCCGACCTCCATGTAGACAATAATTAATTAAGGACAAATATGCCCGACAAGTATTCAGAGGATGTTGGACAAAACATACATGATTTTTTTAAACACTACCGACAATCCGGTATCGCGTTTTCTGCTTTTCTGGTATCTATTTGTTCGGCTTTAATAGTTTGGCTTGTAAATTTCCTTAATTCGAAACCGCAAGGATGGGAAAATATTCTCATTTGGACCCAGCTTATTTTTTTAGTATTGATGATTTTATCAAGCTTACTCATCCAGTACTTTCATTATCAAGGTTATAAATATTTGGCACGGAGTTTTGTTGAGCGGCTGACAGATGATAAATTAAATAAATCTTCAAATATACTTTTTGAGACCTCAAACAAATTTTTTAATACCCAAGACAACATGGTTAACGTTTCTGGTTTTTTGTTTATCATCCAATTAGCCCTTTTAATTATATTTTTTATTGGAAAATTTAAATGATGAAGTTGGTAGGGAGAAGTTGATGGGGATCTCTGTGTTTGGATTTCGGGGACGCTTCATAAATCGAAGCTAAAATGACGATAAGGGGGTGCTGTTATACAAGCTAAAGCTTGGACTACGATTGTTTTATAAACCTCACCCATTCGACTCCGTTCCACTTCGCTCAGGGCAGGCTCTGACCTCTCCTTGGAAAGGAGAGGAACCATTGCCGAAAAAGAAAAAGAGTAATATGATTGAGATGTAGTTGTTCGTCATCCCCGCCCCAAAGGGGACCCGTTGGGGCGAAGGCGGGGATTCAGAAAGTCGTGTTACTGGTCGTCTTACCGCAAAAGTCGTATTCAATTGGGGAGCGTCCCCGAAACTTTCACATTTTAGTTAAAAAAATCCGATCTGCCCGCTCGGATTTTTTTTGAACATATTTTAATAGGGTGCTAGAATAGAAAAAAGTATTGAGGAGTCGAATGAATGATCTAGAGCTAAGAACTCTCAGTCCAGGGGACGAGGAAAAATATAAGGAATTTGCGAAAGAGTTTATTGATGCCGGGGAGACGCCTGCGCCAGCGGCGGCTTTTACTGAAGATAAATTTAGCGAGTGGCTTATAAATATGGAGGATCATTCCAAAGGAATAAATCTACGAGAAAATTGGGTTCCTGCCACTCAGTATTTTCTTTTTAGAAAAAGCGATGGAAAAATTGTCGGGGCTGCGGACATCAGACATAAGCTAAACGATAATCTGATAAAAATCGGCGGGAATATTGGCTATGGAGTTGCTCCATCGGAGCGGAGGAAAGGCTATGCGAGTTTTATGCTAGGCGAAACTCTGAAAATATGTAAAAAAATGGGAATGAAAAAAGCGTTGGTTACTTGTAAAATTGAAAATATCGGTTCGGCTACAACAATTGAAAAAAACGGAGGAGTTTTTGAGAACGAGGTTCTAAGTGATGACGGAAGAAGAGAATACAGATATTGGATCACACTTTAATTATATGAAAATCGTCGACCAAGTCAAAAAATATGTCGAGGCGGAGTGCCGGAAACCGACGAGCAAGAGAGGAAGGAAAAGGGGACGGTTCTCTATTGAAATCAAAATTTCTCTTTTCAATAAAAATATCATAGAAAAACAGTTTTATATTAAAATAGCAAGAGATAAGAAAATAGGAAAATTGCAAATAACATATTTAAAAATCTCATAAAACAAAAAAGAGAAAAAACGAGCTTGGGATAGAACCGTCCCCTAATACTACTTAAATCGAAACTAAAATGGCGATAAGCCGTTAAATTCAGGGCCTGATCCCGGCTCTCCAGCTTCTGGCCGGGATGACAAAAAAGAAAAAGATAACCGTGTTCACGAGTGTTGACAAAAATCAAATGATTGTGCTAGAGTGAACTTTGGATTTTAAAATTTGGACTTTAGATTAGCGAGGGAATCGCGGATAATGTATTCGCCCGTTCGACTGCGCTCAGGGCAGGCAAACACGGATATATATCTGCGGTCTTGATTTTTGGTTAGCTCAAACAATCACGAAAATACAAATTATACAAAAATACGAAATAGATCTTAATTGTGAGATGGGGACTCACATGTTGAGATTCCATTAGTACCTTAACAACTTCATAGTGGTTCGCACTAACAGGAAATGTACGAATCACAAAAAAAGAGTAACCCCGCACCAGAATCGCTAATGCGATACGGGACGGGGTAAATTGCTGTAATTTCATGTAAGTAAAATATTCTTCCGAATATACAAATTTCTCAAAAAAGTAATTTTCATTCTCGGCGTAAGCCGGAATCCAGAAATTACTAGTCAAGATAATCACGTCGGATAATGGGGACAGAACTCCTTGCAAAAGGAAGCTTGTCTCCAATTGTTCGACCTCTGATAAAAATTATTTCGTTGCGCTTAAAGGCGTATGGTGGATGCCTTGGCAGAAGATGCCGAAGAAGGACGTAGTAGGCTGCGAAAAGCCTCGGGGAGCTGTCAAACAAGCTTTGATCCGGGGATGTCCGAATGGGGAAACCCCTAGGGCCGTGCAGAGCACGGATTTATCATTGATCATTTATCATTTCACATTAATTTATCATTTGATTATTGATCATTTGGAAATTAAATGAAAAATGTAAAATTGTAAAATGGAAAATCGTGCTCTGCACGGCAGGCAAGCCGGTGAACTGAAACATCTTAGTAACCGGAGGAAAAGAAATCGAATGAGATTCCCTTAGTAGTGGCGAGCGAACAGGGAAAAGTCTAAACCTGCCATGCTTCGCATGGAATAACCAAGTAACAAGAAACAATAACCAAATAAATCACAAATCTCAAACTTCAAAAATCCAAATATTTGGAAATTGAATATTAGAATTTGAATATTATTTGGAATTTGTATCTTGCATCTTGGAGCTTCCCTGCGGGGCAGGGTGGGGGTTGCGGGACTCACATAATTGAGACGAAAAGATAGGAGAACGAGCCTGGAAAGGACGACCATAGAGCGTGATAGTCGCTTATCTTAAATCTGAAGTAGTCGAGAGGTGATGTTCCCAAGTAGCACGAGACACGTGAAACCTCGTGTGAATCTGGGCCGTTCACGGTCCAAGACTAAATACATCTTCTGACCGATAGTGAACAAGTACTGTGAAGGAAAGGTTAAAAGAACCCTTATAAAGGGAGTGAAATAGATCCTGAAACCATATGCTTACAAAGAGTCAGAGCCGTGCGTAGCACGGATTTATCATTGATCATTTATCATTTCACATTAATTTATCATTGATCATTGATCATTTGGTTATTAAATGAAAAATGGGTAATGAAAAATGAAAAATCCGATGCTGCGCATCGGTGATGGCGTGCCTTTTGTAGAATGACCCAACGAGTTAGCTATGTGTAGCAAGCTTAAGTGAAAGATCACGGAGGCGTAGTGAAAGCGAGGCCTAAACGGCCGTTAGTTGCACATACTAGACCCGAAACCGGGTGATCTACCCATGGACAGGGTGAGAGTAGGGTAAAACCTACTGGAGGCCCGAACCACTCTAGGTGTCAAACTGGATGGATGAGCTGTGGGTAGCGGAGAAATTCCAATCGAACCCGGAAATAGCTGGTTCTCCTCGAAATATATTTAGGTATAGCCTGGCATCAGTCGCAGAGAGAGGTAGAGCACTGACTGATCTACGGGGACTTCGGTTCTCGTATTCAAACAAACTCCGAATTCTTTCTGAATCATGCCAGAGTCAGACTGTGGGGGCTAAGCTCCATGGTCGAAAGGGAAACAGCCCAGACCGTAGTCTAAGGTCCCTAACTACAATCTAAGTGGAAAAAGTAGTGAAATCTCCAAAACAACCAGGATGTTGGCTTAGAAGCAGCCATGCATTTAAAGAGTGCGTAACAGCTCACTGGTCTAACCGTGCTTCGCACGAAGTTTTCAATGATCAATTATCAATGATCATTTAATTATCATTTCCAAAATTATCAATTTAATAATTGAGAAATTGAAAATTGAAAATTAATTGTAAATTGAAAAATGAAAATTGATAATTCCGCGCGGAGCGCGGCCCGAGAGGTTTTGCGCTGAAAATTCAACGGGGCTCAAGATTGTGACCGAAGACACGGGCCAGCCCTTTCGCAAGAAAGAGCTGGCGGTAGAGGAGCGTTCTTGGTGCAGTGAAGGTCACGCTGTAAGGCGGGCTGGAGTGCCAAGAAGTGAGAATGTTGGGATAAGTAACGAATTAGCCATGCGAGAAACATGGCCACCAAATACCCAAGGTTTCCTGGGCAACGGTAATCGTCCCAGGGTTAGCCGGGCCTAAGTCGAGGCCGTTGTAATGGCGGCGTAGACGATGGACAGAAGGTCAATATTCCTTCGCTTTTGCATATATAACCGATGACGCCGTGGCGTAGTCGCGATAAAATTATGGTTTATCTATCGCGGTGTAGCCAGGGACAGGAAAAGTTCGGCTCAAAAGTATGCAAGATCCGTACCGCAAACCGACTCAGGTGGGTGAGGCGAGAAGCCTCAGGTGATCGGAAGAACTCTCGTTAAGGAACTCTGCAAAAAAGCGTCCGTAACTTAGGGATAAGGGCTGCCAGCCTTTTTGGCTGGCTGCAACAAAAGAGTCCAGGCGACTGTTTAACAAAAACACAGGTCTCTGCTAAACCGTAAGGTGATGTATAGAGGCTGATGCCTGCCCAATGCTCGAAGGTCAAACCGGTCCCTGATCGCACTTGTTGCGCTAGGGGGACGACTAAGCCCGAGTGAATGGCGGCCGTAACTATAACGGTCCTATGGTAGGATAAATGCTGCCATAGTGAGGTGCGAGCCCTCTGTTCGAACTCCAAATGCCTTGGAGATGTAGAATAAAAACTACGCTATATGCTGGAAAAACTGAGAATCTTGAGCTACTATTAATTCAATTATGAATAATAGTGATAATGCTACAAGTGCAGAAAATCAGCAGGAAAGACTTATAAGATTGGGATGGGTGGTTGGGTTTGTTGATGGAGAAGGCTGTTTTTCAGTTGGATTTATCAAGCAACCCGATCGCAGTAATCGTAAAGGGTATAAATTAGGTATTCAAGTGTGGTGCGAATTTGCTGTAACGCAAGGCGAGAAGAGCTTGGATTCCCTTGAAAAATTGCAAGATTTCTTCAAGGTTGGAAAAATCTATATCAATAGACGTTACGATAATCACAAAGAACATTTGTACCGGCTTGTTGTCAGAAAGCGCGAAGATTTGAGAAAAATAATTATTCCCTTCTTTCAACAATATCCTCTGCAAACTGCGAAGAGAAATGATTTCAAGATATTTGTAAAATGTTTTTCTATGATAGAAAACAAGGAACATTTAACTGTTGAAGGTTTAAAAACTATTAACAGGTTGGTTTCTCAAATGAATCGAAAGAAAAATCGAACCTTTGATCTTATGAGAATCCTCAACGACCACACGCGTGGCGCCGATTTATAATCGGTAAAGATATGGTCTGGACTGCATGGCGACATGCAGAGTGCAACAGAAATGATTGCACCATTGTAATAATGTAACAATTTTCAAGCGAAATTCCTTGTCGGGTAAGTTCCGACCCGCACGAATGGCATAACGATCTGGACACTGTCTCAACGAGAGGTCCGGTGAAATTACACAGCCGGTAAAGATGCCGGTTACTCGCAGCAAGACGGAAAGACCCCGTGGAGCTTTACTATAGTTTGGTATTGAATTGGAAAACTTGATATGTAGGCTAGGTGGGAGACTTTGAAGCGCTGGCGCTAGCCGGTGTGGAGTCGCAATGTGAAATACCACCTTTTAATTTTTCTGATTCTAACCTGGATCTGTGATACGGTCCGGGGACAGTGCTAGATGGGTAGTTTAACTGGGGCGGTTGCCTCCTAAATTGTAACGGAGGCGTTCAAAGGTGTGCTTAGCCCGGATGGAAATCGGGCCTCGACGTATAAAAGCATAAGCACGCTTAACTGTGAGACCTACAAGTCGAACAGACGCGAAAGCGGGATTTAATGATCCGATATTATCTCGTGATAGATATATCGCTCAACGGATAAAAGTTACCCCGGGGATAACAGGCTGATCGCATCCAATAGTCCACATAGACGATGCGGTTTGGCACCTTAACACATTGGGGTGCTAGAGGAGTAATCCTCTACCAAAAATCTTCAATATTTTATATTGAAGATCAAAAATTCGGCTTATAACGGTGAACCCCTATTGTTTGCTTGGTTTATGTTCAGTAGAATATAAGAAACAAACAAGGGCGATACCGTGGGAAGTCTAACGTCAATTCAGAAAGAGATTTTAGTTGGGAGTTTACTTGGTGATGGCGCATTGCGAAAGCAGGGCACCAGAACTAACGCGCTTCTTGAGGTTAACCACTCGTTCCAATATCGAGAATATGTTGATTGGAAGTGGAAAAATTTCGAAGAGTTTGTCAAAACTCCGCCAAAATCTCGCCATGGCAATGGCAATCGTATTGCTTATCGTTTTACGACTCAAAGCCTTCCGCTTTTTACAGAATATTATTTAAAATATTATTCGAGCGGCAAAAAGGCAGTTTCGACCGATCTCATCCTAACCAATTTGATGCTTTCTGTTTGGTTTATGGATGACGGTTCGAAGAGTCGCAATACATTTTATTTAAATACTCAGCAGTTTGATCTGGTAAGCCAGAAGATATTGATGAATATTTTAGATCGAGATTTAGGTATTAAGTCCAGTCTCAATCGCGATAAACAATACTTTAGAATTCGAATACGAACGGAAAGCGCAGGACTATTTCGAAATATAGTCGCGCCTCATCTGTTGCCATGTTTCCGTTATAAAATTGACTATGACCCCGTAACGACTGACTCGAAAGAGGAGATTTAGCTTTTGTAAAAGAAGCTAGATAACACGCCGAACCCTACATCAAAAAGTAAAGGATATGGCTGAAAGCCTAAAGTCCGACAGTAGGGAAAAGATATAGTCTACACCATACGTAATTATGGATAAAGGTACGATGTCGGCTCATCCTATCCTGGGGCTGAAGCAGGTCCCAAGGGTCTGGCTGTTCGCCAGTTAAAAGGGTACGCGAGCTGGGTTCAGAACGTCGTGAGACAGTAAAATGACCGTTGCTGTCTTTAAATCTGGCTAATTGCTGGAAACTCTGAGAATCCCATATTACTACTTGACGATTTAGTCTCTATATGATAATATATCGTCGGGAGTGAAAATATATGGGTGCAGACAATCAGCAGGAAAGGCCAGGTGGGATAACATCATATATCTCAGGTTTTGTTGATGGAGAAGGCTGCTTTTCAGTAACAATTCAAAAAAGCGGCAATGTGAAACTAGGGATTCAGGTAATCCCGGAATTTCATGTTTCACAGCACCAGGACAGGACTGAAGTCCTTGAAGTGATTAAGAAAAAATTAGGTTGTGGGTATATTAAACCTAATGATTATCAAAATCTAAAGGATCAAACTTCAGTTTATGTGGTGCGAAATATCGATGATCTCCGTAATAAAGTCATACCATTCTTCAAAAAATCTCCTCTTATTTCAATCAAACAAAAGGATTTTGAGAAATTTGCTCGAGTCGTTAGTTTAATGAAAGAAGGAGGGCATTTAAAAAAGAATGGGTTGATTACGATATTAACAATCGCTTATTCAATGAATTTTAGCGGTAAATATCGCAAGCAAAAACTGGAAGATATAATTTCTCACTTGGAATCTTCAGAGACTGTACGCCAGAATCCGCATGACAGGCGGATATGATACAGTCCGAACTGCATAGCGATATGCAGAGATCAGCAGAAATGATTGATCCTTCGCAATAATTTTGCGAATGTAACAAAAATTGTCGGTCTCTATCTGATGTGGGCGTAGGATACTTGAAGAGGAGTTCTCTTCAGTACGAGAGGACCTAGAGAAACGAACCTCTGGTGTTCCGGTTGTCCTGCCAAGGGCAAAGGCCGGGTAGCTATGTTCGGAAGGGATAAGCGCTGAAAGCATCTAAGTGCTAAGCCCCCCTCAAGAATAAGTATCCCCATTAGGCTGGTCGTAGACTACGACCTCGATAGGCGCAATGTGTAAGGTCCGTAAGGATTTGAGCTAATGCGTACTAATCAGCCGATTGGCTTGGCCTTTAATTTTTTTCGCTGCAAAGCGAAGAAGATTATCCCGAGCCTCCTTCTTGCAAAAGAGCTGGAGGTGGAGGAAAATCAATTCTCAAAGGTTTATTGAGAGTAGTTTTTACCATACGAGGTTATGTGGTTGTTGAGGTTATTTGTGATGGAGGTACTTGGCTCAAACCTAGGTAAAAGATTTTTGGTATCGCCAAGTACCAAAATTTTTGTTGCACAAAAATTTTGGAGTGCCTTTACCGAGGGGGAAACACCCGTTCCCATTCCGAATACGGAAGTTAAGCCCCTCAGGGCCGATGGTAGTGTATTCGTAAGGATATGTGAGAGTAGGTCGGTGCTCCTTAAAATAAAAAAGCGTCTATGGCTTTATAGCTGTAGACGCTTTTTTATTTTAACACCGCACGATACAAATGAATCCATCTTAAGCGTCGGATACAGGTTTGAGTGCGGTGTCATTCCGAACAAGCCGCTTGAAAGCGCTTGCAAAAATGTAGCCGGATGCCTTGAATTTATTAAAGAATAAGTGTATACTTAAACGTAATAATTTATGGGGCTATTACACGTATTTTGATTATGGAGGTAATCAAAATATCGCCGGTTGACTTCAAGACCGAATTGAAGAAATTGGTCAATTCGGTTTTGTTTTTTATAAACAAGTCACAAATTAACCAACCAAGAAAGAGAGGGCCTAATGAATAAAAAGATCGCAGTTTTCTTATTATCTTTAGCTTGCCTTGTTTTTACTAACATTGCCTTGGCAGATGATGTCGTATTTACCGTTACTTTGAACCCTTCGGTAGCCAGGTCCAGGGCCAGCTACATGTCGGCCTCTTTTGAACCAGTGACAGTGGAGCTTAGAGTCACGAATATGTCGGATAGAATCCAGACAATCCAACTGCAGAAAAGCTACTATTTTACGCTCGCGAAGGTTTCCCGTCTAACATCAGTGGACCCGCAGACATATCTGCCTTTTGTAGCCGAGGGCTACTTAAGCGCTACTTACGGTCAGGATATCTGCTATGGAGGAAAATGTTGGCCAGGGTACCAAACATTGGAGATACAACCTCATAGCGAGAAGGTACTTGCTTATGGCACGCTTCCTGCGAATATCAGCAAGTATAATTCTTACAAGGGCTATATTTTGCCCGGCACATATATGTTGCAGGTAAGTTGTCCGCAAGGCCTAGCCGGTAATACATACTCCGCAAGCTCCGAAGCAACTTTGTTTATAGTGCAGCGCTGATCCCGATCCTGTATTAATTGAAAAGCCAGTGATCAATTTCACTGGCTTTTTTATTTGTTAGATTTTGCCTCTTCCTGCGTCTATTAGAGTAGAGAGGAGGCACGCAAGGGAGACAAAAACTTGACAAAGGTCATAAGTGTGATACAATTGTATATACAATCCATTGCGTGAAGCGTCGATGAAGGAATTTAGATGGAACCCGCTGAAAAGCAAAAGATTGAAGCGTACAAGAGGTGTTTCGTTTGAAGAAATTGTTACCGCAAAGATTATAGATGTTAAAGATAACCCGCACAGGCAAAATCAACAAATGTTGCTTTTTGAATACAGAAACTATATTTGGTTAGTTCCCTGTGTTGAAGCGGAGACGTACTTATTTCTGAAGACCTTATATCAAAGTCGTAAATACACAAAACTTTATAAGAAGGAGAGATCTAATGAGGAAAATCAAGCTGACTAAGCAAGAAAAGTCTATTGAGGATGCATTACTAAGAGGGGAATATGTTAGTGTAAGCAGAGAAAGGTTTGCTGAAATAGCAGCCGCGCTTGAGGCGAGAAAAAAAGATGCCGTCTTGAATATTCGTGTTAACAGTTACGACTTAGAGAATATTAAGCAAAAGGCGCACAAACTAGGCGTTAAATATCAGACTTTTATTTCGGAGGTTCTGCATAAAGTTGCAGAGGCGTAAGATGAATAAAAAGTTTCAGAAACTGTTGAAACGGATTAAACAGCAGCCAATTGATCCGTTATGGCTTCGGTCAAGGCAGTTGCACGACATTAAAGCAATTTACGAGGGTAATCCAAATTTGCCGCCAAATGTAAGAATGGCGAATGCCCAATTAGTCCAGAACGATATAATTGCTCTTCACAAAAAGCTAAAGAAACGAAAAAGGCTTACTTTATTGAAAGTAAGCAAAATTTAGCGCCACCTCGGAGTCCCTGCCTGTAGGTTGTCCCGCCACACTTCTTGGAGTGTCACCTCGTTTTTCTTGACAGAGAGATTATAGTAAGATATGCTTAAAATGTCGGAAAGGAACATTTATGCTACGAGGAAAGGCGCTGGAGAAATCAGCGCCTTTTTTGTTGCCGAGTTGCTCGCTCTAATCAGCGGGGCCAGCAACGGATTTTCTGTCAATTTTCTCGCTCATAGCCGGTTAGCGGGGCCTGTCGAGGCCCACTTCTCGCAGGGACGCGCGATTTTTCCCGGCGTGAAAAGTCACGCTCGGCTACTCGGCTCCGCTCTCACTAGTATTAGATAGCAGACGATCCTTGCCCGCTCCGCCTGCGTTACGCCCTGCTCAAAGCGGGCCTCGCCACCCGCTAATAAATATTAGTCAAAAAATCGCAAGGCATTTGATAAAAATATTTGTTGCTAAATCGCAACTTATATGTTATGCTTTTTCTATGGTTGAAATTAAGAACTTTAAAGCTACAGCAAACGAACCTTTTTCTGTTATACGGCTTGGAAGCCATAGTGAAGGGTTACGACCGTTATTACGCTTAGAAATTAAGCTAGGTGATATGCCTAGTTTTTTATCCGTCACTCAGTTTGCTAAGGAGGCAGGCATAACTCAACAAGCAGTAAGGAAAATGATCAGCGAAAGGAGGTTGAGTGCAAAAATGTTGGGTGAGCAATATACTATATCGCGAGAAGAGTTAGTCCGTTATCTACAAATTAGGTGATTTTTTTTGTGTAAATAGTTGCGATATAGCAACTATAAATAAAGAGGAGGTAGCAGAATGGAAGTAACTGATTTAATTTTAGCTGATTATGCAGCAGCGAATGAAGGTGGTAAATTTACGTTAGTAGGTGCGGGTATTGCAGAAATTACGGCGCGTAAATTACCTTGTGTTCACCCTTTAATATTTATACTAGTAAGATTAAAGGTAACAAGGCAAGATATAGGTAAAAATAGGGTTGATATTCGATTAATTGGTGAGAAAGGCACGATATTTAAAGCGGAAGCCGACCTCGATGTGTCGAAGGATCACGCAGAGGAGCAGTACATTCCTTTGCCTATTCAATTGGTTAATTTGAAATTCGACTTAGCCGGTGATTATAGTATTGAAGTTAGAGTAAACGGGGAGTTAAAGCAGAGTCACAATTTGAAGATTAAATTATTGGGACCGCAGGCTCAGAAATAATTTATTAGGGTTGGAGAAGACTAGAAACGTCCCTAAAGGAATACCTTTAGAATTCCAGGCTTGCAAGTATTTGGGAATTTTGGATTGACAAGCATATTGGGAGGGGTAAAATATAGTCAATAATCAGGTTATTGTTGCGCCATGGTCGCAATTCGAGGGAAGGTTTCTAGAAAGATAGAACCGTCCTTATTGTTTGTTTGGGGTAGTCTTGTACTGAAAGGAAATAGTATAAAAAAGGCTAAGGATATATGGTTATCGATTTCATTACCTGTAAGAGTTGCTATCATTGGTTTAATTAGTGGGTTTCTTGTATTGATTGGTAGTCTTATTAAGCCGTCAATAGGTCGATATGTTATGGTTAATTATGAATATCCTAATTATGATATTTTTGATACTGCAACAGGGAAAGTTTACTCTTGGAGAGGAGTAAATGGTTTAAAAGACATAGATGACCCAATAAACAACAAGATTATTAATGTAATAGGTAGGAAACATAAAGAATATTTTCCTAATTCAAAATAAAATGGGGGTTCTGATTTTTGAAAAATAGAAGGAGTGAATATGGAACTAAAGGAGTTTGTAAAAAAAGTCTTAACCGATTTAGTCCAAGGAGTAGAAGATGCGCGTAATAATTCTGTGCGCGACATGAAACTTTATGATAAAGAAAACAAAACAGTAGAGTTTGATATAGCAGTTACGGTTGAAGATATTGATACGAAGTCGGGAAAAGCGGGTATTCGAGTACTGCAATTCGCAGAAGCAGGAGGAGATATCGCTAAAGAAATAAAGAACTCTACTGTTAGTCGCATAAAGTTTGGAGTTTATATTAGAACAGAAACAAAGGAAGAAGAAGCTAGAAATCTAGAAGAAATAAGAGATCATAACAGAAACAGTGGGAGCGCATACTAAAAAGTAGAAAGCCTGTAAATAAATAAGAAGTCGGTAATTTCGGGGGCACAGTAATTAATTATTCCCAAGCTTGAAAAGGGCTTGAGAAATCAAGTAAGTCCTGGAGACGCAGAATTTAATTCTTCGTTAGATACAATTGAGTGTTGCGTTTACAGAATCCAATAATATTAAAGTAGGGGGATAAATGAAAAAACTGTTAGTTTTATTATTATGTTTGTTTGTTATTGGGTGTGAGCAAAAATCAGTTCAGACTCAGACAGGAGCAGTAGAAGAAAATCTTGAGATAGAGAATATGCTTAATGAGGACACGGAATTATTGGCTATTAAATATGGTGTTGACAGTAATACCTTAGTGGGAGTTATTAGTGACTATGAAGAATTAACTAAGGGCTTTAGTTTAACAAAAGCGAAGACGAATATTTCAAAGAACGTTGATAAAGAACAAACAGCCACAACAAAGTTGCAGATTATGAATATTCAAACGGCTATAGAAACAGTTAGCAATAAATATCAAATCTCCAAAGAAAAGATTGCCAACATATTGATTGATAATAAGATGATGGAGAGGTGTGAAAATGAATAATATAAAATTAGAGAAAATTAGAATAGTTCCGGGGAATAGTTCCGGGTAGTTCCGGGCGTAGTTCCGGGGGACACAATAGTTAATTAATCCCAAGCTCGAAAAAAGCTTGGGATTTTTGGCGGATAGCGCAGGGAGAGGCGAGCGGAGGGAGCTTCGCGCGGGTGACACGGTGACGGATCCCTTACTTTTCGAGCCGAATAGGCGAGAACAAGTAAGGTGGCGCCGTGGCAGGCCCTGCTGAATTAAGCGAGCCTTTAAAATGGCTTGGGATTTTTGGTTTAGGGAGTTATAATAACTTTATGGCTAAAATTAAATTAGACTTACATGATATCTTCAGCAATGGCCGGGCAATTGAAGTGGAACTCAATCGTGTAATTCAGGAGGCGGTAAGTAAAAAGATAGAGCTGGTGGAAATCATTCCGGGCAAGGGGAGCGGACAGCTGAAGAAGAGTGTATTGCGTTTCTTGGAACAGCCGCAGATAAAAAGGCTTTACCGCCGCATTGAAAAAGACGATAAAAATTTCGGCAGGATATTTGTGCATTTCAGATATTAGAGTTATAAAATATAAGGAGGTGAGTATGAAAAAACTTTACCTTTCGAATACCGACCGTAAAATCGGCGGTGTCTGTGGTGGTTTGGGCGAGTATTTTGAGATAGATTCTACGATATTTAGGGTTCTGTTTGTTTTTCTTACCATTATATCATGTGGCATTGGAATCATTGGTTATCTGGCGGTGTGGGCGGTGATTCCCCGAAGGCCCAAAGCATAAATTCTAAATTAAAGTTTGACACTTAATTAGAAATCCTAAGCTCGAAAAGGCTTGGGATTTTTTTTACGTAGGCACCTGAAGGAGGGATAAAAGACAGCAAAAAGGCGAATCAGCCAATTTATTTATTTTCTAGAATAAGGTAGTATTCTCTTAAAAAGGAGGGGATATGCCAAAAGTTGATTACGTAGAATTGTTGGAACCGGGAGACTGCTCGGTAATTTTTATTGATTTTCAGCCGCAAATGTTCTTTGGGGTAGCTTCGATGGATAGGCAGCTGCTTCTGAATAATGTTGTCGCCTTGGCTAAAGCAGCCAAAGTTTTTAATCTACCCGTGATTCTTACAGGCATTGAAAGTAAAAGTTTTAGTGGTTATTTTTTGCCTCAGATCCACAAGATCTTCGAATACCAAAAAGTCATAGAGAGGTCTTCTATGAACTCTTGGGAAGACAAAAAATTTGTTGCCGAAGTCGAGCGGATCGGCCGCAAACGTCTGATTATCTGCGCGTTATGGACAGAGGTCTGCCTTTGTTTTCCGGTTTTAAGCGCGCTAAAAGCCGGCTATGAAGTTTATTTCGTTGCCGATGCCTCGGGAGGAACCTCTCCGGAAATTCACGAAAAAGCCTGCCAAAGAATGATTCAGGCAGGCGCTGTACCTGTAACTTGGCAGCAGGTGATGCTTGAGTTCCAGCGGGATTGGGCAAGAAAGGAAACTTATGACGCCGTCATTGACATAATAAAGACGCATAGCGGCGCGTACGGTTTCGGCGTGGAATACGCCTATACAATGGTGCATAAACAAGCGCCTTCAAAATAAAACTAGGTGCTGCAAACAAAAAACCCCGAATATCCTCGGGGTTTTTTGTAGGTGATAGGCCTAATAGCTTTCCGCTATCGACCACCCTCCTTTTTTGAGTAAACGCAATATTAAGTATGCATTATCCTAAATAAAAATCAAGGGTAAATACAGGGTTTTGGGAAAGCGCTTTCAAATTCTTCGACACCAAACTAATCTATCTCAATTCTAAAAAACATTTGGGATTCTTGGTGTAAGGTAGTATAATAAAATTAAGGAGGATTCTGGGATGATAGACGAAAAGCCGCAGTCCACATGGCAAGTTTTTAGGCATAATTTTCCTTGGAAAGATGTAATCGTAGGTTTTTTAATCCCCAAGGTAATTTTTCTTTACGGACTGAACCAGAAAATGCCTTTTCTTTGGGGTGGCATAGCCGTAGCTTGGTGCGTTGTGGTGTTTCTAATAGGTCAAGCAAGAACCCATAAAACCAATATTTTCGCGATTCTGGCACTGGTTTTGATTTTGGTGAGGATAGTTGTGGTGATTGCGCAAAGGGATCCCCGCACGTACCTGTTCTTGGTGGCCTTGGATGAGTTTATATTCGGGGTTATCTTTTTAGTTTCTCTGTTTTTCAGCCGTTCAATTATTGAGATATTTGCAGATGTTGTGGGAGTAAGGGCGCCGGAAAAAATCATACGCTCAAAATATTATTCAAAAGCCTGGCGCATTGTGACAGCGGTCTGGGGGGTTACTTATTTATTATTTGCGCTATTGTTGGTGTTATTAAATGTCAATGATTTAAAGATAGTGGGCAAGATAGACATGTTTGCCTGGTTGCCTGTGCTAGTCGTTTTATTTATTTTTACTATTGTCTTTCCGCAATGGTATTGGAAAAATAATTATACTAATCTTTAAATCTCGGAGATGCAACACCGTCATAGCCTAAGGATATTTTGAGGTTGACAAGGGTGAGGGGAGAGGTAGAATGATAGCAAAAGGAGGCCGACTATGATTAAAGCGGTGAATATGAAAAAGGAGATCGTAGTAACGGTGGCAAATAGCGTAGGTGCATTGGCAAATATATGCAAGATACTTGCGGACCATGGCATAAACTTAGAGGCTTTTGTGGGCTATGGCATGGGCAAAGAAGCCAAGATCCATCTGGTGACTGTGGATAACTTGCGCGCCTCTGATGCCTTGAAAAAAGCAGGCTACAAATCACAGGAAGAAAAAAGCATTGTCGTGATTGATCTTGAGAACAAGGTCGGCGCATTAAAACTGGTGACCGAAAAGGTAGCGCAGGAAAAGGTGGATATAAAATATGCCTATGGCACTACCTGCTCTTCGGGCTGCCCGGCAACCATAGCACTCTCAGCCAGTGATAATGAAAAGGCCTTCGTGGCATTGAAGAAAGGCTAGGCGCAGTAAGTTGTCTGTTTATTAAAAAAGGAGGGAGAGATGATGAGCTGGGGATTGTTTGGCCAGATCGCCTTGTTGTTAATCATCTTTGTGCTTGCTAAGACCGCTATTAAATGCATCCACGATAATTGCTGCCTTAAGTGTAAAAAATAATTAAATTTATCTAGTGAGTCGAAGGGCTGGATTCTAGAATCCAGCCCTTTAGGCCCATAATAAAGCATGGAAGGCATTAAGAAATGAAAAATGCTAAAAAAATAAAAGCGAAAGTAAAGATTGATTGTCTTAGCTGTAAAACGCAGGCGGATTGCTGTAAGCTAGGGGCTTGGATCGACCTGGAAGAAGCGAAAAATATATTGTCCTTTGGGATAAAGGGCGATTTTTTCCATTTAGAAAAAGACGATTGTTTTCCTTCCGGGTACAAGGTAGGCACCAGTTATGAAGACGAGCGTTGTGTTTTTTTGGATTCCGACGGCCTCTGCAGAATACATAAGGTTGATTATGCTTTAAAGCCGGTCACCTGCAAGGAATTTCCTTATGAAGATAATAAGCTTTCTTCTTTTGCCAGCGTATTATGTACTCCGTATAAATCTAAAAATAAAAAAAGGCCCACCTAGGTTTTTTGCTCACGAAGAGTAGAATAAAATTATATGCCGTTAAATAAACTTTCTTTTGATTATCCTTCCGTAAATACTCTCCGCCTAAAATTAAGCGGAGAGTGGCAAATCCGCGCGGGGCTGCCCTCAGCAAGCGAAGTATTCGCGCAGCTTGGCGAACATAAAGAGATTGCGCAGGTAGTGCTGGATGTTTCCAAAATAGAAAAATGGGATAGCGGACTGGTTTCTTTCCTGCTCAATTTAATCAAAGAGTGCGGCCATAGAGATATACAGGTTGATCGTCAAGACCTGCCGCAGGGGGTGGGCAAACTGCTTGCGCTTGCGCTCAAGGCTAATACAGAAAATATTCCGCATAAGATCGAGAAAGAGTATTTTCTGGAAAAAGTTGCCGATAGATTCCTACAACTCTGTGCCGGCGCGCTCTCGGTTGTTAATTTCTTAGGGGAGATTGCTTTTGCTTTCGGCCGTTTGCTTTCCGGTAGAGCCTATTTTCGTCAGGATGAATTTATTGGTATTGTGCAGCGTTGCGGGGTTGATGCCTGGGGACTTGTTTCTCTGATCAGCGTTCTGGTCGGTATGATTCTTGCCTTTATTGGAGCAATCCAGCTTAAAATATTCGGGGCGCAGATTTATATCGCCAATATCGTTGGTATCGCTATGGTTCGGGTGATGGGCGCGGTGATGACCGGAATTATTATGTCCGGCCGCACCGGAGCATCTTTTGCCGCGGAGCTTGGCCTGATGCAGGTAAATGAGGAGATCGATGCTTTTAAGACCTTGGGAATTTCTCCGGTGGAATTTTTGGTGATACCGCGCGTTTTAGCCTTGGTGATAATGATGCCGCTCTTAACACTTTACGCGGATTTTATGGGTATATTAGGAGGTTTTATTATCAGCGTAAAATTTCTCGGGCTTAATCCGGTAGAGTACTGGCGGCATACCCAGTCGGCTGTGCACCTAAGCAATCTTTGGGTTGGCCTGATCCACAGTTTTGTTTTTGGAATCATCGTGGCTGTGGCCGGATGTTTCCGCGGAATTAACTGCGTAAAAAGCGCTGAAGGCGTAGGAGCGGCAACCACTTCGGCAGTGGTAAGCGCTATAACCAGCATTGTGGTGGCTACCGCGATTATTACTTTAATTTGTCAGGTTTTAGGGGTGTAATTAATGGATAATAAATCTCAGCCTATAATTGAAGTGCGTAATCTTGATCTAAGTTATGATGATTACGAGGTCCTGCACGATCTCAATTTCAGCGTAAATAAAGGAGATATTTTTGTGGTGATGGGTGGAAGCGGTTGCGGCAAGAGCACCCTGTTGAAAGTCCTGATTGGGCTTAAAGAGCCGATCAAGGGAGAGGTATTATATGGAGGAGCAAATTTTTGGCAAGAGGATGAGTCAGTCCAGCAGGATTGGATACGGCGTTTCGGAGTGCTCTATCAGAGCGGGGCGCTCTGGAGTTCTTTTACCTTGGGTGAGAATGTCGCTTTGCCTTTAGAATTGTATTCAAATTTGTCTTCCATCCAGATTCGGGAAATGGTAGAATTAAAGCTCTCTTTGGTCGGCTTGAGCGGTTACGCTGATTTCTATCCGGCGCAAATAAGCGGTGGCATGCGTAAAAGAGCAGGGCTTGCCCGTGCAATTGCCCTTGATCCCGAGATTATTTTTTTTGATGAACCCTCAGCCGGGTTAGACCCTTTGAACGCCCGGATGCTTGACGATTTGATTATGCAATTGAGAAACGCCTTGGGCGCTACCTTTGTGATTGTGACCCACGAATTGGCGAGTATTTTTGCTCTCGGCGATAAGGCAGTGCTTCTTGATGCTGAAAGTAAGGGTATAATTGCCGAAGGGAATCCTAAAGACTTGCTCGCTAATTCTAAAGATTCCAGGGTTATTCAGTTTTTGACAAGGGGAGAAAAACAAACTGCGCCTGCTTAGGCAGGCAGGGAGTTAGCTTATGATTAAAAAAATAAATAAAACAACAATCGGGGCGTTTGTAGTAGGAGGGGTAGTCTTATTAATTGTAGCGATATTAGTTTTTGGTTCAGGAGCGCTGTTTAGGCAGTCGGATAAATACGTTTTATTTTTTAACGGTTCAGTTAAGGGCCTTTCCGTGGGAGCGCCGGTAATCTTTAGAGGCGTCAAAATTGGCAATGTCGTTAGTATTAATTTAGTTTACGACGAGCAAACGCAAGAGGTACTCATTCCCGTAGTCATTGACGTAGAGTTATCGCGCGTGATGGGGATTCCTGAGATGCCGGGTTATCCTGATTACACGAAGTTTATCAAGCAAGGCTTGCGCGCCAAGCTCGAAATACAAAATTTTATCACCGGCCAGCTGATGATCGCTTTAGATCTTTATCCGAATAAGCCGGGGAAATTTTACGGCATTATCAAAAGCTATCCAGAATTGCCGGCGCTTCCCATATCCCCGGATATTTTCCAAGTTATGGATGATATCCCGATCAAAGAGATTACGGTTAATTTGGGACAGACGCTTGCCGGAATTAACAGGCTGGTAAATTCCGAGGGGATCTCTGAATTGGATAAGACCCTTAAAGAATTGACTAATTCAGCCCGTTTTTTTGGTTTGTTTGCCGAGTATCTTGAGCAGCATCCTGAGGCGCTTTTAAAAGGAAAATCCCTTCCTAAAGGAGAGTAAGATGAGCAAAGCGAATTTTTTATCCTGCGCGGCAGTAGTTTTATTTGTTTTCCTGATAAACGGATGCGTATCTATCCCGTCCAGCCCCACCCCGCGGTTTTATATGCCCGGCTCAATAACTAAGGAGCAGTCAGTTGAAAAGTTTGAGATTGCCTCCGGCGTAATTGTGGCGGTCGGGCCGATCAGAATCCCGGCCTATCAGGACCGTCCGCAGATTGTAACGAGAAATAAGGATGGGACACTTTTATTTGCGCAGTTTGAGCGGTGGGGAGAACCCCTTGATTCGGGCATAGCCCGTTTGATTAATGATGACCTCGCCAGTTTGCTTCCGGCGGCAAGCTTTCAGGTCTTCCCCTGTAATTTCGCTATTCCGCTGGATTATCAGGTGATTGTGGAGGTTTTACAATTAGATAGCGAGCTGGAGAAGGATATGGTTTTTACAGGACAGTGGTCGATTATTGATGCTAAAAGCAGGGAGTTGTTATTGACCAAGAGGACGCGGATTAGCAAACCTATCAATCCGCATAATTATTTCGGTTTAGCTCAAGCTCTCGGAGATGTTTGTTTCTCTTTAAGCAGAGAAATTGCCGAAAATCTGTCTATGCTCTCCAAACAGCCTAAATCGAGCAAACCCTAACCACAGGGGACATTTTCCAACTTCTGCAGAAGGGGACACTTTCCGTCAGAGCTATGGCGAAGCCACTCAAAGGAAAGTGTCCCCTTCTGGCCCAAAGGAAAGTGTCCCCTATCGTAAAAAGGGGGAGGAATGCTAAAAAAGATTATCGTTATTGCCTGTTTTATGTTTGTTGTAGGTATTGCTACGAAAGGAGCATTTAGCATGGATAGCAACATTGTAGTTCTTGAAACAAATCAAGGTTTGATCGAGATTAAACTTATGCCGGATGTAGCGCCCAAGGCCTGCGAAAATTTTACCAAGCTAGCGGAAAAAGGTTATTATAACGGTTTAATTTTTCATCGGGTGATTAAAGGCTTTATGATTCAAGGCGGAGATCCCACAGGAACCGGCTCAGGTGGAAATTCTATCTGGGGAAAGGCATTTGAAGACGAAGTAAGCCCTAGCGCCAAATTCGATAAACCCGGGATTCTGGCTATGGCCAATGCCGGCCCGAATACCAACGGAAGCCAATTTTTTATCACCACTGCCGCCACCCTTTGGTTGAATATGCGCCATACAATTTTTGGCGAGGTCATTTCAGGCTATGATGTGGTGCAGAAAATCGAAAATACCCAAACCAATCCATCCGACCGCCCGCTTAGCGAACAAAAAATCATCAAAGCCTATTTAAAGTAACAAAATGGGGACTGTCCCCATTTTTCCAGTAAGAAAGCGCTTTCCCCAAACTCCTATTTTAGCCTTGTATTATCTTACCTATATAGCATACTTATAATAAGTTAAATCCGGTAGGCTATATGCGAAAAAAATCCCTAAAAATTATCGCTATTTTTCTCTGTATCTTGTTGGCTATCCAGCAATCCGGCTTTGCGCAAGTCGCTGTAGAGCTCAACATTGCCGCTCGCCTTACCGCCCTGCATAATTCTTTTGGAGTAGACAAATTTCGTCCCCTGCACCTGCGTTACCTGCAGTATCTTCCCGAAAACAACAGCTTTAAACTTTATTTAGACAAAGGCGACCAATTCCCCAAAAGCGAACAGAAAAAGGGGACTGTCCCCGTTTTTTGGGGACTGTCCCCTTTTTCTACAGAATCACTAGAAGTATCCACCAAAACCCTCCTCAACTACTTTTTCATCGGCCTAACCCTCCCCAACGATTCCTTTTGGGTCAACCTACGTCCAGATGCCCAAGACAATATTATCGATGACTACCTAGCTAAAACTGATGTAGGTAAGATTATGCTGGAAGCTGATCTCCAGCTTAAGAAAGACACTGCTTTAGCTACCTCACCAGAGACCCCTGAAGGCAGAGACTACTGGAATAAGCTCTATGCCAAAGCAGGAGAGCTCTTTGGCTCTGAGAACATAACCATTCCTACCCTAACCCGCCCATGGATAGTACCGGATGAGATTATCATCAGAGAAACGA
The DNA here is from genome assembly GCA_030650425.1 of Candidatus Omnitrophota bacterium. GTDB lineage: Bacteria > Omnitrophota > Gorgyraeia > Gygaellales > Profunditerraquicolaceae > UBA6233. The sequence goes on along the minus strand of JAUSED010000010.1, from coordinate 59,094 downwards.
AAGACGCGCCCTCAGCCTACATTTATAAGGCTACGCTTAAGGTAATGCTTGAGTCTGACTACCTTTCAAGTGTAAGTAGGGGACATTTTCCGTCAGGGCTATCAGAGAACGCTCAAAAGGAAAGTGTCCCCTACGCGCAGTATCAGTTTAAGGATGAACGTCTCAAGCAATTAAACGAATATTCTTCTCAATTAATCCGCGAACTAATCATCCCCAAACTCACCAAAGATATTAACATCTCCAAGCGCTATGCTCCTTTAAGGCAAGTCTATTATTCTTTAATCTTAGCCCAATGGTTTAAAGCCCGGCATACTCTAAAAGTAGGGGACATTTTCCGTCAGGGCGATAATGGAACCCTCAAAAGGAAAGTGTCTCCTGATGCGCGCATCAACTCCCGCAACCTCACCAATCTTATTTCCCAACAACCCTGGTCCAAAACCACCTACTTCCAAGCCTACCAAAAATCCTTCAAAGACGGCGAATACAACATTAAAGAACCAGTCTATACTCCCACAGGTCAGGTGATCAGGAGCTATTTTAGCGGAGGAGAAAATTTTGCTATCAACATCCAACCGTTTGGTACCGTAAATGCTGGCTCGAGCCCTGTGTCAACGATAGTTGCTACAAGTTCGCCAGCTGTCCGTAGTGGCGAGTTAGTTATGGACATTCAGGGAACACCAGGTGCAGTCGCGGGAATTCAGGTAACCATCCCTTCGACAAGCTCAAGATTGGTGGTGAGCGAGCCCGCCGAAGGTGGGCGAGTCGAATCCGCCGGTTCGCCGATGACTAAGGAAGCCGTTTTTAAGTTTGCTAAAAATACGAGGATTTTTTTGAAGCGGACGATGCCTCAGGCCGTATGTGCTGTTCACGCGGCGTGGTTGACCTTGGTTTTGAGGTCACAAGGAAACGAGGCTTACGTGATGGAAAAAAAGGATGAAAAAGGGGGGGGCGCTCATTACTACGTTTTTTTAGAAGATGAAGGGTTTTACGTGGATCCTTATCCGGAAGGTGCCGGCCTTGAACATTTGGCAGCTTCTTTTGGGGATACGGGCGTGGTCGTTCTTTCCGTTAACGCCCCAGAAAGCGATTTTTATCGAGGAGGCGTTCGTTTAGAAGAGGCAGAATATAACAACATTGTTTTCTATGCCGAGAAAGCCATACAGGATTTTCAATTAAGGGATTATGGTTTGTCCAGCAGCCCAGCCGCCTCACCGGCGCAGAAAGAAACCGTCTCTTCTTTGGCGATGGAAGAAGCAGGTAATACTGTGGTGTTGACTGGGCTCAAAGAACATCCTGGTGAGTACTATAATAAAGAGGCTTCGGATAATCTGAGGATTTTCTTAAAAGCTTTAGGGGTTCCCGAAGGGAGTGTAATTCTAAATATCGGTTACGGCGCTAATCCGCTTTCTGTCCGTAATGAACAAGGCGTTCCAATCTATAGAGTAGTCAATGTGGACACGCGAATACCTTATGGCATTAAAGAAGGTTACTTTGAAATATGGGAAAAAGATTTCTTCGAGTTTAACCCCAATTCCTTAAGAGCATTAGGTTTACAAAAAAAGCCGGATGTCATACTTTTTTATAATATGCGTACATATATGAATATTTATGGGCCTTATAAGATGTATGATCCATCTCTGAGAGAAGATCCATTATTAAATGTCGTTGAGTATTTTAGGAAATCCGAAGAATTAGTCGCTCCTGGCGGCCATATATTATTTGTTAATTTTATGCCGCCTGAAGGGTGGGCAAGCCCAAGATTCATTCCTGATATTGTGGAGAGGTTAAAAGATCGGAAGACAACTATTTTTAAAACCAGGAATAGTGATTATTCAAAAGTAGCAGTGGCATTTTCGCCAGAAGTTTCTTCGTTAGTCACCGCAACAAAATCCTCCGCCTCACCGGCGCAGAAGGAAACCGCCTCTTCGGCGATTAATATAATACCTTCTATTAAAAGATGGTGGGGCAAATTTGTTAGCAATAAGCCCACACAAAACAAAGAACTAATAAAAGTAGGGGATATTCCTGACACCGAAAGATTAGGCGGGAATCTGTCCGGAAAAGATCATACAATAGAAATAATTGCTAGAAACACGCCTGGCCTCATTCAGCCAAGTACCGTTATCGCCTTCGCGAATGTCCCTGATGTAATAGTAGCAATTACCGAAGCGATAAAAGGCAATGTGCAAAAAATGGCTGTTCTATATTTAACCAATCTTTTTCTTAAGCATAACCTTGAATCATTGCACTCGCCGTTATTAAAATTACGCAACAACGGGATCATCTTTGAGCCGGCCTTTAGCCGGATGATGTCTTTGTACGCGCGGCAAAGAGGCTTTGCCGGGGAGAATATAGGCGGTATATACTTTACCTCATACGGCCTGTATACTAACGGCCTGCAGGCTAAATTCAAAAATGACCAATTAGCCATGGAGTTAGATATTCCTTCAGAGGTTAAGTTTGAATATGAACAAAAGGAAGGTAGCATAGATGCTCTTAGTTTTTGGCGTGAAGGAAAACTTATTGGCCAGAAAACAAAAGAGCCGATTATCTTCTATACCCCTACACTTGACTTTATTGAAGCGAAAGCCGAAAAAGCAGGGGTGCGCCTCTTGGGGATTTCTCCTTCTTTTGACAAGGTGTTCTATATTACTACTTATGGTGAAGTAATTAGTATGTCTATATCCGGAAGACGCTATATGAATAATCTCCAGGAAACAACTCAAAATAGCAAGGCTTGGTTAAACGCGCGTTATCCCAATGTCAATATGGATAGCTTAAACGCGTTCTTAAGCGCCCTTAAGCCATCAGTATCAAGGGTTACTTCGACATCAGGAGAAGAACTTAAGTATATTCTTACAGCAAAAGATATAGCCGGAGCTGGCCCCTACTTTGAGCTTGAGAAGCCGGTAGTAAGTATTCGTGACAGCAGGCGCCTGGTAAAAAGAGGCCTTGTCTATTATCAAGGCTTGCTTTTTAAACCAACGCCTGAAGGGAAAGAAGCCTTAAAAAAAGCCTTTGCGTTAAAAAAGATCAATGATGAAACGCTTGATTTCATATTAACTCATCTTATGTATACAGCCTTAAACGCTAACGCTGAGAAGGCAATCCTCTTAGAGCTTGAAGACATTTTTCTATATGGCATCAGCGGCCACTATAGTACATTAAAGCATGTATTTACAACAGGAAATCGCGCTAAGATATATTCGTTACAAAAAGAGCTTGTTTTACAGGAGGCAGAGACGATAAAGAATGGTAGCGCGCAGAAGGCCTCAATATTTTCTACCATAACTGTGGGGTATAAGGGCAAAGCCCTAGACTTACGGGCAAACGGGCCTTTTGACCTTCTTTTGATGCTGCTCACTGAAGAAACGCTTGATCACAACGAAACGATGGTTGACATCACGAGCATACTAGAGAATAAGCTTACGATGGTTGTGAATAAACAGACTTTGTCTCTAGAGGATATCCTTACAAATCAGATAAATTTTAAAGATGGTGATATTGTCTACTTTAAAGAGCCCGCCGCCTCGCCGGCGCAGAAGCAACCCGTCTCTTCGGCGGTGGAAGTAAAAATAGAAGTGCCTCAAAATACCTCTTCGCCTATTAATGAGAAGATATCAAAAAAGCAGCGCCGCGAAATAGCCAAGCAGTATTTAATAAAACTTGGCGTAAAATTTGATCGTCTTACGCCAGAGAGACAGCCGCAGCTCGCGAAATTAGAATTAGGCATGAATCTTTTTGAATCCGAACCTCATAAACAGCTTATAAATCGGCTCGTTAAAAAGATCCAAAGACTATCTCAACTGCTCAAAGTAGAAATTGGGATTCATATTGCTCCATCAGCCGATCTTCCAATAATGTTAGAGGATGAGTTTTATGGTAATTGCATAATAGTGAGCCCTTCTATGTTACGAAACCGCGGAGTCGCCAAAAATGTAAAACAAGCGAAAGCGGTATTAGAAGAATTTGGGAGCGTTTTTCTGGGTGATATAGGTCTTAAACGCGGAAAACCTTCTGTTCCTGTTGCCTTATTTATTAGCGCATATCAAGAGAAAGTGGAAGACGAAGAATTTATTTCTAACCAGTTTCCGTATCGAGACTTCTTTGTACTTTATTCCGATGAAAGGACGTTTGAACAAAGGCTCCTTGGTTTAGTTCAATGGGACTTTGATGAAATTGACGGAAAGCCTCCTTATTGGTTTAGGTATGTACTGGTAGAAAGATACCTCGATAAACTCCTGGAGATCGCGGAACATCAAAATAACCGGAAACAAAACGCACAATCATTGTCTTCGCCAATAGTAACCGATACGCACAAACAGGCGAATTCGGTTGTTAATAATGGTGTAGATGATGGTAAGGGTGGTATTGACTTCCGCGCGCTTCCCATCGTTACCCAAGCGATGAGTAACTTAAGATTAAGCGCCTCTTCAGTTATATCTTTAAGCCAGCTCAAGTCTTTAAACCTAAATCAAGAACTGCAAGAGATGCAGAAGTTAGTGGATGCGGGGATTACTCCTTCAGCAGAAAGGATCAAGGAATATGTCGCCAGTTCCTGCCTTCAAGGAAATCCAGATACGCAGAAAGTCGTCTCCTGTATTGCTGATATCCTAAGACTAGAAGAAGAGCGCTGCTATCCAACTGAAGTAACGCTTAAAGACATCCTGGTTGTGCTTGAATCAGGGATGCCTAATCAGGAACTAAAAGCGGTATTTACTGGACTACGATAAGTTAATCTTTCCAAAAGGGGCACCAGCCTTTTAGCCTACCGGCATAAAGGCCAATCCAAAAAGTGCTCCTTTTCTACACTCAGCAGTCAGATTTCCCTTGATTAGCGCAAATTTAGTATTACAATTATATAAATAAAGAAAGGAGGTAAAAAAAATGAAAAAATTAGTCTTAATCGTTATGGCAGTATGTTTGGTAGCAGGTTTTGCTTTCGCGGCGGAGACACAGGCTCAGGCTCCAGCGGCCAGCACAATAACAGGAGATATTATCGACAATATGTGCGCTGGTTCCCAGAAGCCTGAAGCTTTAGCAGCTTTTGTTAAAACCCACACCAAGCAGTGCGCGCTTATGCCTCAATGCGCGGCAAGCGGTTACTCTATCTTAAGCGACAGCCAGCTTTCCAAATTCGACAAGGGGAGCAACGCGAAGATTGAGGAGTTTTTAAAGCAAGCGGATAGCAAGCTTCAGGTAGTAGTAGTTGCTAAAAAAGTCGGCGATGAATTAAGTTTAGTTTCGATTGAAAACCAGCAATAACCGTACTTATTCCTATCTGAAAGAGTAAAAAAGCCCGTCATGCAAATGGCGGGCTTTTCTAATTGTCAATTAGGGGATTATTTGCTATACTTATGCCAAAGGTGGTTAATATGGAATTTAGCGAGATTAGGGAAGAGGTAAAAAAACTCGGGTTTGAATTATTACGCACCGATACCAAGGATTATTTTGAGGCAGTGATCATTAAGGAAGAACTGGCTAAGCTCGAAGAAAGATTAAAAAAATTTTTTGGCGAGCCTGCTTGGCCGGCTAAAGATGAGTTGTCTTCCGAGATCCAGAAGAAAATCAATAGTTTTGGCGGGATTATGCCCGGCCAGACGCTTTATTGTAAAAAAGACGGCCGCGATTCGATCTTTGCCATGCTTTGGCCTTGGCAGGATGGCTTGCGCACAACCGTAAAAATTATGCATAAATAGGAGTCTTGATGGAAGCGATTAAATTTGATTTTAATAATCTGTTTAGTGCTAGTATTGGCGTACATGGCGTAAGCCAGCAGGATATTGATGAGATTCTTCCGGAGGCGCGGCTTTGCGCGGGGCACTTAAAGAAAATTATCGCCAATCCCCAAGCAAGAATCAAATTAGGCCTTCAGTGGGCGGTTCTTTTCGAGCAGGATAAAGAGGAGATCGCCAAGATCTATAAACTCGGGAAAGAGATCTCCGGAAAATATGAAAATGTTGTTTTCTTGGGAATCGGTGGTTCATATTTAGGCCTAAAAGCCGCGCAGGACGCGTTGTGCGCGCCTTATTACAATGAATTTAAGCCCTTAAGAAAGAAATCGCCGCGGATTTATTTGGAAGGCAATAATCTTGATCCGGATACCCTGCAGGTTTTATTAAAAAATCTTAAGCCTAAGCAAACATTTGTGATTGTGATCTCTAAATCCGGCGAAACCACCGAGCCTAAGGCGGCATTCGCCTTAGTTGAAGCTTGGCTGAAGAAAGGGGTAGGCAAGAAATACGGCAGGCAGATTTTAGCAATTACTGACCCGCAATCCGGCGCTCTGCGCGCGAAGGTAGAGCGTGAGCAAAAAAAAGATGCTTTAAGCTTTCGCGCGCTTCCAATTTTAAAAGGCGTAGGCGGGAGGTTCTCAGAGTTTAATATGGGCTTAATACACTTGGCGATTGTGGGCGTAAATATAAGAGAGCTTTTCGCGGGTGTTAAGGAGATGTTTAATCGCTGCAGTCAGGATGATATACTGAAGAATCCAGCGTATATGTATGCTTTGTTGCATACAATTCTCTACCGTAAAAAGGCGAAATCATTAGCTATATTAATGCCTTTTTCTCAAACACTTAAATCCACGGCAGATTGGTATGTGCAGCTTTTAGCTGAAAGCTTAGGTAAAAAATACCACCGTAAAGTTGAGGTAGGTATTGATGGAGTGGAGAATTGGCTGGCGGATAAAGAATCCTTGTTTAGCAAGGGCAGGACTCCTATATCTGCTGCCGGAACCAATGATCTGCATTCTATTCAACAAAATAATGTTGAGGGGGAAGATAATAAAGTGCTTACTTTTATCCGGGTTGAGAAATTTAGAACAGATTTAAAAATACCGGGTAAAGGGGATTTGCTCTCCGGAAAAAGTTTTAGCTCGCTTATGCATTTGGCGCAGGAGGCAACAGAGTGGGCATTGGCCAGTGAAGGCCGTCCGAACTGCACGATTATTATGCCTAAGGTATCCGCGTATAATTGGGGAGCGCTTTTGTTTTTCTTTGAAATGGCCACAGCCTTTGAGGGCGAGCTTCTGAATATCAATGCTTTTGACCAGCCCGGAGTCGAAGGTTATAAGAATTATATGTATTACAAATTAGGCAAGCCCGGCATCTCCCAAGAGATAGCCAGCGAAATCACCAGCCACCCTCTTGTCAAAAATCCCAAGTATATTCTTTAATCATTTCCCGCAGGGGACATTTTCCGTCAGGCTGGAATACTCTTAACCTCCTACTCGCAGGGGACATTTTCCGTCAAAGCTATCAGATACGGCTTAAAGGAAAGTGTCCCCTTGCGTATCCTCGAAAGGGACAGTTTCCGCAGTAGGCTATTTACGAAGGTTGACAGGAAACTGTCTCTTTGAATTGAAATATTATACTATGCTCAAAATCGGTAATCTAAAACTCAAATCCAACCTCATCCTCGCCCCTATGGCCGGGGTAAGCGACCTGCCTTTCCGGATGCTCAACCGCAAATTCGGCGCCGAGCTTGCCTTTGTGGAAATGATCAATGCCCGTTCGATCGGCCATAAAAGCAAAAGGACGCGGAGTATGCTTAGCTCGCATCCTAAGGATAAGCCTTTAGGCGTACAATTATTAGGCTGCGAAGAAAAATTCATGCTTAAGGCTTTGGATGTGCTTAAAGATTATAAATTTGACCTGCTTGATTTTAACGCCGCCTGTCCGGCAAAGAAAGTGGTCCGGCGCCAAGAGGGAGCAGCCTTGCTCAAAGAACCCAAAAAATTAAATAAATTATTGAAATTAGTGGTCAAGCATTCCCAAGTCCCGGTTACGGTAAAGATGCGCATTGGTTGGGATCAGCAGAGTATCAACGCCAAAGAGGTCAGCCTTTACGCTGAAGATGCCGGAGTAAGCGCGTTATTTATCCACGGTAGAACCAAGGTCGAAGAGTATAGTGGAAAGGTAAATTACGCCGTAATTCAGAAAGTGAAGAAGGCCTTAAATATCCCGGTTATTGCCAGCGGCGATATCTTATCCGCGCAATTAGCCAAAAAGATGCTCGATGAAACAAATTGCGACGGGTTGGTGATTGCCCGCGGTTCGTTTGGCAACCCGTGGATCTTTAAAGAGATTAGAGAGTTTTTAAAGAGCGGTAAAATTATTTCCCGGCCCGCGCAGTCTGAGGTGATTAAAGTAATGCTGGAGCATTTAAATGCTTCTATCGCCTTTTATGGCGAGCGCAACGGAGTAGTCATCTACCGCAAGTTTTTCGGCTGGTACACCAAAGGTTTCCGTCAAATCCGGCCATTGCGCGAAAAATCCTCTCGGGTAAAGAACAAAGAGGAAATGATAAAGATAATTGAGAGTATTTAGAATGTACTAAATAGCAGGGGACATTTTTCGTCAAAGCTATCGGGAACTCTTTTCCCGCCAAGCTATTCTTTATCAGGCGGGATCCCGCCCGCTATTACATAGCCTGGCGGGAAAAGGAAAGTGTCCCCTTGAGTATTTGCTTATTATGAACCTCATCGACTTCGGCTTCCAAAATTCCAACCTCTTCCAGCATATGCCCCTTTTTGACGAAATTTCCTATGCCGGCCATAATGAGGACAAAGTCCGCCAATATCAAGCGATGCGCGAAGGCCAAACCTGCCATATTCTATCTTTAAATTTTATTCGCGATGATGAAAAGATCCTTTGGGATGCGGTAGAGGATTTCGTCAAGCGCAGCACGATCAGCGCGGCATCCAGCGTGCGCGGCGCCTACATTTTTGACCTGCTCACTATTGATATCCACAAAGAGATCAAAACATTTAAGCATTCCGAGTTTACCACGGTGATTATTAACGCCGCCAGTAAATTATCTCCCGGCCAAGCCAGAATGGTTAAATATTCTTCTAGCTACGCCCTGATCCATAAAACTATTGCTGAGGATTGGGGAAAAATCACTTTTAAAACCGCGGTAAATGTTTTTAAGGACAAGCCGGATTATTTAGACCTGCTGATCAAACAGCTTTTGAAGGATTTTGTTTTTCCCTATAATCCGGTTATTCTTTTATTAAACGATCTTAGCCAAAATCCCATCTTTGACCTTCAAAATGCCACCCAGCAGTTACGCCTAAAAAAAGTTATGTCCGACCTTATCCCTAACTCCATAGAATTTATCCCCGAAGTCTATATCCAAGATAAGCACGGCGCCAGAGAGCTTTTTTCCTAACAATAGCAGGGGACATTTTCCGTCAAAGCTATCAGATACGGCTTAAAGGAAAGTGTCCCCTTGTCTCTCAAGAACCCTTTGCTTTATCCCCCAAAAGGTGTATAGTAGATAGTTAAAGTATAGCAACTTAACCACGATAAAAGACACCCGGCGTTTATTTGAATTACGCCGGTGTTGTGTTTGTACACAAGGAGCAAGATGAAAAAGATATTTAAACGTAAACCCCCAGTATTTGAACCACAGGCTGAGTCAGATCTAGCCTCTGCCATTGGTAGAATCCAACAGCAATTAACTTTTCTGGAGAAGAAGCTCGACACCCTGATTGCCCAGTCTTCCACAGCTAGGCCTGCCCAGCGTTTCGATAATCCTTATCGCCGCGATAGAGGGGGCCGGGAAAATAGCTTCCGCGAGAGAAGTTTTACTAAAGCTATCTGCGCGGAATGCAATACTGAATGTGAGGTTCCCTTTAAGCCTACCGGAGACCGTCCAATATACTGCAAAGATTGTTTTTCCAAGCGCAAAGAAGGCGGCAGTGTAGGTGGGGAGAGAGGTTCGTTTAAGCCCAAATTCGACCGCAGCCCCAGGGAAGACAGCAGGCCAGCCGGCAGGAAGAAGCCTATTTTCCGCAAGCGCAGCCGCGACCGCGCCTAAGTAATTCTTCTAAAATACTCGCAAGAAACAGTTTCCGTAGAAGTATTCAGATAGACCGGATAGGAAACTGTTTCGCCTTTTTCTCTATTTCCATAACACTCACAGCAACCCTTTCGCAAGAAACAGTCGTCGCACAGCAGGGGACATTTTCCGTCAAAGCTATCCGGGGACTCTTAAAAGGAAAGTGTCCCCTATACATTAATGAGGTCCTATGGCATTAATTAGTTTACAAGAGCTCAGTTTAAAGTTCGGCGGCCCGCTTATTTTTGATTGCTTAAACTTGCAATTGGAATCGGGCGAGCGAGTGGCCCTGCTTGGCCGTAATGGCGCGGGCAAAACCACCCTGATGAAGGTGATGGCAGGGGAGCTTTCGCCTGATGCTGGCCAAGTGGTCCTGCAAAAAGGTATCCAGATTACCCACCTTCCTCAGGAAGTTTCAGCCCAGATAGAAGGTAATGTTTATGATATTGTCCTTTCCGGCTTGGGAGAGCGGGCCAATCTTTTGAGCCGCTACCATCAGCTTACTCACCGTTTGCATATCGAGCATAGCAAAGAATTACTGCGTCAGCTGGATATTGTGCAGGCAGAGTTGGATCGCACGGAAAGTTGGGATGTGAATAATCAGGTGGAGAATGTTATCTCCAAGATGAAGCTGGACGCTGATAGCGATTTCTCAAGCCTCTCCGGAGGACAGAAGCGCAGGGTGCTCTTAGCCCGGGCCTTGGTCTTAAAACCAGAGGTTTTGCTTTTAGATGAGCCGACTAATCATCTGGATATTGATTCGATTAATTGGCTGGAGGAGTTTTTGGCGGATTATCCGGGCACGGTCTTTTTTGTGACCCATGACCGGATGTTTATGACCCATCTGGCAACCCGCATCGTTGAGCTTGACCGGGGCAGGATCTTCAGCTGGTCTTGCGATTATAAAACTTTCTTGGCGCGTAAAGAGGCGGCCTTGGATATTGAAGAATCAGAATGGAAGCATTTTGATAAAAAGTTAGCCGAAGAAGAGGTCTGGATTCGTCAGGGAGTGAAGGCCCGGCGTTGTCGTAATGAAGGCAGGGTCAAGGCCCTTGAGCGTTTAAGGCAGGAGAAGAAGGCTCAGCGCAAAGAAGAGGGTTTGGTGCGTATGCGCGCCCAAAAATCAGTCCTCTCCGGCCACAAAGTAATTAAAGCCTTTCAACTGCATTTTAGTTATAGCGATAAATGCCTGATCCGCGATTTTTCCACCAATATTATGCGTCACGATAAGATCGGGGTGATCGGCCCCAATGGCAGCGGCAAAACTACGCTTTTACGCATTCTCTTAGGTAAGCTTGAGCCTCAGCGGGGCAAAGCCACTCTCGGCACGAACTTAGAGATTGCTTATTACGACCAGCTGCGCGAACAACTTGATGAAGAAAAAACCGTGGCTGAGAATGTTAATGATTCCAGCGAAACAATCATCATTAACGGCAAGCCCAAGCATATCTTGGGTTATCTGCAGGATTTTCTTTTTGCCCCGGACCGCAGCCGCACTAAGGTTAAAGTTCTTTCCGGAGGCGAGCGTAACCGCCTCTTGCTTGCCCGGCTTTTTTCCAAGCCCTCTAATGTGCTGGTAATGGATGAACCGACCAATGATCTGGATATCGAGACCTTGGAGCTTTTGGAAGAATTACTTTCGGAGTATGACGGCACTTTACTTTTAGTCAGTCATGACCGGCAATTCCTGAATAATGTAGTTACCTCGACCATTGCCTTGGAAGGTGATGGCGTGGTTAATGAATATCCCGGAGGGTATGATGATTGGTTAAGCCAGCGCCATACTGAAACAGCGTCTGAGCCGTCAAAGGCCAAGCCTAAAAAAGAGCCGCTCAAAAAAGAAAAGCCGATTATCCCGCGCAAGCTCACGTCTAAAGAACAGCAGGAATTAGACGAACTTCCCTTAAAAATAGAGCAACTGGAAGCAGAGCAAAAAGCGCTCTACGCCCTATTCGCGGATATCAGTTTTTACCAGAAAACCCCTACCGAAAGAGCCCAAGCCGAGTCCCGCTCCGAAGCACTCTCCACCGAGATAGACCAAGCCACCCAGCGCTGGGAATACCTCGAAAACCTCTCTGATTTATAACTTCTTCGCAAGAAACAGTTTCCGCAGAAAGCTATCTGCGAAGGCCGGACAGGAAACTGTTTCGCCTTTTCTTCTAGTAGAAAAACATCCATAAAAAGTGTCCCCGCCCAATTCCCAACTTACCCCTATTTTTATATAATTAAGTCATCAGTAGGGGACATTTTCCGTCAGAGCTATGTGGAACTTTCAAAAGGAAAGTGTCCCCTGATCACCGAAAGGGGGTGCAATATGCATAAACAATGCCTAAGCAACAAATTTTTCAAAATGGCGCACGCGATCTTTGAAAATCAGGCTGAATTAGGTTTTTCCGATGAAAACCTGCGTAAGGTTAAGGATTTGAAGCTGGATACGAAAAAAAGCCTGATTAAAGTTAACGCGGAGGTTGAAACGATAGCCGTAGACATTATGTCAAAGCTATGGGATGACTCGCCGGATATGGCTGAGATCGCCAAACTGCTCGACAGAAAGTACACGCTTAAAAAAGAGTCGATGAAAGAGCTTTTGAGCGCGTTCGTGACGCTTAAAAAGATGCTTTCCAAAGAGCAGCTTCGTAAGCTACACAGCCTCTGCAAAGCCGGTTCAAGCGCCGAAGAAAAAGAAAGATCCTGCTGCCAATAATTCCGCAGCAGGGGACACAGTAATTGAAGGGGACATTTTCCGTCAGAGCTATTTGTTACTTTTTAAAGGAAAGTGTCCCCTTGTTTTTTTAGCTCCCCCGTCATTGCGAGGCAGCGCAGCAGCCGAAGCAATCCCGTCTTTTCGATTGTAAAACTCAAAAACCGAGGTAGAATATAATCAATAACAAAGGAACGTTATTATGAGTTTAGACATTAGAATCTAAAGGCAATTCTCTAGAAAATAGGGGTTGCCTTTTTATAGCAAATGGAGGGTTGTAATGAGCATAGAAGCACTTAATTCAGATAAGGCTTACAGTGAATTTATTGATAATCTAAAGCTATTATTTAAAAAAATTCTACCTGAGGGGATAAGTGATGCTCAAAAAAATGAATTTGTAGATATAAGGGAAGCAATCTTAGGATATCACTTTTTGGTGGAAGCTCAATTTAATATACTTCTTGCCCTTCGTTCATTAAAGGCTTCTAAAAAAACTTCTAATAATGACAAAGAGCTTGAAAAATCATTAGACTATTACGTGAGGATGTCTTTTAAGCCAAAAATTGAATTGATGAAGAGATTTTTTGCTAAAACACAAATTGATTTCTCGGTTGTTTCTCAGCTTAATGATTTAAGAGATGTATTCGCACACAATCTTCCCTTTAAGGATGACCGCTATAAAAAAGTGAAATCAATAAGAGACAGACTCGTTTTTTTTCAAAAAATAGGAAGTGTAGTTCAAAAATTGATTGAGCTAAGATTTAATAGTATAGTTGGGGATTAGAGAAAGGTATCTAAATCTAGCTAGGCTTCCAGGTCTAAGTATAGATATTGACAGAAGAGGATATTAAGAAGTTGAATAAGACAACAGGGAGATAGTATGAACCAAGAAAGAAAGACTAGGTTTGATGAGTTTATGAAACTATCCCTTTTAGAGTTAAAGAGGATTCTTACCAGTGGAATGTTTAGTGAAGAAAAATTTTATGATAAGGTTAATATTCAATCGCTTAAATTTGCCATAGAAGAAAAAGAAAGGGTAGAACGACAGGCAATAGCTGATAAGAATTTAAAGTCCAGTATACAGTCAGTTAAAGCGACCTGGGCTTTAGTTTGGGTAACCCTGGGGTTAGTTATAACCACTGCTATTTTAGCGTATATTACATACATAAAGAAATGAATAAAAAGGAAGTTAGGAATTTTTTAACCGCAGTCAATTATTGGCCTATAAATAAAATAAAAGGGTGGGAAGGTCCTATCATGATTAAGCATACCAATAAAAATGAAATGAAGGATAAAGATTCGGGGGGACACAATACTTAATTCAGAAAATAAGTATGGTGTTTCCAAGAATTCCTCAGGAATTTATTGGTGTGAAAAAATGAGAGGAAGAATGAAGAAAAGAATATTAATTAGTTTGATATTATTGGTGTGTTTATGTTTACCAGCTTTTATATTTGCCGAGACCATTGTTCTTAAGTCCGGTAAAACTGTGGAAGGCAAGCTGATTGAGAAGACAGATAAGTATATAAAAATATACTTTCAGGGAGTTCCACTGACTTATTTTTTGGATGAGATAGAAAGCATTGATGGTAAGTCAGTCAACGCACCAAATAAATCAACTACGATCGAGATTTTGAATCCGGAATATGCGAAGCCGCCCAACAAAGATGATAATGTGGAAATTACCGCCGAATCAACGGTTGAAGAAATATTGAAGAAAATTAATTATTATTATTCTGTGCATAATTTTGATAAGGCAATTGAATTATGCGAGCTGGCCCTTAAGAAGACAAACGATATTAACGATGTGGCAAGAATTAACTTTTCTTTAAGTTCAAATTATCTTGAAAAGGGGATAGAAGCATATGAGAAGAATAAAGATGACAGTTTTTACAAATTGTCAATTCAGGCTGCTAAGAAGCTTTTGGAAGTAGTGCCTCATAGTTGGCAAGGTTTGGGTAACATTGGGGTAGTCTATATGAACATGAGCAATTGGAGGCAGGCCAGTTACTATTTTTCGGAAGCAGAGAAATATATGGACAAAAATGATCCTAATTACGCGTCAATGGAAATTGAACGTAATTTATGCGAAAAGATGGAAAAGAGGAAAGTGGGCGTTCCCTAAATGAACCTTAGACGTTATATCTAACTACTTACAGTTAAGAGGATTGGAAAGAAAAGGGGGGACGTCCCAAAAAGGGACACTCTGTTTGTTAACCAGTGGCAGTATATATTTTTGAGTATGCAAAGCGGTAGTTACTATCTTAATAATCTTTTTAAGGAGGAGGAGATGATGTCCAAGAGTTCCAAAGTAATTATATTTATTTTAATGGGAGTATTATTTTTAAGTGTTTCTTCTGTTTATGCTGAGACAGCGAAAGAATATGTTGATCGCGGGATTGCCTATTATAAGCAAAAGAATTTTACTCAGGCCATCTCTGAGTATAACAAAGCTATCGCAATTAATCCTAACTATGCAGATGCCTATTACAACCGCGGCGTTTCCTATTACGAGACGAAAGAATATGGCAAAGCATGGGCAGATGTGCATCAAGCTGAAAATATAGGGTTTAAAGCCGACCCTTATTTTATTGAAGTGCTAGAATTTGATTCGGGGCAAAAGAACTATCCTGATATTAGTGCTAAAAAAGTAAACCAAATGTACGTTGTAGAAGGTGAAGCAGAAAAACTTCAGCGGGCGTATGGAAACTCTGTGGCTGTAGTAAAGGTGCTTCCATTCGATGCGTTAGTTAAGGGAGATGTGGAAAGGGTTGCTCGTGATATTGCGGATGGCGCAGATGTAAACAAAGTTGATGGTTCCGGTACACCCCTATGTTTGGCAGTAGAATTTGCGCATAAAGAAATGGTGAAATTATTACTAATGCATGGCGCTAATCCTTCCTTAAAAGACTCAAGTTCCAATGGAGTTACGCCATTGCATGAGGCATTTTTCAATTTCGATAAACCTGTAGAAGAGGAGATTGCTGAGTTATTAATTGCAAATGGTGCAGATGTTAATGCAAGGGATAGTTTAGGGAATACTCCTTTGATTGCTTTGATTAATTATGGCAAAGGGAATAAGAAAATAGCAGAGTTATTAATTGAAAAGGGAGCAGACGTTAATTCAATAAGCAATGGAGGAAATGCACCTTTAAGATGTGCGGTAGCGAATCAAGATAAGGAAATGATAGAATTATTGATTAAAAAAGGTGCGAATGTTAATCAGAGGAATAGTTATGGCGGTACAGTATTAATGCAGGCATCGATATTGTTGCCACCAAAGGTTGAAATCGTCGAATTACTTCTTTCTGCTGGTGCAGATATAAATGCCAGAGATAATCAAGGGAAAACCGTATTAGTATTTTTAGAGGAGCTAAAAGCCGCTTTTCCTAAATATCCAGAGGATATAATTTCTTTACTAAAGGCGCATGGAGCCGTAAATTAAGAAACCGTAACGTTGTATCTAACTACTCGTAGTTGAGAAGATTGCGAAACAAATTCCCTTAGGAATCAGTTGTAGTATAATAGGTTGTGTAAACTGTGAACCAGGCGGTTAGAAGAAATATCGACCGTTTTCCAGAAGATTTTATGTTTTCACTTACTAGGAGGGAGATCATGAACTTATCACAAATTGTGATAAGTTCCAAGATTAAACATGCGCCTAATGTGTTTGCTTTTACGCAGGAGGGCGTAGCAATGCTTTCGAGCGTGCTAAATAGCAAACAGGCAATACAGGTTAATATTCAGATAATGAGGGCTTTTGTAGCTTTACGAAGGATAGGGTTGACCTATGCTGTATTAAAGCGTAAAATTGAAGATATGGAAAATAAATATGACGGTCAATTCGCTGTAGTGTTTGAAGCGATTAAAAGGCTGCTTGAACCGCCTAAGCAAACAAGGGTAGTTGGCTTCCATGTCCACTCAAAATAAAACCTAACCCTAAAAAGGCTTGGGGTTTTGGTTTTGTCCCTATAGTATAATATTTATATGCGTAAATAAAAGGGGACGGTTATATTTTTCGCAAGGCGCTGGGAAACTCCAGCGTCTTTTTTGTCGAAAAAATACGTTAGATTCCGCCCTTTCGAGCGTCTATTAGAGTAGAAAGGAGACACATCAATAGATTACAAACTTGAGGTCACAAATTATGGCATCAAGTAGAGAACTATTTGTGGTACAAGGGATTAGCAACTTGAAGCCGTAGATTGCTACTTCAAGCTAATCAGAGAAGGAGGTGGGTATGTCTATGATTATATCGGTTGAGCTAATAGCCGCAAGAATATTAGATCTCAGAGGTAAGAAGGTAATGATAGATATTGATTTGGCTAAGTTATATGGTGTTGCTACTAAGCGGTTGAATCAAGCAGTAAAGAGAAATATAAAACGATTTCCATCGGATTTCATGTTTCAGCTCAGGAAAGAGGAAAAAGAGGAGCTGGTCACAATTTGTGACCACCTAAGCGGGCTGCGTTTTTCCCATCAACTTCCTTATGTCTTTACCGAGCAGGGAGTGGCTATGCTCTCTAGCGTTCTGAACAGCGAGCGCGCTATCCAGGTTAATATTATGATTATGCGCGCCTTCGTGAAATTAAAAGAGTTCCTTTTGACTCACAAGGACTTGGCGGAAAAGATCGCCGCGCTCGAGAAGAAATACGCTACACATGATGATAAGATCCAGCTTATTTTCGAAGCGATTAAAAAGCTGCTTGAGCCGGCACCCGCGCCTCTTTTGCCGCAGAAGCCTCCAATTGGATTCCACAGAGATTGACCGATACTCCGCGTCTTTTTTGTTGAGCTAATCGGCCTTAGACTGTATAATTAAGAATTAGAAAAGGGAGCGTTTCCTAAATGGATACCTTGATATATTACGAATTCCAGAATTCCAAAATTCCAGTGACACAATACTTAGTCCAGAAAATAAGATGAAAAATACTCACATATCAATTTCCTTTGGCTTATTGACAGTTTTGATGGCAATAAGTATCGCATTAGTTGTGGATTTTAAGCAGGCATTTAGTGAAGAGAATGTAATTGCAATCAATACGTTGGGGACCGAAGATCAACCAATAATTTCACTTGACGGAAACAAGTTGTGTTTCTTGTATTCTCCTATGGATTTTGAATGGTTCCAGGAGCTTTCCCCCGAAGAGAAGATGAAAATATTAAAAAAGGAGAAAGGCATTAAAATAATCGGGCCTTATAGAAAAGGCCACACTGAAAACGATATTTCCAATAAAAATATTTGGTTTAGAGGGTATTGCTCCGAAAAAGTGAATGGAAAATGGACAAACCCAACACTTGCGCCGCATGAATTGATACCAAGAGATAAAGGAATTTACGCTAAATTTATGACAGTTGACAATGGGACTAGACTGATTGTCGAAGCATCTGGTATTTCTATAGATGGCAGGGAAATTAAAGGCGAAGGAGATCTTGTTACCTTCTACAAACAAGCAGACGGGACATGGAAAGGACCTTTCATTCTGTCTGATTATTTTAATACTCCCCATATGGAGCAGGATTTTCATGTAACAGAAGACGGAAAGACGTTGATATTTCGCTCTGACAGGCCGGGCACTTTAGGTTTTGGCGATATCTTTATCAGTAACTTTGAAAATGGAGAATGGAGCGAGCCAATAAATATAGGCAAGCCGATAAATACTGAAGATGCTTTTGAAGCGCCAGGATGGCTAAGCCCTGATAAGCAACGAATATACTTTGTGAGAGCATATCCTCAGCCCATAAATCTTAAGAAAACGGGAATCTATTTCTCGGAAAAAGTCAATGGAATATGGGCAGAGCCGATAAAATTAGATTTAGGTATTGCTACCCATAAGATATTTGCTCCAAGCTTGACAAGAGACGAAAAAGAATTATATTTTGAGCTCCTTCCTCAGGGAAGGAAAGATTACCAAATATATGTTTCTCACAAGCAACTTGACGGGTCCTGGAGTGTAGCTGTTCCGGTTTATTAAGTAGGGAGCTTTATTTTGTCTAACAACTCGCTTAAATTGATGATATTGACAGATAGGGGCTATTGTGAACATTTCCGATAAATTTTAAGGGGTAAAGTTGCTGAAGGCATCGAAATTGTCCACTGTCCATTTCCTAAGGAAATAGAAAATAATATATCCGCTATTCACAAAAATTGTCGCAAAGAAATTTGTAAAAAGGTAGAATAGACAAGTGTATTAGGGGTAAGTCCAAAAGGGCCTCATTTCTATTTCTTCTAAATAATTACACTACCTGTATACAGAGAGTCTTTCTGTCGCTGCGTATTTCTGGGCGTCCTTACGAGGTTCACCTCTCAAATTTGCCAATGGTTGTGTGCAGAGAGGTCGTCCCCTTGTGCAATATTACTGTCCATCTTTGCGAGGTTGCCTTAACTTGGTATTAAAAGTGATTTACGATTTACGATTAGGCTTGACAAGAAGCGTAATAATAGTAAACTAAGGGCAGTTGATATTTTAAAGAAACGGGTTCAGGAAGATTTCCTGAAGGTTTAGATGGTCGGGCCGCCATCTGCGAAATTGCAGTTGGTGGTTTTGTTTTTTTAGAGGCTTTAAGTTAAAGAAAGGAGTTTATTATGGACTGGCAAAATGTTCCTAGCCCGGACGATATAATCGATGTAGGCAAAAAGAAATTATCCGATTATGGCAAGTATATCCCCTGGATAATATTTGGCCTGCTTATTATTATAGGTCTAAGAGGGGTAATCTATTCAATAGGCCCGGATGAAGTAGGGGTCATGCAGAGGTTCGGTAAATATACAGAATTAAGTTCACCCGGCTTGCACGTTAAGATTCCCTTTGGCATTGATAAGGTAACGCCGATAAAAGTAGAAAAAATATTCAAGGAAGAGTTTGGGGGAGGGAGCTCGGGTTTAGTGAGTACGCGTTCTTACGGCTCGAATTTAGAACAGTCGTTAATGCTTACCGGAGATTTAAACATACTCGACGTTCGCTGGATTGTGCAATTTAAAATAAAAGACCCCATTAAGCTCCTTTTTGTCGTGCGTAACCCGGTTAATGTTATAAGGGATGTCTCTGAAATAGTCATGCGCCGGCTGGTGGGAGATTACACCGTGGATGAGGTGTTGACTATTAAAAGGGAAGAAGTAGACCACTTAGCTCAAGTTGAAATGCAGAGGATTCTAGATGATTATCAGACCGGCGTGCAGGTCATTACGGTGAAACTGCTGGATGTAAATCCTCCGGATAAGGTAAAGCCGGCTTTTAACGAAGTTAATGAGGCAAAACAGGAAAAAGAGAAGATGATCAATCAGGCCTGGGAGGCATATAATAAGGCCATACCAAAGGCCAAAGGAGAAGCGGAGCGGACTATCCGCGAAGCAGAGGGATATTCCCTGGATAAGATAAACAGGGCCAAGGGCGAGTCGGAAAGGTTTTTAGTGACCCTGGGAGAATATAAGAAAGCCCCGGAGATTACCCGTAAGAGGCTCTATCTTGAAGCCCTTGCCGAGGTCTTGCCCAAGGTGAAAGAAAAATATATTATTGACCCAAGGCAATCTTCCATATTGCCGTTATTGGATATAGGCAAGAAAGGAGGGCCGCAGCAATGAAAGAGGGCAGATTAGGGACTATTTTGGGGTTAATTATTTTCCCGGCTGTAATTGTTTTGCTTGCCTTTGCCAGCGGGGCGTTATTTATAGTTGATGAAACAAAACAAGTAGTGATTACCCAGTTCGGTAAACCAGTCGGAGAACCCATAACTTCCGCTGGCTTGCATTTTAAAATTCCCTTGATACAAGAGGCGCATTATTTTGAGAAGAGGCTCTTGGAATGGGACGGCGATCCGAACCAAATACCCACAAAAGACAAGAAATATATCTGGGTAGATACCACGGCGCGCTGGAAAATAGTGGATGCCTTGAAATTCCTACAGTCTGTGGGTAATGAAACAAGCGCAAGCAGCAGGCTAAACGATATTATTAATTCAGCTACCAGGGATGCTGTTACCGGTAATCTTCTGGTTGAGGCGGTAAGGGATTCTAACCGCATACTTGAGAGTAAGGATTTAGGGGAAGATGCCATAGTCAGCGAAGAGGCGCTTGAACGTATAGAAATGGGAAGGCAGAAGTTGACTCGCTCTATACTGGAAAAGGCAAAAGTGCTTGCTCCCCAATACGGGATTGAGATTCTGGATGTGCGTATCAAACGCATAAATTATGTGGAAGAGGTCCGAAATAAAGTTTACGACAGGATGATTGCGGAGAGAAAACGCGCCGCTGAAAAATACCGCTCGGAGGGGTTTGGGAAAGCGGCCGAAATAGAGGGCCAGATCGGTAAAGAACTTAAGTTAATAACTTCAGAGGCTTACAAGCAAGCGCAGTCTATTGTCGGTAAAGCCGACGCCGAAGCAATTAATATTTACGCTACCTCTTATGAGCAGAATCCCGAATTTTATTCTTTTCTTAAGACGCTGGAAACGTATAGGGGCACTATTGACGCAAATTCAACGGTAATCCTGACTACCGACAGCGATTATTATAAATATCTGAAGTCGCTGGATAAATAAAGGGAAACCCTGCGTAATGGCATTGTAAAGGCATTTTTTTCTGCAATCTTCGTTGTTTATCTCTCCTTTTATTCCAGGGAAAAATAAATTTTTTTGTCAGCGCTTTTTATTCTTTAGGAGGTTTTATCGTGAAGAAAGTACTTCTTATTTCATTTGAATATCCCACCGGAAAGTCATACTGCGGCGGCGTGGGTCAGATCGTAGAGCAAAGCAGGGATGCCCTTTTAGCTATAGGTTATGAGACTTACGTCCTTATAAGCTCCGGGTTTGCCAGGAAAGATCCGGTTAAGTTGTTGCTTCCGGATGATTCCATAAAGCGCTACCCTAGCCTGGGAGCATTCCTAAGGGATTATGACTGGTGTAATTTTGGCTATATAATCCATCATTTTGTGAATTGGACTAAAGAGCTTAAAAAGATTGCAATACAAAAGAGGAGAAAACCTAAAATCATATACCACTTTCACAGCATATTAAGAAGGGAGAAAGATTCCGGATTCAGAACGCTAAATCACTTTTTATGCAATCAGGAAAAGATGATTGAATTGGCAGATAGGATTGTTTGTCCTTCTACCTATGAATACGATAATTTTATCAGGTATTTCCCCTCTTTTATAGATAAAGTGGTCGTTATTGAGAATACTATTGAAGCCTTTAGCGCAGAAAAAAATAAGATAGAAGAGATAAGGAATAAGCATAAGATTAAGAATAATGATATAGTTTCGCTTTATGTAGGCAGGCTTGAGAGGATAAAAGGAGCCCACATCTTGCTTAAAGAGGCGCCAAAGATCCTCAGGGAGCATCGCCATCTTAAAATCTTTTTTGTGGGGAGGTCGCTGGAGAAAGATCTGTATAAAAAATTATTAAGCCTGTGCAGGCTATACCCCGAGCAGTTCTTTTATAAAAAATTTTTGGATAAAAAAGAGTTATTCCAGTATTACTATTTAAGTGATATTTATATTAACAGCTCTTTAAGCGAGTCGTTTTCTTTGAGTACCCATGAAAGCGCGCTCTGTAATAACGCCTTGCTTTTAAACCAGCTTCCGGTTTTGGAGAAGTTTAAGGACGCCGCATTATTTTTCGATGCAAATGTCGGAGATTTTTCCGAAAAATACGGAGTTTTGATAAGAAATCATGCTTTAAGAAAGAAGCTCTCAATGAGGGCAAGCGCGATTGCTAATAAATTTATTAAAAATAACATATTTAAAGATAATCTTTGTAAACTTCTTAGCAGTTTTTCAGTCGAGAGTAAAATTTAGCCGGGGATATAAAATTATTGTATTTGATGTTACATGTGCTATAGTATTTTAAAATAGAACAACGGATAAATAAGTGGTTCAGAGATATTTAAATATCTCTGGAGGATTATCGATGGTCGGGCCGCCATCTTGCATTAGAATGCGGGATGGCTTTTTTATGAGGAGTTAAAATGGATCTAAAAATTTTAGAGCAGGTATTTTTTGGCAACCGTATTTTGGATTATATTATCGCTTTAGTAACGTTATTCTTAACCCTGTTGTTTGTTAAAGTGGTTATCCTCTTCTTTATAAGGCGTCTTAAAAAAATAGCGGAAAGAACTACTACAAGATTCGATAATTTTTTAGTATCAATTCTGTCAAAGATCGGCCTGCCGGCATTATACATCAGTTGTTTTTATGTGAGCGCCAAAACATTAAAATTACCTTCCGCAGCCGGCGCTTTGATCAACACTTTTGAGATGATTATTATCACTTTTTTTGCCGCGCGCATAGTGGTTATGCTTGCCGGTTGGGGGATTAATACATATCTTACCAAAAAGCAGCAGGATCCCACGGTGGTGCGCAGCCTTGATGGTATGTTATGGGCCGTTAAATTTTTGATTTGGGCCTTGGCGGTTATAATTCTATTAGATAACCTTGGTTATAAAGTCTCTACGTTAATTGCCGGATTAGGAATCGGCGGTATTGCAGTAGCAATAGCCGCGCAGGCGCTCCTGAAAGATTTCTTCAGCTATTTTTCTATAGTCTTTGACCATCCCTTCAAAATAGGGGATTTTATAATCATCGGTGATTTCATGGGTACCGTTGAGTATATAGGGATAAAAACCACGCGCATACGCAGCTTGGGCGGCGAACAGGTAATATTCTCTAACACCGACCTTACAGACTCCCGGGTTCGTAATTATAGGCTTATGGAGAAAAGGCGTATTTTATTTCGTATAGGCGTTACTTATCAGACTTCTCTTAGCCAATTAAAGGAAATTCCCAAGATCATCGAGCGTGTCGTTAAGAATACCAAAGACACGGCTTTTGACCGCGCACACTTTTTTAGTTATGGGGATTTTAGCCTCATCTTTGAGGTCGTGTATTTTGTTTTAACTCCCGATTACAACAAATATATGGATGTCCAGCAGGAGATTAATTTCGCGATTAAGGAAGAGTTTGAAAAACGGGGCATAGAGTTTGCCTATCCTACGCAGAAGCTGTATATAAGTAAAGATTGAAATTATTATAGCGGAAACCAAAAAACCATGAAATTTAAAATATTCAAATTATATATAGCCATTGCGGTAACAGTTATTCTTGTTTATGAAGGCATTTATGCTGACTAATAAGGGCGTTGAATCTTTCGAGATTACTAGAATAAATGAAATACCCTTTGGTTATAAAGTAGCGGCTGTTAAGAACGCTTTTGAGAAAAAGCTTTGGAAGAATTTTTGGGAATACGCGTTTAATCCTAAGAAAGCAAGCAAGGCAGACATTAAGAACGTCCAGATTGAAGCGCCCGGCACAAAATTCATCCCCGGTATGAGCTATACTATAAAGATCGAGCATGACGGCGGTCTGCGTATAGACGCCAAACCGGTAACTCCTATTTTAAAGAATGAAAAGATTACATTCTAAGTTAATACCGGTCAGTAAATGCTATACTTAAAGATTACGCGCAAAGTTTTCCTTCAGTCCGTAATGAGCAAAAATGGCTTCCGGGTTGGCAGAAAAGGATTAATTCATATATTAAACAGGAGGAGAAACTATGTGTACAAGAATAATTTTGTTTGTTTTTTTCGCTTTTACCTTGGCTGGGTGTGCCACAGGTTCTAAGAAGCAAGCAGCGCAATCGCAGCCGAAGGTAACTGAGAAATCTCAGAAAGTATATCAGCAGGAATCGTATTCTGAGGGTTATGGTGCTAATGATACATGGTCGGCCGGTAGCTATGAAAAATCGGCTAAGAAAACTTATACTGGATCAAGAGTAGAATTAAGCCTGAAGCAGATTCAACGGGCTTTAAAGAGCGCTGGTTTCTATCAAGGGCCTATTGACGGTAAGATCGGGCCTAAGACAAAAGAAGCGATTAGAAAATTTCAGAAAGCAAACGGCCTTAAAGCAGATGGGATAGTCGGCAAACGGACGTCGGCGGAATTAAACGAATACTTACCTCGATAAAAAAATGAAAGTGCGAATTCAAACAGCGTGCCTTCCAAGGAATTTATCGCGAAAGTATCGTTGCATGTTTATAAGTATTTTGAAAAGATAAAATAAAAGGAGGATTATCCATGAGGATTAAATTTACGGCTTTTATGCTTTTAGTAATATTTACCACGTCAGGGTGCACTTATATTCAAAAAGCCAAAAGGACTGATGATTTGGAGGTTGAGAACCAGAATTTACGGGCGCGCATTACGCAGCTTCAGAAAGAGAAAACAAAAGAAGTTGATAATGTTGTCAAACAGAAGGAAAGAGAGCTTTCTGAGCTTGAAAAAGCAAAACTTGAGCTAGAGGATGCCTTGAAGAAGGAGATTGGAGACTATAAAGCCAAGCTGGAGATGACCGAGCGCGGGCTTGTGATTACTTTTCTGTCCGAAGTATTTTTTGATTCCGGTAAAGATATGGTCCGGGAAGACGGAAAAGATTCAATTCGAAGAGTTGCTGAAGTTTTAAACCGGGATGTACCCAATTCAAATGTCGCCATTGAGGGCCACACTGATAATCAGCCGATAAAATATTCAGGCTGGAAAACGAACTGGGAGCTTTCATCGGCGCGGGCGCTTGCGGTCTTGCATTATTTAATTAATGAGTGTGAAGTAAGGCCAACCAGGCTTTCTGCTAACGGCTATGGGGAATTCCGGTCGGTTGCAGCCAATGACACAAAGGAGAATATGCAGAAAAACCGCAGGGTTGAAATTGTCATATTACCTTCAAAAATAAGCAAGGTGAAGGCGCAATAATACGGGAAAACCACTATGAACAAACAGGCTCTAGGGAAAAGAGGGATCGCTTATTTTACTATGGAGATAGGCCTTGACCCTGAAATGCCCACCTATAGCGGCGGATTAGGGGTCCTGGCAGGAGATACTATAAAATCATGCGCGGATTTAGGTGTGCCGATTATCGCAGTAACATTGCTTAATGAAAAAGGCTATTTTAGGCAAAAATTTGACGCAGAAGGCAGTCAATCAGAATTTCCCGTGGATTGGCCAAAAGAGGAATTTGTGAAGCTTTTGCCGGTACAAGTAAGCGTAAATATTGAAGGAAGAGAGGTAAGAATAAAAATTTGGAAATATATAGTGCAGGGGATTACAGGGGCCACCGTGCCTGTTTATTTTCTGGATACTAATTTACAGGAAAACTCCGAATACGACCGTACCCTCACTAGTTTCCTTTACGGAGGTGACCAGTGGTACCGCCTTTGTCAGGAAATAATCCTTGGCATAGGCGGCGTGAGGGCAATCGAAGCTATTGGTTATCAAAACATTGAAAAATACCATATGAACGAAGGCCATGCCAGTCTCTTAGCGTTGGAATTATTAGAGAGGACAAAAAAAGATAGTGAGGAGGATATTTATAAGAAATATGACCTTGATTCAGTAAGAAATAAATGCATATTTACTACCCATACGCCCGTAGCCGCCGGACATGACCGGTTTCCTCTTGATCTTGTAAAAAGAGCCCTGCGCAGCAACTTGTCTTTTGAAATGCCTGATATATTTATCCGGGATAATGAAATAAATATGACGTGGATTGCTTTGAATCTAAGTAAATATATAAACGGAGTAGCCAAGAAGCATGGCGAAGTGACACGAGAGATGTTCCCCGGTTATTCCATAGATTCTATTACCAACGGGATTCATTTATTGACTTGGGCAGCCCCCGCATTCAAAAAGCTTTACGATAAATATATCCCCGGCTGGCAATCAGATTATTTTTCCTTGCGTTACGCCTTGAGTATTCCTAAAGAGGAAATATTTCAGGCGCACTTTGAGGCAAAAAAAGAACTCATTGATTATGTAAATGCCCGTACAGGCATTGGGTTGGAACACGATACCTTTACTATCGGTTTTGCCCGGCGCGTCACAGCTTATAAAAGAGCAAACCTTTTATTAACTGATATAAATCGGTTAGTCGAGATTAATGATAAAACAGGCAAGATGCAAATCGTTTATGCGGGAAAGGCGCATCCTAAGGATGGCGGTGGTAAAGAGCTGATAAAAAAGATATTTTCAAAAATTAAAGAGCTAAACCCAGAAATCAAAATTGCCTATCTTGAGAATTATGATATGACACAGGGGAGGTTAATTACCGGCGGCGTTGACCTTTGGCTGAATAACCCTCTTCCTCCACGAGAGGCCTCTGGCACGAGCGGTATGAAGGCATGCCTTAACGGTGTGCCGAATTTAAGCGTTCTTGATGGTTGGTGGATAGAGGGTTGTATTGAAAATGTAACCGGCTGGGCAATCGGCTCGGTACAAAAACAGAATGCGGATAGCGCTCAAGATGCTCATGATTTGTATCAGAAATTAGAAAAGGTAATTATCCCTACGTTTTACAAAGAGAAAGATAAATGGCTTGAAATTATGCGCCATACGATAGCGTTGAACGCTTCATTTTTTAATACCCAGAGATTGGTCCAGGAATATGTCTTAAAGGCTTATTTATAAATAAGTCAGATGCTATGAAGGGATTCTATGGTTAAGGCTAAGGTAATAGTCGGAGGCCTGTTGCGGAATCATCTTATTGATTTGTTGAATTTTTCTTTTTGCATGCAAATGCAGGGTGGCGGTTTTTTATCGGGATAATTACGAAATAGAGAGAAAGAATGACGGAATCTTTATTGCAGGCTTATACGAGATACTTCAAAAAATGCTTTCGTCCAGCAGCTATTTTAATATTGGGATTGCTGGGGGTGTTAGTTATAGGGTATATTGATTATATAACAGGCTATCAAATTGGTTTCTTTCTTTTCTATATCATCCCTATCGCTATTACAACATGGCTTGGCGGGCTATATCCGGGAATAATAATATCATTTGCAAGTATTATTACTTGGTTTCTAGCCGATTCTCTGGCGGGAGTTACTTACCCGAACTATTTTATCCCTGGCTGGAACGCGGCAATCAGGCTGACCGTTTTTCTAATTATAACTTATGCTTTATGGTATATCCGTATTCTTAACAGGAGAAGCAAAGAGCTTACCGAATTTGTTGCCAATGATTTATATATACACTTAGATAATATTTCTCAAAATCTTAATAAATTACTGGAAAACGAAAACCAAGCATTAAGTAGCCAGCAAAAAGATATAGTTGATGCATATAAAATTTCTACCGATATGATGTCCGCGCTTATTGATTCCATACTAGACATATCGCGCCTGGAAAATAGGAAAATAAAGTTAATATTAAGAGAAATCAATTTAGAAGAACTGTTGAATAACGCGCTAAGGGTAGTGTCGGTATTTGCAAAAAATAGGCAGATAAAATTAGAAAAATGTTTTAATACGCAGCAAAATATTTTTTACACGGATTTTCATCTGATAAGGTGTATTCTGATAAATTTACTGAATAATGCCATAAAAGTAAGTTCAGCTGGTTCGCCAGTGTCCGTTGTCGTAGATTCAGAAGATGATAGAAAGATTAAAATTAGCGTAATAGATAGGGGCCCGGGCATCCCCAAGAATATAATAGATAGTTTCTTTGACAGATTCGCCCAGATTAAAGCTAGAGAATCGGGGTTAATTCTATTTGGCAGTGGCCTAGGCCTAACTTTCTGTAAGCTGGCCGTGGAAGAGCTAGGTGGCCGTATATGGGTAGAGAGCGAAGAAAGTAAAGGCACAGCAGTAAGGGTTGTATTGCCTGTAGGGAATAAGTAACGGTCTAGACAATCTTTTCAAAGAGGCTAGATTATGAAGGACTATTTATTTTTCCGGGCCTTACTAAGAATACAGGGCGGCAGTTTTTATTGGAAAGAGGGTGTTGATTGAGGCTGAGCGGCTGGATTTTTATGATAATTTCATGGAGTCTCATTATCAGTTTAGCGGTATTCTGTTTTAGTAGAATCTTCAAAAAAGGCCTTGGCGAAAAAGATCCCGAAACGCCAAGGCGAATTAGAAAATAGGCCGGTGTTAATTATGACGGATTGGATTTGGCAGGGGGTTTTATTCGTTATTGGTTTTTTCGTTCTGATCAAGGGCGCTCATTGGCTAGTAGAGGGCGGTTCATCTTTGGCTAAGGCCTTAGGGGTGTCTGATTTTTTTATCGGGTTGACCGTAGTAGCTTTCGGGACATCGCTACCGGAGATGTTTATTGATATTACGGCCGCTGTCAGAGGCAATACGGGTTTAGTTATTGGCGATATCATAGGTAGCAATGTCACAAATATTTTGCTTATCCTTGGTGTGGCTGCGGTCATTTTTCCTTTACAGATCCGACGCGGGGTAGTTTGGAAGGAGATTCCCTTTACATTTATTGCGGCATTATCAGTGTTGTTATTAGGCAACGATAAGCTGATTGAAGGTATCAGTTATCCGCGGCTTAGCAGGATAGATGGTTTGGTTATGCTAAGTTTTTTTGCGATTTATCTATATTATCTTACCGGTATCAGTAAATCAGCCCGAGAACCGCGAGAGGCAGGGGATAAAAAGCTGGATATGGGAAAGTCAGTTATTCGGATCATAATAGGGTTGTTAGCGCTATTTTTAGGCGCCAAGTTGGTCGTTGCTGCCGCAGTGTTTATAGCAGGGAAGATGCGTATATCAGAGACAGTAATAGGCTTGACCGTGATCGCTCTGGGTAGCTCACTCCCGGAGTTAACCGCTTCAATTGTAGCCGCGCTTAAAAAGCATTCAGATTTGGCTCTCGGGAATATAGTTGGTTCCAATATCGTGAATATTTTTATGGTATTAGGAATTTGCGCTGTTATTAGGCCTTTACCTTTACGTCCTCAAGATAACTTTGCTATCGTGATCGCGATTATGGCTAGCCTTTTATTGTTCTCCAGCGCATTTGTAGGTAAGCGAAGAGTCATTGATCGATGGATTGGTGTTGTATTTATAAGTATTTATATTTTTTATGTGGTGATGGTTGTTCGTCTTGGTTAGCAGGCTGGAGCACGGCATTCTTAAACGCTTATTATTAGTATCAAATAACGATGAAATAATAAGGAGGGGTAATATGACTGGCAACCTGTGGCAAGATTGGCCTGTGTATATGTTTTTAGGGGCAGTAGTATTATTCTTTATATTTGTAATTATTAAAGGAAATCAAGGCGATAAAGAAAAGAAAAATGAGCGGCCAACGGGAAAGGTTCCTTAGGAGGGAGCAGTATATTTCCTCTTGTCGAATATTACTCCCGTCCTTACGAGGCTGACCTCTCAAATTTTCCAATAGCTGTATGCTGAGGGCCGGCTCCTTTCCTAATACATAGAAACCACGTTATATAATTCAATTCTATCCTAATAGAAAAAAGTCAAAGAAAAACAGATTCAGCCTATTCACCAATTAAGTTTATCTCTGTATAGTCATGGTAATTAAGGCAGCTTATCCGGAGGAAAAGTGCAGGATGAAGTATCTTGTTCTATTTATTTTAATATTTTTGTCTTCTTCCATAAAGGCTTACGCGGCTATGCAGACGGAAACAGTAGAGTATAAACAGGACAACACCGTGCTTGAAGGTTACCTGGTTTATGATGATTCTCGTAAAGACAAGGTACCCGGGGTTTTGATCGTGCATGAATGGACAGGAATAGGGCCTTATGTCAAAAGGCGCGCCCAAGAAATAGCGGCTCTCGGTTATGTTGCTTTTTGCGCTGATATTTACGGCAAGGGCATAAGGCCGAAAGACACAAAAGAAGCCGCTCAACAGGCGACTTTTTATCGGTCTGATAGGCAATTGCTGCGCGAGCGCGCAAAAGCAGGCCTTGCAGAGCTAAAGAAGTGTAAGTTTGTAGATGTAACACGCACCGCGGCTATTGGATATTGTTTCGGAGGAGGCACGGTATTAGAGCTTGCGCGCGGCGGCGCTGATCTATCCGGTGCGGTAAGTTTTCACGGCAACCTCGATACGCCGCATCCCGAAGACGCCAAAAATATCAGAGCAAAAATATTGGTCTGTCATGGCGCGGATGACCCGCTTGTGCCTCAAGAACAGGTGGCCGCGTTTCAGAATGAAATGCGCGCCGCGAATTGTGACTGGCAGATGAATATTTATGGAAATGCGGTGCATAGTTTTACCAATCCTGATTCGGGCAATGATCCTTCCAAGGGGTTGGCATACAACAGGGAGGCAGATATGCGTTCTTGGGAAGCAATGAAAGCATTTTTTAAGGAGATATTTATTAAATGAATTAAGAAATTAAAGGAGGATGCTATGCAGGTAAAAAATGAGATGACGACGAAGATCGAAGTTGTAAGGCCGGAAACATCCGTTAAGGAGGTATCGCAAAAGATGAGAGATCTCAATATCGGAGTATTGCCAGTGTGTGAAAATAACCGTCTCGTTGGTATCGTGACGGATCGCGACATAACGGTCCGCCTGACAGCCGAGGGAAAAGACCCCAGCTCTACGAAGGTTAAGGAGATAATGTCTTCGAAAGTCGAATGGTGCTTCGAGGATGAAGAGGTAGGAAGAGTTGCCGATAAAATGGAAAATAAAAAAATACGAAGGCTCCCCGTTATAAATCATGACAAAGAACTGGTGGGGATGCTTTCTCTCGGCGATATTGTATTACGGGGGAGCCGTGAGACTGCCTGTAAAATTCTGGAAAAAGTTTCCGAGCCTGCCTAAGTTGTTTAAAAAATATAAAATGCGGGGGATAATTTTTTCGATGGTTTTTACACAGAATAACTTAGGCAAGGCAAGCTCGCCATATCTACAACAGCATAAGGATAACCCCGTATGGTGGCAGGAATGGGACGAGAGCGTCCTTGAGCATGCCCGATCCGAAAACAAGATCATTTTTGCTTCAATAGGATATTCCACGTGCCATTGGTGTCATGTGATGGCGCGGGAAGCATTCAACAATAAAGAAATAGCGGGCTATCTTAACGCAAACTTTGTTTCCATTTAGGTATCTTGAAGATAAAAAATTCCTTAGCAAGGCAGAGGATATTTTCCGGCGATTAAGAGATGTTAATTGTTTCGGCAGTGAGATTTATCATAGTTCGATAGATTCTCATGTTCAAGAAGAAGGTTTTTTACAGGATTCGGCATCTGTGCTGTTATTTTTAACCTATTTGCATGAAGAGACAGGTATGTTTACGGACGAAATGGATGAGTTTTTCTCCAAGGTTCAAGAATACAGGGTAGATGGCGAGTGGATCGAATCTTCGCATGGGGATTTTCTGAAAGTGCCGGCAGATATCTTCGATTACCCTATCCCTTCCAGCGTATCTATGGCAGAACTCGCTATTTTAAGAGCAGACCTTTTACGCAAGCGCGAACACGCTCCGGCAGAATTCAGCGTACCGCTGGCGAGAGATTTTTTTAATATTGGCGTGCTTATACGAAACGGTTTCTTTCATCTCATTGAATCACCGGCGAAGATTACGTTCAGCCGCTTACCGGGCAATACGATCCAAGTGTTATATTCACGCTTGCATTCCTCAGGATGAGTTATGCATAAAGGCAAGAGGAGAATAAGTGGGAAAATCGCGCATTGTCTCTTATTGAACAGGCTTCCGATGAAGAAGTCACGGAGATTTTAAAAAAGGCAGTTAGAACTAAGGAGCATTAAAAATGAGAAATGAATTGATTGAGAAAGCAGTTAATCTAGGGCAGGAATTAGGGTATGTTTTTTTAACCACTGCTGATGATATGTATCCGCATCTTACTGTAGCAACTAAAATCGGCATTAGCCCTAAAGGACAATTATCGGTAGCCGGATGGTTCTGTCCCGGTACGGTAATGAATCTTAAAAATAAAGCAGGTATCGGGGTTATTGTATGGGATAAAGAACGCGATGTCGGTTATCAGTTGTTGGGTAAGAGAGAGGATTTGAGAGAAATCGCGATTCTTGACGGGTATGACCGGAAGTTGGAAAAAGAGGAGCCTTCGCCGCAAGCAGAGAGAGAATTGGTGATAAATGTTGAAAAAGTCCTTGAATTTAAAAAGGCCCCGCATAGTGATCTCGAAGAACATTGAGATCAAGAGCGGAAAGGCAAGTATCTTTGGCGATTTAATCGTGCCGCCCGGAGCTAAATATGCCGTTATTTTTTCTCATGGCAGCGGAAGCGGCAGGTTTAGTCCGAGAAATAGGTTAGTGGCAGAGTATTTAAATAAGGCATTCATAGCAACATTATTGGTCGATCTTCTAACTAAAGATGAAGATGAGTTGGACGCCATAACCGCGCAGTTCAGATTCGATATAGAGCTACTTACGGGACGTTTACTTAGCGCGACGGATTGGTTAAGTCATAATCCTTCGACGAAGAATTTCGACATAGGATATTTCGGCGCAAGTACCGGGGCAGCCAGCGCGTTAAAAGCTGCGGCAAAGGCAGTAGAAAGTATTCACGCGATCGTTTCCCGAGGCGGCAGGCCTGATTTGGCCGGCGAGAGCCTTTCTACCGTGAAAGCGCCCGTCCTTTTAATTGTTGGCGGCAATGATCACCAGGTGATTAAGATAAATGAAGAAGCGTTAAATAAAATTAAAGCGGAAAAAGAACTTATAATTGTACCCGGCGCGACGCATCTTTTTGAGGAGCCAGGCGCATTGGAGAAAGTCGCTGAACTGGCAAAGGGTTGGTTTTTAAAGCATCTTAAGGTGGCGGAATGAAGATCGAATCATACTCATACGGCAAAATGGCCATAGGCGGACAAATTTATGGAAAAGATTTGATTATTTTTCCTGTAGCTGCTTACAGAGAGGTCATCCCCTTGTCGAAAATCTATGATCACATAGTTTGACCATAGATTTTTTCAAATAAGTAGAAAAAAGTCAGAAATAAGCTGAATAAGCCAATTCATTTTCAGGCGGTTATGTTTATAATAAAGTCAATAAGGGCAGAATATTATACTCACTTTTTAAGATTAGAAAGGGGATATTGCTATGAAGAAGGAAAGAAATCTTAAACGCGCGATGCTATTCGTTTTTTTATCCTTACTCGTTCTTCCGTTTGCGGCGAGGGCGCAGGAATATACCGATACCATGCCTGCAGAGAATATTGAGCAAGCTTTCAGGCCGGAAGAATTAGACCAGATGCTCGCGCCCATTGCTTTGTATCCTGACGCGCTTCTGGCGCAGGTTCTCACGGCTGCGACTTACCCCTTGGATATCGTTTCTGCTAGCAGGTTTATAAAGGATAACTCCGGGTTAAAGGAACAGGCCTTGATAGATGCGGCTATTGACAGGGATTGGGAGCCGAGTGTTAAGGCGCTGCTTCAGTTCCCTGATGTATTGATAATGATGGATAGCCAGTTGGAGTGGACCACTAAATTAGGAAACGCTTTTCTTGCCCAGCAGCGCGATGTGATGGATTCCGTCCAGCGCCTGAGACAAAAAGCTTACGCGCAGGGTAATCTTAAATCAGGCAAAGAGCAGGCCGTTAAGGTTGATACTGAAACAAAAATAATAGTCATTGAGTCAGCCGAACCGAAAATAGTATATGTGCCGGTATATGACCCTGGTGTAATATACGGTACCTGGTGGTATCCGGATTATCCGCCATATTACTGCTATTATCCCGGATATATAAGAGGCCCGTTTTTGAGAGGGTATTATGTCAACGCGTGGTGGGGATGGGGATCATTTTTTTGCGACTGGCGTTTCCATGGCGTATTTATCCATGTCAGCAATTTTAATGTTTTTGTAGTCAAGAACTTTAGGCACGTGAACCGTTTTCATGTCGACAGGGGGAAAAAATATGACGCCTGGCATCATGACTCTCGGTATCGCAGGGGCGTGAAGTATCGCGATTCAATTACGGCTCAGCGTTTTGAGGGCCGGCGTGTTTCCAGGTCTTCAGAGAGGGCGGAAGCTGCTTCTGAATTTCGCGGCCGCGCTCAAGTTCAGTCAGGGCCGTCGGATCGTATTAGCGGCGCTGGAACCGCGGTAGGCGCAAGGCCTTCGGAACAAATGAGAGGATCCAGTGGCCGTGGCAGGCAATCCAGAGAGATTCCGAGGGTTGAATTGAGAGGCAGAGATAGGGCGCAAGTTAGCGAAAGGCCTCGGCAGGCAACGGGTTCTCTATCCCGTGGCGCTCAGCTTCAGGAAGCCGCGAGGCCTGTAATTTCCGGCCGCGGCAGAGAAAATGTCAACGTCTTTAGCGGCGTGGGTAGAGGCGGAAGCGAACGCGCAGCTAGCTTTCGCGGGCAATCCAGCACACAGGAGATTAGGGTTAGGGGAGGTAGCGGACGTTCGCGCCAAGGCGACGACGGTAGTAGAGGGGGCGGCGGAAGCAGGAGCGATAGCAGACAGGACCGCAGAGGTGAAGACCGGAGAGACAACCGCCGGTGAACCCTAAGCCGTATTGTGGAATTATAAGTATAAATTTAAATAATCGGGAGGGAGAAGATGGTTATATTAAATAATTTTAGGAAAAGAAAATTCGCTTGTTTTATAATGCCCGCGTTTATTGGAGTTTTCTTATTTACGGCCGTTACGCTTTTTGTCTTTTTTGCGCCTGGGGGGGTCCAGGCTCAAACCGTATTTCAATCTCCGGAAGAGGCAATGGAAATGCTTGTTAAGGCGGCTAAAAGCAATGACGCGGAAAAAATGCTTGCCATTTTTGGCCCTGAAGGAAAGGATATAATCGATTCGGGAGATGCGGTGGCTGATAAGAATAACCGCGCTAAATTCGCAAAAAGTTATAAGGAGAAAGTAAATTTTGTAGACGATAACGGAACGGTCTCTGTCATTCTCGGTAAAGATAGTTATCCTATGGCTGTTCCTATTGTTAAGAAAGAGGCAGGCTGGGTTTTTAATACCGCCGATGGGCTTCAGGAACTCTTGAAGCGCAGGATCGGGCGTAATGAGCTTCGCGCTATAAGTTCTTGTCAGGCTTTTGTGCAGGCCCAGAGAGAGTATGCCGGCATTGACCGCGACATGGATGGGGTTATGCAATACGCCCGGAAGTTTTGCAGCGAGCCTGGTAGACGGGACGGCCTTTTCTGGGAAGAGACAGAAGGAGAACCGCCGAGCCCCCTTGGCCCGTTGTTTGTCGCAGCCAGCAAGGAGGGTTACGTGGTCGGTGAGGTCTGCATGATATCTCCCGCGCCATACCACGGCTACCATTATAAAATACTCACGGCTCAAGGCGCGAACGCTCCGGGCGGCGCGTACAGCTACTTGATTAACGAACACATGGTTGCTGGTTTTGCGCTGGCAGCATGGCCGGCCGAATACGCAGTTTCAGGAATAATGACATTCATAGTTAATCAGAATGGTATTGTCTATGAGAAAGATCTCGGGCCGGATACCGATAAGATCCTGGGAGCTATGGTAGGTTATAATCCCGATTCGACATGGAGCAGGGCACAGTAATAGCTCGGCGGGTAGCGGCTTTTCTTCATTTTCAAAAAAACCGTAGATGTTGTATCTAACTACTTGTAGTTGAGAGGATTGCGGAACAAATAATCCCAAGTCCGAAAAAAGCTTGGGATTCTTGTTTTATCGAGTATAATATCTTTATGGATGAAACAGCGTATTTACGAAAACAGGAAGAAGAGCAGGCAAGATATGAGGCCCTCTGCAGGAGGTGCGGAGCCTGTTGCGGCGCTTTTGACGGAGACCCTTGCGAGCAATTAAAGAGGGATGAAGCAGGAAAATATTTTTGTCCTGTCTATGACCATAGGATAGGTATACATAAAACAGTTTCCGGGAAACAATTTGCCTGTGTTCCCATAAGAGACCTTAGGCCGAATTTACCTTTTAAGAGCTGTGTTTATTTTTCTCATTTTTAATTTAAACTAATGAGTGTCTACGTCTATTGCATCAAAGAAGATTATCGCTATCAGTCAGCGCTCACCGGCCGCGAATTTGAGAATGAGTGGTTAAGCCGTGCGCATACTTGGCTGGATATGGTGGTATAGAAGGTAAAAGAGTTACTGTCAACAAAAAAGCCCCGAGTGATTCGGGGTTTTCTTGTAGGTGATAGGCCTTCTAGCTTCCGCTATCTACCTAACCTCCTTGTTCGCAGGCTTCTCTTCCACCTGCAATATAAGTATGCCATATTTTTTCCGTTTTTCAAGTCCCTAGGAAAATATATTTTATGGCAACCCCAGCAGCAGGGGACATTTTCCAACTTCCGCAGAGGGGGACACTTTCCGTCAGGGCTATGGCGAAGCCACTCAATGGAAAGTGTCCCCTTCTGGCCCAAAGGAAAGTGTCCCCTTCTGGCCCAAAGGAAAGTGTCCCCTGGGATGAAGGAAAACTATTTTTATAGATAACTCCCTAGTCTTACAGTATAATATTTTTAAATATGAATAATCCGGAACACACATCTATAAGGTACCTTAAAGGCGTAGGCCCGAAGCGGGCGAAGAATCTTGCCAGCTCCGGAATAAATACCGTTAACGACCTGTTTTATTATTTCCCCCGCAGGTACGAAGACCGCACTAATTTTGTTCCTATCTCTCAACTAAAGCCCGGCGAAATCCAGACGATCAAAGCTAAGGTTTTAGCCCTGGGCCAGCATGATTCTTGGCGCCTGCCTGCCGGCAGGCAAGGCAGGCGCAGGTTTAATATTACCGAAGTCAGTGTAGCTGATGATACGGGAAGAGTAACTTGCGTTTGGTTTAATCAGCCGTACCTTAAAGAATATTTCAAGCCGGAAAGCGAAGTTATCTTATACGGAAAAGTCGAAGTCTATGGCTCGCGGCTCCAGATGAGCAATCCTGAGTTCGAAATGATCAGCGATGAAACTGACGCGCAGCTTTCAGTCGGCCGCTTGGTCCCGGTTTATTCTTTACCCGCGGGTTTTTCGCAGCGGACTTTGCGCCGCCTGATCAAAAATGCCCTGGATGAATATTTATCTAAATTAAAAGAATGCCTTCCTTATGATATAAGGCAGAGGAACAACCTCTTAAATTTAGCCAAGGCTTTATTAAATATACATTTTCCGGAAAGCCTCAGCCTGCAAAAAGAAGCCTACACGCGCCTAAGCTTTGAAGAATTCTTTTTATTCCAGTTGCCGCTGGTTTTGCGTAAATTAAAAAGGAAAGATAAATTAGGTATCGCGCATAAGGTAGGCGGGATATTAGTAGTAGATTTTCTTTCCGGGCTTCCTTTTCACCTAACTAGCGCCCAAGAAAAAGTTATCGCCGAAATAAAATCAGATATGGCTTTAGCTCGCCCTATGCAGCGTCTCTTGCAGGGAGATGTGGGTTCGGGTAAGACAGTGGTAGCAACTGCTACCAGTTTAATGGCCATTCAGGGAGGTTATCAGGCGGCTTTGATGGTGCCTACGGAAATATTGGCTTGGCAGCATTTTGAAAAAATCAGAAGTCAGCTGTCAGAAATCAGAAGTCAGAAGAAACAAATCGCAGTTGGTTTATTAACTAGTAGTGCCGCCAAGAAAGAGAGAGATAAAATATATCAGGATATAAGAGAAGGAAGCATAGATTTGCTGATTGGCACGCACGCGCTTTTGGAGCAGGGGGTTAAGTTTAAAAACTTGGGGCTGGTGGTGATCGACGAACAGCATAAATTCGGCGTGGGCCAGCGGCTGCTTCTTCCGGCGAAAGGCGTAAATCCGGATGTTCTGATTATGACTGCCACCCCTATCCCGCGGACCTTAGCGATTACCCTTTACGGAGATTTAGATGTTTCGATCATTAATGAGCTTCCGCAAGGTAGGCTTCCGGTAAAAACGCTTTTATTCGAGCAGGCGCATAGAAGCGAGGCCTATAAGCTGGCCAAAGAAGAACTAAAATTAGGCCGGCAGGTGTATATCATTTATCCGGTGATTGACGAATCTTACGTCTTGGATATCTCCGGAGCTAAAAAAATGTACGCGGAGTTAAAAGCAGGAGAATTTAAGGATTTCAAAGTAGGCTTGATCCATGGCAGGCTTAAGCGAGAAGAACAGGATGCGGTGATGTCAGGATTTAAGTCAGCTAAGATTAATGTTTTGGTCTCTACTACGGTGTTAGAGGTAGGTATTGATATTCCTAACGCCACTTGTATGATTATTGAGCATGCTGAGCGTTTTGGCTTGAGTCAACTGCACCAATTGCGCGGCAGGGTAGGTAGAGGTAAAGACGAATCTATTTGCGTGTTAATTTCCGATAGCCAGACAGATGAGGCTAAGGCGCGCCTGGATGCTATGGTTAAATACAATGACGGTTTTAAGATTGCCGAAGAGGATTTAAGAATTAGAGGGCCGGGTGAGTTTTTTGGCCGCCAACAGCATGGTTTAAGCGAATTAAAGATCGCCAATCCCCTCACTCAGATGCAATTATTGAAAAGGGCCCGTGAGGAAGCGATCAAGCTGCTTAACCTTGACCTGCGTTTGGAGTACCGGCAGAATATCCTCTTGAAAGATAAACTATTACAGCGGTTTCCGGATTATGAAAAGTTTATGGTTGTAGGGTGAAAATCCTTAGGTACAGGATCTAAGTTTTTCGGTTCAATTAATGGTTTAATTAGCCTGATCAATGCATTGAGCAGTGGATTAAAGGCCTTGGCATAAATATCCAGCGGTATAAGCTGCGCGCCCAGCCGTATTTTAGGATGATAGTCGCTAAATCCCGGCTGATAAACTCGCATCTCGTTTTTAATGCACCAGTCCATATTCTGGCAGAAGGTAGTGTAGTAAAGATGATACTGGTGGGCCACCGCGTAATCGAATCCGATAAACTTATCAATAAAAACTCCATCTTTGATTAGACATAAGTTAAAGGCTACGATTTTATGTTGATCGTAAGTAATAAAATATTTAGCCACGCCGGGCATATTCCGGCAGATATTCAGGAAGAATTCTTTGGTCAGGGTTTCAAAATGCACATCCGCGTCATTCACGTTATTCATATATAACCTGTAAACATCGTCAATGATATCGGATATCTCCACGCGTGTTTCGGTTTTAAGCTGGACGAGTTCTTGAGAGCGGCGTAATTTTTTCTTTAAGTCTTTCCGGGTATTTTTCCCCAACCCTTGGATGTATTCTTCAAGTGACTCCGCTTTTATATCAATCGTAGTAGTAGGCAATGTCTCCATTTTCAGGAATTTTTTTCGCTTGAGGTATTCAGCTAATTTCAGGTATTTTGACGAGAGATTATAAAAGGCCATAGCCGCGATCTTTTCTTTTCTAGAAAATGCCCGTAATTCTTCTATAGCTTGATCTAAAATTGCTTCGGCATCTTCATTGGGTGATAGGCCCATTGAGAATCCTTCGGTAGTAGGAGAGCCTAAGAAAATTATTTTCATGCTTAACCAACGGTTAAAGATATTGGCTAGTTTGTGTAGGAATTCAGGGGCTAGCATCGCGAAGGAGAAGTCCATAATGAAAAAGGGGAGGATGAGAACGATGTGGCTATTTCTTTTCCCAACTAGATATCCGAAAGCAAATTCCTTAACTCCGCCAGCTTCTAACGTTTTCAGGTAGCCATAACTTTCAATCAGCTCTTCACCAAAAAGATTATCCCACTCTTGGCGCGGAATTTCATTCAGGCTTTTAGCTATCGAGAAATTTAACATAGGAATAAAGTATTCTAACAAAAATCCCCTTTGGCTACAACTGAAAAAATGGGGACAAAAAATGGGGACTGTCCCCGCCTTTTGGGGACTGTCCCCATTTTTCGAGTTCGCTACGAAAGAAAGCGCTTTCCCTAAATCCCCGCTTTCCCCTTGAATCCTCTTACCTATATTGTATACTTGAATTAACATACGACTGGCAGCAAAAAAACCCCGCAGGGGACATTTTCCATCAGGGCTATCAGGGAACTCTTTCAAGGAAAGTGTCCCCTGGAGCGTAACTAAAAATGCCAAAACGCAAATTCCCTAAATTTATCTATTTTTTAGTCTGCTTTTTGTTAATTTTTGAGCAGTCTGGTTTTGCTCAAGTCGCCGGCGAGCTGGATATCTCCGGCCATCTCGCTCTCTTCCGTAATTCCCTTATCCCAGACAAATTCCGCCCCTTGCATCTGCGTTCCCTGCAATATCTTCCAGAAAACAACAGCTTTAAGCTTCTTTTAGACAAGGGCGATCAGCTTCCCCAAAAGAACAGCAGGGGACATTTTCCAACTTCTGCAGAAGGGGACACTTTCCGTCAGAGCTATGGCGAAGCCACTCAAAGGAAAGTGTCCCCTTCTGGCCCAAAGGAAAGTGTCCCCTTGGATGAAACTAAACTTAAAGACGAAACCAAGGTTCTCTTAAATTATTTCTTCATCGGCCTTACCCTTCCCAACAGCTCCTTCTGGGTCAACCTACGCCCTGATGCAGAGGATAATATTATTGATGATTATTTAGCCAAGACTGACGTAGGTAAGATTCTTCTAGAAGCCGATCTCCAACTTAAAAAAGACACTGCCAAATTCACTTCTCCCGAAACCCCCGAAGGTAAGCTTTACTGGGATAAGCTTTATCAAAAAGCAGGTGAACTCTTAGGTAACGAAAACATCACCATACCCACCTTAACTCGTCCTTGGATCGTCCCGGGCGAAATCATCATCCGCGAAACCGCTGGCGAAGCCAGCGCACTGAGCGAGCGCAAGCGAGTCGAAGTGCCACCGTCGGCCTACATCTACAAAGCTACCCTTAAAGTAATGCTTGAGTCTGATTATCTTTCGAGTAAAAGCAGGGGACATTTTCCGTCAGGGCTATCAGGGAACTCTTTAAAGGAAAGTGTCCCCTACGCGCAGTATCAGTTTAAAGATGATCGCCTAAAGCAATTAAACGAATATTCCTCTCAATTAATCAGAGAACTAATCATCCCCAAACTCACCAAAGATATAAACACCT
Organism: Candidatus Omnitrophota bacterium; assembly: GCA_030650425.1. Classification (GTDB taxonomy): domain Bacteria; phylum Omnitrophota; class Gorgyraeia; order Gygaellales; family Profunditerraquicolaceae; genus UBA6233. Next base: position 17,863 of record JAUSED010000010.1, on the reverse strand, counting down.
CCAAACGCTATGCCCCTTTAAGGCAAGTCTATTATTCTTTAATCTTAGCCCAATGGTTTAAAGCTAGACACGCAACAGCAGCAGGGGACACTTTCCCTCGGCATCAGGGACTGTCCCCGCAGGGGACTGTCCCTGATGCAGCTTCTGCGCTCATCAACTCCCGCAACCTCACCAACCTTATTTCCCAACAACCTTGGTCCAAAACCACCTACTTCCAAGCCTACCAAAAATCCTTTAAAGACGGCGAATACAACATCCAACAGCCAGCCTATACTCCTACTGGCCAGGTGATTAGGAGCTATTTTAGCGGAGGCTTATCTCTAGGCGGTATACCTTTCTCTTCCGTTTCTCCAACGTCTGGCAGTCCTATCAAGATAGTAACAGATTCAACAAGTCTTTTTGAAACAGTCGGCGATAAAGGTATTTCACCTTTAACCGATAATAATATGCCTGTCTTAGCTGTTATTGGAAACGGTATGAACCCATCAGATACTAATATAACTATAACAGAAGGGTTACCTTCGTCTCAAGCTTCGCCAGCCGAAAGGCCTTCTCCATCAGGCGCCTCTTCTTTTGCACCTATTGCGCAGAAGCTAGTTATTGGTATTCAAGCTAGCTCATCCGCTATTGGCGTTATGCAAGTTGACGAATTCAATAAATTCATGTCAAAATATGAGTTAGATAAAATCGGAACATCTAATCAATTTAAATTAGCCTCTTGGAGGATAAGTGCCTATGATTTAGGAGAAGATGGTCCGGTTGTGGCAATAGAAAGGAAATTCAACCAAATTTTAATCAATCCAAGAGCTTTTGGTCACGAAACGGAAGATAGAATTCTGTATTTAGTGTTACAGGCAGCGGTGCAAATAGAAATAAAAGAAGGAAGTAACTATTATTTAAAAGGAATATATGAGAAATTAGCAGAAGTAAGTGTTTTTAGAGGAATGGCTGTAAGAAGTGTAATTAAGGATTTGATGAAAAAATCTCGGTTTACTTTTCAGCAGTCGTTAAATGTAAAAGCTCCCATTCCAATGATATCTATTCCCGGATTAGGTAAACCAATCATAACGAATGATGTTAAGAAAGAATTATTGCAGTCTTTGTTTGGCGTCTTTGGCACAGAAAAAGGAGATTTTGAAAGAATTGATTTAGTTTTAGCAAATTTTGAAGAAGAAATCGATAAAGCGATAAAAGAAGAAAAAAGGAAATTCTTTCCGCGCTTAGGTCATAGTGGATGGGAAGTCTTAGCACGCATAAGAGGTGATTCCAGGCATTCTTTTAATGAACAACCTTTTATTGAAGCATTGAGAAAGAATAAAATATTGGTAGAACTCATCTTTGACCAATGGTCTCAATTCTTCAGATATGATGATGTTCTTAGAAGCATATCTAATAGGGTTGGCTTCGGAGATTTGGTTAAGGATAAACTAAGTGAATTCCGTAGAACAGGGCAGCAGCAAGTAATCACAATCGGAGTTATCGGAGCAGCCTCTGGGCAAGAACCGATTACAGCCGTTGCATATTTTAGCCGCCAGATCCCTAAAATACTTTTAGAGCAACTTAGGCCAGGTGAAGATATTGAGAAAGCTATAACTGTTAAAGTGGACGTGATGAGTTATTCGAATAAAGTATACGACAGAGTAAAGAATAACCAGATTATCTTCCCTAAAATTGTTATAGACAACGCAGGTTTCACGGATAAAGAAAAGGCTGATTATTTTAAAGAGGTTTATGTTGTGGAAGAGCTAAAAGGTTACAAACGTTCTGATAGAATGAATTCGCATTTAGAATTCTATGATGTTGATCTTGCTGATGTTTCAGCAGGAACAACGCCTAATTTAGTGGGTAATTTAGATATACTTTTTGTTCATCATGTTTTACAGTACGTTCCCCTAGGATTAGAATCCCGGAATGCCCTTTCACATTATTTAGATTCATTATTAAAATCAGGAGGTATTTTGAGCAAGATAGGCGAAGATAAAAGCGTAATGAAGGATATCTTAGCTGATAAATACTTTGATTACTCCAATCAGCATCAAGACATATTGTATGTAAAAGAGAAACCCCCTTTGGCTACAATATTACGAGAATATAAAGATGGTGACTTTTATGCGAAACGTGAGGCTATGAGGACTTTATTAAAAATTAATCCCAAGCTATTCCCGCTTTCCTCAAGAGAAGAATTAAAAACGTTTTTAACTAAGGAAAAGAAACGATTAGAATCAGAAGAAAATACTCGTTACTGGCAAGAAATTATAGGTTATATAACACAACTGTTAGAGAGGTTAGAGAAAAATGAGCAAAAGGGGACGGGAAATGCGGCCGTTTCTAATTTAGCTGATACCCCCGCCTCGTCGGCGCAGGAAAAACCTGTTTCTTCGCCCGTAGGAGAGATAAATAAAATAGAAGGTTGGAGCTTTGATAAAGGGCGCCTGAGTTTTCCTGACGGCACATCTATATACAATCAACATACAAGAAGATCGCAGTTGAAAATTTCTCTGGAGCCGCTTGATCTATCGAAAATTAATGCTGATGAAGATCTGGAGTGGGTGAGAGCGTTGATTATTCAATGGCAGAAGGAGGCAGAAGAAAAGAAAGAACTACCTTCGAAAGAAACAGCCGAAAGAATATTGGTTGGACAAGAAATAGGCAGCCCGGAAAAAGTAAATAAGGAGCATACTGGGTTTATTTCTAAGGTTTTCGAGTATGCGCCTCTTATTCCTTTTCTATTGCTATTTGCGGCACTTTATTATATTGGGATTTATTCTTTTCTCAATTACTCTTCAAAAGTAGATTCCCCGCAGCAAGCGGCGCCTAATATTTATAGGTATGCTGGAGCGCCAGAGACGAAACCCTTTAGAATCCCTCAAGAAGAAAAGTCCCGGCAGAAGTGGGGTGTTATCCCTCTTGCCGATAATTTTACCAAACCCCGCGGAGAAGGAAGCATTATAAAAAAGATGGAATCAGATTCTAACTTTAATAATCCCCAGATCGCCGAGATTGTTTCCGGAAGGGAATATCTTTTGGAGAGAGAGCATTTATTTTCCGGGTTATACAATATGTTAGGAAATAAGGGGGAATTTTATGTTAAAGAGATTAAAGCGGCTGGCGTAGAAACAGACAACTCTAAAGTGATTAAACTAAAAGTAAAAATACCAGCTCTTAACAAAGGAGAAAGTATACCTGTTTTTTCTCTGCTGGGAAGAGTTATAAGAAATATAGAAGGGCAAGAAGGAGCCTTAGAACTTGGTGATGATGGTATTAGCCTGAGGGCCTTAAAGAAAACTAAAGCAACCTTTGTAACCTATGATTTGTTAAGAGTAGTCGAGAGAGATAGGCATAATTATATCAGTTCCGATATGCGGGAAACGCCTCAGCTGGCGAAAGAATTCCAAATCTTAAAAACTAACCCTCATCTCAGGGAGATAAAGGATAAACTGGATAGCGCTAAGGATGCTCCTTTTGAGGAGAAAATAGAGGCAGTGCGCGATATAATCAGAAACAATTTTATTTATAATAAATATTTTGATAGTGAATTAGCCAGTGGAACATATTTTGACTGGTTGGCAGATACATTAGCAGAGGGCGAGAAGTTTAGGGGTGAATGTGACACTACTTCTTCTTTTGTCTGGTTAATGTTTAGATACTTAGGTGTGGATGCGCTTTATGCCGAAGGATATTCTTTAGGCGGGACAAACGCAATCCTTAAATATCCCGGGCATGCCCTTATCTTAATCCACGATAAGGATTTTGGGTGGCGGCCGTTTGACGCTACTGAATTTATGCAAGAGGAAATTAGATATATAGGCAAATTTGTGCAAAAAGAAAGTAAGCCCTTTCTAGAAAAAAAGACAGCAAAAACAGAACCAGAGAAAGTAAATAAAGCAGAAAAACCAACAAAAAGCGTATTTCAGGAGGCTCAACTCGCTGTTTTTAAAATGCTCGGTTATAAAGAAGGGCTAAAAGATATCGTTGAGAATAAAAAGGTTGTGGATAAAACACGCATAGATGCTTTAAAAGAGTTACGTAAATTAAAGGCGGATAAACAATTGTATGATATAGCCAGTAAGGAAGAAAACTCACTTATCTCTTTAGATACTACAGTAGATGATATTCTGGAAGTCGGTGGTGGTTGGCGGCTTGCGGATAACGCGCTCGAACTATTGCGTAAATGCGATAATTCCTCTTCGCGTTATAGAGAGATGGTGGAAGATAAAAAAGCATATATCTGGGCGCGCATTAGGGCGTTAAATAAATTGGAGTACTCACCCGCAGAGTTTGTTGATTTTGATCGCGCGGAGTTAATAAAGCTCGAACCATTTTTTGAAGAATTTATAAAAAAATATAGCGGAAAGGAATCAGTATTATATAGCAATGACGAAACTTTCTTAAAAGAGATGGTAAATGCCTTAAAGATTCTGGAATCTGAACCTTGGAGCAAAGAATTAAAAAAAGAGGCAGAAAGGATATTGGAAGCGAAGGAACTTTGGAGGGAAAAACTAAAAAAGAAGTTAGCAATTAAGACACCTTTCTTTTATCAGTCTGTTCTCCATATAACCTTAAAAGGCCAGAGCCTTAGTTTATTGGCATTCTATTATTATGGAGACAGGAATCAGTATTCACAAATAGCCGATGCAAATGAATATGGGCTTTTGTCAGAAGAGAAAAACGGGCAAACTCCAATCGGCCCTCCAGGCTGGAAGATATTTATCCCGGAGGCCAAAGTGGTAGAACATCAAGTAAAGAAGGGAGACAGCATTAAGAGTCTTGTCCGTCAGTACTATGGCGAAAACAAAGGGAAAAGTTATGGTAAGAGATTCTCTCCGGCAAGACGGATAATTGGGTATAACGGACTGAATCTTCCTGTAAGACTAATTCCCGGGGGAATCATGCGCATCCCGATGTCAACCTCAGAGTGGGAAAGGCTGCAAAAGAAGACGCCTGCAGAAAAAGGGAAGGGGCCTAATTTACCTAAATCCTCCGGCTCACCGTTAGCAGAAGAGAAGGGGACCGTTTCTAATTTACCTGATACCGCCGCCTCGCCGGCGCAGCAGGAACCCGCCTCTTTGGCGGCGGAAGTTACTGTCGAGTTAACCGAAACCTATAGGCCAATAACCCAGGGAGAAAAGGAAGCGGCTTTAAACAAATATGCTCAGATGTCTGAAGCGGATTTCTCTATGCCAATAAGGCTTAACTCAAATAATGCAGGGGCCTTAGAAGATGGAGCGATTTTTCATGGCACCAATAGAGAATTTGAGCAGTTTATTTTAAGCCCAAAAGATATGGAGTATACGATGGGATTAGGGTTTTATTTTACTGATAATACTGAACAAGCTCAGAAATATGCATTGAGAAGAACGCAACAGAAAATAACGGGCAACCCTCAAGTTGTAGCGGCAAGATTGATAAGGAGTAAATTATTAGATTGTAGAAATAACGTTCCAGATGAGGTGATAAATGCATGGTTAAAGTATTTGGAAAGTTTATCTTTGGATTGGGCCCGGGTAGCTTTAAGAGACAGGATTTTTACTTACATTCGGTATAGGAGGCACAATAAAAAACCTATCTTATTACGCCAGGGAGGAGGTTCTAAAGAAACTGGCGTAGATGGATGGTTTGATGGTATAACTCAGGGGTTTGATTTTAGAATATTTATTTTATCTTTAGGTTACGATGGAGTTATAGGTATGGAGGGGGGAGAAGGGCGCGGAGATGAAGCAGTAGGAAATCATGTCTCCATAGTTATATTTGATCCAGAGAATATTATTACTTATGAAATGTTGAACAATTTCAAAGAATCCCGGAAGAAAAATTTGCAATCTGTCTCTTCGGTAAATTCACCTATAATCTTAAATAAAGATAAAAAAGGCGGCATCGACTTTCGCGCTTTACCCGCTGTTAGCAGCCCGATTAACCCAGCGATGCTTAAACTTAGCCCTATCGAGATAAACAGATTAAGCAATCTTAACCTTGATGCAGAGTGGGCCGAGATAGAAAATATGCTTAAGGCAGGGATTATCCCTTCCAACCAGCGGCTTAAAGAATATGTCGCCTCCAGTTGCCTAAGGCAGGCTTTAGGCAGGCAAATGGGTAAGGTTTTGGGTTGTATCGCCAATATTCTACGTATGGAAGAAGAAAGGGTAACCGAGACCGAACCCGAATTAGAAGATATGTTAGTCTTAATTGAATCCGGTAAGCCTGAAAACGAACTCCAGCTTAGCTTGGCCCAAATCCAAATCTTGCCCCGCGAGCCGCAGCTTGTAACGCCATAAGATTATTTTGTTCTTTGCTAGCGCGGTGACCCACGCAGTGACCCATTCAAAACTTGACTTTTCCCGTCGTTAGCTTATAATCAGAAATGTTAGTCAGAAAACTATTGAAATCAACCCGAGCACTTTTTGTAAAAAATCTGCCGGAGAATATTGTTTTAAGGAGATAGGCGTTGAATAAAAAAGCATTAGTCGGGGAATATATAAAAAACAAGCGATATTTTAACCTTGCCGGGGTTATAAAAGCAACGGGTCTCAGTCGTCAAGTAGCGAAGAACTATCTGCATGTTTTTAAGTCCGAGGGTATTATTTTTTCTGCGGGTAGGGGGGTATATAGTTCTGTCGCGGAAGAATTCCACCTGGAAGAGAAAAGCCGCGTGGCCGAGATCCGGCAGCTTTTGAAAAAACAATACCCTGACCTTGACTTCCTTGTTTGGAACACCCTGTATTTCCAACCCTATTATCATCATCAGCAAACGCACAATATTACTTTTGTCGAGGTGGAGGCGGACGCGATTCACCCTGTCGCTGACAGGATATCGCGCGATTACCGGTTTGTAACGGTTGAGAAGACTAGCCGCCTGGTGCCTAAAGATTTTGACATTACGCGTGATCCGATCGTTGTTAGGTTGTTGATCAAGGGCTCGCCTCGGAAAACTCATACGCCTACCCTTGAAAAGATGCTTGTCGATCTTTTCGTGATCAAAGACAAGTATTCAACTATGGCGGATAGCGATTACTGGGAATTGTGGCGTAGTATGGATGGGCTTTTTAGGGTTAATGTTAGCGCCTTGATTACTTATGCCAAAAGCCGGAGGTACTTTCGAGATTTAATATCTCAACTCGTTGATAATATTGGACTTAATAATGTTACTTTTGGCGCATATATAAAATATGCAGTGAAAGTAATGTCTAATAAGGATGTTCATGGCAAAGCAAATACCTGATCGCAACCGGATGGAATCTTTACGAAAAGAGCTGGGCTTTAAGGATCCGGGGATCTTTGAGAAATCCGTTTACGCGTTTAATCTCTTAAGCGAATTACTTCGCGTCTATCCGGGATTGATATTTAAAGGCGGAACGTCTATTCTTCTGCATATTTTCCCGCCAGCCCGGCTGTCTATAGATATTGATATCCTTTTGCCGGTAAATGAACGAGCAGGATTAAAAGACGCGCTTGTCAGTATGGTATCGGCGTCGGAATGGTTCGACGCCGTAAAAGAGGATTCGCGTCATGGTAAGATACCGAAGGCGCATTATAAGTTTCAGTTTGCCTCGCAATTCTCAAAACTTCCGCAGTATGTGCTCTTAGACGTTGTTTTTACGGAGCATCCTTATAAGAAACTGGTTGAGAAAGACATATCGAAGCTTCCACTGATTTTTTCTGGTTCGGATGTGATTGTTCGGGTTCCAACACCGGAGGGATTATTGGGCGATAAAATGACAGCCGTTTCGCCCAAAACGATGGGTATTCCTTTAAACGAAAAGCGAGCGATGGAAGTTTTAAAACAGGCTATTGATTTAGGAGAGCTTTTTAAGATTGTAAGCGATATCGATGATATAGACAAGAGTTTTCTGAATACCGCGCGACAGGAGAACGGTTTTCGTGGGACATCCTATTCTATTGATGAGGTTTTGGATGATATCACGGATCTAGCGTTTAAGTATTCGCAGGCTTTACTTAAGGGAGCAGACAATTCCTTTCCTGAGATTGCGCTCATTAACGATGGACTGGATAAGATCGGTAATCATTTACGGCAAAAGATAGGCCAGCAGGATATCAAGGTTGCCTTTGCGAGAATTGCATATATGGCAAGTGTGCTGAAAGGCAAAGATAAAATGTACCCTATAAAGACGGTTAATTTATCTTCGATTAAAGACGTAGTATTACCTGGAAAATATAAGATATTAGAGAGACTGAAAGTGATTAACCCTGAGGCATATTTTTACTGGGCGCTGGCTGTTGGGGTGTGAATTAATCAATCTGTAGACGGATGGAAGATAATCAGAAGAGCCGCGCAATTTTACAAAGCATCAATGATTTAGACAACAAAATATCATCTCTTAACCAACAGAAACAACAATTGATTCATGAATTAAAATCCGCTTCAATAGGTGATCACACCGTTAATATTCCAACAGATTTTTCTCTTGAAAATAATCTAAGGCTTTTTAAAGAATTATTCCGCGGGCGAACCGATGTTTACGCTAAACATTGGACAAACAGAAAAACCGGAAAATTCGGTTATAGCCCTGTTTGCAAAAATGAATGGGCGCCTAATATTTGCCAGAAGGCAACGGCTAGGTGCTCTAAGTGTCCGCATCGTGAATTTGTGCCTTTTGATGCATCCGTAATCACAAAGCATCTAAACGGCAGCCTTATCGCGGGAATTTATCCTTTACTGGATGGAGATGTCTGTTATTTTCTCGCTGTTGATTTTGATAAAGAGGGCTGGCAGGATAATATAGCTGCTTTTAAGCAGACTTGCTTGGAATACAATGTTCCTCTATCCATAGAACGTTCTCGCTCTGGTAATGGAGCGCATGCTTGGGTATTCTTTGAAGATAAGCTTCCAGCGTTTACCGCTAGACGCTTAGGCTCATTCTTGATTACTGAAACTATGTCTAAACGTTATCAGTTAGACATGAAAAGCTATGACCGCCTTTTCCCAAATCAGGATACCTTGCCTAATGGTGGCTTTGGTAATTTAATTGCCTTGCCTTTACAGAAAGAAGCGGCTAAATTTGGCAACAGCCTTTTTATTGATGATCATTTTAAGCCTTATTCTGGCCAATGGCAATTCTTAGCCTCTGTAAAAAAGATGTCTATTGGTGAAGCGCAAAGTTTGGCTAATAATGCGGCTTCTCAGGGTAAAATTATCGGTGTTCGCATAAGCCCCATAGAAGAAAATGATCCACCATGGTTACGTTTACCTTCCGGTAAGAAACGTTATTTGCCAATTATAGGCAATCTACCGGAAAGTATCGAGTTAACCATTGCAAACAAGATTTACATAAAAACCGATACTTTGCCCTCAGTATTATTAAACCAGCTCAAGCGTTTAGCTGCCTTCCAAAACCCTGAATTCTATCATCGGCAGAGCATGCGATTATCAACTTCATTTACACCGCGAGTTATATGCTGCTCGGAAATTATGGATGGTTACCTCGCGTTACCAAGGGGCTGTTTTGATGACGCCTGTTGCGTCTTAAACGAATACGGAATAAAAACAGATATTAAAGATGAGAGAAATCAGGGAATATCGAAAAATTTCAGATTTCACGGAAAACTTACTAAAGAACAAAAATCAGTAACTAGGAAGATTCTATCTTTTGAGATTGGCGTATTATCCGCGCCGCCGGGCACAGGCAAAACAGTCCTTGCGATTTACGCTATTGCTAAGCGCAAAACAAATACCATTGTACTCGTTCACCGAAAGCCGCTTATGGAACAATGGCGCAAGCAGTTGTCTGTCTTCTTAGGGGTGGATATCGATAAAATTGGCCAGATTGTGGGAGGAAAAGACAAAGCTACCGGCGTGTTAGACGTGGCCATGATACAAAGCCTTGAAGAGAAAGGCAGCGTGGATGATCGTGTAGCTGATTACGGGTTTGTGGTAGTTGATGAGTGCCATCATATTGGCGCTGTATCGTTTGAACGGGTAATGATGGAGGCAAAAGCTAAATTTGTCCTGGGCCTTACGGCGACCCCCTATCGTAGAGACGGCCAGCAGCCGATTATACATATGCAATGCGGCCCGATTGTTTATCAGGCGAAACAAGATAGGGTTGGTTCAGGTATTTTAGATTGTTTCTTAATACCACGGATCACCCCTTTTGATTGCGATTGGACAGATAGGTCAAATATTTACGACTTATGGCCAAAACTGCTAGCCGATATTGGCCGTAACGAAATGATTGTGGTCGATGTTAAAAGGACGGTAGGTGAAGGAAGATTTCCGCTTATCCTTACCGAACGTAAAGAGCACCTCGCGATTTTAGAAGATATGCTTAAACCTTCTATTCAGAATTTAGCGGTTCTCTATGGCGGTATCGGTATCAAAAAGCGGCGAAAGATTTTTGATAAACTTAATTCTTCTTCTGACGCGCCAAAAGCAATATTAGCAACAGGGGCGTATATTGGCGAAGGCTTTGATGATCCAAGGCTGGATACGCTTTTTATAGCTATGCCGATAGCATTTAAAGGCAAAGTTATTCAGTACGCCGGGCGCTTGCATCGTAAACATCACGCCAAAACAGAGATTCGCGTTTACGATTATGTCGATCAGAAAGTATCCGTATTAGCGGCGATGTATAAAAAGCGGCTGAAGGCTTATAAAACCATGGGATATGAAATTAAAGGTAATAGTTCAGCTCGCGGAAGTAATCGTGTCATTGCGAGGAGCGACAGCGACGAAGCAATCTCAGAGGTTGCTTCGCTCCCTTCGGTCGCTCGCAATGACGGCTCGTCGGCGGCTTCCAAGAGCTGAACTGTTACAAATAAAAAAATTGGAATCCTTGACTTCGGGTTATCCTATTATATAATATATTAACAGGTAAGATTGCAATAGGCATTAGTCTAAATCTAAAAGTCATCTTATGAATAAAATATCCAGGCAGGCGTTGTCTCATAAACAATATTTTAAGGTTTATTCAAGGCTTGGGATTTTGATTAGCACCTCGAGAGCATATTGGAACGTTATTACACATATCAAGCATCCAACGGTAAGGGGGAAAGAAGGAGAAGTTAAGAGTGTATTAAGCGATCCTGATGAGATCCGTATCAGTAAGAAAGATAAAAACGTATTATTGTTTTATAAAAAGATTGGCAGGTATTACCTTTGTGTAGTGACAAAATTCCTGAAAAAGAGAGGATTTATTATTACCGCCTATTGGACAGAAAAAATAAAGGAAGGAAAAACACAATGGAAAAGGTAAGATTATATTATGATTCCAAAGGAAACACTTTGAATATCTGGTTTGATGATCCCCGAAAAGAGCATATTTGTGAAGAAACCGGGGAAGAGGTAATTTTAGTCAAAGACAAAAAAGGCAAAGTTATCGGTTTTGAAAAACTGAATTTCCTTTTGCATCCTAAAGACATAGTTAAAACCATACCCGTGGAAGTCCTGGTAAGTTAATCACCTTATTCTTCTTTCTCCTATTCGTATCGAAGCCTTAAAAGCCGCCATCATTGTGGCACGCCGCAATTTTAAAGATATGTTAGTCTTAATTGAATCCGGCAAGCCTGAAAGCGAACTCCAGCTTAGCCTGGCCCAAATCCAAATCTCTCCTCACGAACCGCAGCTTGTAATCCCGTAATTAAAAAATTCACCTTTTATTTTTTTATGCTATAATACTCCACTTATGGAAACTACCAACCATCCGCGCAACTTCGATTTTTTCCTGAAAGGCACAAATGGTAAAGCCGTTTTGCTAATCCACGGCATTACCGGCACGCCTTCTGAGATGCGTTATTTAGGCAAGCGCCTGCATAAGGCCGGTTTTAGCGTACTCTGTAATACCTTACCCAGGCATTGCGGAAGCTTAGCTGAGCTTAAGCGGGTTACCTGGCAGGAAATAGCTAGTGCCTGCGCTAAAGATTTAGAAAGCCTGAAAAAGGAGTATGCTGAAATTTATGTGGGAGGGCTTTCTATGGGCGCTTTGATGGCAGCGCATCTTGCTTATAAGAATCCTTCCGTGGTTTCCAAGATTATCGCCTTAGCGCCGACTATCTTCTACGACGGCTGGGCCGTGCCCAAACATAAGGTACTGATGGATGTTTTATGGCATGTCCCTTTCTTGAGGAACAGCATTGATATAAAAGAAAGCTGGCCTTACGGCTTGAAGAACGAATATCTAAGGGCAGGTATAGAAAAGTTTTACCGTAATGCCAAGGCCTCAGGCAATGATGATAAAACCGCTCTCTTTGGCAGCCCGTTCTTTCCGATGTGCTGCCTCTATCAACATCACCTGCTGACCAAAGTAGTCAAAAAAGAGCTTCCTTGCGTTAAGACGCCGATCATACTTATCCACGCCAAGGAAGATGATATGACCAGCCTTAAAAACGCGCGATATGTCTATGATCACATTGCCTCTTCTGACAAATCCCTGGTCATCCTTGATGATAGTTATCATATGATCACTATTGACCAAGAAAAAGATAGAGTCGCCCAAGAAGTGATTAAATTCCTGCGGTAAAATTAAATGAGGATCACTACTGGTATATATAAAGGAAGGAATTTAGGGATGCCTAAAGGTATCCGGCCTACGCAGAATAAGACGCGCAAGGCGCTCTTTGATATTTTAGGTAATAATGTAGAGGGTTTGTCTTTTCTGGAGTTGTTTGCCGGTTCAGGCGCGGTAGGCTTTGAGGCTCTATCCCGCGGAGCCAAGGTATCAGTCTTGGTAGAAGAAGATCCCGAATGCGTTTCTGCCATCAAAAAGAACATTGAGTTACTTAAAGTTTTTGGGTCCTGCATTCTGTATCCTATTGATAGCCAAAGGGCAATAAAAAGCTTACATCAGAGCGGCAAAAGTTTTGATATTATCTTCTTAGACCCTCCATATTATCAGGATCTAGTAAAAAAAACCTTGCAAACCCTGGAGGCTTATGATATATTATCGCCCAATGGTTTAATCATTGCGCAGCATTTTAAAAAAGAAAATCTCCCAGATGACTTGGGAGTTTTAAGTTTATTCAAGCAGTATAAATACGGCAGCACTCTGTTGTCATTATTTAGAAAAGGAAGGTTAGAAAGGTGACTGTCACGTCTTTTGTGACTGTCACCTTTCTAGAGCTAAGCGAGTAAACATGTGCCAAGCAGCGATCTATCCCGGAACATTTGATCCGGTAACTAACGGACATATTGACCTGATCAAAAGGGCGCGAGAGGTATTCTCCGAGGTGATTGTGGCAGTGGCAGCTAATCCGCAAAAAAAACCGCTTTTTGAAGTTAAGGAAAGGGTGGCTATGCTTAAGCAGGCTACCACTGGTTTAAGCGGGGTTGAGGTAGTGGATTTTGACGGATTAGTGGTAGATTTCGCGCGTAAACATAAAGTTAAGGTTTTGATTAGAGGCCTCAGAATGCTCTCGGATTTTGAATACGAGTTCCAGATGGCCCTGACCAATAGAAAGTTTGCTTCCGACGTGGAAACTGTCTTCCTGATGCCTCATGAATCATACAGCTATCTTTCTTCTAAACTGCTGAAAGAAACAGCTGCTTTGGGAGCGAATTTAACGAATTTTGTCCCGGATTTTGTGGAAAAAGCGCTTAAGGAAAAGTTAAGTACTAAGCGGTGAAAATTGACACAAGAAAAATTCCTGATGAAGGGGTAACGCTTGTCGAGGAATTCAGTCCCGCGGAACTGGATTTGGATACCGAGATCTTCAAACTCTCTGGGCTGGTCAAGGTAAAAGCGATTATCTCCAAGAGTTATGACGCGATTGGCGTAGTTTTAACCTTAGACGCGCCTATGCTCAGCTATTGCAGCCGTTGCTTGCAAGAGATTGGTTCCCGTTTCAATCAACAACTGGAATTACATTACGCCGTAGATAAGCTGGAACCGGTAATCGATTTAGATCCGGATATAAGAGAAGAAATAATTTTGAGTTATCCGATTAATCCTTTATGTGTTGTTGACTGTAAAGGTTTATGCCCCAAATGCGGGCATAATTTAAACGAAGGAGGATGTAACTGTGGCTCTACCTAAGAGAAGGCATTCAAAAACGCGCGGCCGAAAACGCCGAACACATTGGAAAATAAAAGCAGGCGGCCTGAGTCCTTGCCCGCAATGCAAGCAGCCGAAATTATCCGGCCGGGTTTGTCCTATTTGCGGTTATTATAAAGGCAAGCAGGTTATTGAGATTAAAGTAAAAGAAAAAAAGAAGAAGAAATAAGCCTAGCCAGTAGGGACTGTCCCACGACAAGATAAGGGTTAGGAATAGGAGATAAGGTAATGAAAATAGTCGTTGATGCTATGGGCGGTGATTACGCGCCTGAAGTAGTGATCAAAGGCACATTAGCCGCGGTTGAAGAATACGCGGCCGAAGTAATCTTAATCGGGGATGAGGCCAAGATTAATCCTTTACTTAAGAAAGCTAAGTATTCCGGCCCTAATATCACAGTAGTGCATGCCCCGGAAACCATTCAAATGAGCGAGCACGCTGCTTTAAGTGTGCGCAGAAAAAGAAATTCCTCGATTGTTCTCGGGATAAATTTAGTCAAAGAAGGCAAGGCTGATGCTTTTTTTAGCGCGGGAAATACCGGCGCGGTTGTCTGCGCCGCCACTTTAGGCTTAGGGCTTATTCCCGGTGTCGAGCGGCCGGGTATCGCTATTGTCACTCCTACTTTAAAAGGTATATCTTTAATCATTGACGTTGGCGCGAACATCGATCCTAAGCCGAACCAGCTTTTGCAATACGGGATTATGGGAGATGTCTACAGCCGGACGATTCTAAATAAAACCAATCCTTCCGTCGGTCTTTTAAATATCGGCGAAGAGGAGGCCAAGGGTACGGAGTTTATCCGCGAAACGCATGAGTTGCTGCAAAAAAGTAAGCTGAACTTTATCGGGAATGTGGAAGGTAAGGATCTTTTTACCGGTAGGTGCGATATAATTGTTTGCGACGGATTTGTGGGAAATGTCGCCCTAAAAGTCTCTGAAAGCGCGGCTGAGGCAATGCAGGTATTTTTAAAAAGGCACTTGTTAAGTAATCCTTTGGGTAAGATTGGCCTGCTTTTCTTATTACCCAGTTTAAAACGCTTTAAAAGAGAGCTTGATTACTCCGAATACGGCGGCGCGCCTTTATTGGGAGTTAACGGTGTGACCATTATCGGCCACGGCCGTTCCAATGTCAAAGCGATCAAGAATGCCATCAGAGTAGCTAAGGAAGAAGTTGAGCGTAAATTCAATGAGAGGGTTCTAGAGGCGATCAGCGAAAAATGCGTAAAGTAGGAATCATAGGCGTCGGTGAGTATCTGCCCAAAAGAGTATTAACCAATGCGGATTTAGAGAAGATGGTGGATACCTCTGATGAGTGGATTACCACCCGCACTGGGATTAAAGAACGCCGGTTGGCTTCCGCGGAAGAAGCTACCTCAGATTTAGCTCTCAATGCGGCCAAAGCGGCCTTAAAAGACGCCCGTCTCTCAGCAGAAGATTTAGATTTAATCATCGTTGCCACGATCACCCCGGATATGCCTTTCCCTTCGGTTGCCTCGATCCTGCAAAATGCCTTAGGCGCAAAAAATGCCGCCTGTTGTGATATCTCCGCGGCCTGCGCTGGATTTGTTTATGCCTTAGCTACGGCCAGTCAGTTTATTGCCTGCGGCACCTATAAGAATGCCCTTGTCATAGGCGCGGAGAAACTTTCTTCGGTTACGGATTGGAAAGACAGGAATACCTGTGTTTTATTCGGTGACGGCGCGGGCGCCTGTGTTTTGGGTGAGGTTAAATCCGGCGGAATAATTGCCAGTTATCTTGGCTGCGACGGATCAAATTTAGGATTATTAAATCTTCCCGCGGGCGGTTCCCGGAATCCCGCTTCTTTGCAAACCGTGGAAGCGCGCCTGCATTATATTAAAATGCAGGGGAATGAATTATTCAAGATTGCTGTCAGGACGATGACGGAAGCGGCGGAAAAAGTTTTAAAGCAGGCAGGTTTAAAATTCTCCGATATAGATTTGATTATTCCGCATCAGGCAAATTCGCGGATTATTATGGCGGTAGCCAAACGGTTGGGTTTAACTGAAGATAAGATTTTTCTGAATATAGAAAAGTACGGCAATATGTCCAGCGCCTCGACAGCTACGGCTTTAGTGGAGGCAGTCAAAGAAGGCAGGATTAAGAAGGGTGACACTGTTCTTTTAGATTCTTTTGGCGCGGGGCTAGTCTGGGGCGCTGCGGTTATACAGTGGTAGCTTTACACAGCCGGGAAGCGATAGGGGACACTTTCCTTTTGAGGCTTTCATTAGAGCCCTGACGGAAAGTGTCCCCTTTAGACTAAAGGAAAGTGTCCCCTAGGATAATATGGTAGAAAAAATCGGATTTTTATTCGCCGGCCAAGGCAGCCAATACGCGGGAATGGGGAAAGACCTCTATGAAAACTTCCCTGAATCGCGCGCGATATTTGACCGCGCCGAAAGCGTTTTGGGCTTTAATCTTAAGCAGGTTTGCTTTGCGGGCCCGGAAGAGCAATTAAAGGTAACCAAGATTGCCCAGCCCGCGATTGTAACGGTGAGCATCGCTGCTTTTGAAGCTTTTAAGGCTAAAAATAAAATTGTAGCCAGCTATATGGCTGGACTAAGCTTGGGTGAATACAGCGCTTTAATCGCCTCTGGAGCGCTTACTTTTGAAGATGGCCTACGTTTGATTAAGAGAAGAGGCGAGTTAATGGATGAGGCAGCCAAAAAATATCCCGGAAAAATGGCTGCAGTTTTAGATTTAGCCGCGGATAAAGTAAAAGAGATTTGTTTAGTTTGCGGCGCCCAGGTAGCCAATTTTAATTCTCCCGGACAGATAGTTATTTCGGGAAAGAGCGAAGCCATAGATAAGGCTATGGTTTTATGCGCCGAAGCAGGCGCAAAAAGGGTAATTCCGCTAGAAGTAAGCGGGGCATTCCATTCTTCGTTAATGTCAGAGGCTGCGCTAGGCTTGAAAGAAGTGTTGGATAAGACGCTCGTTACAGCCCCTTTAGTGCCGGTAGTGAGTAATTATACAGCCCTACCGCAAGATAAAGTTGATCAAATAAAAGAAAATTTGGTTCAACAGGTGTGTTCTTCGGTGAAATGGGAAGATTCGGTGAAATTTATACTTGCTAAAGGCATAACTAATTTTATCGAATTTGGGCCGGGAAAAGTGCTTAAGGGCCTGATGCGTAAGATTGACCCTAACGCGCAAGTAGTGAATATAGAAAAAGCGGCAGATATCTCAACCTAGGGGACATTTTCCAACTTCTGCAGAAGGGGACACTTTCCGTCAGAGCTATGGCAAAGCCACTCAAAGGAAAGTGTCCCCTAGGATAATATAGATGGAGGATAAAATGAAATTAAAAGATAAGGTAGCTTTGATTACTGGCGGGGCGCGAGGTATAGGGGCGGCCATTGCCATGACTTTTGCCAAGGAAGGCGCGGATATCGTAGTCGCGGATGTTAATCTGGAAGCAGCCCAGAAAACCGCCTCGGAAATCGAAGCTCTAGGAAGAAAAGCCTTGGCTTTGGAGATGGATGTTACGGATTATACTAAGGTAGAAGAAGGGGTGAACAAAATTCTTGACAAATTCGGAAAGGTTGATATATTAGTTAACAACGCCGGGATTACTAAGGATAATCTTTTGCTTAGAATGTCCCAGGCAGAGTGGGATGCGGTGATTAATGTTAACCTAAAAGGCACATTTAACTGCATCAAGGCCGTATCCAGGCCGAAGGTTAATCAGAGAAGCGGCAGGATTATCAGCATTGCTTCTATCATTGGCTTAATCGGTAATCCGGGCCAGGCAAACTACGCCGCGTCAAAAGCCGGGATAATCGCTCTTACAAAAACTGTAGCTAAGGAGTTAGCCAGGCGTAATATTAACGCAAATGCTATAGCTC
>JAUSED010000007.1 GCA_030650425.1 Candidatus Omnitrophota bacterium | reverse complement strand
CCAGCTGGCGGAGAGCGTGGCAATCTCTTAAATAGATAAGATTGCTTCGTCGGGTCGAAAAATCGACCCTCCTCGCAATGACAGAATTTTGTATCATCTGAGACTTCGTTTATGTGTATCTTTTTAGATTTCGTGTAACATATAGTCAAAAAGTCTGGGCCATAACTTTGGCTAGATAAATGAGTGGAGGAAGAGGGATTCAAACTGATTTTTAATTAAGGCGGTGTTCTAGTGTGGGCGTAATTGAATTTCGATTTGCCAAGCAGCTTTTAATTAAATATTCTTCCCCTGTATTTTTAAATATATACAACCAGTCATACGCATTAGCCTTTGTCTTTTTTACCACATATCCTTTTGAATTTGAATGTATTCTTCGCAAAGCGACCTCTTTTACGCTAGTGTACCGTACTTGTATTCGCTTTAGTTCATCTCCGATATCAATAATCAAGTCATAAGAAGCAGATTCTGTAAGAGGTAAGGCTACATCATAGCCCATGATTGTAAATCGAGCGATGGCTTGTGAGACTGCAATATCTCCTTTTCGTTGCGTAGTCCTCATTAGAATAATTGTATCAGTATGGGCAACGGATGGCAATAGATCTTTGCGGTGGGGGTGAGATTCGAACTCACGGTTCCTTGCGGAACATTGGTTTTCAAGACCAACGCCGTACAACCACTTGGCTACCCCACCCTTTGACCGTCATAGCTTTAGCGAAGACGGTTTAACTAATTAATCTCTTTTTCAAAAAGGCTCTCCCTGAACCTGACTTTAAGTATTTTTCAAAACTAAATGCTTTGTATTTATCTTTAAAAGCAAAATAGCTTTCTAGTTCTATGGGCAATCTATCTTTTGTAGCTGGAACCCAACCAGATTGATGCCTCATCACTCTGTCTCTTAGATCATTAGTGCATCCAGTATAAAGTTTACCATCAACACATCTTAAAATATAGACATAGTACATATTTATAAAGCTGTCTCTATTATTAAAACTCTTCTTCTTGACAAAAAGTACCTTTGTTTTTTTACAAAGGCGGACTGTGTCCGCTGAAACCCGATCGAAGCCCTCCTTCGCCCTTTGGGCTTCGGCGGGTGAAAGCGGAGAGGGAGGGATTCGAACCCTCGATACCCTTTCAGGTATAAATCGTTAGCACCGATTCGCACTAGACCACTATGCGACCTCTCCAAATTATATAATCTCTTTCATTTTAAGCCACTTATAACCGGATCTTTTTTTAAAGAAAAGCTCTCTTCTTAAAGCATCTTTTCTTTCATTAAAACTTTCAAAATAATGAAGTTTTAATGGTCTACGGTTT
>JAUSED010000009.1 GCA_030650425.1 Candidatus Omnitrophota bacterium | reverse complement strand
TCCCATGTGCGAGTGATAAAATTGATACGTAAAATAAAAGATAAGTGCAGGAAATACATTGATTAATTTTAAATATATAGGTTACCAATAGCAATTATTTTTTACTTGTAATGTTGTAGAAAGCAGCGATGCTTAATTCACAATGGCGTTCTTTAATAAGGAACGCCATTTCTATTTTTAACCCGGGAGAGGATAAAAAGTGCCGAAAAAGATTCTGGTTTTATTGTTCTGTTATTTCTTTTCTATTCTAGGCGCGGCATTAGCCACTCCTACTACACTTATTTGGACGCCCTCTACTGATATTCAACCTTACGGTAGAATACACTTAAACATAGATAATTATACTCCTGTAAAAAGCAGGGATCACAATGATAATCAGCTTTATGTACAGCAGGTCTATGGCCCGACATTTAGCTTATTGCCGGATAAGCCAGGGGGCAATGGTTTGGCTTCCGATAGCCAAAGCCATAAATCCCTGCGCGTCGAGAGAATGTTGGAAGAAGGTTTTGAAATTATCGAGACACCCTTACCGGCATTACTTACCGTGGTTAAAGAAATTAATCAGCCGCGTATTCCATCCTTAAAAGGGATGATGCGCGCTAAAAGCGCCAAAATTATCACTTGGGGACAGAAGGATCTTGATCTAGATCCACAAAATATAGGTTTATGCGGCTCGCCTACGCAGGTAGTGAAGATATTCACTCCGCCGCAGAGGGTGGGAGGCCAGATGCTTACAGGCGAGGCTCCTGAGATTGCCGCTCAAATAGTGGAGTTGTTGAGAAACGAGATAAATTAATTATGCCTATTCAAATCATAGTCGAGAAGTGCACCGGTTGCATGCTTTGTTTGAAGGCCTGCCCGTTCGGTGCTATCCGCATTATAGATAAAAAAGCGGTCATTGATTTGCATAAGTGCACGCTTTGCGGCGCTTGCAAAGATGCCTGTAAATGCAAGGCGGTATTCTTGGAGAAAACCACTGCTAAATGCGAGCTTCCTGATATTAAGGACTACAAAGGCATTTGGGTATTTTTGGAGCAGATGAATGGTAAGGTGCAATCTGTTTCCTATGAGCTTTTAGGCAAGGCTCAGGAATTAGCTAAGAAATTAGGCTGTGAGGTAAGTGGAGTTTTAATCGGGAACAAATTAGAAGACCAGTTAGATGAATTGATCTTCTGCGGGGCGGATAATCTTTATTTAGTAGAAGCCCCTGAGCTGGCCAATTTTCAGGATGAACCGTATACCAACATATTGGTAGAATTGGTTAAAAAATATAAGCCGGAAATCCTTTTGTGTGGAGCGACCAATATTGGCCGCTCGCTTATTTCGCGGGTGGCAATTAATATTAAAGCAGGCTTGACCGCGGATTGTACCGGGCTTGATATCGATCTAGAGAAAAAGATTTTACTGCAAACTCGCCCTGCTTTCGGCGGCAATATTATGGCTACGATTATTTCACCGAATTACCGTCCGCAGATGGCCACAGTCAGGCATAAGGTTTTTCAGCCGATGGCAGCCGACAAAAAACGTAAAGGCAAGATTATTAAAGAGAGTTTTGATAGCTCTTTATATTTTTCACGCACGAAATTATTGGATATTGTCGAAGAAATTGAATCGCTAGTAAATTTATCCGAAGCGGATATTATTGTTTCAGGCGGGCGCGGAATGAATAGCCCGGAAAATTTCAAGATTTTAGAAGAGCTTGCCCATGTTTTGGGTGGGGCAGTAGGCTCATCTCGCGCGGCTGTTGACGCGGGCTGGATGCCTTATTCACATCAGGTAGGCCAAACTGGCCGCACCGTCGCCCCGAAAATTTATTTTGCCTGCGGAATATCCGGCCAGATCCAGCATCTAGTTGGAATGCAGTCCTCAAAGATAATCGTCGCGATCAATAAAGACCCCGACGCACCTATCTTTAAAGTCGCTACCTACGGTATTGTGGGCGACCTTTTTCAAATTATCCCCGCCTTAACCAAGAAGTTCAAAGAAGTGCTACGGAAATAATTTTACCTAACTTGTGAATTTCCAATATATTAGCTTTAGTTAATTTCTGCATGTTTTTTCAGCTTTTATCAATATAACATACCTTTTTAGCATCAATATGTTAAATAATGTAAAGATTTTCCTTGACAAAATTAATTATTTATTTAAAATAAAAATATGTTCAACAGCGGATTAATGACCATTGAAGATTTAGCGGAATACCTTAAGGTAACCCGCCGGACTATTTATGATTGGCTTAAGCATAATAAGATTCCGGCGGTTAAGCTTGTCGGCCAGTGGCGCTTTAAGAGAGATAAAATTGACGCTTGGTTAGATAACCAATCGCAACCTCATTAACATAGGAGATTCTATGTATTTCAAAAAACTCGAGCTGGTAGGATTTAAGTCTTTTTGCGACAAGACTACTTTGCATTTTGAACCCGGAATTACCGCTGTTGTCGGTCCGAATGGCTGCGGAAAGAGCAACATTTTTGATTCCATCCGCTGGGTCTTGGGAGAGCAGTCGGCGAAGTCTTTGCGCGGCTCAGAGATGCTGGACGTCATTTTTAACGGGACGGATAATAAGGAGCCGTTAGGGATGGCTGAGGTAACCTTGACCTTTGATAATCAGGCCCGTTTTTTTAATTTCGATAATGATGAAGTGGCGATTACCCGCAGATTATTTCGTTCCGGAGAGAGCGAATACCTTTTAAATAAGAGCCAGGTGCGGCTTAAGGATGTTTTGGATTTACTTCTAGGGACAGGGATTGGCGCGGAGAGTTATTCCATTATTGCTCAGGGTAAAATTGATTTGGTCTTAAGTTCCAGGCCGGAAGATAGGCGTATGGTTTTTGATGAAGCCTCTGGAATTACCAAGTATAAAGCGCAAAAAAGGGAGACCCTTCGGAAGCTGGAAGAAACAGAACAAAATCTTTTACGCGTCAATGATATCGTTACCGAGGTGAAGCGGCAGATTGGCAGCCTTGAACGTCAGGCGAATAAGGCGCGCAAGTATCGAGAAGTTTTTGATGAACTTAAGAATAAAGAGATTGCTCAAGCAGTTTTATCGAAGAAAGAACTTCTGCAACAAAAAGAAGGAATTATCAACCAATTGAAAGAGCTCCAAGCGCAGGAAGAAAAATTTCTTTTGCTTATTCGTGAACAGGAAGCTAAGGTAGCCTCCCGCGCAAGTGAATTAAAGGCGTTGGAAGATAGTATAATGTCGTTCAAGAATGAGATTTTGAATTTAGAGAGCCAGGTCATCAGAAATAACGAGCGTATAAGTTTCAATCAAGAAAAGGCCGCTGAGTTAGAGAAGGCAAAGGCGGCTCTAGCTGAGCAGATTGGAGAGGTGAGGATCAAGCTGATTGTCGATGAAGAGAAGCTGAAAGAGGTAAAAGGAGAGTATCTTGGTTTAAAAAGCGCTATCGAAGAAAAATCCCTCGCCTTGGCGGAGAAAGAAGGCCAGATTAATTTGCTCGCCGTAAACATCAAGAATTCATTATCCCGGATCGTAGATTTGAAGAAGGAAATAATGGAATCAGTGGTAAAGATAGCCGCTGCCAGGAACCAGATTGCCGATTTTACATCTTCCCAACAGGTATTTCTTGCGCGGCGCAAGAGGCTCGAGATCGATAAGGCTAAGGTTTATGAAGAAAAGGCAATTACCGAAGAAAGCCTGAAGAAGATTACTCAGGAAGTCGATTCGGTTAAGCGAGTAATCGAAGATTTGCTCCAAAAGATTGGCGGAGTTAATCTAGAGTTGGAAAAAGAGGGCTTGGCCTTAACCAATACAAACGCGCAGATCACGGAGCTGGAAAAACAGATGCTCGCCTTGGAGTCACATAAGGAATTTCTCGAGAAGTTAAAAGAAAAATATCTTGATATCAGTGAAACAATGAACGCGGTTGTTTATCTGGATAAGCTCCCGGCTGAAAAAACCAGCGGATTAGTGATTAAGGTCAATACTTTTGGGGAGTTGAGTGACGAAGATAAAGCATATCTACCGGCTAATTTTAAACTTTCCGGAGAGGCTAAACCCATTGAGCTCGACACCCGTAAGATCGATGAAAAGATTGCCGGGATTATGGCGGAATTAGATTCTCTGAAGAATACAAAACAACTAAAAGAAGCCGGTATAGAAGGGTTGAATAAATCGGTCCTTTCTCTGCAGCAGGAATTGCGCTCGCAGGAGATTAACCTGGCCAATAAGGAGACCCAATCATCGACGATACTGGAGCAGTTTAATAAGATAAAAGAGGAAGAGGACATCATTGTCTTAGAGCTTAATGATACCCAAAAAGAACTCTCTGTTTTGGAGGCAAATATTTCTACCGCGCAAAACATACTGGCAGAGTTAAATAACACGCAGCGCCTTTCTGAAGACTCCATTCTTAAAGAAGAGGATAGTGTTTCTTCAAACAGTAAGTCCAGAGAGGGATTATTGGTAGCGATTACCCAAGTCAAGACAGAGTTAGAGTCTTTGCACAAGAAAATAATTTCAGATGAACAGACCCTGAGTATTTTAGAGGATACCTTTAACCGGGATAAGGAAAATTTAAAGAACACGGAAAAACAAATCGATGATTCCGCGAATAAGGTTTTATCCTTGCGGGAAGAGGTTAAGATATGCGAGCTTAAAATTAGCGAGCATAAGCAAGATTTGGAAAGTAAGGCTGGGCTATTAAGAGCGGAAGAATCGCATTATGCCGAGCTCTCTGAAGGCGCCGGCGGGTTAACGGCTAAGATTGAGGCTAATCGAAAAGATTTGGATATGCTTAAAAACAAGCTGTACGAATTACAGATGCGGGATAAAGAGATAGATTACAAATATTCTGGGATGAAAGAGAGGATGCTCCAGGCTTATAAAATTGATTTAGCAGAGATTGAGATTCTTCCTGAAGGGATAGATCTAGCGACCCTGGCTCAGGAGATTACTGAGCTAAAGAAAAAAGTAGATGCCTGCGGATCGGTGAATTTGGTAGCGATCGAAGAATACGATGAACTTAAAAAACGCTATGACTTCTTAATCCAGCAGCAGACGGATTTGGCCGGCGCCAAAGTCGCGTTGCATCAAGCGATATTGAAGATTAACCGGACCACTAAACAGATGTTTATGGAAACATTCGAGAAGGTGCGCGAAGAGTTCCGTAATTATTTCCGCCTGCTTTTTGGCGGAGGCGACGCCCAAGTCTATCTGCTTGACGAGAATGACCCGCTTGAGTCGGGGATTGAAATTATCTGCCGTCCTCCGGGGAAGAAATTGCAGAATGTGCTTTTGTTATCAGGCGGAGAAAAATCTATGTCGGCAATCGCGCTCATCTTTGCCATATTTAAAGTCAAGCCATCGCCGTTCTGCATATTGGATGAAATCGACGCGGCTTTAGACGAAGCGAACGTAGATAAATTTTCCCGGGTTTTACAGGAATTTGCCCGCGGCTCGCAATTCATCGTCATCACGCATAACAAAAAGACTATTATTAATGCCAATGTGATGTATGGAATTACTATGCAGAATTCCGGAATATCCAAGATTGTTTCTGTTAAGTTTGCTAACGAGAAGAAGGAGAAGGAAGAGGATGCGGCGGCTGTAGCTGTTTAACAGCAGGTATTATTTCTTCCTTTACTTTTGGCTTGGTAGAGGGCTTTATCGGAAGCTGAAATAAGTTCCGCCGGGAGTAATCCATCCTCGGGGAATGAGGATATCCCGAGGCTTACGGTAAGTTTCTTAGTTGGGAATATATCTTCTTGGGTGAAGGCATGTTTTTCAATATCCATCCTTAAGCGTTCGGCAATCAAAAACGCTTCCTGTTTGTCGGTTTGGGGCAAGATTACCGCGAATTCCTCTCCGCCATAACGGCAGACAAAATCCATTTTTCGAGACTGGTCCTTAAGCAGGCTGGCTAGTTCAGATAATATTTTATCTCCTGCCTGATGGCCTAGGGTATCATTATAAATTTTGAAGTGGTCGATATCCAGCATAATCAGGCTTAAGGGAGTTTTGCCGGCTTTTGTTTTTTCTGTTTCTGTCTGTAGGAGAAATTGAAAATATCCGTGGTTCCAGAGCTCGGTCAATGAATCCATCTGGGCGAGCATCACGGTTTTTTCATAAAGCTGCGAATTTTCGATAGCCAAGCCTGCTTGGTTAGCAAGCATAGTGAGCATATGCAGGTCGTCTTTACTGATCGGCTCGCGGGTTATAAAGTTATCCGCGACGATTATTCCGTTGATTTTATCCTTAGCTTTTAAAGGAATCAAAACCAGTTCTTCGCTTTTCAATGACTGCACGATCGGGGAATGCCGGTAGTTTTCCATGGTTTCTTTAGTCAGATGCAGAGGCATTCCTTCCTGCGCTACCAAGGTAAGCAGGTTCTCATTTTTGTCGTGGAGAGAGACCTTTATTCTTTGCACTTGTTTATTAAAACTTGAGTTGGGGCTGTTAGGTTGGTTGCTTGAGAATTTATAGACGCTGATCAGATCATCTAAATCCATTCTCTCGTCTTCAATCTGGCTCCAGATACGGTTAGCCTCTTCCCCTGAGCCGGGGCCAATGCCCATTTTACCTTCGATCAGGCCTTCTTTTTCGTTGGTTAAGAATAAAAGCGCGCGGTTAAAGCCTAAGCCGATATGCGCGGTTACCCCGGTAAGGATGATGTAAAGGATCTCATCCAGCTTTAAGGTAGTGCGCATAGCATTGGAGATTTCATAGAGAATCCCAAGCTCGGTCTTAGTGCGTTCAAGTTCCTGTTTTATTTTAGCCAGCTCTTCCATAAGGGTTAAATGTAACATATTTTAAGCTGGCTGTCAATCCAGTTATTTTCGTTAGATTTTATGTACTCCCGCGTCTATTAGATTAGAAAGGAGGGGGGTATTATTTGTTTGACAGCTGGGAAGGGGTGGGATATAATATTTAATCTAAAACATTAAAATCGGAGGCAGTTATGATTACCAAAGAGAAAAAAGAAGAGACAGCGCATAACATTTCTGACCGAAGTAAGGCGCTAGAGCTGGCCTTAGCTCAAATTGAGAAGCAATTCGGTAAAGGTTCGATTATGAAACTTGGCAGCCACACCAAGGCGAATGTGGAGACTATCTCTACCGGCGCGCTTACTTTGGATGTGGCTTTAGGCATTGGAGGGCTTCCCCGGGGAAGAGTAGTTGAGATTTTCGGGCCAGAGGCATCCGGAAAAACTACCCTGACGCTAACCGCGATAAGAGAGAACCAGAAAAAAGGCGGGGTAGCCGCGTTTATTGACGCTGAGCACGCCTTTGATTCTACTTATGCCAAGTTGATTGGAGTAAATCTCGATGATCTATTAATTTCGCAGCCGGATACCGGAGAACAGGCTTTAGAGATCGCCGAGACCTTAGTCCGCTCAAATGCCGTGGATTTAGTGGTTATTGATTCAGTGGCCGCGCTTACCCCGCGGGCTGAAATTGAAGGCGAGATGGGCGATTCGCATATGGGGCTTCAGGCGCGCCTGATGTCGCAGGCCTTACGCAAATTGACCGGCGCGATTAGTAAATCGCGCACTACTGTAATTTTTATTAATCAGCTGCGGGAGAAAATTGGCGTGATGTTCGGTTCGCCGGAAACTACTCCGGGAGGCCGGGCGCTAAAATTTTATTCATCGGTCAGGTTAGATGTGCGTAGAATTGCTTACTTGAAAGAAGGGGATAAAGTTATTGGTAATCATGTCAGGGTAAGGGTAGTTAAAAATAAAATTGCCCCTCCTTTTCATGAGGCTGAGTTTGATATCCTTCATAATGAGGGTATTGCCAAGAGCGGAGCAGTTATTGACGCGGCAGTTAACCTTGAGGTAGTCGCTAAGTCAGGGACATGGCTTTCATTTGCGGAGAAGAAGTTGGGCCAGGGTAGAGACGCGGCGATAAAATTCTTAAAAGAGAATCCAAAGTTACAAGAAGATATTGAAAAAGAAGTAAGAAAAAAACTTAGCCTTGGTTAGACGAACAGAAGTTTTTGAGAGAGCCCGGAATTACGCGTTTCTTTTGTTGAAATTCAGGCTGCGCAGCGAAAATGAGCTGGCCCAGCGTCTAAGGCTTAAGAAGATTTCCGAAGAGACGATTCAGGAAGTAATCTCTTTCTTGAAAGAGAAGAAATTTATTGACGATCATGTTTTTGCCAAGGCTTGGCTCGACTCGCGCTTAAAAAGGCCTTTAGGGTTAAGAAGAATCAAGCAGGAGTTGGGGCAAAAAGGCGTAGATAAAAAAATAATCGAGCAAGAGGCCGCTAAGCTAAAAGATTATTCTGAAAGCCAGACGGTTTTAGGTTTAGCTAAAGAGAGATTAAATAGATTAAAGGGCGTTGAGCCGGATTGCGCCAAAAGGCGCCTTTACGCGTTTCTTCTGCGCCGCGGATTCTCTCCAGAAATTGTGACGGATGTATTAAATCAACTATGCAGGTAGATTCCTTAAGAGAAAAATTCCTCGGGTTCTTCAAATCCAAAAAACATAAAATCGTAACTAGCGATTCACTGGTGCCTCAGGATGACCTTACTGTCCTCTTTACGCCCGCGGGAATGAATCAGTTTAAAAAAGAGTTTCTAGGATTTGATGCAGGTTTCAAGCGGGCGGCCACGTCGCAACGATGCCTGCGTACCGATGATTTGGAGAAGGTCGGTAAAACCAGCAGCCATCATACGTTTTTTGAGATGCTCGGTAATTTTTCCTTTGGCGATTATTTCAAGGATGAGGCGATTAGCTGGGCTTGGGAATTCTTAATTAAAGAACTAAAAATCAGTGAGGATAGACTTTGGGTTTCGGTTTATAAGGATGATGCTGAGGCTTACCAGATTTGGAAAGAGAAGATAGGTATACCGGTTAAGAGAATCATTAAGCTTGGCGATAAAGATAATTTCTGGCCGGCTGAAGCAAAAACCAAAGGCCCGAATGGGCCTTGCGGGCCATGCTCCGAGATATTCTATGATTTCGGAAGCAATATCGGATGTCAAAAAGCAGATTGCACTCCTGCCTGTGATTGCGGAAGGTTTGTTGAAATATGGAATCTGGTCTTTACCCAGTTTAACCGTAAAGACGATGGGTCATTAGAGCCTCTTCCCAAGAAAAATATAGATACGGGAATGGGTTTAGAGAGATTAGCTTCGGTAATGGAGGGTAAACAGAGTAATTTTGAAACCGATCTTTTTGAACCGATCGTAAGAGAAATTAAAAAGCATATCACCGTTAAATCAACCTCAGAAAATGAGTTTGTTTACGCGATCGCGGATCATCTCCGGGCGGTAATCTTTTGTATCTATGACGGGGTATTGCCTTCGAATGAATCGCGGGGCTATGTAGTCAGGAAAATCATCCGTAAAAGTGTCTTACATCTGTGCTCCTTGGGGATTAAAGAACCGTTATTGAATAAATTAGTCCCTTTAGTCGCGCAGGTTATGCGGGTTCCTTACCCCGAGCTTATTGAAAAACAGGAGAATATTGCGCAAATTATTTTGTCTGAAGAAAAGAAATTTATTTCTACATTAAATGATGCCCCTAAAATCATTAAGACGGTATTTGCTTCGTATAATCATTCAGCGGGTAAAGCTGAATCCGTACAGGTAGAATTAGGTAAAACTGCTTTTGAGCTTTATGACACATATGGTATTCCTTTTGAGTTAACTCAGGATTGGGCTTCGAAATCCGGAATCAAAATCTCTATTGATGTTTTTAATAAGGAAATGTTAGCGCAGAAAACGCGTTCCAAACTTCAGAGTTCTATGAAGGGTGATGTTTTTAATACAAAAGGTTTGGAATTAAAGCTAAAAGAGACCAAATTTGTTGGTTACAAAGATTATTCCGCCAAAGCCAAGATCCTTGCGATCTTAAAAGATAATAGTGAGGTTAAGAAGGCTGCGCAGGGTGATGCGATTCAAATCATCTTGGATCAAACCCCCTTTTATGCTGAGGGTGGCGGGCAGGTGGGAGATGTCGGAGTAATTATCAAGGGCAAGAATATTTTTGAAGTTTTAGATACGCGGAAGATCGATAAAGTGATTGCGCATATCGGCAGAGTAAAAGCCGGAAATTTTAAAAAAACAGATTTAGTTAAAGCAGAAGTTAATCTTGAACGGAGAATGTCGATTGCCCGGAATCATACCGGTACGCATATTTTGCAGGCAGCTTTAAGAAAAGTTTTGGGGAGGCATGTTCAGCAGCAGGGATCACTGGTTAGTGAAGATAAATTCCGCTTTGATTTTACACATTTTAAGGCTTTAAGTAAGGAAGAGTTAGGCCGGGTAGAGGAAGTAGCGAATAATTTTATCATCAATAATTACGCGGTGAGCGCAAAGCAAATGACTTTAAAAGAAGCCAGGAAAACCAAGGCTTTAGCATTTTTTGGGGATAAATACGGAGAAAAGGTGCGCGTGATTTCAATCAGCGATATCTCCAAAGAATTTTGCGCGGGGACGCATCTTGAGGCAACCGGCCAGGTTGGTTTATTAAAAATATTGCAAGAGGGGTCAGTTGCTAGCGGTATAAGAAGGATAGAGGCAACCACAGGAACCTTCGCTTATAAGATAATCAAGCAGGAAAAAGAAATCCTTTCCGAAATCTCGGGATTGTTAAGCGCTCCTTTAGAATCATTGTCTCAGGAGATAGAAAAAAAGATTAAACAGGTAAAAGAATTAGAGAAGGTTTTAAATTCGCGAAGATTGGAAACAATGAAAAATCTGACGGATGATTTAATCGCTTCGGGGGAAATGATTAAGGATACAAAGGTTATTGCTAAAACCGTAGATAATTTAGATATAGATTTATTGAGAAAGAATGTGGATTTGGTTAAAGCCAAGACTAGTAACGCGATTATTGCTTTGGCTTCGGTTAAGGAGGGAAAGGTATTATTGGTGATGGGAGTAACCGAGGATTTATGCAATAAGGGAATAGATGCCGGTAAATTAATCCGTCAGATAGCACCGATTATCGGCGGTTCAGGAGGCGGACGGGCTGATTTTGCGCAGGCAGGAGGAAGCAAGCCGGAAAATTTAGCGCAAGCCTTTGATGAATTAAGAAAGGTAATCAGTATATGAAGATAATTCGTTTTGGCAGCAAACAATTGGTAAAGATTTATAATCGCGGCGCATTCAGGAAGCCGCGGGTTGAAGAAAAGGTGAAAAAGATTATCGAAGATGTGCGTGTCTTTGGCGATGACGCCTTGATAAAATATACCAAGAAGTTTGACGCGGTTAAATTGATGCCGCGGCAGTTGAAGGTCGCGGAAATCGAAATCAGCGGCGCCTACCAGAATATCAGCCCTAATTTTGTTGCCAGCCTTAAGACGGTCATCGAAAATGTCAATCGTTTTTACCGTAAGACGATCAAGAAGTCTTGGAGGATTAAGGATAATGATGGGGTGGTCTTGGGAGAAAACTATACTCCCTTGGGACGCGTAGGCGTATATATCCCCGCGGGCACCGCGCCGCTTGTCTCCACGGTCTATATGACTGTTCTTCCGGCAAAGATGGCCGGAGTTAAAGAGATAGCTTTGATCAGCCCGCCCAATAAAAATGGCTTGATCAATCCGCACATATTAGTCATGGCGGATTTATTGAAAGTAAATGAAATTTATCGTGTGGGAGGCGCTCAAGGTATTGCCGCCCTAGCTTACGGCACCAAGACCATTCCTGCCGTGGATAAAATTGTCGGGCCGGGGAATATTTATGTGAGCGAAGCCAAGAGGCAGGTTTTTGGCCAGGTAGATATTGATATGATTGCCGGGCCTACAGAGCTGGTGATTATCGCCAACCGTTTTAGCGACCCGAAATTTATTCTGGCGGATTTGGCTGCCCAGAGAGAACATGCTAAAGGCTTGGCTATACTGATTACTAATTCCAAGGCGTTGGCCCAACAGGTAAAATCTCAAGCTGATGGCCAAGATGGTTTTATTATTCTAACTAAAAATTTAGAGCAGGCAGTGGATGTCAGCAATAAAATCGCGCCTGAGCACCTTGAGATTTTAGTACAAAATCCGCGCCGCTTGCTTAAAGGGATCAAAAATGCCGGAGCAATATTCTTAGGCCCATATAGCCCTACTGCGGTGGGAGATTATGTTGCCGGGCCAAGCCATGTCTTACCTACAGGAGGGAGCGCCAGATTTTTCTCAGGGTTATCGGTCAGCGATTTTATGAAGAGTAATCACATCATCAGTTATTCCAAGAAAGCCTTGGAGAAGATGCGCGAACCTTTGGAGAAAATAGCCGGCATCGAAGGCCTGAATAAGCATTTGGATTCGGTAAAGGCGAGATTTGAATAAAGGAGAAAGATGAGAGAGGCGAGTAAAACCCGAAAGAGTAAAGAGACCAATATAACGGTTAAGTTGAATATTGACGGTTCCGGAGAGTCAAAAATTAATTCAGGTATAGGTTTTTTGGATCACATGCTGGAATTATTCGCGTTCTGGGGACATTTTGATTTAGAGGTCACTACTGTTGAAGCTGATTTAAAAGTAGATATACACCATACTAATGAGGACTTAGGTATTGTATTGGGGCAGGTTTTTAAGGATGCGCTTGGAGACAAAGCCGGTATTAACCGTCTCGGTTCTATGTCTGTCCCTATGGAAGATGTGACTGCGCATGTTGCCGTTGATATCAGCGGCAGAGGGTCGTTTAAATTGACTTTTGGCCAGACGCTTCCTGCTATGAATAATCCTGATGTTTATGATTTAAAATACGCGGAGCATTTTTTCGAAGCTTTTGCCAAGCAGTTAGGGATGAATTTAAATATAAAAATCGATAATCCTAATCCAGATTTACATGCTACTTTAGAACCTGTATTTAAAGCTTTCGGTAAAGCCTTGGATATAGCTACTCAAATCGACCCTCGCAGAAAGGGAATTCCTTCTACTAAGGGTGTGATAGACTAAATGATCGCGATCATTGACTATGGTATGGGTAATATCCATAGCGTGAAAAAGGCGCTGGAATTATACGGCGCTAAAACTAAAGTTAGCAGCAATCCTCAAGAAATTTCCGCTTGCCAAAAAATAGTTTTGCCCGGGGTAGGCGCCTTTGGCGACGCGATGCGGGAATTAGAGAAGCAGGGATTGGTTAGCTTGATTAGAGAGGAAGTGAAGAATAAAAAACCATTCTTAGGAATTTGCCTTGGTATGCAGCTTTTATTTGAAAAGAGCGAAGAAGCAAAGAATTGTAAGGGATTAGGGATAATCAAGGGTGATGTCAAAAGATTCTCTGATCTCAACTTAAAGGTTCCGCATATGGGATGGAACCAGATAAAGCAGAGAACAGAGGACAGAAGACTGAAGACCGAAAGGTGTTCTCTATTAAAGGGAATGGCGGATAACGCTTTTGTCTATTTTTGCCACTCTTATTATCCTGAGCCGGAAAATAAAAATGTAGTTGCAGCGACCACCGAGTACGGGATTGATTTTGCTTCAGTGGTCTGGCAGGATAATCTGTATGGCGTGCAATTTCACCCTGAAAAAAGCCAGGGCGTGGGCTTGAAAATGTTAGAGAATTTTGTTAATTTATGCTGATTATTCCGGCTATAGATTTACAGGACGGCTGCGTAGTGAGATTCGTGCAGGGAAGATCCCATAAAAAGGTTTATTCCAAGGATCCGCTTAAAGTTGCCAGACATTGGGTGACCCAAGGGGCAAAATTCCTGCATATCGTGGATTTGGATGGAGCTTTTACCGGTATACCTAAAAATTTAGGCGTAGTCAAGGATATTGTTAAGCAGGTTAAAATACCGGTAGAATTTGGCGGAGGCGTAAGAAAAATTGAGACCATTGAGGATGTGCTCGAGGCAGGAGTAGAACGGGTCGTTCTCGGAACTAAAGCCGTTGAAGATAAAAAATTCTTAGCCAAGGCTTTTAAGAAATTTAAAAATAGGATTATCGTGGGTGTTGATGCCAAAAACGGCAGGATTATGGTGCGTGGTTGGAAGGCGGGTTATAAAAATACCGATGCAGGCGAATTCATCCTTTATTTAAAGGAACTGGGTTTTTCCGAGATAATTTATACCGATACATTAAAAGATGGTACCCTGACCGGGCCGAATATACAAGGGACAAAGAAACTCTTAAAAACAACAGGGGTAAAGATTATTGCCTCAGGTGGTGTGTCTAGTTTAGAGGATTTATATAAACTAAAGGTGTTAGAAAAAGAAGGTTTAAAGGGGGTCATTGTGGGAAAGGCTTTGTATGAGGGGAGGTTTACTCTGTCTCAGGCCTTAAAAGTATCTTAACCAAGGAGGAGGGTATGTTTAAGAAAGTGTTCGTTTTCTTGTTTTTAGTTGTATTCGCGGCAGCGCTGGCCGGATGCGCGACAAGCGGCGCTGTTAAACAGAAAGATATGGAGGTTCAAGGGTTGAAGAATCAGATTTCGGTTTTGGAATCGCAAATTCAAAGTAAAGATCAGGAGATTAGTGGTTTACAGGATGCTTTAAATAAGGCGAACGAACAACCAAAAGTTGAACCGGTAACGGAGGTTAAGGAAAAGGCCGGTAGTGAAGTAAGGCCGCATCATTTAAGCAATAAAGAGGTTCAACTCGCTTTAAGGAATGCGGGCTTTGATCCGGGAAAGATTGACGGCCATATGGGTAAGCAGACCCGTGACGCGCTTAGAGCTTTTCAAAAGGCGCATAATTTAACAGCCAATGGTAAGGCGAACAAAAAAACTCAGGCTTTATTAAGCGGATACCTGACACAGAAAACAAAATAGTACTATAGTAATGTTAACTAAACGTATTATCCCTTGTCTGGACATTCAAGATGGACGGGTAGTCAAGGGAGTAAAATTCTTAGGGCTAAAAGACGCGGGTGATCCTGTTGAAGTAGCCAAGCTTTACGATGCCCAGGCCGCGGATGAATTGGTTTTCTTGGATATTACCGCCAGCGTCCAAAAGCGTAAAACTCTTGTCGAGCTGGTAGAAAAAATTGCCAAGAACATATTTATGCCTTTTACTGTCGGCGGAGGGATCGCGGACTTAACCGACATAAGGAATCTCTTAAACGCCGGAGCAGAAAAGGTATCTATAAATACGCAGGCTGTAAAATTTCCGGAATTGATTTCAGATGCCGCCAAAAAATTCGGCAGTCAGTGTATTGTTTTAGCTATTGATGCTAAGTTAGTCCAGAAGACAGAAGGCAGAAGACAGAAGACAGAAGATAAAAAATGGGAGGTTTATATTAACGGCGGCAGGACGCCTACAGGTCTAGACGCTCTTGAGTGGGCAAGCAAGGGCGCGGAATCAGGCGCCGGAGAGATTCTTTTAACGAGTATGGATTATGACGGCACTAAAGACGGTTATGATTTGGATTTAACTAACATGATTTGTAAGGCTGTAAGCATACCGGTGATTGCTTCAGGTGGAGCGGGAAAATTAGAACATTTTTATGATTGTTTTGCTAATACAGGGGCTGATGCGGCCTTAGCAGCTTCGCTTTTTCATTATGGGGTTTATACTATAAAACAGGTAAAAAAGTATTTAAAAGAGAAGGGGATTCCGGTTAGATTATGATCGAGGAGACGAAGGTTAATTTAAATGATTTTAAGTTCGATAAAAACGGATTACTCCCGGCAGTAGTGCAGGATTATAAGACCGGTGAAGTTCTAATGCTTGCTTATATGAACAAAGAGTCACTGCGCCGAACTATAAAATCCGGTAAAACTTGTTTTTGGTCTCGTTCTCGAAAAGAATATTGGGTTAAAGGCATGACTTCCGGCCATTTTCAATTCGTTAAATCTATTGACTATGACTGTGACATGGACGCGATTCTGATTAAGGTTAGGCAGGTGGGGGTGGCCTGCCACACAGGGAATAAGAGTTGTTTTTATAGGAGACTATGTTCTATCCTTCGCTAAAAGATTTTTTTAAGCTCACTAAGAAAGGCAATGTTATTCCTGTCTATAAGGAAATCAACGCCGACCTTGAGACCCCGGTTTCTGCCTTTCTAAAAATGAATAAAGATAATTACGCTTTCTTATTGGAATCCGTAGAGGGCCAGGAGAAAATCGCCCGCTATTCATTTTTAGGGAGTAACCCCAGCCTTGTATTTAAAAGCATGGGCCGAAATATTGAGATCAGTTATCCTTCCAAAAGAAGCCCACGGAGGTTTGTGACGAAGGCTACCCCAATCGATGAAATAAAAAAAATAATGCGGGATTTTAAAAGTGTGCAAGTTAAAGGCCTGCCGCGTTTCTGCGGCGGGCTGGTTGGATATATAGGTTATGATACGGTCAGGTTCTTTGAAAATATACCTGATAAAAATCCGGACGAACTTAAGGTGCCTGACAGTGTCTGGATGCTGGCGGATACCTTATTAGTTTTTGACCATGTTAACCACAATATCAAGATTGTCAGTAATGTAATTTTACCTAAAGGTAAGCTTTCTACGGCTGGAAGGAGAGCTCTCTATGATAAAGCCGTCAAAAGAATAGAAGCAATTCAGGCTGATTTTAACAGATCGCTTAATGAGAATGAGGCCCAAAGGCCTGCTCAAAAAATAAAATTCAGTTCTAATTTTAGGAAGAGCGAATTTGAGAATGCGGTAAGGGAGGCTAAAAAATATATTAAAAAAGGGGATATTATTCAGGTTGTTCCATCACAGCGCTTTAAGCTGGTTACGGATAAAGAGCCATTTATGATTTATCGCAGCCTTCGCAGCCTCAATCCCTCTCCTTATATGTATTTTCTGCAGTTAAAGGATATGTATCTAGTTGGAGCTTCTCCTGAAATGCTGGTGCGCTGTGAGGATGGACTTATCGAGACCCGGCCGATTGCCGGGACGCGCTCGCGCGGAAAAGACGAAAAGGAAGATGAGAAGCTGGCGAAGGAATTGATTAACGATAAAAAAGAAAGAGCCGAGCATCTTATGTTGGTAGATTTAGGGAGAAATGATTTAGGGAGGGTGAGCCGTATCGGAACAGTAGAAGTAGATGAATTTATGAATGTGGAGAAATACTCGCATGTGATGCATCTGGTGAGCGATGTAAAAGGAAGGCTTGACAATAAACGTTATGATATTTATGATGTATTGAGAGCAACCTTTCCAGCGGGGACAGTTTCCGGAAGCCCCAAGATCCGCGCTATGGAGATCATCGACGAATTGGAGAATACGCGGCGCGGCCCTTACGCCGGGTGTGTCGGTTATTTTAGTTTTTCGCATAATCTGGATACCTGTATTACGATCAGGACTATCCTTATAAAAGGAAGGTATGCCTATATTCAGGCAGGCGCCGGAATCGTAGCGGATTCAATCCCGGAAAAAGAATATTTTGAGACCGTTAATAAAGCAGCGGCATTAATGGAAGCAATCGTCAAGTGAAGTGATCCCGCCTACGGCGGGATAAATTCGCCCCGCCAAAGGCGGGGCTCATTTAAAGGAGGAAAGATAATGGCAGTGCATATTCGTTTGAGAAGAATCGGTAAAAACCCTAAAGGCAGGCCGCATTTTCGCGTTGCCGCGTATGATGAGCGCACAGGGAGGGACGGCAGGGTGCTTGAAGAGCTCGGTTTTTATGCCCCCACTACCGGTCAGGCAAAGCTAAAATCAGAGCGGATTCAATATTGGATTAAGAATGGAGCTCAGGCTTCAGCTACCGTCAAGAGCCTTATTAAGAAGGAGAAGAAAAATGCAACCACAAGCAATTAGTCAAATAGGAAACCTTGTTCCTTTAGTACTTATTTTTGTTATTTTTTATTTTATGCTTATCCGGCCGCAAAGGAAGAAAGAAAAAGAACAGCAGAAGATGCTTAAAGGCCTGAATAAGAATGATGAAGTAGTCACCTCAAACGGGATACACGGTACGATCGTTAACGTGAAAGAAAAGACAATTACTTTAAGAATAGATGATAATGTCAAAATTGAATTAGAGAGAAATTGCGTTGCTTACATTAAGAAACCTCAACATCCTGTCGCCTAAGGAGAAATAGTAGAAATGGAAAAAAGGGTTATTTACAAATCTATTTTTATACTGGTAATTTTGGGAGTATGCTTATTTTTTACCTTTCCGTTAGATAAAAGGATTAATCTCGGGCTGGACTTAAAGGGCGGGATGCATCTTTTGCTTAAAGTTGATACAGGAAAGATACCGGAAAAGGCCAAAGAAGACGCGGCTGACCGCGCGATAGAGGTTATCAGGAAAAGGATAGACAGTTATGGGGTGCGCGAAGCATTAATTCAAAAACACGGCCTAGATGAGATTGTAGTAGAGCTGCCGGGTTTTACAGACAGGGAGCGCGCAAGAGAGCTGATCGGTAAAGTTGCCCTGCTTGAATTTAAATTAGTTTCTTCTGATCCGGATAAATTAAAAGAGGCCTTAGCCGGAAAAATTCCCGAAGGTTATGAATTAAAATACACCCAGGATGATAATACGCCGATTTTAGTGGAGAAAAACGCGTCTTTGATAGGAGAGGCTTTAACTGATGCCGAAGTGCGCTTTAGCCAGAGTGAATTTAATGAACCAGTGGTGTCGCTTCGTTTTAATTCCGAAGGAGCCAAGAAGTTTGCTGAGATAACCGCTGCTAACGTGGGAAAAAGATTGGCCATAGTTTTAGACGGCAAGATTCAGTCTGCCCCGAATATCCGGGAAGCTATTCCATCGGGAGAAGCGGTGATCACAGGCCGCTTTAGCGTTGAACAGGCTCAAGACCTGGCTAACGTATTGAGGTCAGGCGCGCTTCCTGCGCCGCTTTATATTGAAGAGGAGCGGACCATTGGGCCGTTGTTGGGGCAGGATTCCATAAATAAGGGTGTAAAAGCAACCATAATCGGCGGGATCTTTGTTTTTATTTTTATGGCTGTTTATTATCTTCTGGCCGGATTGATCGCGAATGTCGCGCTTTTGTTTAACTTATTTATGATTTTAGGCACCTTAGGCCTGCTACCGTATTTATTACCTGAATTTTCCGCTACTTTAACTTTACCCGGTATAGCCGGCATGGTTTTATCTTTAGGTATGGCCGTAGACGCCAACGTTCTGATTAACGAACGCATCCGCGAAGAATTAAGCCTTGGAAGGAACTTGCGCGCTGCCATAGCTAACGGTTATTCTAAAGCCTTTAGCGCGATTTTTGATTCTAATCTTACTACTCTTTTTGCGGCGATTATTTTAATCTGGCTTGGGACAGGCTCGATAAAGGGTTTTGGCGTAACCTTAACCATAGGCTTAATCGCGAGTATGTTTACCGCGATAGTGGTTACGCGCACTATCTTTGAAGTTTTGTTAAGCTTAGGCTGGCTTAAGAATTCGCTCCCTATGCTTAAGTTAATCGGCCAGACTAAAATCGATTTTATCAGCAAGCGCAAAATTTTTTACGCCATTTCCCTTGTGATTATTATCATCGGCTTAGCGGCATATTTTAAGAAAGGAAACAGCGCCTACGGCATTGATTTTGCCGGAGGCCAGATGCAGGAATATAGTTTTAAAGAAGCCCCTGACATAGACCAGGTGCGCAAAGTTTTAAAGGAAATAGGATTAGGTGATGCCTCTATTCAACAGTTCAAGGAAAATCCTAAGGCGGTTTTAATTCGCACCAGCGAAGACAAAAGCGAAGTCCTGACCGTAAAATTAAAAGAAGCCTTTCCCGGGCAAGATATTCAAATTTTAAGGATTGAGCGCGTTGGCCCAATTGCCGGAAAGCATTTAAAAGAAAAGGCTCTCTGGGCCCTGGCCTGGTCGTTAATCATCATACTTATTTATGTCACTTTCAGGTTTAAACATTTTAATTTCGCTATTGCCGGCGTAATCGCCCTTATCCACGACGTATTAGTAACTTTAGGATTTTTAGCGGTTACAGGAAGGCCGATTGACCTTTTAAGCATTACCGCGTTTTTGACCATCGCCGGTTATTCGATTAATGATACGATTGTCATTTATGACCGGGTTAGGGAGAATGCGCGGCTTTACCAAAAATACAGCCTCTATGAGTTGATTAATTTAAGCGTGAACCAGACGCTTTCAAGAACAATACTTACTTCAGGAGTGACCTTATTAGTCGTTCTCGCCATTCT
This sequence comes from Candidatus Omnitrophota bacterium, assembly GCA_030650425.1. Classification (GTDB taxonomy): domain Bacteria; phylum Omnitrophota; class Gorgyraeia; order Gygaellales; family Profunditerraquicolaceae; genus UBA6233. The sequence continues at coordinate 270,186 of JAUSED010000009.1, read as the reverse complement.
ATTTTTTGGAGGAGAAGTGTTGAATAATTTTGCTTTTGCTTTGTTGATAGGTTTTATTTCAGGCATATACTCTACGGTTTATATTGCTTCGCCATTAGTCCTTGCCTGGGGCCGCAAGCGCCCCAAATAGAAAATAAAGTAGAGAAGTACAAGGTAAGGGTATAAAAAACCTCATATCTTTACCCTTGCCTAATATGTAATATTTAAGTATATCAATGTTTAAATCCCTGAAAATCTATTCCGGCCAAGAGATTGATTTAGAAAGGCTCTCCAGCGGTCTGGTTGAATTTGGTTATAAAAGGCAGGATGCTGTTTTAACGGAAGGAGATTTTTCCCGCCGCGGCGCGATCACGGATATTTTCCCCAATTCCTTTGAACTCCCCATTCGTATCGAATTAAATAATAATATCATATCCTCAATCAAAACTTTTAACCCTTCCACAGGGGAGCCTCTCTGGGAACACCGGATGGTGATTATTCTGCCTATTGCTAAGCGCTCCTCCTTGAAGACTACTCCTATTACCGAAGACTTTCCGTTATCCAGTTTTCTGGATTTGAATATCGGAGATTATGTCGTGCATAATCAACACGGCATAGGCAGATTCTTTGGGCTTCAGAAAATAAAGGTAAAGGATAAGCCTAAGGACCATCTGGTTATCGAATACGACCGTCAGGAAAAGCTTTATCTTCCGGTTGAATCCATGCATTTGGTGCAGAAATATATTGCCTTTCATACCCGCAGGCCAAAGCTCTATCGGCTCGGCGGGAAAGAATGGTCGAGGGTAAAACAGAGGGCGCTTAAGGGGATCCAAAAGATGGCTTGGGACCTCTTAAGCCTGCAGGCGATAAGAATTAGCTCTCAAGGTTTTGTTTATTCCAAGGATACGGATTGGCAGGTTAAATTCGAAGAGAGTTTTCCTTATACTGAAACACCGGATCAGCTAACCGCTACATCGGACGTAAAACAGGATATGGAATCCGGCAGGCTGATGGATAGATTGCTCTGTGGAGATGTGGGCTACGGTAAGACGGAGGTGGCTATGCGCGCTGCCTTTAAGACGATAATGGATGGTAGGCAGGTTGCTTACCTTGTCCCTACGACAATTTTAGCCGAGCAGCATTATCAGAATTTTAGCAGCCGCTTAAAGGAGTTTCCTTTAAATATCCAACTGCTCTGCCGTTTTAGGACGCAGAGCGAACAGAAGGAAGTGATCGCACGCCTAAAAGACGGTTCTGTTGATATTGTCATCGGTACACACAGGCTTTTATCAGACGACGTCTCTTTTAAGGACTTAGGCTTGGTGATTATTGACGAAGAGCAGCGTTTCGGGGTAAAGCATAAGGAGAAGCTAAAAAAGTTAAGGCTCACTACAAATATACTTGCCTTGACTGCGACCCCCATACCCCGAACCCTCTATATGAGTTTAATGGGAGCGCGCGAGTTATCCGTAATCAATACTCCTCCGCAAAATAGGTTGCCTATCAAGACGATTGTGGTAGAATATGACGAAGATCTGGTGCGTCAGGCCATCTTAAGGGAAATATCAAGGAAGGGGCAGGTTTTTTTTCTGCATAACTTCGTAGAGGATATTGAGAAGGTAAGCGAGAGGCTCGCCAAAAATTTACCTAAAAATGTGCGTTTGGAAATAGGGCACGGCCAGATGCATCCCCGCCAGCTGGAAGAAGTGATGAAGCGTTTCCTAAAAGGTGAGGTAGATTGTCTAGTCGCTACAATGATTATTGAGTCGGGGATCGATATTCCTAATGCCAATACTATAATCGTGAATAACGCGCATATGTTCGGCCTCTCCGATTTGCACCAGTTGCGCGGAAGGGTAGGAAGGTTTAACCGCTCTGCTTACGCGTATTTTATGATCCCCAAGAATATGGTATTGGAGAAGGCTAGCCGCAAGAGATTAAACGCGATTCAGGATTATACCGAGCTTGGCTCGGGATTTAACATCGCTATGGAGGACTTGGAGATCAGGGGAGCGGGGAATCTGCTGGGATTAGAGCAACATGGTTTTATCTTGGCGGTGGGTTTTGATCTCTACTGCAGGCTATTAAGAGACGCAATCGATACTTTTAAGAAGACGGGAGTATTTAATGAGGCGCATAATTAGTTTAAAGTTTTTACCCTTATTCATTTTCTTACCTATATTCTGCTTATTATTTGCTACTCATTCTCTTTACGCGGAAGATAAAATAGCGGCTATTGTAAATAACGAGGTGATTACCCAGAAAGATTTGGATGATTTTCTTCACTTTATGACTATGCAGCTGGCCCGGGAATATAAAGGTAAAGCGCTCGAAAATAAGCTCGCTTCTATAAAAACAGATTTATTAAGCCGGCTTATTGAAGACAAGCTTATCCTGCAGGAGGCAAAAAAAGAAAAAATCATTCTGGATGAGGCAAGGGTAAGGGCTAAGGTGAATGAGATAAGAAAGCGCTACGATTCAGATAGCGCCTTTCAGGCAGAATTGATGGGCCAGGGCCTTACTCAGGCTGATATTGAGAATAAGGTAAGAGAACAGTTTCTCATGTACGCAATTGTGGAGCAAAAGGTGCGCAGTAAAATCAGCGTTAGGCCTGATGAAGTAACCAGCTTTTATGAAAATAATAAAAAAGATTTCTCTCCCGGTGAAGAAAGGGAGTTTATTGCCTTTGCTCTTGATAATGAAGATTTAGCTGATAGCTTTGCTTATAATTTAAAGATCGGCAAGACCCCGGAGGATTTAGCGGCAAGATATCCTTTTACGGCTAATCAGCTAAGCGTAGCCCAGGGGGAAGACTTAAAAAAAGAGATTGAAGAAACGGTCTTTAAGCTTGCTGTGAATGAAGTCTCGGATGTGGTTAAGATGGATGACAAATACTATGTCTTTAGGCTTATCAATATAATTCCTCCTAAGCAGCTTTCTCTTAACGAAGTCCAGTATAAAATCCAAAGTTTTTTGTTTGAAAAGAAAATGCAGGAAGAGATGGCTAAGTGGATAGATGAGCTTAAAAACCAATCTTATATCAAAATCAACCAGGATTAAAGTCGGACTAACTATCGGCGACCCATCGGGGATCGGTCCGGTAATTGTATTGAAAGCAATCAATAAATTATCCGGGCTAGCTGATTTTGTGGTTATTGGGGATAGTTGGGTTTTAAGCCGAATACCAGAAATCAGAAATCAGAAACCAGAAGCCAGATTCGTTGATTCGAATAATGTTAATCACAAAAAATTTTCATTTGGAATAATTAAGGCTGAATATGGAAGGGCGTCTATTGAATATTTGGATAAGGCGTTAGAATTATTAAGCAATAAAGAGATCGATTGTTTAGTGACTGCGCCTATATCAAAAGAAGCTATAGCTGGCGCCGGTTTTAAGTATGGAGGCCATACCGAATATTTTCTTAAAAAAACCGGTTCAGCCGGTGTAGTGATGATGTTGCTTAATGACAAGCTGAAGTTTAGCTTGGTTACCCGGCATATACCTTTAAACAAGGTTTCCCGGGCTCTCAACAAGGCCGGGTTGCGCGAAAACATCCTTATCACTTATAAATCACTGGTGGATTTTTTTGGAATAAAAAAACCGCGGATTGTTCTTTGCGGAGTCAATCCACACGCCTCTGACCATGGTATAATCGGTAATGAAGAGCTTTTGATTCTCAAGCCTGCCCTGAAAAAGATAAAACGCAGTATTGACGGACAGATTGACGGCCCGTTTTCCAGCGACGTAGCTATTCTTGAAGCAAGCAGGGGAAAATATGATTGCGTTATCGCTATGTACCACGACCAGGCGCTCATACCTTTGAAACTTACCGGATTTGATAGCGGGGTAAATTTGACCCTGGGCCTGCCTTTTGTCAGGACTTCTCCTTTGCATGGAACGGCCTTTGACATAGCTAAAAGCCCCCAATTAGCCGATCCCAGCTCCTTAATTGCCGCAATCAAGTTAGCCGTAAAATGCGCATCCCAGCTAAAAAGAGCCTAGGCCAGAATTTTCTGATCGATCAAAATATCAGGGGTAAGATTGTTGACGCCTTGGATTTAAAGCCAACAGATATTCTTCTGGAGATCGGCTCAGGCAGGGGAGAGTTAACTGAATTAATCAGCCAGAGAGCAGGAGAGGTTTATGCCCTGGAAATCGACAGGAGGCTGCTTAAGACTTTAACCGACTCGTTAGTTGGGCGTAAAAATATCCGGGTGATTAATCAGGATATCCTTAAGTTAGATTTAGAGCGATTAATTAATCAAAATAAAATTAAAGCCAAGATTAAGGTTTTCGGGAACATACCTTACTATATATCCAGCCCGATTATCGAACATCTTTTAAATTTTCACGGATACTTAAGCGAGATATTCATTACCGTGCAAAAAGAATTTGCCGCCAGAGTAGTGGCTCAGCCCGGTTCCAAGGAGTACAGTTCTTTTAGCTGTTTTGTGCAATATTACACAGTTCCAAAGATTATCTTTCATATTAGTAAAAATTGCTTCAGGCCTTCACCCAAAGTCGATTCCTCTTTTTTAGGATTAAAGATTAGAGAGGTGCCAGCCGTATCCGTTAGGGACGAAGGGCTTTTTTTTAAGATAATCCGCTCTGCGTTTAATCAAAGGAGAAAGATATTAAGCAACAGCCTCCAAGAAGTAGTTACCCCTGGTATCTTGAGCGTTTTTTTTACTAAAACAGGCCTTAACCCCAATATTAGGCCTGAGTGTTTAACCCTGGAAAATTTTGCCCTTTTAGCCAATCTACAATTTTTATCAAAAAAAGCTTGACAAACCTGCCGATTTAGTATATATTTTATTGCTCACGTAAGTCAAGGTGCTATAATAACTTTAGTTTAAGGAAAAAGAATAAAAATAAAAGAATTTCTCAGGAATTCTTGGATGGATTTTTTTTATTTTCGGGATTCTTCCTCCGGCGATAAAATTATAAAGAGTACGCTGGAGTAGCTCAGTTGGCAGAGCACGTCCTTGGTAAGGACGGGGTCACGAGTTCAATTCTCGTCTCCAGCTTATTAGAACTATGCGCGAGATAATCACATTAGAGTGTACGGTTTGCAAGAATAGAAATTATACGACGACAAAAAATAAAAAACTGCATCAGGACCGTTTAGAGATAAGCAAGTTTTGTCAGTCCTGTCATAAGCATACCCCGCATAAAGAAACAAAATGAGTTTGATAGGGGCGTCGGTTAATGGCAAACCAACGGTCTCCAAAACCGTGACTGCAGGTTCAAGTCCTGCCGCTCCTGTATTTTTAAAGCGGTAGAGATAAGCGGGAGATTAATGAATATAATAGCAAAACCAATAAATTTTATCAAAGAGGTAAGGGTAGAGTTAGGAAAGGTCGCCTGGAGTACGCGGGAGGAATTATTGGCCTCCACAATGGTAGTTATCGTAGTTACTTTGATATTGGGTATTTTTATCGGAGTGCTCGATATGTTCCTTTCCAAATTATTAAGCCTTTTATTTAAATAATGAAGAACTGGTACGTAGTTCACACGCAAACAGGTTTAGAAGATAAAGTAAAGACATCCTTGGAGAATAAGATTTCTGCCAGCGGGTTGCAGGAATCTATCTCAAGCGTGATTATCCCTACCGAGCAGGTCTCTGAAGTCAGGTCTGGGAAGAAGAAGATTTCTCAAAGGAAGTTCTTTCCCGGTTATCTATTGGTTGAGATGGAACTGACCGAGCAGACTTATTTATTCGTGAAAAGTTCTCCCGGAGTTACCGGATTCATTGGTTTAGGCAAAAAGCCTATGCCCCTGCCGCAAAGCGAGGTAGATAATATTTTAAAGAAGACAAAAGATACCCAAGTTAAGCCCAGTCCCAAGATTGTTTTTGAGAAAGGCGAGCAGGTAAGGGTTACCGAAGGCCCATTCCAGAATTTTAACGGAACAATCGATGAGATACATCCGGAAAAGGGAAAGATTAAGGTAAGCGTTTCAATTTTTGGGCGCTCAACTCCGGTGGAGTTGGAATATTGGCAGGTGGAAAAGGTATAAATATGGCGAAAAAAGCGATCAAAGCGCAAATTAAGCTTCACGTTCCGGCGGCTCAGGCAAACCCCGCGCCTCCGGTAGGTCCGGCACTAGGACAGCATGGCGTAAACATTATGCAGTTCTGTAAGCAGTTTAATGACCAGACCAAAGGGAGGGACGGTCTGATTCTGCCCGTAGTGATCAGTGTGTATGACGATAGGACGTTTTCATTTATTATCAAGAGTCCGCCATCTTCGGTTCTTTTAAAACGCGCGGCTAATTTAGCCAAGGCCTCCGGGATAAGCGGCAAGGAAATTATCGGCAAGGTAACTAAAAAACAGGTCGAAGAGATCGCCAAGCAGAAGATGTCAGATTTAAACACTGCGGATATGGCTCAGGCAATGAAGGTCATTGCAGGTACAGCTCGCTCTATGGGAATAGTAGTAGAGGGTTAGCTAGCGTTGCCAGTAGTGGACTGTCCCACGACAAGATAAGTATGAGTAGCGGGAGATAGAGGAATGAAAATTCGCAGCAAGAGGTATAAGGAATCAGAGAAAGTACTGGATAGAAAAAAAGTATATCAACTTAAAGAGGCCATCGCTCTGATTAAGAAGATGGCTCTCACAAAATTTGACAGTTCGGTGGACCTGCATTTTCATTTGAGCGTAGATACTAAGAAGAGCGACCAAATGGTCCGCGGAACGGTAATCTTGCCGCATGGCACCGGAAAAAAGATTCGCGTCGCGGTTTTCTGTAAAGGCGAACATGAGAAGATCGCTCGCACAGCCAACGCGGATTACGTCGGAGGTTTGGATCTAATTGATAAAGTCGCCGGCGGATTCCTGAATTTTGACTGCGCTATCGCTACTCCTGAGATGATGAAAGATTTAAGCAAATTAGGCAAGGTTTTAGGGCCGCGCGGGCTGATGCCCAGTCCCAAAACCGGAACCGTTACCAACGATATATTGAAAGCGATTGAAGACGTAAAGAAAGGTAAAGTAGAATTTCGTGTTGACAAGCAGGCAGGGGTGCATCTTTCGGTAGGTAAGAGTTCTTTTAGCGAAGATCAATTGTATGATAATGCTTCACGGGTGATCGAAGCGTTAAATGAGGCCAAGCCGGGCTCGGTCAAGGGTAAATTTGTCAAGAGCCTTTCGATTACCGCTTCCATGAATCCGGGGTTAACCTTAGCGGTGTAAAAAATGAAAAAAATAGGATTAATATTTAAAGAGGCTTCAGAGAACCGCATCAAGAGCACATTGAAAGATTCCGACGCGGTATTTATCGTTAAATACTCCGGGGTGTCCAGCCCGGACCTTTGTTCGTTAAGGCTGACATTAAGAAGCTCACGCGCTTCTTTATTTGTGGTTAAGAATAGCGTTGCCCGCAGGGCATTAAAAGATTCGAGCTTGGAGCCTTTGCTTAAGAATATTGACGGCCCTTGCGGCCTGGTCTTTATCAAAGACGAGCCGGTAGCCGCATCCCAGGTTTTATGCAATTTTACCAAGGAGCACGAACAATTAAAACTGGAAGGCGGCACTTTAAAAGATAAAATCATTGAAAAGAAAGATATAGAATATATGTCCAAACTTCCCTCAAAGGAAGTTTTACGCGCTCAGGTAGTCGGGGCATTAAATTCTCCGATATCAGGTTTAGTTATAACGCTAAATCAGGTATTGGCGAAATTTGTTATTTGCTTGGATCAGATAAAACAAAAAAACATTAAGTAATGACCCAGCCCTTGCATGCAAGGGCTGGGTTAATTCGCGCATTGACTTACTCACACTGGCGTGTTCGTAAGTCAAGCGCTCATTAAGGAGGAAGGAAATGGCTAGTGTAAAATTAGACGAAATGATCAAATCAATCGAGGGGTTGACTGTTTTGGAACTTGCGGATTTAGTCAAGGCCCTTGAAGAGAAGTTCGGGGTTAAGGCGAATATGCCGATGATGGCTGCTCCTGCAGGTGGAGCCGCAGCCGGAGCTGGTGCAGCTGCTGTTGAAGAGAAATCTACCTTTACGGTAGTCTTGACTAGCGCAGGCGCAAGCAAAATCGCTGTAATCAAAGAAGTGCGCACGATCACTAATCTCGGATTAAAAGAAGCCAAAGATTTAGTTGACGGAGCGCCTAAGCCGATTAAAGAAGGCGCGACCAAAGAAGAGGCTGAAGAGATAAAGAAGAAGCTTGAAACAGCCGGAGCCACCGTAGAGCTAAAATAAAAACCCTATTGCCAGTAGGGGGACTGTCCCCGCAGGGGACTGTCCCACGACAAGATACGTGCTGGCAGCTAGATAAGCGGAAAAATATGATAAAACGTAAAAGCTTTGCCAAGATCAAAGAAGTCTATAATATACCTAATCTTTTAGATGTTCAGCTGGAGGCTTACCACGAATTTCTACAGTTAGATGCCAAGCCGGGCGAAAGAAAGCATCAGGGGCTGCAGGAGGTTTTCGAAGAGATCTTTCCTATTGAAAGCCCGAACCGCGCTGTGAAACTTGAATTTATCAGCTATACTTTGGGTAAGCCGAAATACAACCTGGCTGAATCTAAAACAAGGAGTCTTTCGCATGCCCTCCCTCTTAAAGTAAAATTTCGCCTGACCACTCCTAAAGAGACTAAAGAGCAGGACGCCTACTTCGGAGAGTTACCCTTAATGACCCAGACAGGTACCTTTATTATTAACGGTGATGAACGCGTGGTGGTTAGCCAATTGCAGCGTTCTCCCGGAGTTTCTTTCGAAGAAGAGCTTCATCCTACCGGAAAAAAGATTTTTTACGGCAGAGTGATTCCCTACCGCGGAGCTTGGCTGGAATTTAAATACGACCTGACCGAAACAATTTTGGCTTATGTTGACCGCCGCAGAAATTTTCCCGCAACACAGATCTTAAGAATTTTAGGTTTTTCCGAAGATAAAGATATCATCGCCGCGTTCGGCAAAGAATACCCCGAGATTACCAATACCCTAAAAAAAGATTATACTAAAAATAAAGAAGAAGCCTATATGGATTTTTACCGCAAGATGCGTCCTACCGAACCGGTGACTAAAGAGGCGGCCGAGGCTTTATTCTACAGGTTATTTTTTGACACGGCGCGTTACGATTTAGAGCGGGCAGGAAGATTTATCCTGAATAGAAAATTAGGCATGGATGTTTCGCTTGATAAGAGGATCCTTGATTCCGATACTATAATTAAAGTAATAGAGTATTTGATTAATTTAAAATCCGGTATTGGAAAAATAGACGATATTGACCATTTGGGAAACCGCAGGGTTAAGACGGTCGGTGAGTTGGTGCAGAATCAGGTACGCATCGGTTTATCGCGCGTAGAGCGGTCAATCCGCGAAAGATTAAGCATATTGAGTGAATTCGATAATATTAACGTGCATTACCTGATCAATTCCAAATTACTATCCAATCAGATCCGTGATTTCTTTGGCCGCAGCCAGTTATCCCAGTTTATGGACCAGATTAATCCCTTAGCCGAGATGACGCACAAGAGGCGCCTAAGCGCTTTAGGCCCGGGCGGCTTATCCCGCGAGCGCGCAGGTTTTGAAGTAAGAGATATCCATCCTTCGCACTATGGCCGGGTTTGCCCGATTGAAACTCCCGAAGGTCCGAATATCGGTTTAATCGCGTCTTTAAGTACTTTTGCCAGAGTGAATTCTTTGGGCTTGATTGAGACGCCTTACCGGAAGGTTGAAGACGGGAAGGTCTCCAAAAAGGTGGAATACTTAACCGCGGATATCGAGGAAGATATGATTATTGCCCAAGCCAACGTTCCTTTGGATGAAAGTGGCTATTTTGTAGAAAAAGAGATATCCTGCCGTTACAAAAATGATTTCCCGAAAATTCCGGCTAAGCAGGTGCAATATATGGATGTTTCTCCAAAACAATTAGTTTCTGTGGCCGCTTCTTTGATCCCGTTCTTAGAGCATGATGATGCTAACCGCGCGCTGATGGGTTCAAATATGCAAAGACAGGGCGTGCCCCTGATGATTACCGAGCCGCCTTTAGTCGGGACGCTGATGGAGGAAAAAGTCGCCCGCGATTCCGGGACTGTACTGGTCGCGGAAGACTCAGGCAAGGTTACCAGTATTGATGCCTCTTCCATTACCATAGGGAAAAAAATTTATCATTTAATGAAATTTTTACGCACGAATAATGACACTTGTCTTAATCAGAGGCCGATTGTCAAACTCGGAGATAGGATTGAGCAGGGAGAAGTGATTGCTGATGGTATTGCTACTAAGGGGGGAGAATTGGCCTTAGGCAAGAATGTCTTAGTCGCGTTTATGCCTTGGCGCGGCTATAATTTTGAAGATGCTATTCTGATTAGTGAAAAATTGGTGAAAGAAGACGCTTTTACTTCTATCCATATAGAAGAATTTGAAATTGAGGCAACGGAAACCCGGTTAGGTAACGAAGAAATCACCCGCGATATCCCGAATGTCAGCGAAGAAGCATTAGCGAATCTGGATGAAACCGGGATTATCCGCCTCGGAGCGGAAGTTAATCCAGGAGACATATTAGCCGGTAAAATTACGCCGAAGACTGATTCCGAACCTTCTCCCGAGGAACGGCTTTTAAGGGCTATATTCGGAGAAAAAGCCGGCGATGTGCGGGATACTTCTTTAATCGTTCCGCCGGGCGTGCAGGGAGTAGTCATAGATGTGCATGTTTTTTCACGCAAGGATCGCGGCAGAAAATCTAAGGAAGAGAAGACTAAGGAATTAGCTAAAATCCGTGAATTAAAAGCCTACTATAAACAAGAAGTAGAATTTGTGCAGACCGAAAAAATCGCCCGTCTCGCCCAGCTTCTAGGTATTGATAAGAAGAAAGTTGAAAAATTTGATTTTAACGATAATGAAGAAGCCAAAATTTTAGCTGCTTCATTTGATGAGCAGGTTCAGGAATTACTCTCTGAGCAGGAACAGGAGATCGAGAAGGTTCGGCGCGGAGATGAGCTTCCAGCCGGCGTTTTAAAAAGAGTAGTAGTCTATATTGCTACTAAGCGCAGGCTTGCTGAAGGAGATAAGTTAGCCGGCAGGCACGGAAATAAGGGTGTGGTTGCCAGAATAATGCCGGAAGAGGATATGCCGTATTTACCGGATGGCACACCAGTGGAGGTAGTTTTAAACCCCTTAGGCGTACCCTCACGTATGAACGTGGGACAGATTCTGGAATGTCATTTGGGTTGGGCGGTTAAAACGCTCGGCCTTTATGTCGGCACTCCGGTTTTTGACGGTGCCACCGAGAAAGAAATTAAAGAGATGCTTCAGAAAGCAGGATTACCTGAAGACGGAAAAATTCAATTATACGATGGCTATAGCGGCGAACCCTTCGACCATAAGGTTACCATAGGTTATATGTATGTGATGAAGCTCATTCATTTAGTTGATGAAAAGATACACGCCCGTTCCATTGGCCCCTATTCTTTGGTTACTCAGCAGCCATTAGGCGGTAAGGCTCAGTTTGGCGGACAAAGATTAGGAGAAATGGAAGTTTGGGCATTAGAGGCGTATGGCGCAGCTTTCACTTTGCAGGAAATGTTAACCGTAAAGAGCGACGATGTTGCGGGGAGGACCAGAATTTACGAAGCGATTGTTAAGGGAGAACAGCGTCTAACTCACGGTACACCTGAATCATTCAATGTTTTAATCAAGGAACTTCAAGGCTTAGGTCTGGATATCCGGACAGAAAAGGCAAAATAATGGAAGAGATAGTTTCTTTCGATAATATCACAATTAAGATCGCTAGCCCCCAGATTATCAAATCATGGTCTAAGGGAGAGGTAAAGAAAGCCGAAACGATTAATTACCGCACCCTAAAGCCGGAAAAAGACGGTCTTTTCTGCGAAAAGATCTTTGGGCCGGTACGCGACTGGGAATGTAACTGTGGTAAATATAAAGGTATTAAGTTTAAGGGGATTACCTGCGACCGCTGCGGAGTGACGGTTGATCGTTCAAGTGTCCGGCGCGAGCGCATGGGCCATATTGAATTGGCTACCTCGGTTACGCATATCTGGTTTTTTAAGGCCGTTCCTTCCCGCATGTCCGCATTGCTGGACATCGGTTTAAGAGACTTAGAAAAGATTATTTACTATGAAGAGTATGTGGTAATTGATCCGGGGAGTACGCCATTAAAGAAAAAAGAACTTTTGACTGAAGAAAAATATCAAGAGGCCTTGGTGAAATACGGCGCTAATTTTAAAGCTAAGATAGGAGCAGAGGCGATAAAAGAGCTTTTAAAAGAGCTGGATATGGATGCGCAGTGTCGTAAGTTACGCCGGGATCTGGAAAAATCCAAGGATGCCCTAAATAACCGTAAAGGCTTAAAAAGCCTAAAGATAGTCGAAGATTTTAAGAAATCCGGGAATAATGCCGACTGGATGATTTTGGATATTCTGCCGGTCATTCCTCCGGATTTAAGGCCCTTAGTTCCACTCGATGGAGGAAGATTCGCTACCTCTGACCTTAATGATCTATACCGTCGCGTAATCAATAGGAATAATCGTCTAAAGAAACTGGTGGAATTAAACGCCCCTGAAATTATCATCCGTAACGAAAAACGCATGCTTCAGGAGGCAGTGGATGCGCTTTTAGATAACGGCAGGCATGGCAAAGCGGTAATGGGCGCTAATAACCGGCCATTAAAATCTCTTTCCGATATGTTAAAGGGAAAACAGGGCCGTTTCAGACAGAATCTTTTAGGTAAACGCGTGGATTATTCCGGTCGTTCAGTTATTGTTGTTGGTCCGGAATTAAAGCTTCATGAGTGTGGCCTGCCTAAACAGATGGCTTTGGAATTATTTGAGCCTTTTATTATTAAAAAACTGAGAGAAAAGGGTTTTGTACATACAATCAAAGGCGCCCGGCGTATGGTTGAGCGCGGAAAGATCGAAGTCTGGGATATCTTGGATGAAGTGATCAAAGACCATCCGGTATTATTGAACCGCGCGCCTACTTTGCACCGTTTAGGTATTCAGGCCTTTCAGCCGCTTTTAATTGAAGGAAAATCCATTAAGATCCATCCGTTAGTCTGTACTGCTTTTAACGCGGACTTTGACGGCGACCAGATGGCGGTACATGTTCCCCTCTCTTTGGAGTCGCAATTAGAGGCTAAGATTTTAATGCTGGCTATTAATAATGTATTCTCTCCCGCGGATGGCCGTCCGATTATCACTCCAACTCAGGATATAATCTTAGGAGTGTATTATCTGACTAAAGAAAAATCCGGGGCCAAAGGAGAGGGCATGTCTTTTGCTAGTAGCGATGAAGTGATTATCGCCCACGAAGATAAGGTAGTGGATTTACATGCCTTGATTAAATTGCGCGTGGAGAATATTTTTGACTTAGACGAAAAGAAGATGATTAGTGGAAAACAGACTATTACTACAACCGTCGGCAGGGTAATCTTTAATCAGGTGTTGCCGAAAGAGTTTGGATTTGTGAATAGAGAGCTGAATAAGAGTAAAGTTGGAGACTTGGTGGTTGATTGCTACAAAAGGTTTGGCCACACGGCCTTAATTAATCTCCTTGACGATATTAAAAGATTAGGGTTTGAGAATGGTACGCTCGGAGGGATATCTATTGGAATAGATGATTTACAGGTTCCTGTCGAAAAGCAGGAAGTTTTGAAGGATTCCAAAGAAAAGGTGGCTAAGGTTGAAGAGCAGTATCGCCGCGGCGTGATCACGGATAGCGAACGTAAATCCAAGATTATTGATATCTGGACACACGCTACCGATGAAATTTCCGATTTATTGTTTAAAGGTATGTCAGCCTTTAATCCTATATTTATGATGGCAGATTCAGGAGCAAGAGGTTCGCGTTTACAGGTCAGGCAGTTGGCTGGGATGCGCGGGCTGATGGCTAAGCCGTCAGGTGAAATTATCGAAAGTCCGATTACCGCAAATTTCAGAGAAGGCTTAAATGTTTTGGAGTATTTTATTTCTACTCACGGCGCGCGTAAGGGGTTGGCTGATACCGCGCTTAAAACCGCAGACGCCGGATATTTAACGCGTAGGTTGGTTGACGTTGCCCAGGAAGTGATTGTTGCCGAAGGCGACTGCGGCACGCTTAACGGGATTACCGTTTCGGCGATCATCGAGGGTGACGAAGAAGTTGTTTCGCTCAAAGATCGTATTGTAGGCCGTGTTGCCCTGGATAATATTGTCGATATCATAACTGATGAAGTCATTGTTGCCGCTGGAGAACAAATTCCTGAAGAGAAAGCGGAGATGATCGAGAGGCTGGGAATTGAGAAGATACGTATCCGCAGCGTGCTCACTTGTGAATCCGGCAGAGGCGTTTGTACTAAGTGCTATGGTAGGAATCTGGCTACTGGAAGAATGGCTGAATTAGGAGAGGCGGTTGGCGTAGTTGCCGCGCAGAGTATCGGTGAACCCGGAACTCAGCTGACCATGAGAACCTTCCATATTGGTGGTACGGCATCTAGAAAAGTAGAGCAGTCTTTTATTAAATCCAAGAATAAAGGTGTATTGAAGTACCATAACTTAAGAACCGTTGCCAAGAATAAAGAATTTATTGTTTTAAACAGGAATGGTTTCTTGAGCATTAATGATAAACAGGGAAGAGAATTAGAGCGTTTTTCTATCCCTCAAGGTGCGTTTATCAATGTTGCTGACGGTAGCGAGCTGGCTAAGGATGTTGCTTTTATTCATTGGGACCCGTATACTTTACCGGTTTTAACTGAAGTAGCTGGAATCGTAAAATACGAAGACTTAAAAGAAGATATGTCAATCAAAGAAGAGTTGAACCCGGTCACAAAATTGACTGAACGCGTGGTGGTTGAGCATAAACAGGAATTTCATCCTCAAATTGTTATTTTGGACGCGTCCAAAGAGGTCTTGGGGATTTATCCGATTCCGATCGGAGCGCATATTATGGTTAAGGACGGTCAAGGAGTGGATGGCGGTGACCTGTTAGCCAAAATTCCGCGTATGGTAGTAAAGACTAGAGATATTACCGGTGGTCTTCCGCGGGTAGCCGAATTGTTTGAAGCGAGGCGTCCAAAGGATCCGGCAATTATCAGCGAAATCGACGGGTTTGTTGAATTCGGCGAAACCAAAAAAGGCCAGCGCGTAATTATCGTTAAATCAACCACTGGCATGCAAAGAGAATATGTTATCCCGCACGGTAAACATCCAAATGTTTATAAGGGTGATAAAGTTGAGGCTGGGCAGCAGTTGACTGATGGCCCGGTTGTTTTACAGGATATCCTGCGTGTCTGCGGAGACAAGGCTCTACAGGAGTATCTGGTTAATGAAGTGCAGGAGGTATACCGGCTGCAGGGCGTACATATCAATGATAAGCATATCGAATTGATCATCCGTCAGATGTTAAAGAAGGTACGCGTTGAGGATCCGGGAGAAACAGAATTTTTGGCTACTCAGCAGGTCGATAAATGGGTATTTCAGAAAGAAAATTCTAAAGTGATTAAAAAAGGCCAAAAGCCCGCTGTGGCTACCCCACTTTTATTGGGTATTACTAAAGCGTCTTTGACTACGGAGAGTTTTATTTCCGCGGCCAGTTTCCAAGAGACGACCCGCGTGCTTACTGAAGCAGCCACCAGCGGGAAGCGCGACGAGTTGTTTGGCCTAAAAGAAAATGTTATTGTCGGCCACCTCATTCCGGCTGGAACAGGTTTTCGCGATCATCGCGATATAGAAGTTATTAAAACAATCAAAGAGAAGGAATAAACATATGCCCACAATTTCGCAGTTGATCAGGTTCGGAAGGGTTTCCAAAAAAAAGAAGAGCAAGTCGCCGGCTTTAAAGGCTTGCCCTCAGAGGCGCGGGGTTTGTTTACAGGTGCGTACGATGACACCCAAGAAACCGAATTCTGCTTTACGTAAAATTGCCAGAGTCAGGCTGACTACCGGGATAGAAGTTACCGCTTACATACCTGGAGAGGGGCATAACCTTCAGGAGCATTCCATAGTTTTAGTTAGAGGCGGTCGAGTTAAGGATTTACCAGGCGTAAGATATCATATTGTAAGAGGCACATTGGATGCCTCAGGGGTTAACCAGAGAAGAAGGGGACGTTCAAAATACGGAGCAAAGAGGCCTAAATGAGACGCAGAAAAGCTCAAGAAAAAGTAGTATTGCCAGATCCAAAACTTAACAGTAAAATCGTAGCTAAATTTGTAAATATGGTTATGCTTGAAGGTAAGAAGGCGATTGCCGAGAAAATAGTTTACGGCGCGTTTGAAATTGTCAAAAAGAATCTTAATGAGCAGGACATCTTGAAAGTTTTTTATAAAGCGTTGGATAACGCCCGTCCGCGTTTAGAGGTAAAACCGCGCAGGGTAGGAGGCGCGACTTATCAGGTTCCTATTGAAGTTCGTCAGGAGCGTGGCACATCTATAGCCTTGCGTTGGTTAAGGGATTTTGCTCAGAATAAGAAAGGCAAGCCTATGGACCAGAAATTGGCAGATGAGATTATTGCCGCCTATAAAGGAGAAGGCGCGGTGATTAAGAAAAGAGACGATACGCATAAGATGGCTGAATCGAATAAAGCATTCGCCCACTTCCGCTGGTAAAAAAATGGAAAAGATACCCCTAGATAAAATTAGAAATATCGGGATTATCGCGCACATTGACGCCGGTAAAACTACGACCAGCGAGCGCGTCCTTTTTTATACTGGAAGAAATTATAAATTAGGAGAAGTTCACGAAGGGACCGCGACCATGGATTGGATGGTTCAGGAACAGGAAAGAGGTATTACCATAACCGCGGCCGCAACCACCTGCACTTGGAAAGATATCCATATTAACCTGATTGATACCCCGGGCCACGTGGATTTTACGATTGAAGTAGAAAGATCGCTTAAGGTTTTAGACGGGGCTGTCGTAGTTTTCTGCGGCGTAGGCGGAGTTGAGCCGCAGTCAGAGACAGTCTGGCGCCAGGCCGACCGTTATGGCGTGCCTAGGATTGCTTTCGTGAATAAGATGGATAGGGTAGGAAGTAATTTCTTAGAGGCGATAGACCAGATGCATAAGAGGCTGGGGACTAATGCCGCGCCTATCCAGCTTCCGTATGGTAAAGACGCGGAATTTAAAGGAATTATAGATTTAATCGAGAAGAAACTGATTTATTTTAAGGATGATTTAGGTAAAGAAGTTGAAATTAAGGATATTCCCGCTGAAGCAATGCCTGAAGTAGAGAAACAGCGGACAATTATGCTTGAGAGGCTTGCCGAGGTAGACGATAAAATTATGGAAGATTATCTGCACGGTAAAGATATTCCTGTAGCCGTATTAAAAGAAGCTATAAGGAAGGGCGTTATTGCCAACAAATTTGTTCCGGTTCTCTGTGGTTCGGCTTTTAAGAATAAAGGAGTACAATTAGTTCTGGATGCTGTCAAGGATTACCTTCCTTCTCCTATTGATGTGCCTCCTATTAAAGGGACCAATCCTGAGACAGGCGAGTTTGAAGAGATTAAGGCCTCGGAAAAAGCGCCTTTCTGCGCGTTATGTTTTAAGGTAGCCACAGATCCTTACGTAGGAAAAATATTTTTTATCAGGGTATATTCAGGCACTATAAGCTCAGGTACGTATATATATAATGCTTCCAAAAGAGAAAGAGAGAGAGTAACCAAGATTGTAAAAATGCACGCTAACCGGCAGGAAGTTGTCGAGAGTGTTTCTTGCGGTGAGATCGCGGCTTTGGTCGGATTAAAAGATACCAAGACAGGGGAGACTCTTTGTACGGAAAATAATCATATATTAATTGAGGCGATGCGTTTTCCCGAGCCGGTTATTCAGCAGGCCATTGAGCCTGCTTCTAAAGATGCGCAGGAGAAACTCGGGCTTGCCCTGCATAAACTTGAAGATGAAGATCCATCTTTTAGGGTAACTTACAATCAGGAGACCGGGCAAACCCTGATTGCCGGGATGGGCCAGCTGCATCTGGAGATAATTATCGACAGGATTTTGCGCGAATTTAATGTTGAAGCCCAGGTAGGCCAGCCGCAGGTCGCCTATCGCGAGACATTGACAAAAAAGGTAAGGGCAGTAGGAAAATTCATTTCGCAGTCCGGTGGCCGGGGCCAGTACGGACATTGCGTTGTTGAAATGGAACCACAAGAGACTCCCGGGACAGGGATTACTTTTGAAGATAAAATAAAAAGCGGGGCTATTCCGCGTGAATTTATTCCCGCGGTAAAGCAGGGAGTTTTTGGCGCGGCAAAATCAGGAGTGCTGGCAGGTTACCCGGTTACTGACGTAAAGGTTATTCTGGTTGACGGGTCATTCCATGAAGTCGATTCTTCGGAATTAGCTTTTCAGATGGCCGGATCCCTCGCCTTTAACGAGGGATTAAAAAAAGCCGGCCCAGTTTTATTAGAGCCGATTATGGATATGGAAGTAATCGTACCGGAAGAATTTATGGGGCAGGTGATCGGGGACTTAAGTTCCCGTCGGGCGAAGATAATCTCGCTCGCCCAGCGTCTTAACCTGCGGACGATTAGAGCGAATATTCCGTTAGCCGAAGTTTTTAATTACGCGACTATAATAAGATCCTTGACACAAGGCCGTGCATCCTATACAATGGAGCCTTCGTTTTATACCGAAGTGCCTGCACATATAGCAGAAAAAATCGTTACGGGTTACGCAGCTAGCGGTTCTACGAGGAAAAGTTTTCGTTAAAAAAGAGGAGGAAAAATGGCTAAAGAGAAATTTGTAAGGAGTAAGCCACACGTAAACATCGGAACTATCGGACATATCGATCACGGTAAGACGACATTGACTGCTGCTATTGTTAATATTTCGGCTAAGTTGGGTAAGGCTACCGCAAAGGCATATGCTGATATTGCTAAAGGTGGAACGGTCAGAGACGAAACCAAGACCGTTACTATTTCTGTTGCCCACGTTGAGTATGAATCAGATAGCCGTCATTACGCTCATATTGATTGTCCAGGCCACGCCGATTATATCAAGAATATGATCACCGGTGCCGCTCAAATGGATGGCGCTATTCTGGTGGTTTCCGCAGTTGACGGCCCTATGCCTCAGACCAGAGAACATATACTTTTGGCAAGGCAGGTTAATGTTCCTTCCATGGTCGTGTTTTTAAACAAAGTAGATTTAGTCACGGATAATGAACTTTTAGATCTAGTTGAGATGGAAGTCAGAGAATTACTTACTAAATATGGGTATCCCGGAGACAAAACTCCGATTATCCGTGGCAGCGCTTCTAAAGCAATGGCTGCAGTGAACGATCCTGCAAGCGCGGATTGTAAGCCAATTTTAGATTTAATTAAAGCCTGCGACGATTTTATTACCTTACCGGTTAGAGATTTGGATAAACCTCTATTGATGGCGGTTGAAGACGTATTCAGTATTGAGGGTAGAGGTACCGTTGCCACTGGAAGAATCGAGCGCGGCAAGGTAAAGCTTAGTGAAGAAGTTGAGATTATCGGTCTAAGGCCTGAAGTAAAGAAATCAGTAGTTACCGGAATCGAAATGTTCCGTAAGCTACTTGATGAAGGGCATGCCGGAGATAATGTAGGGTTGCTCTTAAGAGGCGTTGAGAAGAGTGATATCGAGCGCGGTATGGTTATTGCTGCTCCTAAGTCCATCACACCTCATACCAAATTCAAGGCCCAGGTTTATATCTTAACTAAAGAAGAAGGTGGAAGGCATACGCCGTTCTTTAAGGGATACAGGCCGCAATTCTATTTTCGCACCACCGATGTTACCGGAAATGTAACGCTTCCGACGGGGGTAGAAATGGTTATGCCAGGTGATAATGTTAATTTTGAAGTAGAATTAATTACGCCCATTGCCATGGAAAAGGAATCGCGTTTTGCTATCCGCGAAGGCGGGCACACCGTAGGCGCAGGCGTGGTTACAGAAATTATTGCTTAAGTGACTCAGCCCTTGCATGTAAGGGCTGAGTTAATTCGCGCATTGACTTACTCACACCGTGTGTTCGTAAGTCAAGCGCTCATAAAATATGTCAGTCGCACAAAAGATACGCATAAAATTAAAAGCTTATGATCATCGGCTCTTGGACCAGGCGGTTTTAGAGATCGTTGAGACTGTTAAACGGACCGGCGCCAAAATCGCCGGCCCGGTTCCTCTTCCTACCAGAAGGGAAATCTATACGGTCTTACGTTCTCCGGTTATTGACAAAAAGTCCCGCGAACAGTTCGATTTATCCACGCATAAAAGACTCATCGATATATTCGAACCAACAGCTAAGACGATTGATTCATTGAGGAAATTAAATCTGCCCTCAGGGGTGGATGTGGAAATAAAATGATCGGAATATTAGGCAAAAAAATTGGCATGACACAGATTTTTGCTGAGGACGGTTCTCTTGTGAACGTCACAGCGATGGAGGCAGGGCCTTGTCCGGTATTAGCAATTACGGAAAGAAATATCCAATTGGGGTTTGATGAGGTTAAAGAGAAGAGTTTAAAGAAGCCCCAGGCAGGCTATTTTAAAAAATTAAATATTGTCTGCCGTAAGTTTATCCGAGAACTTCCTAAGGAACCTTCCAAAGAATATAAAGTTGGAGAAGAGATCAAACTGGATATCTTTGCTCCGGGAGATTTTGTAGATGTCAGCGGTATATCTATAGGTAAAGGTTTTCAGGGAGGGATGAAACGCTGGCATTGGCATGGCGGTCCGATGACTCATGGATCAACTTCGCATCGGCGTGTTGGTTCGATAGGTTCAACTACTACTCCTGGAAGAGTATGGAGAGGGCATCATATGCCCGGGCATATGGGAGCTATCGGGGTAACCACCCAGAACCTGAAAATAGTCAAGATCGATCTTGAAAATAATATACTTTTAGTAAAGGGTGCTGTTCCGGGATTTAAAAACGGTTATCTAATTATTAAAAAAGCCATAAAAAAGTCGGCTAAGGCTAAAAATCCCGTAGCTACGACTAAAGCAAAGCCTACTAAGAAATAAAAAATGGAAGCTATTACCTTACCTATATATAATACGGCAGGCAAAGAAGTAGATAAAGTAAAATTAAATGCTTCGGTTTTTGACGGCATAATCAACTCTGAAGCCATCTATCAGGCGATTACTGCCTATCGGGCTAATCAGAGAAAAGGTCTAGCCGCCACAAAAACAAGAGGCGAAGTATCCGGCGGTGGTAAAAAACCTTGGAAACAAAAAGGAACAGGCCGGGCACGCGTAGGTTCAACCCGTTCTCCTCTCTGGAGGCATGGCGGTGTAATCTTTGGGCCGCATCCAAGGGATTTTTCTTACACCCTTCCTGATAAAATAAAAGCAGTGGCTTTAAAATCAAGCCTTAACGCTAAAGTGAAAGAGAATAATTTTATCATATTGGACGAACTCAAGCTGGATACAACCAAGACTAAAGAAGCGCTAAAGTTATTTACTAACCTTAAAGTGAGCGCTGCTAAAAATAAGAAAGGCTCGTCTGTGCTTTTACTATTGAACGAGGCTGGCGCTAACGCCAAACTCGCTTTAAGGAACATCGATTTCTTAAGATTCAATCTTGCTTCTGATACCAACGTCTATGAAGTGTTAGCGCATAAAAAATTAATCATTACTAAAGACGGTTTAACCAAGCTTACTAAAAGGCTGGCCAAATGAATTATGCGCAGGATATAATCAAGTCTTTGATGCGTACGGAAAAGTCAACGGTCTATGAGCCGAGTGCCAAGTATCTTTTTCTTGTAGGTATAAAAGCGAATAAGATCCAGATTAAGAGCGCGGTTGAACAGCTCTATAAGGTCAAAGTCAAAGATGTTAATACTTTTATCTCTTTTGGTAAATTAAAAAGGGTACGCCATCAATTAGGTCGTACTCCGGATTCCAAAAAAGCGGTAGTTACTTTAAAGGCGGGACAGAAAATAGAGGTAGGTTCATAAGATGGGACTTAAATACTTTAAACCAACAACACCTTCGCGCAGGCATATGACCGGCCCGGATTTCTTTGAAATTACCAAGGATAAGCCGGAAAAATCATTGTTGCGGCCTTTAAAGAAATCCGGTGGCAGAAATTCTTACGGAAGGATTACTTCTAGGCATCGCGGCGGCGGGCATAAGAGGATGCTAAGAGTTATTGATTTTAAGCGGAATATTTTTGAGATTCCGGCTAAGATAATCGCTATTGAATATGATCCTAACCGTTCATGCCGGATCGCCTTGGTCGAGTATCCAAATAAGGAGAGAAGGTATATATTAGCTCCTGTGGGGTTGGATGTGGGGCAGACGGTTATTTCAAGCAATCAAAAGGATATAGAAATTCAGACTGGTAATTGTTTGCTCTTAAGGCATATGCCTTCAGGGACACTTATCCATAATCTAGAATTGAGCAAAGGCCAAGGCGGTCAGGTTGTCCGTTCCGCTGGTTCCAGCGCCCAGATTATGGCTAAAGAAGGGGACTATGCCCACATAAAGCTTCCTTCCGGCGAGGTGAGGCTGGTCAGTCTTGATTGCCATGCTACTATTGGCCAAGTGGGGAATGTGGAACATGAAGCGCTGTATTTAGGTAAGGCAGGCAGAAATAGGTGGCTTGGCGTAAAGCCACAGTCAAGAGGTTTAGCGATGAACCCTGTGGATCATCCACATGGCGGGGGTGAAGGAAAGTCAGGCCAGGGTAATCCGCATCCGGTTACTCCTTGGGGCAAGCCTACTAAAGGTTATCGCACCAGAAATCGTAAAAAATATTCCAATAAGTTCATCATAAAGAGAAGGAAACCATAAAATGCCGCGTTCATTAAAAAAAGGTCCTTTTGTCGAGGAGAGATTGTTACGAAAAGTTGATCAGTTGCGTAAGTCCGGGACGCGCCAGGCGATTAAAACCTGGTCAAGGAGCTCGACCGTCATCCCGGATTTCGTAGGTTTGACTTTTGCTGTTCACGACGGGAAAAAACATGTCCCGGTTTTTGTGACTGAAAATATGGTCGGCCACAAACTGGGAGAATTTGCTCCTACCCGCATATTCAGGAAACACGGCGGCGTAAAAGCCAAGAAGGCGTTAGAAAAGACTTAAGATGATCGCTAAAGCAGAAGGAAAATTTTTGAGAGTTTCACCGAGAAAGGTCGGGCAGGTAATGGATCTTATCCGCAGCAAGGATGCCGTCTTAGCCCAGAGTATTCTTCTAAACATCAATAAGCGTCCGAAAGAATACCTGATCAAGATTTTAAAATCAGCGATTGCCAATGCTAAGGTCAAAGGTTTTAACATCGACCAGCTTTATGTTTCTAAGGCCGTATGTAATCCGGGTCCAAGCTGGAAAAGGTTTAAAGCTGCTGCTTTTGGCCGGGCGCAGCCGATCTTAAAAAGAACTTCACATATCAAAATCGAATTAGATTTGAAATCAGGAGAATAAATACATGGGGCAAAAGGTTAGTCCGTTAATTTTAAGGATCGGTTTTATTAAAAACTGGCATTCCCGTTGGTATGCCGGACACAAGGATTATCCTAAGTTTATCTATCAGGACTACAATATCCGTAAATTTATCAAGAAAAGATTTAAACAGGCCGCGATCTCTAAGATCGTCATCGACAGGTTAGCGGATAAAATAAGGATCAGGATATTCAGCGCCCGTCCAGGATTGATCATCGGCAGGCACGGCGCGGATATCGAGCGCTTAAGAGATGATTTAAATACTATGGTCAAGCAGGAAATAGCCATTGATATTGAAGAAGTAAAGAATCCCGCTTGGGATGCGCAGCTGGTGGCGGAAAACGTCGCTTTCCAAATGGAAAAGAGAGTTGCGTTTCGCAGGGCTGTAAAACGCGCTATGGAGCAATCAATCAATGCCGGGGTAAAAGGCATAAGGGTTTGTTGCGCCGGCCGGCTTAATGGCGCAGAGATGTCCCGCACTGAAACTTATAAGATCGGAAAAGTTCCTTTACAGACTTTTCGCGCAGATATAGATTATGGTTTTGCCGAGAGTCTTACTACTTATGGGCTCATAGGCGTTAAAGTCTGGATTTATAAAGGAGATGTATTGGAAAAAAAAGTTATTCAGGAAACGGCAAGCAACGTCCAGGAAGATAGGGCTAAGAAGGGGATGAATTAAAATGCCTTTAATGCCTAAGAGAGTAAAATACCGTAAATTGCAAAAGGGACAGCGTCGGGGAGTTGCCACCAGCGGCGCGGATCTGGCCTTTGGTGAATTTGGATTGAAGAGTCTGGAAAATGGCTGGTTAAAAAATAACCAGATTGAAGCGGCGCGCGTAATTATCGCCCGGCAGCTGCATAAGGGAGGAAAACTCTGGATCAGGGTTTTTCCGGATAAATCCATAACCAAAAAGCCGGCAGAAGTGCGTATGGGCAAAGGTAAGGGCGACCTTGATCATTGGGTAGCCGTAGTTAGAAGAGGTAAGATAATGTTTGAGTTAGGGGGTGTTCCCGAAGAGTATGCCCGTCAATGCTTCAGGCTGGTTGCTTATAAATTACCGCTCAGGACGAAGTTTATAACGCGTATACATAAATAATATGGCCAAAAGACTAAAAGCAAAAGAATTAATCAATTTATCAAAAGCGGAATTATTAGATAAAGAGAAATCTCTCAAGGATGAGCTTTTTAAACTTAATGCTCAACGTTATTCCGGTAGAGTTGAGAAGCCGCATTTGTTTTCTCTAGTTAAGAGGGAATTAGCGGTGGTAGAGACAGCATTAAATACAAAGAAAGAATAAAAAATGGGTAAGAGAAAAGAATTCACAGGTACGGTAATAAGCGATAAGATGCAGAAGACAGTGGTTGTGCGCGTGATGCGCATGAGTAAACACGCCAAGTATTCCCGCGTAGCCAAAAGTTACAATAAATTTAAAGCCCATAATGAGGCAGGTCTGGCTAAACTTGGCGACACGGTGCGCATAGAAGAAACCCGGCCGCTTTCCAAGGATAAGCATTTTAGAGTCCTGGAGATTGTGAAAAAAGCGCGGGCTGTCGATAAAATCGAGATTAAAGAGCCTGTTTTGCCGGTTCGCCAATCGGCGAAGCCGAAGGAAGACGAGGAGATTAAATGATCCAGTTGCGTACTATATTAGATGTAGCGGATAATACCGGCGCAAAGCGTGCGTCTTTAATCGGAGTTTTGGGTAAAAAGAATTGTCCCAATGCCGAGATCGGTGATGTGGTTAACGTGAACATTAAAGAATCATCTCCCGACGCTACGATTAAAAAGGGAGAAGTGGCAAGGGCGGTTATTGTCAGGACGCGCCAGGCGATAAGGCGCTCGGATGGGTCAGTATTAAGGTTTGACCGGAATGCTTTAGTTTTTATTGATAAACTGTCTAATCCCCGGGGCACGCGTGTATTCGGGCCGGTAGCCCGCGAATTAAGGGATAGGAATTTCTCCAAGATTATTTCTTTGGCTCCCGAGGTAATATAAATGAAGAAAATAAGAAAAGGCGATATCGTTCAAGCCATAAAAGGGAAAGATAAAGGGAAAAAGGGAAAGGTTGTCCAGGTTTTTTCTGCTAATGGCCGCGCGCTGGTGGAAGGAATAAACTTGGCTAAAAAACATAAGCGCCAGACGCGTCAGGATACTCAAGGTGGGATCGTTTCAATTGAGATGCCTATTGCCTTGGGCAATATTATGTTAGTCTGTAAACACTGCGATCGGGCTACGAGAGTAGGATTTTTAATTCTTAAAGATGGCACAAAGTCCAGGGTTTGTAAAGCTTGTAAAGAGGTAATATAAAATGGTACCTAGATTATTGGAAAAATACAGGAAAGAAATAGTCCCGCAGATGATGCAGGAATTAAAGTTGAAGAATAGAATGGCCTGCCCTCGCATAGATAAGATAGTGGTGAACATGGGGGTAGGTGAAGCACTGCAAGATGTTAAAATTTTAGAAAGGGCGATGGATGAATTAGCGGCAATCACAGGACAAAAGTCGATTATGCGCCGGGCAAAGAAAGCGATCTCAAATTTTAAGCTTAAAGAAAATTCTCCTATTGGCTGTAAGGTGACTTTACGCCGGGCGATGATGTATGAATTTATGGATAGATTGCTTAATATCGCTTTGCCGCGTATACGCGACTTTAGAGGGGTTTCTCCCGATGCCTTTGACCAGGCGGGGAATTATACTTTGGGACTTAGCGAGCAGGGGATATTTCCCGAGATAGATTATGATAAATTGACCCGCACGCAAGGCATGGATATAACCTTTGTAATTAAGAACGTGAGAAATAAAGAAGAGGCCCGCCTTATATTGAAATTGTTCGGCTTGCCTTTTAAAACCGACAAGGACTAAGGAAGGATATGGCGAAAAATTCACAGATTGCAAGATGGAAGAGGCCGGCAAAGTTCTCGACGCGTAAACATAATCGCTGCGCGATCTGCGGCAGGAGCGGAGGATATCTGCGCAGGTTTCAATTGTGCCGCATATGTTTTAGAGAATTAGCCTGGCAGGGCTTGATCCCGGGAATAAAGAAAGCAAGCTGGTAAGTAACCCAAAATCGAGGAAAAAATGTCAAGAACAGATCTAATAGCCGATTGTTTTACGATTATACGTAATGCCATTATGACCAAGAAAGATAGCGTAGACGTTCCGGCTTCCAATATGATAAAAGCGATCTTGGATATCCTTAAGAGAGAAGGCTATATCGATAATTTTAAATTGATTGAGGATAAAAAACAGGGCCAAGTCCGAATCTACTTAAAATATGTCGCCGGTAAATCCGCGATTAGGAATATCAAGCGTATTTCCCGTCCTGGCTTACGTTTATACGTCAAACACAAAAAGGTTCCGATAGTCTTAAGAGGAAGAGGTTTAGCGATTGTTTCTACTTCCGGAGGAATTCTGACGGATAAAGATGCCCGAGAAAAGGGTTTGGGCGGAGAAGTAATCGGTTATATCTGGTAAGGAAGGAAATATGTCTAGAATAGGCAAGAAACTGATCATTGTCCCTAAAGAAGTTAAAATCGAAGTCAAGGATAATGCTGTTTTGGTAGAAGGCGCGAAGGGTAAATTAAACTTGCCTCTTTCACCCCGGATTAGTCTAGAGATCAAAGACGGGCAAGTAAAGGTTTTACGCGTAGCGGATACCAAGATGGATAAATCACTGCACGGATTATACCGGGCTTTGATCGTGAATATGATTAAGGGAGTTACCGAAGGCTATGTAAAAGAACTTGAAATAATCGGAGTTGGTTTTAAGGCGGCTGTGCAGGGAGATAATTTGAATATGAGTTTAGGTTTTTCTCACCCGGTGAATTTTACTATTCCCGCGGGGATAAAAGTAGAGACTCCTAAGCCAACGCAAATAGTAGTCAGAGGTATTGATAAGGCGTTAGTAGGTAAGATCTCTACGGAAATACGCGCCATATTCCCTCCTGAGCCATATAAAGGTAAAGGGATTCGTTTCGTCGGAGAATACGTGAAAAAGAAAGTCGGCAAGGCTCAAGCAACCAGCGGCGGAAAATAAAATGAATAGAAAAGAACTCTTAAGGGTTAAAAGACATAACCGGATCAGAATGAAGATGCAGGGGACCAAGGATAAGCCGCGTTTAGTTATCCGGCGTTCTTTGAATAATCTTTCAGCCCAGATTATTGATGATACTGAGAATAAAGTGTTGTTTTCTTTTTCTACAGCGAATAAAGATTTCAGACAAAAAGGCATAGCTTACGGAAATATTAAATCAGCAATTTTATTCGGAGAGGCCTTTTCCAAAATGGCTAAAGAGAAAGGTATCAGTAAAATAATATTTGACCGTGCGGGTTATTTATACCATGGAAGAGTAAAGGCATTTGCCGAATCTTTACGAAAAGGCGGAATGGAGTTTTAAATTATGCGCGAATTAAATATTGAGCATCAACCGGAATTAATCGAGAAGGTTATTACGATTAACCGCGTAACTAAAGTTACCAAAGGCGGAAAGAAGCTGCATTTTAGCGCGCTTGTAGTTGTCGGCGATTCAAAGGGCAGGGTTGGTTTTGCTCTGGATAAAGCTAACGAAGTAGCTGATGCCATCCGTAAATCCTTAACTAAAGCCAAGAAAAGCCTTTTTAGGGTTCAACTCGAAGGCTCGACCATTCCTCATGAAGTTATCGGCCACTTTGGCGCGGCCAAGGTTATGCTTAAGCCGGCATCAGAAGGAACAGGCGTAATCGCGGCAGGCCCGGTGCGCGCGATCTGCGAAGCGGCAGGAATTAAAGATATTTTAACCAAGTGCCTTAAATCCAATAATCCTATTAACGTTATTAAAGCTACAGTTGAGGGTCTAAAGAGCCTAAAGCCCTAAAATGAAAAGCAAAACTTCCGTCAAAAAAATTAAGAAAACAGAATTAGATTATCCGCAGTTAGTTGGTTTATTTAACCTGAAAACTCCGGCTGGAGCTCATAAAGGCAGGAAATACTTAGGGAGAGGATCCAGCTCAGGGCATGGAAAGACTTCGACCAGAGGCAGTAAGGGACAGACTTCCCGCGCTGGCAGGCATTTCTATTTAGGTTTTGAAGGAGGTCAATCTCCTTTAATCCGGAAGATGCCTAAACGCGGCTTTAATAGTAACTTTAAAAAGGAATATCAGATCGTTAACTTGGCGAATCTCGCAAAGATTAAGGAGGCGATCATTAATCCGGAACTATTAAGGGCAAAAGGCTTAATTAAAGATGAACATAAACTGGTTAAGATACTTGGGGAAGGCGTTATAAAGAACCCTCTCACAGTGCAGGCTCACGCGTTCTCTAAAAAAGCCTCCGAAGAGATTAAGAAGGCAGGCGGAATCGCGGAAATTATACTACTGAGAGCAAATGTTTAGCGCGCTAATCAATGCTTTCAAGATCCCTGATTTAAAAAGGCGTTTGATTATCACCGGCGCGTTGATCGCCGTATACCGGGTCGGTTGCTATATTCCTACTCCCGGGATCGACGGGGCTGCCCTGGCAGAATTTTTTAACCGTATTTCCCGCACGCAAGGCGGAACGATCTTTGGCATAATTAATATGTTTTCCGGCGGCGCTATGGAGAAGTTGACCATTTTTGCCTTGGGGATTATGCCTTATATATCCTCGTCGATTATCCTACAGCTATTGACCGCGGTAATTCCTGCTTTGGAAAAGATCGCTAAAGAGGGAAAAGCAGGTTATGAAAAGATAAATCAATTTACGCGTTATGGTACGGTGGCTTTAGCTCTGATTCAGTCGTATTTTATAGCTCTCTGGCTGGAAAATCCGGCGCGTTTCGAAGGCTTAAGGATTGTTATGTCTCCGGGGTGGGGTTTCCGCATTATTACTGTTTTGACTTTGACTACTGGGACAATCTTTATTATGTGGCTTGGTGAGCAGATTCAAGAGAGGGGCATCGGTAATGGTATATCCTTAGTGATTACCGCGGGTATAATCTCTAGAATCCCGGCAGCCATGCATCAGTTATTCGTCTTGGTTTCGCCTTTTGCTTCCGCTCGCCGCCAGATTCAGCCCTTTACGTTGATCATTATGGCCGCATTCTTAATAGGTGTAGTTTTCGCGGTGATTATGATTACTCAAGGGCAGAGGAAAATTCCCGTTCAATACGCGCGCAGGATTGTGGGGAGAAAGATTTACGGTGGACAGTCTACCTATATACCTTTAAAGGTAGATACCTCGGGAGTTATCGCGATTATTTTTGCCCAGTCAATCATACTTTTTCCTGCGACTCTGGCATCATTTATTCCTAACCCGGGGTTTCAGAGATTTGCGGAGAGTTTAATCCGCGGGCATATACTTTACAGCGTTGTCTACGCGCTCTTAATCATGTTCTTTTGTTATTTTTATACTGCTATTGTGTTCAATCCTCAGGATCTTTCTGAGAATATGAAAAAATACGGCGGTTTTATTCCGGGCATACGTCCGGGCCAACCCACGGCGGAGTTCTTAGATTATGTGATGACTCGGATTACTCTGGCGGGAGCGACATTTATCGTGGTGATTGCCATCTTTCCGGATTTTATTATGGCTTGGCTGAAAGTTCCATATTTGGTAGCTTCTTTCTTTGGAGGTACCGGTATATTGATCATCGTTGGAGTGATGTTGGATACCTTAAAACAGATAGAATCGCATTTACTTACGCATCACTACGAAGGTTTTATCAAAGGCAGCCATATTAAGGGCAGAAGGTAACAAAGGAATATATGAGAATTATCCTATTAGGTCCTCCAGGCGCGGGTAAAGGTACTCAAGCTAAAAGATTAGCGGATAAAATGAACCTGGCCCACATATCTACCGGAGATATTTTAAGGCGGAATGTTTTGGAAGGGACGGCGTTAGGTAAAGAAGCTAAAGATTTTATGGAACGCGGCTTGCTTGTTCCAGACGAGTTGATGAGTAAGATGCTTTTTGAAAGATTCACCCAGCAAGACGTAAAGAAAGGTTTTATCCTTGACGGTTATCCGCGAAACCTTGCTCAGGCGATTACTCTCGAGGGCATATTTAAGCAGAAGGATATAGATATAGATATGGTTGCCTATCTGGATTCTAGCGATAGCGTGATTATCCAGAGGTTGTCAGGAAGATTGGTTTGCAGCGCCTGCGGAGCGAATTTTCACAAGACAAACATGCCTCCAAATAAAAATGGCATCTGCGATAAGTGTGGAGCCTCACTTTTTCAGAGAACTGATGACAAAGAAGAAACGATTAAAAAGCGTTTGGAGGTTTACAAAAAAGAGGATTCCGGCCTGATAAAATACTATCAGCAAAAGAATAAATTGTATCGTCTGAGCGCCGATGGCGAGGCAGAAGCTGTGCTTAACGAGATAATCGCTCTTAGTAAAAAATTGCATGATTCCCTTAAAGTCTGAAGACGAACTTCGGATGCTTAAAACCAGCGGCGCGATTCTGGCTAAGGTAATGCGGGAATTGGAAAAATACGTAGCTCCGGGAGTTTCCACCCGTGAAATTAACGCCTTAGCGGAAGAGCTGGTACTCGCCAATAATGCCTTGCCGGCTTTTAAGGGGTACAGGGGATATCCTGCGACATTATGCACTTCGATTAACGAAGAAATCGTGCATGGAATTCCTTCGGATAGGAGATTAGCCGAAGGTGATATTGTAGGCATAGATTTAGGCGTAAATTACCAAGGCTATTTCTCAGACGCGGCGATCACTATACCGATAGGCAATATATCGCCGGAAGTAAAAAAGCTTATTGAAGTTGCCCGTGATTCCTTAGCCGCAGGGATAAAAGAAGCGAAGCTAGGAAACCGTTTATTTGATATATCAGCCCGGATTCAGAGGCTCGTTGAGGAGAGCGGATTTTCCGTAGTCCGGCAATTCGTCGGCCACGGGATAGGCTTAAGTTTACACGAAGATCCCGAGATACCTAATTTTGGCCAGCCTCATCAAGGACCGCTGCTGAAGGAAGGAATGGTTTTGGCAATTGAGCCGATGGTGAATATGGGAGGTTGGGAATCCGAGATTCTGGATAATGGTTGGACAGCGGTTACGCAGGATAGGCTTCCTTCAGCGCATTTTGAACATACAGTGGCGATAACCGCAAAAGGGCCTGAAATTTTAACTAACTGTTAGTAATAAAATATGCCCAAAGAAGAACTGATTGAAACCGAAGGAAAAATCATTGAAGCTTTACCAAATGCTATGTTTAAGGTTGAGCTGGAGAACGGGCATATAGTGTTAGCGCATGTATCGGGAAAGATGCGTATGAATTTTATTAGGATTTTACCGGGAGATAAAGTAAAATTAGAGCTTTCTCCTTATGATCTGAGCAGGGGAAGAATTACCTTTAGGGTGAAATAAAATGAATCCCGTTACAAACTGGGTAACGGGTGAAGAACTTGGAGGTTTGTAACGGGATGAAAGTAAAAGCATCGGTAAGACGAATTTGCGATAAGTGCAAGGTGGTTAGAAGAGCTGGGGTAGTCAGGGTAATCTGTTCTAATCCGAAGCATAAACAGAGGCAGGGGTAGATTAATTAGTTCATAGTTAAAGGAGAAAGATAATGCCAAGAATATTGGGTGTTGACATACCAAAAGAAAAACGGATTGAGATATCTTTGACTTATCTTTATGGTATAGGTAGAGCCTTAGCTAATAAAATACTTAAGGAAATAAATATCGATGTATCTAAACGTGCCAAAGATTTAAGCGAAGAAGAGGTCGCCCGGATTACCAATACTTTGCAAAAGAGCGGATTACGGCTGGAAGGTGATTTACGCAGGGATATTTCACAGAATATTAAGCGATTGATGGATATAGGTTCTTATCGGGGTTCACGGCATAAAAAAGGGCTTCCGGCAAGAGGACAGCGCACGCGCACTAATGCCAGAACGAGAAAAGGCCCGCGCAGGGGCAATATGGCGATAATCAAGAAAGCGGAACCAGCCAAGGCAGCGGCAAAGCCGGCGAAATAAGTGAGGCCATAATTTATTTGGCCGAACTTAATTCGCCCCGCCAACGGCGGGGCTCATTAAAGGAGAAAATTTAATGGCGACAAAAGAAAGGGCAAAAAAGAAGAAGATAGCCAGAGGGGTAAGTTCCGGGATTGCCCATATTCAGGCAAGTTTTAATAATACAATTATAACCATAACCGATAAGCAGGGGAATGTGCTTGTTTGGTCTGCTCCGGGCATTGTAGGTTATAGCGGCTCAAAGAAATCTACACCGTTTGCGGCCCAGATTGCCGCTGCTGACGCGGCGAGAAAAGCCAAAGAGATCGGGATTAAGGACGTGGAGGTACGCGTGAAAGGGCCGGGTTTTGGCCGTGAGAGCGCTATCAGGGCGCTTCAGGCTGCAGGCTTAATCATAACTTTAATCAAAGACGTTACTCCTATACCGCATAACGGATGTCGTCCGAAGAAGAAAAGGAGAGTGTAATTTATGGCACGCTATATTGATGCTGTTTGCAGGTTGTGCCGCAGGCAGGGAGAGAAGCTTTTTTTAAAGGGTACGCGCTGCACAACGGAAAAGTGCGCCGTAACTAAAAGGGCTTATCCGCCGGGACAGCACGGCCAGGGAGGCAAGCGCAGGAGCAAGCTCTCCAACTACGGCCTGCAGTTGAAAGAGAAACAAAAAGTAAAAAGGATCTACGGCGTTTTAGAGAAACAGTTCCGCCGCTATTTTCAAATCGCTTCAAAATCCAAAGGGGTTACCGGAAAGATCCTCTTGCAATTATTGGAGAGAAGGCTCGATAATGTAGTTTTTCGTATGGGACTTGGCCTTTCGCGGGCGCAGGCCAGGCAAATTGTCAGGCATAACTTGATCTCCGTGAATGCGCGCCGGGTTAACATTCCATCTTACTTCATTGCTCAGGGAGATATTATTCAGGTTAAGGCTAAGGAAAAGGCCCAAAAGAAACTTAAAGAAAATCTGGAATTAGCAAAAGACAGGACTATTCCAACCTGGCTTGAATTTAATTCGGCAGATTTAAGCGCTAAAGTTCTAAGATTACCGGATAGAGATGATATTCAACAGACGATTCAAGAGCAGTTGATCGTAGAGTTGTATTCTAAGTAATTGACAGATATAGTGTACCTAGTATCACGCACCTTTCAGGAGGAAAAATAGATGGGAATAAAATGGAGAGATTTTCAACTACCAAAGAGGCTTGAGTGTGATGAGGCAAGCTATACTAATACCTACGGGAAGTTTTCCGCAGCACCCTTTGAAAGAGGCTATGGCGTAACTCTTGGTAATTCCTTAAGAAGGGTATTATTTTCTTCAATTGAAGGAAGCGCGGTAACGAGTGTTAAGGTTTCCGGAGTCCAGCATGAGTTTTCTGCCATTCCCGGAGTCTTAGAGGATATCCCTGAGCTTATCCTGAACATTAAAAGCCTGGTTTTGAATTCACATTCAAAGATTCCTAAGAGTATATATATCAAAGCCAGTTCTAAGGGCGAAATCAAGGCTAAAGATATCGAGGTAGATGAGACCATCGAAATTATCAACCCTGATTTACATATCGCCACCTTGACTAAGGATACAAAGTTGAATATTGAGATGGAAGTTTCACGTGGACGGGGTTACGTTCCCGCCGAGTCGAATAAAAAAGAAGATAAGGAAATAGGGGTTATCCCGGTTGATGCGGTATTTACACCGATCAAAAAGGTTAACTTCTTCGTGGAGAATACCCGCGTTGGACAGCGCACAGACTATGATAAGTTAATCCTGGAGGTATTCACCAACGGCGCGATCAGCCCTAAGGATGCTTTATTATACGCTTCAAATATACTTCAGAGGCATCTCGATATATTCGTTAATTTCGGGCAGTTACCCGAAGATATCGCCGAAGAAGAGCTAGAGATGACTAAGGAAGAAATAGTCCTGTATGAGAAACTAAGGTTACCGATTTCAGAGCTAGAGTTATCCGTGCGCAGCTCAAATTGTTTGAGAGAAGCAGGGATCAGGATTATCGCGGATTTGGTTAAGAAGACAGAAGATGAGATGCTCAGCTTTAAGAATTTCGGAAAGAAATCATTGACCGAAATAAAAGAGCTGCTTATGGGTATGGGGCTGACCTTAGGGATGCAAGTTGATCCTAAAAAAATAAAGAAAGCTTAAAAATATGCGACATAAAAAAAGAAGGTTGAAACTAAATCGTTTCACTAGTTGGCATGAAGCTACGCTTAGGAGCTTAGCAAGGAATCTGGTTATCTATGAGAGTATGCGGACTACGTTAGCCAGGGCTAAGGCTGTCAGGCCTTTAGCGGAAAAATTAGTTGCTTTAGCAAAAAAGAATACCTTGAGCGCGAAAAGGGAGGCGTTTGCTATTTTAGGCGATCACAAGCTGGTGGCTCTCCTTTTTAATGAGATCGGACCGCGTTTTGCCAAAAGGGCGAGCGGCTATACCCGGATTATTAATTTAACCAAGCGCAGGGGCGATGACGCGAAGATCGTTATTTTTGAACTTACCGAGCTAAAGCCTAAAGTAAAAAAAGTCAAGAAGGTAAAGGAAACTAAAGGGGAAGAAGTTAAAGAATCTACTGAAGTGGCTCCTAAGGCAGAGGTTGAAGAAAAGAAGGCTGAAGCTCAGGAATCCATGCTTAAAGAAAAACCTCCGGTTACCAAAAAGCCTGTCAAGAAATTCTTAGGAGGAATAAGAAATATATTCAAGAAAGAAAGGGATTCTTTATAAAACTACTTCTTACCTATGGGCATAGAAGCGAGGTTAGCTAGCCGTTTAAAGAAAGTAAAGCCATCTTCGACTCTTGCTATAACCTCAAAAGCCAAGAAGCTAAAGTCTGAAGGGTTTGATATAGTAAGTTTGGCCGCGGGAGAGCCGGATTTTGATACTCCTGATTTTGTCAAGCAAGCCGCAGTCGAAGCTATTCAAGCAGGTTTCACCAAATACACCCCTACCACCGGTATCCCGGAATTAAAGAAATTAATCTCTGAAAAGTTTAAAAAAGATAATTCTCTAGAGTATGCCCCCAATCAAATAGTGGTTTCTTGCGGGGCTAAGCATAGCATATTTAATACCTTTTTAGTCTTAATTAATCCCGGGGATGAAGTATTAATTCCGTCTCCTTATTGGGTAAGCTATCCTGAAATGGTTAATCTTTGCGAAGGTTTGCCCCGGTTTATCGAAACGCAAGCCAAGAATAATTTTAAAGTAAGGGCGCAAGAGCTAAGCAGGCATATTAACTCCAAGACAAAAGCCCTTATCTTAAACAGCCCCGCGAATCCGACAGGTTGCGTATATACAGAGGAGGAATTAAGGCGGATTTCCGAAATATGCGTAGAAAATAAGATTTTTGTAATCAGCGATGAGATTTACGAGAAGCTGATTTACGACGGATTAAAACACGTTTCTATAGCCAGTTTTGGTAAAGATATTTATGATTTAACGATTACAATCAACGGGTTTTCTAAAAGTTTTTCGATGACCGGATGGCGCCTCGGTTATTTAGGCGCGCCGGTTGTTGTGGCTGAGGCGATAGCGCGGCTGCAAGATCATTCAACATCGAATACCAACTCCATTGCCCAGAAGGCCGGGATCGCCGCCTTAGGCGCTCCGGATGATTTCTATAAAAAAATCCGCGTTCAATTTCAAGAAAGGCGTGACTATTGTATTAACCGGCTAAAGAACATGCCGAAAATTAATCCGGTTATTCCGCAAGGCGCTTTCTATATTTTTTGTGACATATCCAATACCGGCTTGACTTCTATAGATGTCGCTAACCGGCTTTTGGATGAAAAATATTTAAGCGTAATTCCCGGAAATGGGTTTGGTGCGGATGATTACATACGCATAAGCTTTGCTGCCAGCCTTGAAAATCTAAAAAAGGGAATGGATAGGTTAGAAGAATGGCTGAATGGGTTTTAGATAGATCCGCAGGGGACATTTTCCAACCTCTGCAGAAAGGGACACTTTCCGTCAGGGCTCTAACTAGTACTTCAAAAGGAAAATGTCCCTTTCTGACGCAAAGGAAAGTGTCCCCTACGGCTTCGTCGAGATACGTTTAATGAACGAACTATAAATGAAAAAAACAATAGCTGAAAAAATATTGGGCGCTCACGCCGGCAGGGACCTGAGAGCAGGCGACTTCGCGCTATGCAAGGTAGATTTTACCTTTGGCCAGGACGGGACAAGCTCGATTATCATTGACCGAATCAAGGAGTTGGGCGTGAAGAATTTAAAAACTGACTTCTGTATGGTGATTGACCATAGCGCCCCAAGCCCAAGCGAAGGCGTATCTAAAGTGCACAAGAAAATGCGATCCTTTGCCAAAGATTATGATCAGGATATTTTTGATATCGGTTGTGGCGTCTGCCATCAGGTAATTCCTGAATCTGGAGAGGTTCTGCCGGGAGATTTAGTTTTGGGCGCGGATTCGCATACCTGTACTTACGGGGCCTTAACCGCTTTTTCTACGGGTGTAGGCTCGACGGATTTAGCGATTACTTTAGCCACCGGGAAAAATTGGTTTAAAGTTCCGGAAACGATCAAGATTATCGTTAAGGGGAAGCTCTCTAAGTCTCTATTCGCCAAAGATATAATCCTGCATATTATTAAAGAAATTGGCGCGGATGGAGCCACTTATAAAGCAGTAGAATTTTGCGGTCCGGTAATTGATAGGATGGATATGGATGGCAGGTTTACGATGAGTAATATGGCGGTTGAGATGGGCGCCAAAGCCGGGTTTATGCCGCTCGATCAAATAACCCTAGAATGGTTAAATTCGCGGGGGGTTGCCAAAAGTAAAATAAAATCTATTTTTGCGGATGAAGGCGCGGTGTATGAAAAAGTTTTAGAGTTTGATATATCAGGCCTTAAGGCCCAGGTAGCTTTGCCTCATGTCGTAGATAACGCCAGGCCGGCGATAGAACTAAAAAGTGTAAAGATAAACGAAGCATTCTTGGGGACTTGTACAAATGGCAGGTTGCAAGATTTACAAATTGCTGCTAGAATACTAAAAGGTAAGAAAGTGGCTCCCGGGGTAAAGTTGATTATCGCCCCTAGTTCGCGCGCAGTATTGCTGGAAGCGATCAAGTTAAGATTAGTAAATACATTCATTGAAGCCGGTGGAGTAATTTTAGCTCCGGGATGCGGGCCATGCGTAGGGACACATAGCGGTATACCTGCTGATGGAGAAATAGTCATATCTACCGCAAATCGGAATTTTAAGGGAAGAATGGGTAATCCCAATGCTTTTATATATTTAGCTTCTCCGGCAACCGTGGCTGCTTCGGCGATAAAAGGCCGCATTACAGACCCGGAAATATTTCTCTAAATAAAGTCGCAGGGGACATTTTCCGAGTCGCAGGGGACATTTTCCGCCAAAGCTATTGGGAATTCTTTAAAGGAAAGTGTCCCCTACGACAGGATTTCTTTTGGCAGCCGAAGTGTTTTACTAAGTTAAATCGCCCCGCCTTTGGCTGGGCTCATTAAGGAGGCAAGTATGGAAATAAGGGAATTACTTTTAATGTGCATCGAAAAAGGAGCTTCTGATTTACATATAACCGAGAATGAGCCTCCGATTTTGCGCATTGACGGCCTTCTTCAGCGTACATCTTTAGCGCGTCTGGATAAAGAGGGCTTAAAGAAGATGATCTATGGTATTTTATCTAATGCCCAAAAAGAGGCCTTTGAAAAAGATCTTGAGCTTGATTTTTCACTCGCCCTTCCGGGCTTAGACAGGTTTCGGGTGAATGTCCATTTACAGAAAGGCTCTCCTGAAGCGGCATTTAGGCGCGTGCCATTAGAAATCCCTACCATCGCGAAGCTTGGGCTCCCTGAGATTATCAGCGATTTAGCCCGCCGGCCAAACGGCTTAGTTTTGGTTACCGGGCCTACCGGTATGGGCAAAACCACTACTCTGGCTACGATGATTGATTTGATCAACCATGAACGAGAATGCCTGATTATGTGTATTGAAGATCCGATCGAGTTTATTTTTACAAATAAAAAAAGCGTGATTAAACAGAGGGAAGTTTATTCAGATACGCGTTCTTTTGCCGATGCCTTGAAGCACACGCTGCGCCAGGATCCCAATGTAATTGTGGTAGGCGAAATGCGGGATCTGGAAACTATATCCACAGCCTTGACCGCGGCGGAAACAGGCCACTTGGTTCTGGCGACCCTGCATACGCCGGATGCGCCGCAAACCATTGAAAGAATTATCGATGTATTTCCTCCGCATCAACAACAACAGGTTAAGCTGCAGTTGGCTGACTGCTTGCAGGGCGTGGTTTCGCAATTATTGCTTCCGCATTCGTCAGGTAAGGGCAGGGTGCTGGCTACGGAGGTAATGGTTGCTACTTCCGGCATAAGAAATCTGATCCGCGAACAAGAAGTTGAACAGATACCTACGCTTATGCAGACAGGTTCGCAATATGGGATGAGGACGATGGATAAATGTTTAAAGGAGCTGATTAAGCAGGGTTTAATCACTTTGGATGTAGCGCTTGCTAAAGTTAAGAATCAGGATGAATTTAAGCAACTATGAGATTAGCAGGTAAAGCCATAAAATTAGGAGATAATATTAATACGGATTTCATTATCTCCGGAAGATATAAGTTCGCGATTACTGATATGAAAGAGTTAGCCAAGCATATTATGGAGGATATTGATCCCGATTTTCCGGCTAAGATCACTCCGGGTGAATCTATGATCGTAGCGGGAAAAAATTTCGGAATGGGTTCTTCGCGTGAGCAAGCCCCCTTGGTGATTAAAGAGGCAGGGATTGTAGCTGTGCTGGCAAAGAGTTTTGCACGTATATTTTACCGCAATTCGTTCAATATAGGTTTAGCCCTGATCGAGACAGATACGGATAAAATCAATGAGAGCGATTCTATCGACATTGATTTAGATAAGGGTATCGTTAGGAATATAACTAAAAATATCGATCTATCGGCGAAGCCTTTTCCTCATTTTATGCAGGAATTGCTTAAGGAAGGCGGGATTATTAATTATTACAAAAAGCACGGAGAGCTTAAGGTTTAGATGCCGCATAAAATTACTTTGATTCCCGGTGACGGTATCGGCCCTGAGGTGAGTTTGGCCGCCAAGAGATGCGTTGAGGCCACAGGGGTAAAGATTGACTGGGAGAAGGCTGAAGCTGGTTCCGACGCCCTGGAGAAGACAGGGGAATTGCTCCCTAAGGCGACCCTTGATTCTATAAAAAGAAATAAAGTCGCGCTGAAAGGCCCGATCATTACGCCTATCGGAGAAGGTTTTCGTTCGGTAAATGTGGCGATAAGACAGGCTTTAGATTTATACGCCTGCGTACGCCCGGTAAAGACCTATCCCGGAGTAAAAAGCCTTTATAAAGATATCGACTTAGTTATTGTCCGTGAGAATAGCGAAGACCTTTACGCGGGTATAGAGTTTGAAGAAGGCAGGCCCGAGACAAAAAAACTTATTCAAGAGATTGAGGCTCAGAGTAAAAAGAAAATCCGGCCGGATTCGGGTATTTCCATTAAGCCTATATCTAAAAGCGCTTCAGAAAGAATAGTCAGGTTTGCCTTCGAGTATGCCTTAAAACACGGCCGGAAAAAGGTGACTATCGTGCATAAGGCCAACATTATGAAGTTTACTGATGGGTTATTTTTGAAGGTAGGGCGGCAGGTCTCTCAAAATTACGCGGGTAGAATTGATTTTAACGAAGCGATAGTCGATAATATGAGCATGCAGCTGGTACAGAAGCCCAATGTTTATGATGTTTTAGTTTTACCTAACCTTTACGGAGATATACTTTCGGATTTATGCGCCGGGCTTATCGGAGGGTTAGGTATTGCCCCCGGAGCGAATATCGGAGATGATCTGGCGGTATTTGAGGCAGTCCACGGTTCAGCTCCGAAATACAAAGGCCAAAATAAGGTTAACCCTACCGCGATGATTTTATCGGGGGTGTTAATGCTTGAATATCTGAAGGAAGAAAAAGCTGCCCGTAATTTAGAGAATGCGGTTAGTGAAGTTATTGCCGAGGGCCGCTCGGTAACCTACGATTTTAAATCTGATCCCAATGATCCTAATATAGTTGGCACCCAGGAAATGGCCGACGCGATCATTAAAAAAATAAAAAATTAAAATGAAAATAAGCATCATCGGAGCGGGGAATGTCGGCGCTTTGAGCGCAATGCGCGTCGCGCAATGCGGCTTTGGAGATATCCTTCTTGTTGATATTGCTAAAGGTATCGCGCAAGGTAAGGCTTTGGATTTAGAGGATGCCCGCGCGATCCTGAAAGTTAATTATAATATCAAAGGTACCGATGATATAAACAGCATTAAAGATTCTCAAATCGTGGTGATCACCGCCGGCCTCGCGCGCAGGCCCGGGATGGCCCGCGAAGAACTACTCTCCAAAAATGCTCAGATCTTAAAAGAAGTTTGCCTAAAGATAAAAGAATTATCTCCCCAGGCAGTGGTTATAGTAGTGACTAATCCTTTAGACTTGATGACCTGTCTTGCCTCCAAAGTTACCGGTTTTCCAAAAAAAAGAGTTTTAGGGATGGGGATTAGTTTGGATAGCGCGCGATTTGCTAACCTTATTGCTCAAGAATTAAACCTTGAACCTTCGGATATAGACGCGGTAGTGATTGGCGCGCATGGCGAAGGTATGCTGCCTTTGGTTAAGCATACTAAAGTTAAAGGGGTAAGCCTTGAGGAATACTTAAGCAAAGAAAAGGTCGATGATCTTATCAGGAAAACAGTGGGGCGAGGCGCTGAAATAGTCTCATTTTTAGGAAGCGGAAGCGCTTTTTTCGCGCCGTCAGCCGCGGTTGCTGAAATGGTTAAGGTTATCGCTAAAGATGAAAAGAAGATCCTGGGAGCCTGCGCGTATCTAAACGGTGAATATGGGATTAAGGATATTTGCATTGGCGTGCCAGTTCGGCTGGGTAAAAGCGGGATTGAAAAAATAATAGAGTTGGATTTAAGCGAGGGCGAGCAGAAAGAGCTATTAAATTCAGCTGCATCTATCCGGAAATTAACCGAGCAGTTTTCTTATGTATGATTTAGCGATAATCGGCGCAGGCTGGGCTGGTTTTAACGCGGGCCTAAAAGCAAGAAAATTAGGCCTTCAAACTGTTCTCATTGATAAATCGGAGATCGGCGGAACGTGCCTGAATCTAGGTTGTATCCCTACCAAAGCCCTCATTCAATCCGCGAAGGTATTTAATCTCGTCAAAAAATCTTCCGCGTTCGGTATAAACACTTCTGTGCCTGCGATTGATTTTGTCAAGATTCAGGAAAGAAAAGATAAAATCATCCAACAGCTTAGGCTGGGCATGCGCTCCATGCTTAAGGATATTGATTTTCTATCCGCAGAAGCACAGATCTTATCAGCTAATGAAATAAAGGTTTCCGGGAGCAGCCCGGTTCAGGCTAAGAATATTCTTATTGCCGCGGGTTCTATGCCTTACGAATTACCGCAATTTAAGTTTGATGCTAAGAAAATACTCTCAAGCAATGAAATACTCTCGCTTAAAGCTATCCCCGGTTCTCTCTTGA
Organism: Candidatus Omnitrophota bacterium; assembly: GCA_030650425.1. Lineage (GTDB taxonomy): Bacteria > Omnitrophota > Gorgyraeia > Gygaellales > Profunditerraquicolaceae > UBA6233. The sequence goes on along the minus strand of JAUSED010000009.1, from coordinate 228,351 downwards.
TTGTCGGAGGAGGAGTTATTGGCTGCGAGTTCGCCAGTCTTTTCTTGAGTCTGGGATCAAAAGTAACCGTCGTTGAAAAAATGCCCCAGCTTCTGCCGGGAGAGGATAAAGAAACCGCCAGGAAGCTGGAAAATATTTTTAAGAAGAAAGGGATTAAGATAAATACGGCTACCGACGCTTCCAGCTTAAATCCGGATGATTTTGATATTATTTTAGTTTGCGTGGGCAGGGTTCCCCGGACAGAGGGCTTAGGTTTGGAGAAATTAGGGCTAAAGTTAGAGAGGAGTAGAATTATTACCGATGATTATCTTTGCACGAATATAAATAATATTTACGCCGCGGGTGATTGCGCTTCCAAAATAATGCTCGCCCACCTTGCGAGTTTCCAGGGTCGTTTAGCAGCACAGAATATAGCCCAACCAGATAATCGCAAGAGCGCCGCAGCGGCATGCGTACCGAGTTGTATTTTTACCGATCCTGAGATTGCCTCTATAGGCCTGAGCGAAGATAAAGCCATAGCCAACGGACTAAGTGTGGATATCCACAAATTCGATTTTCTGGGTTCAGGGATGGCTCGCATATTGGATGAAGCGGAAGGATTTATAAAGATTATTTCAGGCCAAAATTCCGGGATAGTTTTAGGCGCTTCGATTATCGGGCCAAAAGCCACGGAATTAATCGGGATTCTAACTTTAGCTGTAGCAAACTCTCTTAGTATAAAAAATCTTCGTCAAAGCATATTCGCCCACCCTACTCTTTCCGAATCAATCTCCGAAGCGCTGGAATAATCATGGGACTATTGCGAAATGCCATTTTTCGTCATCCTGACCCTGACCCTGAACGAAGTGAAGGGGAAGGGGAAGGATCTCGTTATCGACGAGATTCTTCGGCCTTCGGCCTCAGAATGACGCAAAGTCGGGCATTTCGCAATAGTCCCATCATGAATTTAAAAATTATCGATCCCGGGTTGGTTGATTTTGACACCGCCTGGCAGAAGCAAAAAGAGCTATTTGCCGAAGTGAAATCTGGGCGCCTGAAGCACGCCTTACTTATCTGTCGGCATAATCCGGTGATTACTATCGGCAGAAGCGGCCTTAAAGCAAATATTCTCGCGAAAGAAATAGAACTGGACCGAAAAAAGATAGCTGTTTATGAAGTTGAACGGGGAGGAGATGTGACCTATCATGGCCCGGGCCAGTTAACGGTTTATCCGATATTAAATTTAAATTACCTTAAGAAAGATATCCACTGGTTTTTAAGATACCTTGAAGGATTAATCATTTTTGGTTTGAAGGACTTTGGAATCGGAGGAGAAAGAAAAGAAGGGTTAACCGGTGTCTGGGTTGGTAAGCGCAAAATAGCTTCTATCGGGATTGCCGTAAGAAATTGGATTAGTTTCCATGGCTTTAGTATCAATATCAAACGCGATGACCTAATCAATTTTTCCTTGATTAGGCCCTGCGGTATGGATATAATGGTAACATCTGTTGAATCGGAAACAGGGAAAGAGACCAACGTTGAACAGGTAAAGAAGTCGTTTATTAGTTTATTAGCTAATAGGTCTGTTGCCGAGCCGTCATTTTAGACTGTGTCATAATGTCATTCAGACCGTGTCATGGTGTCATTCTGAGCCCGAAGGGCGAAGAATCTAATGGGATAGATTATGCGATCAGGAGACAGAGGCTTTTCATTAATTGAGTTAATGTGCGGTGTGGTTATTTTATTGATCATCAGCATTTCAGCATTATTCGCATTTATCAATTCTATGTTACTGAATGAATCCAGCAGAAACCGTGTTATCGCAGCCAATGATGCGCAATACGCGTTGGAGCAGATAAAGGAGCAGGATTTCAATGACATCCAAACCTATATCGGAAACTATAATACTACCTTTACGAATTTAGCCGGTGAAAGCATTACTTTTCCTAACCCTATATATACCTCAACCTTAGATACAATAACTGTGCAGGTCGTCTGGAATGAGAGAAATGAGACAAGGGCCTTTACGCTTACTACCCGTTTCGCTCAAGAATAAACTAAGGGGCACGACCTTAATTGAGATGCTCCTGGTTGCCGCTATCTTAAGCGTGATTATGGCTGTATTATTTTATGCTATGAACGCCGGTAATCTTTCATTCAATTTAAGTTCGGCAAGAGCTGAACTTCAGGGAGAGGTAAGGCGCGCGATGGATTGGATAGTCAAAGATGTCCACCAGACCGTAAATTGGGAAATTGCTAAAGTCGCTAACAATCCCAATAGTTCACATATCAAGTTCAAGCAGGTCACCGGCTGGGATACCGTGAATAATACGTTTTTATTGAGCGACTATTACGTGGAATATACTTATGATGCCGCTCAAAAAATAATTACCCGCAGCGGGCCGGATCCGGCTGATCCAGCCCAAATTAAGACGTGGACTTTTAATTATATTGATATTCCGGTTAACCAATATCTTTTTAATACTTTAGATTCTGGCGGGCAAATTGTTCCATTAAACGCGACTGATTTAGGCACCAGCAAACAGATCGTTATTCGGATATTCGGGCAAAACCAGGTGATTGGCGGTCAAAATACAACTTACAATTTATTTGAACTGGTAAAGATAAGAAATGGATAAACGTAAAGGCGTAGTTCTGGTTTTTTCACTCCTAGTAACCTTGGTTCTTTCTATTCTACTGGCGGCGCTCTATCTTAAGGCTGTAAATGAAAACCAATTAGCCAATAGATATATTAATTCTATGCGCGCCTTTTGGCTGGCTGAAGCAGGTATTGCTACTGTAAAGGCTAACCCCGGGCTTAGCGGAGTAGGCCCGGAACAACTTGGCGGGGATAATTATACTTTTAGTGCTATTGTGCAACCTGTGCTGGGTACAAATAATTATTGGACCGTAACTTCTATCGGGACAGTAAGCTTGCCGAGCGGCCCTAGCATAAGCAGGACTTTGACCGCCACAGTAAAGACAGCGGGTATGGATAGCTCAAAGTTTCCTTATGCCATAGACACAACTGCCGAATTGGAAATCCATGGTAGCGCTGTCACGATCAACGGTACGTATAAAGAAGAGGATAATACTATTAATTTTACCAATATGTTTGGTATTTCAAAAACAACGATGAAAGCTGACGCGGCTCATCTGTACACCGATAGTACGTTTAATACGCCTGTTGACGGTATAACTTGGGTAGATGTTTCTTCGGGCCACACCTTGGATATAGCCGGTAATCTTAACGGAAGCGGTATTCTGGTTATAAACGGCAACGCGAAATTTTCCGGAACGGTGATCTTTAACGGCATAATCTACGTTATCGGGACATTGACGATGACTGGTAATGTGACCACCAATGGTGCCATTGTCGCCGAGAGCTCCGCCCAAGCAGATACGACGTTGGCGGGAAGCGTTAATATTAGCTTTAATCTTGACCAGATAGAAGACGCGTTGTCTAATGTGCAGTTTTTAAGCAAACAGATAGTTGCATGGAGAGAGGCATAGTATTAAGGAGAAGATAAAATGTCTACCAAAATAATTTTACCCGAGTTAAGTGAAGGAGTGCGAAAGGCAATGGTCTCCTACTGGTATTTCAAGGTCGGAGAAAAAGTGAGTGAGAAAGACGATTTGATAGAACTCACTACCGACAAGGCTACATTTAATTTACCAAGTCCTTGCTCGGGGAGGTTATCGGAGATCCTGATCGTTGAAGGATCAGCGGCGAATGTGGGGGATGTGTTGGGAACCATAGAAGAGAATTAAAACCCTAGGAGTAGGGGACATTTTCCAAACCCCAACAGTAGGGGACATTTTCCAAACCCTAGCAGAAGGGGACATTTTCCGTCAGGGCAATAATGGAACCTTTAAAAGGAAAGTGTCCTCTGCGACTAACCCGCGGGGACACTTTCCATCAGCGCTATCGCGAAGCCCTATAAAGGAAAGTGTCCCCTACGGATAGAATCTATTATGCCTATCGATTTCAAAAAAGAACTAGAGACTGCCGCGCGGAATATGATTTTCGTGCATGATCCGGATCTGCTTATCAAAATAATCGTGCGTATGATGCTTGATAAGATAAAGGTCGAGCACGCCAGTATCCTGCTTTATAAACCGGAGAGGCAGGCGTATGTGTTGACTGTTTCCGGCGGCTCTTTGGCTAAAAAAATACCCGTAGGCCTGGCCTGTTTTGATAAGGATGATTCTCTGATTCGTTTCTTCCGGGAACGTGATAACAGGTTATTGTTTAATAGCGAAGTCTTAACATTGGAAAACGCGCTCAGCGCCTCCAAAAGCAGCCAGACAAAAGAGCGGCTAAGGCATCTCTTAGGGGATGTTTTGTATCAGGTGCGGTTACTTGAGACCGTTGCCTGCGTCCCAAGTTACTACCGGGATGAACTATTAGGAATATTGCTGTTGGGTAAGAAAAAGGACGGAAGCAGGTTCAATGGCCGGGAGTTGGATTTTTTTGTCGCCCTGGCTTCGAATATGTCCATGGCCATCAGGAACGCCAATCTCTTTAGAGAGTTAAAATCCGAGCTGGATAAAAAGCATCAGCTTTTTATGCGCACGACTATCGCCCTTGTCGCTGCCATCGAAGCGAAAGATAACTATACGCACGGCCATACCACGCGGGTAACTAATTTAAGTATTGAAATAGCTAAAAAACTTGCCCAAAAAAACAGGAAATCCATCGATAGCAGGTTTATCGAAAGCCTGCACATAGCCAGCCTCTTGCATGATATCGGAAAGATCGGCGTTCCCGAACAAATCCTGAACAAGAGAAGCAGCCTTACCTTGGGCGAAAGGAATAAAATCAAAGAGCATCCTATGATTGGCGTAACCATCCTTAAGCCGATAAAGGAACTGGAGCATTCTTTAGCGGGGATAAAATACCATCATGAGCGGCCTGATGGCCGGGGTTATCCTGACGGATTAAAGGGTGATCAAATTCCTTTGATCGCTTCCATAATATCCGTAGCAGATTCTTTTGACGCGATGACTTCGGATAGGCCGTATCGGAGCGCCCTCTACAAAAATGACGCGATCAAAGAAATTAAGAAGTATAATCATCTGCAATTTAATCCTCGCGTGACAGAAGCATTTCTGGAATTAGCTCAGGAAGGGAAATTCTAAAATCCCTATGCATTCTAAACGTATAGTTTTGATGTATATTTCGGAAGTATCCGGGCATCACAACGCGACTTTGGCTATTGAAAAAGCGGTAAAGCTCTTGGATCCATGCGCCGAAATATCAAATATCAATGCCTTTAATTACACAAATCCGGTCGCTGAAAAAATAGTCAATAGCATCTATATGGGTATAATCAAGGTTGCTCCCGGGATTTGGGATTATCTATATGATAATCCGCGAATTGTAAAGTCGCTTGAAGCGGCTAAGCGAAACGTGCATAAGACCAACTCTCCCAAATTAAAAAGCCTTTTCGACAGGCTTAAGCCTGACGCGGTTGTCTGCACGCAGGCCTTTCCTTGCGGGATGGTCGCCGACTTCAAAAAAACCTATGCTTCAAATCTTCCCTTAATCGCGGTTTTAACGGATTATGTTCCGCATTCCTACTGGATCTACGACGCTGTAGATTGCTACATTACGCCTTCTGAGGATGTTTCCTCGCGTTTAATTAAGAAAGGGGTCCCTAGCGGAAAAGTAAAATCATTGGGGATTCCTTTTGATCCGAAATTTAATGATCCGTTGGATAGAAGCGGTATTTTTCAGAAACTCAAGCTCTCCTCTGATCTTCCGACAGTATTAATTATGGGAGGGGGGCAGGGCTTGGGCCCGATAAAAAAGATTGTTAAATCTTTGGAAAAAATAGATAAAGATCTTCAGGAGATTGTCGTCACCGGCACCAATAGCAAACTGTATAATTCTCTAAGGCGCAAGATAAGAAAATATAAAAAGAAGATACTGGTTTTTGGCTACACCCAGAACATTAACGAGTTGATGTATATTTCGGATATCGTGATCAGTAAGCCCGGCGGAGTAACTACTTCTGAAGTTTTAGCCAAGGCTAAACCTATGATCATTGTCAATCCCCTGCCCGGACAAGAAGCGAATAACACCGCGTATCTGACCCAAAAAAGAGCGGCGCTTAAAGTAGAGGATCCCGGAGAAATTAATTATGTCATTGAAGACCTCTTGGAAAATCCCGATAAATTAAGCCGGCTCAGGGACGCGGCCAAACGGATAAGCAAGCCCAACGCCAGTATGGATATTGCCCGGCTCCTGTTAAAAAATTGCGATGTTTAATTATTTTCTCTACAGGTTTGCCCAAGCGTTTACTTTGAGCCTTCCCTTGAAATCAGCCTATCGGATAGCCGGGTTTTTTTCCGGTATATATTACGCGTTTGCCTTCAGGGATCGTAAGGCGGTTGGCGAAAACCTCAAGGTGATCTTTCCGGATAAACCTGATAGTGAGATTTCAAAGATACGTAAAGGGCTCTTCCTCAATTTTGCTAAATATTTAGTTGATTTTTTCCGTTTCAAAAAACTTGACGCCGAATACCTTAAGAAAAATGTACGGCTAAAAAATTTGCATTATATAGATGAGGCTTTATCCAAAGGCGCGGGCGCGATATTGGTAACCGCTCATTTGGGAAACTGGGAACTGGGAGGCGTAGTCATCTCAATATTAGGCTATCCTTTTATGACCGTTGCCCTTCCTCATAAATCAAAGATGGTAGATGACTTTTTTAACGCGCAGAGAAAAATTAAGGGAACGCAGGTTTTACCTCTGGGAAATGCGGCAAAAGGGTGTCTTAAAGGTTTAAGAAGCAATGAGGTATTGGCGCTAGTTGGAGACCGGGATTTCGCGGGGAAGGGGATGATTATAGATTTTTTTGGCAAGCCCGCGGTTTTCCCTGTGGGCCCGGCGGCCCTTGCCTTACAGACAAAGGCCAAGATTATCCCCGGGTTTATGCTCAGGAACGCGGATGATAGCTTTGAATTAGTAATGAATAAGCCGCTTGAATATACTGCCAGTGGCGATAGCCAAAAAGACCTGAGAGAGATAATTACCAGCTACAAGTCTATTTTTGAGGATTACATCCGGCGCTACCCCGAACAGTGGTATATGTTTAGGAGATTTTGGAAAGAATGAAAACCTGCGTGATTATTCCGGCATTCAACGAGTCTAAGGAAATATCCGGCCTCGTAGAAAAGATCAAAGCAATAAACCCGCACATCTTGGTAGTGGATGACGGCTCAGATGATTCTACCGCTCAAATTGCGCTAAGCGCGGGGGCAGTGGTATTAAAGAACTCTAGTAATGAAGGTAAAGGTCTCTGCTTGAGAAAAGGCTTTAAATACGCTCTGGAAAATAATTTTGACGCCGTGATTACAATGGATGGAGACGGCCAGCATTTGCCTGAGGACTTGCCGAATTTTTTGCGTTTGGGAGATGACCCTAATGCCGATATAGTCGTAGGGAACCGTATGCTCAAGACACAAGATATGCCTTTTATCCGGGTTGTCACCAACAGATTTATGTCTTGGCTGATCTCGCTTTTGAGCAAACAGAAAATTCCCGATACGCAATGCGGATACCGCCTGATTAAAAGGCGGGTGCTTGAGAAGCTGGAATTAAAAACTTCTAATTTTGAGATCGAGACTGAAATCCTAATTAACGCCTCAAGGATGGGTTTCAAGATCCGCTCAGTCCCGATTAAGACTGTTTATCGGGGAGAAAAGAGTCAGATTAATCCTTTAGTAGATACTATACGGTTTCTAAAGTTTATCCTACGCCAATCGCAGGGGACACGCCAATAGCAGGGGACATTTTCCGTCAGAGCTAAAAATAGCAGGGGACATTTTCCGTCAGAGCTATAAGAGTCGGATTAAAGGAAAGTGTCCCCTTGTGAAAAAACTGTAAAAAAACTGTGAAAAAACTTGAAATTGCTTAAATTTATGCTACATTTTAATCAATAGGTTAGCGCTCTTGCTGGAGGGCAAAAGCGTCTGGAAAAGCAGTTTAGAACCAGAATGCTGGACAAAGGGTCAGCTTTCTGGTTTTTTATTTTTGGAGGCGTGAATAGCAGGGGCTATTTTCTGCCAATCGCAGGGGACATTTTCCGTCAGAGCTATAAGAGACGGCTTAAAGGAAAGTGTCCCCTACTACAGATTTTTTATAACTATCGTCATTGTGAGGGCGGAGCCCCCCAGCCGCAGGGGACATTTTCCGTCAGGGCTATAAGAGACGGCTTAAAGGAAAGTGTCCCCTATGAATCAGAGGAGGAGGAACAAAATGTTTCGTAAAACAATCTCAATGTTTTTAATCTTCGGTTTGTTTTTTCAGCAGGCAGGCTTTGCCCAGATTGCTGCTGAGCTGAATATCGCCGGTCATCTTTCCCGGATGGCGAGCAGCCTTTCGGTTGATAAATTCCGTCCACTGCACCTACGGTATTTCTCCTATGACCAAAACAGCGATAACTTCAAATTCCTCTTTGATAAAGGCGACCAGTTCTCCGCTAGCAGGGGACACTTTCCGTCACAGCCCAGGGGACACTTTCCGTCAAAGCTATCAGGGAGCTCCCAAAAGGAAAGTGTCCCCTGGGATGAGGCTAAATTCCAATCCGAATCCCAAACCCTCCTCAAGTATTTCTTCATCGGAATAACCCTTCCTGACTCTAAATTCTGGGTAAACTTGCGCCCTGACTCAGAGGATCAGATTATTGAGCCGGAATTAGCCCAGACAGACTTAGGCAAGGTCCTGCTTGAGGCAGATCTCGAGCTTAAAAAAGACACTGCCAGATATACTTCTCCTGAGACTCCCGAAGGAAAGGAATACTGGAATAAGCTCTACAAAAAGGCCGAAGAACTCTTCGGTTATGAGAATATAACCATCCCTACCTTAACCCGTCCGTGGATTGTGCCGGGTGAGATTATTCTGCGCGAGACCTCTGACTCATCCTTTATCTATAAATCCACGCTTAAGGTAATGCTCGAGTCTGATTACCTAAGTTCAACTAATTCGACTAACGAAAGTAGGGGACATTTTCCGTCAGGGCTATTAGGGAACGCTCAAAAGGAAAGTGTCCCCTACGCTCAGTATGAGTTTAAAGATTCTAGGTTAAAGGTGCTCAATGAATATTCAACCCAGCTTATAAAAGAAACGATCATCCCCAAACTCACCAAAGAAGTAAATACCTCTAAAAAATATGCTAATCTAAGGCAGGTATTCTATTCCCTGATCCTTGCCCGCTGGTTTAAAGCAAGATACGGCCTATCAGATAACGGCCCAGGGGACACTTTCCGTCAAAGCTATCAAGGAGTTCTCAAAAGGAAAGTGTCCCCTGGCAGCGCTCAAGGGACCGTCCCCTTTTACGTCAGCCTCATTAACTCCGGTAATCTTAACGGCCTTACCTCAAAGGAACCTTGGTCTAAAGCCACTTACTTTAAAGCCTACCAGAAGTCCTTTACCGAAGGCGAATACAACCTCAAAGAGCAGGTTTACACCCCAACCGGCCAAATAATCCGGAGCTATTTTAGCGGAGGTTTTGCGATGACTGCTCCCGCAACAACCTATAATGGCCTTAGGGCGACAGGAGATAAAAACCTGCCTAAATCACTCGTCGGAATTACTGCGTCTCCTGTGGAAGGCAGTATTTTACCTAATCTAGTTATAGGTGGGCAAGAAATTGGTAATAGCAAAGCTTCCGCCGCCGGCTCGCCGGTGCAGGGAAACATTATGAATGAATTAGGACAAAACATAAGAAATACAACCGTGTCTATTGCGGCGTCGTTACGAGGAGATGTGGCATATCATATTAATGATATCTACTCCCGCAGTTCAGATAGTGGATATAGAAATAGCGATTTCTGGGAGTTGGAACATTTTCGTCCAGTAACCAAAGAGCCAAGAGCAGAGTGGCAGGTAGATCCATTTAAGGAGATTCTAGTAAGATTGCATCAAAAGGCGCAATCTTTAAAGGAATACTTAGGTCAAAGTTTAGAATATTACCCTGACAACCTACAACTGATAAATTCAATAATGAAAGATTTAAACGATGCTCTGACTTTGAATGATGCTAACATCGCGGAATATGCGAAAAACGATAAGGACATAGATAAGCATACCTCTTTGTTCAGGGCTTATGGCAAGAAATTATACGAAGCAATAGATGCTATCTCAAAATGGCAGGGACAGATTGATACAATAGTTAGTCAGTTACGAAATCAGAGGGCACCAGTCATTAAGGAAACGGCTATCTCCGGCTCGCCCCTCGATTCAAATGAGTATCGGTTCGGTGAAGACAGCTATGAGCCAGAAGGTGAAAATGGGGGTGAATTTGTTGCGCGAAATGTACAAATCAGAAATGGCAAGGACTATACTATTCCTATTCCTTCGGCGCTCATTGATTTTATTAAGCAGGAGCTCCAGAAGGCTAAGGCAGAGTATGGAGTTATTGGTCAAGTTAGATTAGAAGAAGTAGGAGGCGTTGCGATGGAGCTGACTTTAGAAATAGGCACTCTACCGACAAATAAAAATATAAATTTTAAGGAGATTGGCGAGAATATTTTGAAAGCGGCTACAAAAAAAGCAAAGGAGCTTTCCGTCGGCTTGCCGATAAATGCGGAACTGAAGGGAAAAATAGAATATTCCGCATATATATTAGCAGATATAGCCGAAAGTGGAAAAGTAATACTTTCATTAGGAGATAGTGGAATGAGTATAACTTCTCCGGGGAATGAACGATTAGCGCATTGGATGAGGGATGCTGATTTTGCATTTGCTAGATCAGGGATCAATCTTGAGTTTAGGAAAAATAACCCTCATAAAAATGTAGCCATAGAATTTTCCCAATGGATATCAGCAGACAAGATAAAGGAAAGGCTACTGTATGAAACCGGCGCCGCCGGCTCGCCGGTGACTACTGTGGGCTTATTCTATAAGTTTCTTGATTCCCTACGAAGTAAAATGAATTTACCAATTCCTCAGTATGGTGAGGATATGCTAAGGCGCCATGGCGGGGGTGCGGATGTACGTCGTTATAAAGATGAGGGCGTTCTTCTGCAAGAATTTATTGAGTACGGCCTGAGAAATTCTGATAAATTTACTGTTTTTCACAGGGTAGAATTTGAGAGAGAAGCCGGACAAATTGTCAAAGATTACTATAAAGGATCTTCGCCGCTAACTAATTCTGAGACTTCAAGCCCTGTTAAAACCGGCGGTATTGATGCTTCGCTTCGCTCAGCATCGATGCCAGAAGAAGTAGGCGGCATCGATTTTCGCGTAATGAACATCGTTACCCAGCCTTTAGTCGCATCCTCCAGCCTGAACCTGAAACTGCCGCAATCGGCTAGCCTTGCCAAGATTAATCTGGATGAGGAATTTAAACAGCTTCAGAATATGGTTAGCGCGGGAATCACTCCTTCCGGAGAGCGTATCAAGGAGTTTATGGCCTCCAGCGCGCTAAAAGGCGAATGGGATAGGCGCATTCCAGATATAATTTCCTGTTTGATGGATGTCTGTAGGTTAGAAGAGGATGATGTCAGCGATACACCTGTTGCCATAAGAGAGGCCCTGATTATCGCTGATGCGGGTTTAAGCTGAAAATTGTATCCTCTGGAAAACATGGGTTCGTTTCTATTCCCTTTACAGTCGTAACGTAATTAGGGAAAATCCAATATAAAATTAGAAAAATAAATAAAACTATGGTATACTTCAATAGGGGGTGAATAACGATGAGTGAAATTATATTTATTATTGAAACTTCTGATGAAGGCGGCTACACCGCTAAAGGTCTGGGTTATTCTATCTATACCGAAGGTGAAACCTTAGACGAGCTGAAAGAAAATATTAAAGACGCGGTAAAATGCCATTTTGACGCAAAGGAACTTCCGCATATTGTCCGGCTCCATATGGTAAAAGATGAAGTAATAGCGATATGAAACTCCCCAGAGAGATTAGCGGTAAAGAGCTCTCAAAACTCCTTAAAAAATACGGCTACGAAATTACCCGGCAAACCGGCAGTCATATACGGCTTACCACTGTTTTGCATGGCGAACACCATATCACTATCCCCGCGCACAAATACCTTAAAATCGGCACACTGAGCAGTATTTTAAGCGATATAGCTGTCCATTTCAAAATAGATAAAAGCGATTTAATTAAAGAATTATTCTAATAACTCAATCCAGCAGGCAGGAAAACTGTTTAAGCATGTCCGCAACGTAATTATAAAATATGAATTGAGATGCCAAAAAATTCATACAGAAAAATTTTGTTGACAAATAAAGCTGTGGTGGTAGAGTAAAATAGACAATTTAATTATAGGTTAGGGAAATCAGTAGGCCGCAAGGCCAAAGCTGATGCGGTCCCGCCGCTGTAGGGGTGAACGAAAGCTTGGATAGAGCCACTGTCCGCAAGGATGGGAAGGCTAAAAGCGAGTAGGTTGATACCCGAGCCAGAAGACCTGCCTGTATAAGAGCGAAAGAGCCATTCTGATCAATGGCTTTTAGCCTCGCGGAAGGACTAAGTTAAATCAGGGTGCAATCCTTAGGTTCTTGTTTCAAGAGCTTAAGGATTTTTTGTTTATACAAGGAGTAAAACACATTGCGCTTGATACTTATACGGCATGGCCAGACAGACCATAATCTTCAGAAGCGCTACTGTGGATCCAATGATCCCGCGTTGAACAATAGCGGAGTTCATCAAGCTCAAATGCTCAGGGAGAGGCTAAAGGGGGAGAAGGTAGGCAAGGTTTATTCGAGCAGCCAGAAAAGGGCGTATCAAACAGCAGAGATTATTTTTCCTGACAGGGAAATCGAAAAAAGAGACGGTTTAGCCGAAATGAGTTTCGGTATCTTTGAAGGGATGGCCTACGACGAAATTATGGCTAAGTATGCAAATATTTATACGGATTGGCTGCGTAATCCGTTTCAGGCGCGCATCCCGCAAGCTGAGCAGTTGGAAAGTTTGTATGCGAGGGTGAGAAGTGAGATTGATTTTATTTTTTCGCGTTCGGGGGAGAATGAAACAATCGCAGTGATCGCGCACGGAGGCCCAAACAGAGTAATTCTTTGCGACGCTTATGGGTATAGCAGTGAAAAATTCTGGGAGATTGAGCAGGATAACGGGGCATTGAATATTATCGAATATACCAGTTTAACTTCCGCAAAAGTCGTAATTATTAATGATACGGTTCACTTGCCGGAAGAATCGAATAAATTATGAAAAAGAATATATTGATTTTTGGCGGCGCGCGTAGCGGCAAGAGCAGTTTGGCTGTAAATATAGCTAAAAGAATCTCCAAGAAAGTCGTTTTTATAGCTACGGCTCTGCCCGGTGATGAGGAAATGAGAAAACGGATAAAAAAACATCGCGCCTCCCGGCCGCGTCATTGGAAAGTGGTAGAGGATGGTAAGGATATTCATCATAGCTTGCTTTGCCTCGATGGTAAGTGCGAGGCGGTGATCATCGATTGCCTTGGTTTATTTATAGCAAATCTTATGGGCCAAGGCTTGGAAGATAACGCGATAATGCGTAAGATCAAGTATCTCGTTGATGGCATCCAAAAGACAAAGTTTATGGTGATCATTGTTTCAAACGATGTGGGTGGAGGGATAGTTCCGGATAATCAAGCAGCCAGGAGATTTAGGGATCTTTTGGGAAGTACTAATCAGTTGATCGCTAAAGAAGCCGATGAAGTTGTGATGATGCAGGCAGGTATCCCGCTAATCATAAAAGGAGAAAAAAGATATGCAGTTACTGAATAAGACAATCAAGGGTATTAAAAAGACCGATAAATTATTTAATGAAAAAGCACAAGCCCGGCTGGATAACTTAACCAAGCCGCAAGGAAGCTTAGGCCGGCTTGAGGATCTGGCCAAGCAGGTAGCAGTGATTACCGGAAAAGAAGCGCCTGCATTAAAAAACAAGGTCATCTTTACCTTCGCGGCTGACCACGGTATTGCTGAAAGCGGCGTCAGCGCCTATCCCCAAGCCGTCACTGCCCAGATGGTCGCTAACTTTATTAACGGGGGAGCCGCGATTAATGTTTTAGCGCGGCATGTTGGGGCAAGAGTAGTCATCGTTGATTTGGGAGTAGCCTCTGACCTCAAGGCGCAGGCCAAGCTTATTATCAAGAAGGTTGGTTTCGGCACAAAAAATATGGCCAATGGCCCGGCAATGAAAAGAGAAGAGGCTGTGCAGGCAATTGAGAATGGGATAGAGATATTTGAGCATGAATTTAGAAAAGGAATAGATATAGCGGGAATAGGGGATATGGGGATTGGTAATACCGCTTCTTCAAGCGCGATTACTGCTGTGATTACCGGGTTAGCTGTAGAGGATGTGACTGGCAGGGGAACAGGGATTGATGATCGGTCGTTTGCCAGTAAGATAGAGGTAATCAAAAAAGCGATTGCCCTAAATAAGCCTGATAAAGGTGATGCGTTAGATATTTTGTCAAAGGTAGGAGGTTTTGAAATAGGAGGCTTGGCTGGGGTGATATTAGCCGCATCGTCTAAAAGGATACCAGTGGTGATTGATGGATTTATTTCCGGAGCAGCGGCTCTAGTCGCTTATACGCTCGTGCCAGAAACAAAAGATTATATGATTGCCAGCCACTGTTCAGTCGAAAAAGGGCACAAAGCTATTCTTCATTATCTAGGCCTTAGCCCAATACTGGATTTGCATCTACGCCTTGGCGAGGGTACTGGTTCAGCATTAGGGATAAGTTTGGTTGAGGCGAGTATTAAAATTTTGACTGAAATGGCGACATTTAGTTCCGCCGCTGTTTCCGAAAGGGTAGCGGGGTGAAAAGACTCTTAGCCGCTTTACAATTTCTGACTATCTTGCCTGTAAGCATTAAGTCAGAAATAAAAGAAACAGATTTTGGCGCCTCTCTTTTGTATTTTCCAGTCGTTGGCCTGCTGATAGGCATTTTGTTGTCGCTTAGCGCTTTAGCATTGTCTTCTCTTCCGGCCTTGGTTAGGAGCGCGATAATTTTAATAGTATCTATTTTTATCACCGGAGGGATTCATCTGGATGGGTTTGCCGATACCTGCGATGGTTTCTACGGCAACAAACCAAGAGAAAAAATTCTGGAGATAATGAGGGATAGTCATATCGGCGCTATGGGTGTTATCGGCATAGTTTCACTTTTAATATTAAAATTCAGTGTGATGGCGAGCCTGTCAGGAGGTTCTCTTTGGAAAATATTAATTGTAATGCCTGTTTTCTCAAGATGGGCTCAAGCCTTAGCCTGCCGCATGGCTGGTTATGCCCGGCCGGAAGGAAAAGGAAGGTATTTTGTGGAATATTCCCGCGATAAAGACATCATTATCGGCGGTATCTTTACTTTGGCTTTATTGGTATTATTAATCTCTCTGAAAGGCTTGGTTCTATTTTGTATTTCTTTTATTCCTGTAGCTTTATTTTTCTGTTATTTAAAGAAAAGGCTCGGGGGGATGACTGGAGATACTATCGGAGCAGTTAATGAAGTTGCTGAGGCGTGCGTATTTTTATTTGGTCTGATTTTAAGTGGAATTCACGCATGATAAATAAATCTCACGGAGGAAATATCTGGCAATATCCTAAATCCCAGCAGGGAAAGATTATCGATTTTAGCGTTAATACTAATCCGCTGGGGATGGATCAAAAAATAAGAAAGAGTATCATACGCCATATTGGAAAGATCAATTATTATCCTGACCCTGAATCTAAAGATCTCAAAAATAGGTTAGCCAAACTTCATAGGCTCTCCAGCCATAATTTTCTATTAGGAAACGGTTCCATTGAATTGATCCACCTGATCCCAAGAGCCCTGAAAGCTAAAGTCGTTTTAATCCCTGTCCCGACTTTTAGCGAATATGAATTTGCTGCTAAAGCTAACAACGCGAAATGCCTATGTGTAAAATGCGAAGAAAAGAATAATTTTAAAATAGAGATATCGTTTCTTACGCGGCATATACCTAAAGCAAGCCTGATTTTTTTGTGTAATCCCAATAACCCTACGGGTTCGCTGTTAGGACGCCCGGAGATCTTATCTTTATTAGAGGTATGTAAAAAAAATAATGCAATCTTGGTAATCGACGAAGCATTTATGGATTTTGTCGGTTCAGGCGATAATGTCAGTATGGTCGGAGAATCCGCCAAAACTAAAAATCTGCTGGTTTTAAGGTCACTCACTAAGATTTTTGTCTTACCCGGAATCAGAATTGGTTATGTTAGCGGGCATAAGGACACGATCGCTAAGCTTTCGCGCTATACCTATCCTTGGAATGTAAATACGCTGGCGCAGATTATCACGCGGGAAGCGATTAATGATAAAGAATATATGGCTCGGACTCAAAGGATTATCCCGAAAGAAAGAAGCTATCTCTATGAAAATTTAAATAAAATAAGAGGGGTTAAGGTTTATCCGTCAGTTGCAAATTTTTTTCTTTGTAAATTAGAAGGCGTCATAATTAAAAACGCAAGGGATTTAAGCGAAAAGCTGATGGGAGAGGGAATATTAGTGCGTAACTGCGCTAATTTTAGAGGCCTAAATAATCGATTTTTTAGAATAGCGGTGAAGAACCGAGAGGCAAATATCAAGTTGATATCGGCGCTACAGGCTATATGTAGATAATCGTAGCGGACATTTAAATGAAAGCCAAAACATTACAAATCTGCGGTACGGGTTCCGGTGTAGGTAAGAGCATAATCGTCGCCGGGTTTTGCCGGATTTTCCTGCAAGACGGTTTTAAGGTCGCTCCATTTAAGGCCCAGAATATGGCGTTAAATTCTTTTGTTACCAAAGAAGAGGGAGAAATCGGCCGCGCCCAAGCTAGTCAAGCCGCGGCTTCTCGGATTGAACCCAGCGTAGATATGAATCCGATTTTGATCAAGCCTACCAGCGATATCGGAGCGCAAATCATCGTCAGGGGCAGGCCCATCGGGAATATGCGGGCCGCGGAGTATATCAAGCATAAAAAAAACCTTAGGAAGGTAGTCAAGGAATCTTTCAAGAGGCTAAGCTCTAGATATGATATTGTTGTTATTGAAGGCGCTGGCAGCCCGGCGGAAATAAATTTAAAGAAAGACGATCTGGTAAATATGAAGATGGCCCGGCTGGCTAAGGCGCCGGTAATTTTAGTAGGCGATATTGATAGGGGTGGCGTTTTTGCCTGGTTGGTGGGGACTCTAGAATTGTTAAGTAAGGATGAAAGGGCGATGATTAAAGGCATCATCATCAATAAATTTCGCGGAGACAAGGCGCTTCTTTTGCCAGCGATAAAATTTTTAGAAAGGCGCCTTAGGATTAAGGTTTTGGGGATTGTGCCGTATTTTAAAGATATAATCATGGCAGAAGAGGATTCAGTTTCTCTTGATCAAAGAACTGCGAGCAGCAAATCCAATAGAATTAAAAAGCGCATAGATATAGCCGTAATCAAACTGCCGCATATATCAAATTTTACGGATTTTGACGCATTGGAAAGAGAAAGAGATGTGCTATTACGTTATGTGAGAAGCACAGAAGAGCTAAACAATCCGGATTTGATGATTATCCCGGGGACAAAGAATACTATTTCCGACTTGAAATATCTTAGAACCAGCGGACTGGCAGAGAAGATTATTTCGCGCATCAGTTCCAATAGCCCGGCTTTTTTGCTGGGAATCTGCGGAGGTTACCAGATGTTAGGTAAGAAGATATATGATAAGTATCATTTAGAGTCAAATAGCGAGGAGATCCAAGGATTAGCGTTGTTGCCGATGATTACCTATCTGGCAAAGGATAAGGTGCTTAACCAAGTAAAAGCAAGAGAGGTGTCCTCAGGCATAGAAATTTCAGGCTACGAGATTCATCACGGCCTTTCTGATTCTAAATCCTGCCTTAAACCATTTTTCGAAATCTTAGAGCGAAACAGCAAGAAAGTGAAGTATTTCGACGGTTTCCGCAGCAAAGATAACCGTATTTCAGGGACATATATTCATGGCCTCTTTGATGCGGATAATTTTAGAAGAGAATTTTTAAATAAAATTCGGCAAAGAAAAGGCTGGGAGCCAGTATCTCAAGAAATTAATTTTAATCCGGACAGAGAATTTGATAAACTTGCTCAACTATTACGCGAAAATATTGATATGAAATCACTCTATGGTATTATGAAAGCTTAATCTTATGGCTATTGAAATTATGCTTGCCTATATATTAGATTTGTTTTTCGGTGATCCGCGCTGGTTACCGCATCCAGTAAGGGGAATTGGCTGGATGATTAATAAACTCGAGCCGCCTTTAAGGAAATGCTGTAGGGGACACTTAAGTGTCCCCTACAGCCTGGAAAGAGCGCCAGAAAAAATAGAACGTATAGCAGGGATCCTTCTTGTTATATTGGTTGTCGGTGTAAGTTGGTATCTGGGTTTTATAACGATAAAACTGGCGTATTCTATGAATAGATATTTAGGCTCAATAATTTCCATTCTGATTATTTATACCTTATTAGCCGTGAAAGACCTGGATGTAGAGAGCACGCGGGTTTATCATTCCCTAGAGCAGAAAGATATAATTTCAGCGCGAAAAAAATTAAGTTTGATTGTGGGCAGGGATACAGATAATCTGGAAGACAAAGAGATAGTTCGCGCCACGGTGGAGACAGTAGCCGAGAATATCGTGGATGGCGTGATTTCTCCTCTTTTTTATGCTTTTATCGGCGGGGCGCCGTTAGCATTAGCCTATAAGGCAGTAAGTACTTTAGATTCGATGGTCGGGTACAAAAACGAAAAATATAAGGATTTTGGCTGGGCTTCGGCGAAGCTGGATACTTTAGCTAATTTTATTCCAGCAAGGTTATGTATCATATTTCTGCCGTTGGCTGGTTTATTGGCAGGTAAAGATGGCCTAAGTTCTTGGCGGATAACTAGAAGAGATGGCGGAAAAAATCCCAGCCTAAATAGCGGGATAGCGGAAGCGGCTATTGCCGGCGCGTTGGGAGTGCAATTAGGGGGCTTAAATTTTTATAATTCAGTATCTGTCTTAAAACCATTGATCGGAGATAATCTGAAGGCATTAGAGCCGAGGCATATTAGAGAGAGTATCAGGATTAGCTATATCTGTTCGGCATTATTTTTGATCAGCGGAGTATTCTTGATAGCATAGGAAAGGGGGTGAAGATAAGATGAGTAATAAAGCGGCTAAAAGCAGTAACCAAAGAGAAACTAGTATTAAGAAGGCGGATAGCGAGGTAAAGGCAACCTCCTATCGCCTAAAGTGCGCCAAGACGGCAAACGGCCTATCGCATTATGTGATGTATGGTGATCTAGATAAAAAACAGGCATTGTTGTAAAAACTATTTAAATAGTCGTAGGGGAAAATAGTCGTAGGGGACACTTTCCCTTTGCGCCGTAGGGGACATTTTCCGTCAGGGCTATCCGGTAACTCTCAAAAGGAAAGTGTCCCCTACGACGCGCAATGATAATTTATAAAACAAAATTGGACGGAATAACTATGCAAAGAAAAGGCTTGTCATGTCTCAATATCGCAAAGAACCAGGTTTTGTTGGACGCGGATAATGTTTTCTGGGGAATTACCGAGTCAAATAATCATCCTGACGCGTTAATTCCGAGAGAATTACTCTCTTTATATGAAAAGATGAAAGTAAGTTGTGATCGGGAAATGGAGGATTTTCGCTTTAGCTCTGAGTTGACCGCCATCTATATTGATCCTACTGATCGATGCAACGCCGATTGCCCTTACTGCTATGTACCCGCAAAAACAAGAAAACACGGCCGATCAATGACCGAGAGAGAGCTTTATTTTGTATTAGAAAAAATTGCTGAATATTTTAAAGGTAAGCCTAAAAAAGCAGTGATCATCTTCCATGCCAGCGAGCCGCTTTTAGTAAAAGAGATTATTTTTAAGGCGATAAGAAAATTCAAGAAACATTTTTATTTTGGAATACAGACCAACGGCCTCCTGCTTGAGGATAAAGATATAAAATTTATTAAAGATAATAAAGTTGGAATAGGTATTTCTTTAGACGCGAGTAATGCTGCGCTTAATAACCGTTCGAGGTTTAGCGCCAAACTCGGAGGTAATTTTAATAAAGTTACTCGCGCGATCGGCTCTTTTGGCGGCTATGAGGGATTAAACGTAATTACTACGATAACCAAGCTTAATGTAAGTAACCTTCCTCGTTTGGTGAGGCTGCTGCATAAGAAGAAGGTACCCTGCGTGCTGATTAATCCGGTAAGGCTTACGCAAAAGAACGCCCGTTTATTAAAACCGGATGAGCAAGTTATGGCAAAATATTTTATTGAGGCGGTGGAAGAAGCGATAAAATGTTCAAAAAACTCAAAACATAAAATTATAATCGGTAATTTTGCCAATATAATTTTAGGGATTATCGCGCCCACAGCGCGCCGGTTGATGTGCGATATCTCTCCTTGCGGGGGAGGAAGGTGTTTTTTGACCATAACCGCTAATGGCGATATGATTCCCTGCGGAGAATTTATCGGCTTAAAAGGCTTTCGCGGCGGAAATATCTTTAAGGATTCTATTAATAAAGCCATGGCTTCAGAGCCTTTTAGAAGGATAAGATCGCGTATTGTTGAGAATATAGAAGAATGCGCTGTGTGCAGTTTCCGGAATATCTGCGGAGCGCCTTGCCCGGCAGAGCTGCATGCCTTTGGAAATATGCATAGCAAAGCGGTATTTTGTGAATTTTATAAGGCGATAATTAATTACGCCTTTAGGCTGATTGCGCAAGGCCAGGAAAAATATTTGCTGCGCACGGAAGGCTTCGCGCATCTGAATTATCAGTATAAGCTGAGCTAAAAATGAATCTACCCAGAATTATTATTGCCGGTACGCATAGCGGGGTAGGCAAGACGACCTTGACTCTGGGGATCACCTCGGCCTTAAAAAAAAGAGGGGTGAACGTGCAAGCTTTCAAGGCGGGGCCGGATTATATTGATCCCGCGTATCATTCGCAGGCTTCCGGTAAACTATGCGGGAATCTGGATAGCTGGTTACTATCTAAAGACGTACTTAGAGAGTTATTCGCCAGACGGGCCGAGCCCGCCGAGATTTCCATTATTGAGGGCGTGATGGGCTTATACGACGGCTTAAAAGATAGCGAGCAAGGTTCTACCGCGCATCTGGCCAAGATACTTAACTCACCCGTAATCCTTATATTGAACGCGCGTTCTTTGTCACGAAGCGCGGCGGCGATTGCCTTGGGCTATAAGAAATTTGATCCAGGCGTAGACATAGCGGGTATTATTCTAAATAATATAGCGAGTAAGCGTCACTATAATTATATAAAGTCCGCTATTGAAAGAAAAACCAGAATACCGGTACTCGGCTATTTGCCTGGAGATCATCATCTAAAAATATCCGAAAGGCATTTGGGATTAGTTCCGGTTACGGAAAAAAAGGTTATTGGCGCTTTCCGCGGCATCTTGGCGAAGTCGGTTAGCGCTAATATAAATTTAACCAAGCTTCTTGCAATAGCCAGGCAGGCAAAACCGCTTCCACATTCAAGAGAAATCATATTCAAAAAAGAATTACCCAAAGGCCGTGTGACGATAGCGATTGCCAAGGATAAGGCTTTTCATTTTTATTATCAGGACAATCTGGATATATTGAAGCATTTGGGGGCAGAGATTGTTACCTTTAGCCCCTTGAGGGATAGGGAATTACCGAAGGGGATCGATGGTTTATATATTGGCGGCGGGTTTCCGGAAGTTTTTGCCTCTGATTTATCGAAGAACGCAAGCCTCAGGCAGTCGATTTATCAAAAAGCTAAAGATGGCCTGCCGATCTATGCCGAATGCGGCGGATTAATGTATTTAGTCAAAAATTTAATCGATTTCCAAAAAAGAAAATTCCCTATGGTGGGGGTATTTAAATGCTCAGTGAATATGGGTAACAGGTTGCATAGGATGGGTTATGTGAATGTACAGGTGATCAAAGATAATATATTGAGTAATCAAGGTGATAGAAATCGGGCGCATCTCTTCCACTGGTCGCGCCTTACGAATATTCCTAAAAATTCTACCTTTGCCTATAGAATCATCAAAGACAAGGATAATCTATTTTACGACGGTTTAGTCACTAAGAACGTTTTAGCCAGCTACGCGCATCTGCATTTTGCCTCTAATACGGATTTCGCTAAAAACTTTATTAACAGCTGTAGGATAAATAGGGACAGCGCCCATTTTTTTTCTGTTCGTTAAGCTAAAAAAATGGGCGCTGTCCCTATTTATCTATTTATCAAGAATAAACTATGCTTAATAGACTAAACAAGGCCTGTAAGTTTTTCCCCTGCCACAAAGGATTAGAAGATTGCACCTTTTGTTATTGCCCATTTTATCCTTGTTTGGATGGGAAAAAGGGTAGTTTTGTGTATTCAGCTAAGCGTAAGGAGGGTATCTGGTCTTGCGCATCCTGCAGCTGGATCCATAAAAGAAAAGTTACAGAAAACATATTCACTTTGATTAGAAATAATAAAATCCGCATAGAAGAAGAAACGTTTCGTCGTCATTGCGAGCGACCGAAGGGAGCGAAGCAATCTAATCCAAATAATTCCGAAATAGGGATTATTATTCTTGGCCATGGCAGCAGATTAAAAAAAGCAAACGTTAATCTAGAGGCAGCGGTTAAGGCGGTTAAGCAAAAGACGGGATTAAATAAGGTTGTTTCCGCCTACCTTCAGCTTGCCCAGCCTGATTTAGCAAAAGGCGTGAAAAAGCTTATCACGCAAGGATGCCGGAAAGTAATTATCATTCCATTTTTTCTCTTTAACGGCAATCATGTGACACGCGATATCCCCTATATGATTAAAGAAGAAAAAGCAAAATACCCAAAAGTCAATTTTAGCTATACAAAAAACTTGGGTGCAGACAAAAGGATCGTTGATATAGCCCTAGATATAGTAGAGGAGGCTTTAGGTGGTGAGAATAATTACTAATCCGAAGGATATCCAAGCCAAGAGCTTCAAAATAGTCGATCGATATTTAAAGAATGTAAAATTACCAGAACCTCAGAAAGAGGTCTTAAAAAGAGTGCTGCATGCAACCAGCGATTTAAAGTATATCAAAGATCTTGTGTTCCATCCAAAGGCCGTAAAAGAGGGGCTCTTGGCGATAAGAAAAGGGAAGAATATTGTTGTAGACGCGAGTATGGTTGGAGCCGGAATTAACCAAAAAATATTATCGGGTTTCAGGGGTAAGATAATTTGTTTTATGCATAGTCCTGATATCCTGAAGCAAGCCTCCCGTTTAAATATTACGCGTTCCATATTGGCGATGAGAAAGGCCCATAAATTAATGAATGGCGGAATCGTGGCTATCGGTAATGCCCCCACCGCGTTATTTGAAGTTTGCGCGTTGGTTAGTCAAGGCAAAACAAGGCCTGCCTTGATCATTGGGTTGCCTGTAGGCTTTGTAGGAGCTAAAGAGGCTAAGAAAAAATTGCGAACTTTAGATATTCCTTATATTACCAATAAAAGCAGATACGGAGGAAGCAGTGAAACCGTAGCTTGCGTGAATGCATTGTTAAAAATAGCCGAAAGAGAGAGGGGGGAGCTATAATATGCATATTTCAGAAGGGATTCTTCCTTTGTGGTGGGCTGGTATCTGGTCTGCGCTAGCCGCTCCTTTTCTGATCAAGGGGATCTTTGATATAAAGAAGAAGGTAAAACTAACTCCAAGTTTTAAACCTCTTTTAGGGCTGATGGGAGCCCTTGTTTTTGTTATCTCCTGTATGCCTGTGCCTGTGCCTACCGCTGGCACCTGTTCTCATCCTGCCGGAACCGGAATATCAGCCATTTTAATCGGGCCGATAATGAGCATATTTGTAACTTCCATTGCCTTGCTTATCCAGGCTTTATTTTTAGCCCATGGCGGCCTGACTACTTGGGGCGCGGATATTGTATCTATGGGTATAGCCGGTTCATTTGCCGCCTTCATCGCATTCAAGATATTAAGAAAATTTAAACTTCCTTTATTCTTTTGTGGATTTGCAGCCGGGCTTTTAGCGGATTGGGCTACCTATATCACAACTTCCTTGGAATTGGCCTCGGCCCTTCATGGAAGCAAACCGATGTTAGCGCTTTTTTACACTGTACTGATTGCCTTTATTCCTACGCAACTTCCTTTAGGCATATTAGAGGGATTTTTGACCGGGGGAATGATTGTTTTTGTCTATAAAAGAAGGCCTGAGATTTTAGTTTCGCTGGGAGTGGTAAAAAAGAGTATAGGCGTTCTATTCATATGCCTGCTTTTATGCGCCAATAGCCAGCCTGCCTTCGCGTTAAACCTTAACCGTAGGGGACACTTTCCACGCATAGGGGACACTTTCCAACAAGTAGTAAACGCGAGTAGGAAAGTGTCCCCTCAAGACTCAAAGGAAAGTGCCCCTGCGTCAATAGCCGTCTTGTCTTCGCGCGCGTTAAGCCCTAACCGCAGGGGACACTTTCCATCAGCGCTATCGCGAAGCCCTGAAAAGGAAAGTGTCCCCTACGACATCCCCTACGACAGAGTTCTTTTGCTAGTTGAACTGTTACCTAAATGGAGCGGAGTAGATGAGAGCGTGGTGGAGAAGATTAGCGCGGAACATGGACGGCCTGCCTGGACGCCGTTTATCAATACCGACCAAGGGGATCTGTTGCTTTTTGTTTTCCTTCTGGCAGGCGCGGCAGGAGGATTTGTAATGGGTTATAATTTTAGAAAGCTTTTTACCGAGAAAAAGGGACATAATTGCTGAACGAAGTATTTAGTGATCATTTTGCTCAAAAGGTAAACTATTTAACGGAGGTGGACGCGAGAGCCAAGGCGCTTTTTATAGCCGCGGCTATAATGATCGTAGTTTCTTCGCGTAATGCTTATCTGCCATTGATTGTTTTTTTCTCATCTTTGGTTATCCTTTTAGGGATCGGCATACCGCCGAAGATTATTCTACTTAGATTAGCCGTCCCCTTGGGTGTGGTAGGCGCGATTTTTATTATGCAGATCTTCTTTTATGGAATGGCCGATGGATTGGCAGCCGGTTTCTTAATTGTGGCAAGGGTCTTAGGCGCCGTTTCTTTAATTATATGCTTATCGATGACCACGCCGGTAAATAAGCTGCTCCATGCGGCCCGCTGGTTTCAAGTGCCGAATACCTGGGTTGAGATAGCTATGCTTAGTTATCGCTACAGCTTTGTATTGCTGGAGGACGCGGTTACGATCAGGAATGCCCAAAGAGCGCGTTTAGGATACAGCAGTTTAGGCCGGAGTTTGAAATCTTTTGGCGAATTAATGGGCTCAACCGTGATCAGGGCCTATGATCGCTCGATCGCGGTATATGAATCTATGCTGCTGCGCGGATACGACGGTTCGACGCGGAATATCTCCGGAGAAAAAGAGTTTAGTTTCAAAGATACTGCCGCCGTTATCATTTTCATTATAATTTTAGGGGCGCTTTTAATATTGAACAGTCTCTTCCTATCGTCATTCTGAGGAGTCCGCCGCAGGCGGACGACGAAGAATCTCTTGAGATCCTTCGTCCCCTTCGTTACACTCAGGGTCCTCAGAATGACGAAAAGAGGGTTTTTCAGCATTAACTAATTAGCAATAATTTTATGGTCGATATTCTGGAAGCAAAAGATCTCCACTTTAGTTATCCTGACGGAAAATCCGTTTTGCGGAGTATCAATCTTTCGGTCAAGAAAGGTGAGTTTTTAGGTGTCTTAGGCGCCAATGGTTCCGGTAAAACAACGCTCTTAAAAATACTGAACCACCTTCTAAAAACCGCGAAAGGCGAGATTTATTTGGAAGGGAAGAATATTAGATCCATCAACAAGGATATGCTATTTAGAAAAATATGTACTTGTTTTCAAAATCCCGATGACCAGCTGTTTGCTTCGACCGTAGGCGAAGATATCGCCTTTGGCCCGGTGAATATGGGGCTTACCAAAGAGGAGGTCTCTAAAAGAATAGAGTACGCGCTTGGCGCGGTCAGTATGTTAGAATTTACTGATAAGCCTATACATAATTTAAGTTTCGGCGAGAAGAAAAGGATTTGTTTAGCCGGCGTTTTAGCTATGGGGCCGGAGGTGATGCTTTTGGATGAACCAACTTCATCCCTGGACCCGATGGGAGCGAGCGCCATTATGCGGCTATTGAGAAAATTAAACAAAGAAAATGGAATCACTATGGTGATGTCCACGCACTCTGTGGATCTGGTGCCTTTGTTCATCGATCGTGTGATTATCTTAAATCAAGGAAGAATTATACTTGATGGTAAGCCCGAAAATGTTTTTTCTCAGGCCCAGGTAATCCGGGAGGCCAAATTGAGATTACCCCGCATAGGGCATTTATTCGAGATTTTAAGGAAAAAAGATGGATTTAATTTTAACAGCCTTCCGCTTACTATTGGTGAGGCAAGAGAAGCTATAAAGAGTTTACCAACCGTAGGGCGCGCAGAAGGGGACATTTTCCGTCAGGGCTATCCGGGGACTCTCAAAAGGAAAGTGTCCCCTACGACTCAATTAACACAATGAACTCAATACCACTAAGGAAAGGATTTACCACCGGTACCTGTGCTCAGGCAGCTGCTAAAGCCGCGAGCCTTATGCTTGCCGCCAAAAAGCCGGTAAAAAGCGTTGAGGTGGAAACTCCTAAAGGCGTAAAGCTTAAGCTGAAGATCGTTGGCCAAAAAATAGGCAGGGATTTTGCTCAGTGCGGGGTAATTAAAGATGCCGGAGATGATCCTGATGTAACTAATGGCGTTAGGATCTGTGCGCGGGTGCAATATTCCGGGAAAAAAGGGATTTTCTTGCGAGGCGCAGAAGGAGTTGGTATAGTTACCAAGCCGGGATTAGCGGTGAGAGTCGGCGAATACGCGATTAATCCTACGCCAAGATCGATGATTCTTAAAGAAATTGTCAGGCATCTACTCCACCAAGGGAAAGGGATCGAGGCGATCATCAGCGTTCCCAAAGGAAGGGAGATAGCCAAACGCACATTTAACGCCAGGCTGGGCATTGTGGGAGGCATATCTATAATCGGTACAACCGGGATAGTCGAGCCTAAATCAACGGATGCCTACAAGACATCTTTATCTCTTCAACTCGACGTGCTGAAGGCCGCGGGATATAGAAGGGCTACTCTTGTTTTAGGGTATGTGGGAGAAAAATTTTGTCAAGAAAGGCTTAAACTTAAACCGGATTCCATCGTCAAAATTGGGGACCATGTCGGATTTATGCTCTCTGAATGCTTGAATAAGAAAATAAAAAAAGTGCTTTTGGTAGGTTATATTGGTAAATTAGTGAAGGTTGCGCATGGCCAGCTTGACACCAATATCAAATTCGGGGATAATCGTATCAAGACAATCGCGAATTTTGCCTTGCTTTGCGGAGCGGGAAAAGAGATTATTGAAGAGGTGTCCAGACAAGTATCAGCCGAAGCCGCTGTTGATATATTAAAGAAACACAAGTTTACGCGGACTTTTGATATGCTCGCAAAAAGAACGGTAGATGTGCTGAATGAATTTGTAAATCATCAGCTTTCGATTGACTGCGTGCTGCTTTCCTTGCAGGGAGAGGTATTAGCAGAATATCCTAAAAGCCGTAGGGGACCCCGGAAGGGGACACTTTCCACCAGAGCTATAAGAGACGGCTTAAAGGAAAGTGTCCCCTACAACAAGATGCACAACCGCAGGGGACATTTTCCGTCAGAGCTATAAGAGACGGCTTAAAGGAAAGTGTCCCCTACAACAAGATGCATAAATATGTCTAAACTGTATATCATCGGAGCAGGCCCGGGAACACTTGACTATTTACTTCCTGCAGCCATCAGGGAAATAGAAAAGGCGGATTGTTTAATCGGGGCAAAGCGCATATTAGCGCAGTTTTATTCTCCGGATCAAAAAAAAATATACCTTGAAGGACATTTTAAAGAAGCCGGCTCATTTATAAAAAAGAATAAAGATAAGAAAAGGATCGTTCTTCTGGTTTCAGGAGATCCGGGACTGTACAGTTTTCTACGGCAGGTAGAATTGATTTTAAAGAAAAAAGAATATATAATTATCCCGGGAATAAGCACGCTCCAGCTTGCCTTTGCCAGGATGGGTGAAAGCTGGCAAGACGCCAAGATTATCAGTGTTCATGGCCGGCCCCCCGGCAATTTAGCGGAAGAAGTAAATGCTGCCGCTAAGGTATTTTTGCTTACCGATCGAAAATTTCCTCCTCAAAAAATTGCGGGATATTTACTTGAACGGGGGATAAAAAATAGAAAGACGGTTGTCTTTGAGAATCTTAGCTATGCTGATGAACGGATAGTTAAGACTAATTTAATAAGTTTATCTAAAATGCGAGGATTTGGCTTATGCGTAATGGTAGTAACGAAATAAAGGGCAAACTTTATGGGGTAGGTATTGGGCCGGGTGACCCAAAGCTGCTTACCTTAAGGGCAAAAGAAATACTCAATGAAGTTAAGACGATTTTTGTTCCTAAGGCAAGCGAAGGCGGAAAATCTTGCGCCCGCTCCATAGTAGAGGCACTTGCTTTGGGAGATAAGAATTTTATTGAACTTACTTTTCCGATGACTAAGGATAAGAATAAGCTGCAATCTTATTGGCTAAACGCAGCTAAGATAATTGTTGAGGAATTAAAAAAGAATAAGGCTGCCGCATTTGTTACCATAGGGGATCCATTTATCTATAGTACCTATATTTACCTTCTAGAGACCCTGCGCAGTAATTTTCCTTATCTGGAAACAGAGACTATTCCGGGAATTAGCGCGTTTGGCGCCGCGGCGGCATCTATTGGTTTACCTCTCTTAAAGGGTGATGAAAAAATGGCTATCTTACCAGTAGTCAAGAATCTTAAAGGCTTAAAGGAAGCCCTAAAAGAATTTGACACAGTGGTATTAATGAAAATAGGCTCAAAGTTAGAGAGTATTATCCGGCTTCTTAAAAAGATGAAACTTTTAGCTTCTTCAGTGCTGATTAGCCATGCAGGACAAGCTAATGAAAGGATTGTTAGGGATCTCGCTTCTCTGGAGGATAAAAATTTAGGATACCTTTCGGTAATTATAGTGAGAAACATCAGTCGAAGGGGACACTTTCCAAACCCCAACCGCAGGGGACACTTTCCATCAGCGCTATCGCGAAGCCCTTTAAAGGAAAGTGTCCCCTATCCAAAAGTAGGTGCGGAATGAAAGTCTATTTTATCGGCGCCGGGCCCGGTGACCCTGAATTGTTGACGATTAAAGCAAAGAAGATTATTGAAAAAGCCGATATTGTCATTTATGCTGGTTCGTTAATCAATAAAGATATAATTAAATTAGCTAAGAAAGACGCGCGGCTTTATGATTCCAGCAGTATGAACCTAGATGAGGTGTTAGGGGTTTTTAAAGAGCACAAGCATAGTGATAAGATTATAGCGAGAATGCATAGCGGCGATCCGTCTATCTATGGCGCGATTCAAGAACAAATGGATTGGTGCGAAAAAGAGCGGATAGCCTATGAAGTTATTCCGGGAGTAAGTTCTTTTCAGGCAGCTAGCGCGAGCTTGAGGCAGGAGCTTGTGCTTCCCGGAGTCAGCCAGACAGTGATATTGACTAGAATTTCAGGCAGAACCAAAGTGCCGGTAAAAGAGGATTTGGCAAGATTGGCCCGGATTAGAGCTACTTTGGTTATTTTTTTAAGTATTGACCGAATAGAAGACGTGGTAAAAAAAATAAAGAAAAGCTATGGATTGAATACGCCGGTTGCCGTGATCGAAAAAGTTTCCCTGCCGCAGGAAAGAAAAATAACCGGTACAGTGCGGGATATCGTAAAAAAAGTTAAAATGGCAGGGATTAACCGCCAGGCTTTAATCATCATTGGGGATGTTTTCAAAAAGAATTACCAAAAATCTAAACTGTACGCTAAGGATTTTGGGCATATGTTTAGGAAGAGGGCTAACAGCAGGGGACACTTTCCATCAGCCCAGAAGGGGACATTTTCCGTCAGGGCTATCAGGGAACACCCAAAAGGAAAGTGTCCCCTATGACTAAAGGAAAGTGTCCCCTATAAGAAAGAATGTGCGGGATGAAGGTCGCTATTGTCGCGATAACCAAAAAAGGTAAGCATGCAGCTTTAAGGATTAAAAAGAGTATTCCGGGATGCAAAGTATATGCTTTGTCATTGAAGGGCGGGCTAAGGGATTTAGCGCAAAAACTATTCTCTGAATACGAAGGGATCGTCTTCTGTATGGCTGCGGGTATTGTGGTTAGGGTTATCGCTTCCTATATAAAAGATAAATATAGCGATCCGGCAGTAGTCGTAGTGGACGAAGAGGGACGTTTTGCGATTAGCCTCTTATCCGGCCATGAAGGCGGCGCGAACAATTTGGCGATCAAAGTTGCAAATAGCTTAGGTGCTCAGCCGGTTGTGACCACAGCTTCCGAATCCCGTAAAAAATTAGTCATCGGTATAGGTTGCCGTCGCGGTATAGATAAAAAGGAGATCATTAAGGGAGTGCGATATGCCTTGAGTAGGGTTAAATGCTCAATTAAAAAAGTTAGGTGTTTTGCTACCATAGACTTAAAGCAAAAAGAATTGGGCTTACAAGAGGCATGTATGGAATTAGGTGTTTCTTTGAGAATAGTTCCCACTGAGTTGATAAGAAAATTTAGCGGGGAATACGGAAGATCATCTTTTGTCAAAGAAAAAATCGGGGTTGAGGGGGTGAGTGAACCATGCGCGCTTATTGTAGCAAGAAATCCAAAATTAATTTTAGCCAAAACAAAAATAGGCAGGGTTACCGTAGCGGTAGCCAGGGAAGCCTAAAGATAGTCGGGACCGGCCCGGGAGATATTGGCCACTTAAGCCAACGCGCCCGGGAAGCGATAAAAGAATGTCAGGTAATCTTTGGCTATAAGACTTATATTAATCTGCTGGGAAACTTGGTGGATAATAAAGAAGTGAAATCTTTCGGCATGATGGAGGAGGTAAAAAGGGCTAAGCGCGCTATAGAAGATGCTAAAAAAGGAAGAAGGGTTTGTATTGTTTCCAGCGGTGATTCCGGAGTTTATGGCATGGCGGGTTTAGTTTTAGAACTTTTAAAGAAAAG
Source organism: Candidatus Omnitrophota bacterium (assembly GCA_030650425.1). Classification (GTDB taxonomy): domain Bacteria; phylum Omnitrophota; class Gorgyraeia; order Gygaellales; family Profunditerraquicolaceae; genus UBA6233. Next base: position 197,324 of record JAUSED010000009.1, on the reverse strand, counting down.
CGGGCTGAATGAATTGAGAGTAGAGATTATTCCCGGAATTATTGCCGCGACCAGCTGCGCCGCTCTTTTAGGAGCGCCGCTTACCCATGATTTCGCGGCTATTTCTTTAAGCGATCTTTTGACTGACTTGAATTTGATTAAACGCAGGATTGAGCTGGCGGCGGCAGCCGATTTTGTGATTGTGCTTTATAATCCTAAGAGCGCCAAAAGAGTCACCCCCTTTAAAGAAGCATGCCGTATTTTGCTAAAGCACAAATCACCGTCTACACCGGTTGGTATCGTAGAGAATGCCTATAGGGATAAGCAGAGAGTTAGTCTTACTACTTTGAGTAAGTTATCCTCCTTTGAAAAAATAAATATGGTAACCACTATTATTATCGGCAATTCCAAAACTTATATAAAAGATAAATTTATGATTACACCGCGAGGCTATAATTTATGTTCTTAAACCACACCTTACAAGTTGCTTTTTTGCTTTCTTTCGCCACGCACATTCTTGTGGTTACCCAAAACCCGGGTTATCTGTTTTTTTCTCCCCAAGGTAAAAGCCGGAAGGTAGAAGTAAATTATATCAAAACTACGAAGCCCAATAACCCGGGTTCAAAAAAAGCCGGCCTCCCAAGAAGCGAACCGTTATTAGGCCTATCATCTAAGATTAATATGCGGAGAAGGAATCCTCCCCCATTTATAGATAGGGAAGCTCTTTTAAAAGCCGATATGCGGGCTATACGTAAAGAGTTGCCAATTGTCCGGCCGGCATTGATTAAACCGGATATAATCATTATAAAGACGAAGATAATCCTTCCCCAAGTAGATATGAGAAAAATCGACAACCATTCTTACATCATCTATTATCAGGATGTCTATGAAAAGATCCGGCGCTCAGCTTACCAGAATTACAGCGGCAGCCAAACTGGGGAGGTGTGCGTAACTTTTACCATCTCAAGCGCGGGTTACTTAACAGATGTGCGGCTGGTGGAAGAGCGGTCTAAGGCCTCAAACTCCCTAAAAGATATTGCTTTAGCCAGCGTCAAGAATGCCTCTCCTTTCCCCAATTTTCCCAAAGAGGTGGATTATTCCCAGCTTTCTTTCAACATTATCATCTTTTTTGGAAGAGAATAATACAGCAGGCCTGCTAACCTGTTGACACTGCTATAAAAGAGTGGTATATTAGTACGAATATTTAGGAATTTAAAACCATTATTTGCTTAAGAAAGGAGATGATTATATTGTCAGAAGTCGAAGTTAAGAGAGATGAGTCTTTTGAGTCAGCTTTGCGCCGTTTTAAGAAGAAGATAGAACAGGAAGGCATCCTCAGGGAAGTCAGGGACCGTAAGCATTACGAGAAACCAAGCGAGCGTAAGAGAAAGAAAGCCAAAGAGAGAAGAAAATAATAATGCCGCTTGTTTTTTCAACTTCTTGGAATGCCTTTCGTTTCGATAAAGTCAAGGATATGCTCTTTGAAATAAAAAAACTGGGTTTTTCGGATTTAGAGCTTAGTTTTAATTTAACTTCTTTGATGGTATCCGAGATTACCGAGTTGATCAAGAAGAATGTATTTAAGGTGCGCAGCGTGCATAATTTTTGTCCCTACCCGGAAGCATTTAAGCGTCAGGAAGCATTACCTGACTGTTATTCCATCGCGTCTTTTGATGAAGAAGAGAGGAAACTGGCGGTGGAATATACTAAAAGGAGTATTGATACAGCCAGTCTTTTGGGAGCTCAGGCTGTTGTTATGCACTGCGGCAGGGTCGAGATGCAGGATAAAACCCGGGAACTTATCGGCTTATATGAGCGTGGCCTCAAGGATACCGAGAACTTCCGTTCGCTAAAAGAAGAATTCTTAAGGGAAAGGGCAAGTATTGCCCAGCCATTTCTTGAGCATGCCCTGCGTAGTTTGGAAGAATTAAACGCATATGCCGAAACTAAGTCTATAAGTTTAGGCATAGAGAATCGGTTTTATTACCGCGAAATTCCTAACTTTGAAGAAATAGGCATAATTTTAGATGAATTTAAAACTTCGCGTATTTTTTATTGGCATGACACAGGCCACGCGCAAGTGATGGAGAATCTGGGTTTTGTCAGCCACAATGACTATTTGAGTTTATATGGTAAGGCAATGATTGGGGTGCACATACATAACGTGGTAGGTTGCCTTGATCATCAGGCGCCGGTAAATGGGCAGATTGATTTTTCAGAACTAAAATCCTATCTCAATAAAGAAACACTCAAGGTTATAGAGGCGCACTACCCGGCTACGCCAAAGGATATTAAGAAAAGCAAAGAATTGCTGGAAAATATATTCGATGGTGTCCTTTAAGATACGCCAACCCGTAGTAGCGGGACGGTTTTATCCGGCTTCGGCTCAAGATATAAAGAAACAGATCAGCGGTTTTATTGACGCTAAAGAGCCTAAGCTTGACGCTATAGCCTGTATGCTTCCGCATGCCGGTTATATTTATTCGGGTAGGGTTGCCTCTCAGACGCTCTCGAAAATAAAGCTCAAGGAAAAAATAATTCTTTTTGGCCCTAATCATACCGGAGAAGGCGCGAATTTCAGTATAATGACGGAAGGGAGATGGTTAACCCCTTTGGGAGAGGTAAATATTGACAGCCGGCTAGCCAAGAAGATATTAGATACTTCGGAATATTTAAAGGATGATTCTTTGGCGCACGCCGGAGAGCATTCTTTAGAAGTTGAGCTTCCGATTTTGCAGTATTTTAAGCAAGATTTTGAAATCGTACCGATTGCGTTCATGTCGGATGACTTAATTGCGCTTAAAAAAGTAGGCGAAGAGATTGCCGGGGTAATTAGAGAATTGGGTTTAAAGGATAAAATTCTATTGGTAGCTAGTTCTGATATGACTCATTATGAAGCGCAAGAAGAGGCTGCAGTAAAAGATAAAAAAGCAATTTCCGCGATATTGGAATTAAGCCCGGATAAGCTAATGGCCGAAGTAAAACGTTTTCATATCTCTATGTGCGGCGTAAGCCCCGTAGCAGCTATGCTGAGTGCGGCTAAATCTTTAGGCGCTAAAGGCGGCCAGTTAGTAAATTATCAAACCAGTGGAGATGTAACCGGCGATAAAAGTTCGGTTGTTGGTTATGCCGGCATAATTATAAAATAATATGGACGAAAATAAAAACGATTTTATTCCGCCTGTCCCCGATTTTAAATTTTTTATCAGCACCCTTTCTTTACAGGCTACGATTTTTTTGGGTCAGATCCCGAATCCGGTAAGCCAAAAAACCGAAGAGGACCTTCCGCAAGCCAAATTTATCATCGATACTTTGGGTATGCTTCAGGAGAAGACCAAAGGTAATCTATCCGCGGAGGAAACAGAGTTATTAGAACATCTTCTTTACGAATTAAGAACAATCTATTTATCTAAAAATAAAGGAGAAAGTAAATGATTGATAAGGAATTATTAGATATCTTAGCCTGCCCCGGATGTAAAGGGGATGTTGAACTAAAAGATAAGAAGATTGTCTGCAAAAAATGCGGAAAGAAGTATCCTGTCAAAGACGGGATTCCGGTAATGCTGATTGATGAGGCAGAATGAAAATGAAAAAAATTTTAGTCATTCACGGCCCGAATTTAAACCTACTTGGCCAAAGAGAGCCTAAGATTTACGGCAGAGTTACTTTGGACGCGATCAATAGTGAATTAAAGAAAATCGCCAAAATTCGCAAGGCGAGCTTGGTGATTAAGCAGTCTAACCACGAAGGTGAAATCGTGGATTTAATCGGAAAGGCAAAAAATAAATTTAACGCTATTTTAATTAATCCGGCTGCTTACACCCATACCAGCGTGGCTATAAGAGACGCGCTCGCTGCCTCAGGAATACTAACCATAGAAGTACATCTATCCAATATTTATTCCCGCGAAGAATTCAGGCATAAATCCCTGATCAGCCCGGTAGTCAAAGGCACGATTATGGGCTTTGGCGCTAAAAGTTACGTATTAGGCCTGCAAGCCTTGTTAGACCTACTTGATGTATGAAGCCTCGCCTGCAAAAACTATTAAGCCGCTTAAAACAAGAGAATCTGGATGGGTTAATTGTTTCTTCTCCGGCGAATATATCCTATCTTAGCGGTTTTATCTCCTCCGATGCCTATTTTCTAGTATCAAAAAAAGATTGCATTTATTTTACCGACTCGCGGTATATGGAAGAGGTGCGTCCTAAGCTTAAGACCGTCGCCAGCCTAAAGAAGATTGAAGGTTCTGTGTTTAACCTTATAGCGGATACCTGCATCGGCCTTGGCCTAGAGAGGGTTGGTTTTGAGGAGAGGCATCTGCCTTATGCCGAATATAAAAAGATTAAGGAATTCCTTAAGGCTAAGCTATATTTAATCCCCAGCCATAATTTAATTGAAAACTTAAGACAGGTTAAAGAGCCTAAAGAAATTGAAAAAATCAGGGAAGCGCTTAGGATTACGGGCTCAGCTTTGGAATTTATCAAGGATTTTATCAGGCCGGGTCTGGCAGAGCTTGAGATTGCCGGAGAACTGGAGCGGTTTATCCGCTATAACGGCGCGGGAGAGGCAGCCTTTGATATTATTGTCGCCTCAGGCCCTAATTCAGCTTATCCGCATCATCGTCCGGGGGGTACAAAAACTCAAAAAGGTCTTCCTTTACTGATTGATCTGGGAGTGGATTATCTTGGTTATAAATCCGACTTGACAAGGGTATTCTTTTTAGATAAAATAAAAGGTCTTAATCGCCGGATTTACGAGGTTGTGCTCGAAGCGCAAAGCCGGTCAATCGCGAGTATTAAACCGGGAATAGAGATAGCCCGGATTGATGGCCTGAGCCGTAACTATATTGCTGACAAGGGCTACGCGAAATTCTTTGGCCATAGCTTAGGCCACGGGATCGGTTTAGAAACCCATGAAGCTCCGTCAATCTCAGCAAAAAATGACGGTATTTTAGTTCCGGGTATGGTCTTTACGGTTGAGCCCGCGATTTACCTTCCGGGTAAGTTTGGAATAAGGATAGAGGATATGGTATTAGTAACCAATAAGGGATGCGAGGTGCTCAGTGGCTTTATCGATAAATGAAATTAAATCAGGGGTAACTATATTAGTTGATGCGATAGTCTATGTGGTTGTTGACGCCCAGCATATCAAGCCCGGAAAAGGCGCGGCCTTTGTGCGGGCTAAGTTAAGAGATATGAAAACCTCCAATATTCAGGAAAAGACTTTCCGGGGCGACGATAAAATTGAGCAGGCGTTTGTTGATGAAAGAAAACTGCAATATCAGTATACCTCCGGCCAACTGTATCATTTTATGGATCAGGATAATTTTGAAGAGATCGCCATTTCCGAAGAGAGCATAGGGGATAACAAAAGGTTCCTCAAGGATAATATAGAGGTAATGGGATATTTTTATAAAGACGATGTGCTTACGGTTAATCTTCCGAATTTCATTGAGGTAGAGATTATCAATACTGAACCCGGGATAAAGGGAGATACCGCTAAAAGCGGGACTAAACCGGCCCAGATCGAGACAGGCGCCAGCATTCAGGTGCCTTTGTTCATTGATGTAGGCGACAGGATTAAAGTGGATACCCGCGGCGGTCAATACGTTGAGCGGGTCAGCTAAAAGGAGCCTTAAATGAACGTCAAGGAAATTAAAGAGATGGTCAACCTGATGAATGAGAATGGCTTGGTTGAGCTGGAGATTGAGAAAGAAGGAATGCGTATTAGGCTTAAGAAAACTATGGTTGGTTCTGAAGGGTTCAGCGGCCCTATTGTCGTCGAGAGGCAGGCAGTAGCGGATGCGGGGGTAAAGCAAATTGTTGAATCCCCTAAAGAAGCGCTGGTTAAAACCTTAGAAGTAAAATCTCCTATGGTTGGTACCTTTTACCGTTCACCCAGTCCCGAGGCAGCTTCTTATGTGGATGTGGGCCAGACTATCGAACCGGGTCAGGTTATCTGTATAATCGAAGCAATGAAGTTAATGAATGAGATAAAGTCAGAGGTAAGGGGTAAGATTCTGGAAATTTTAGTTGATAATGCTGAGCCCGTGGAATTTGGCCAGTCTATATTTTTAATCGAACCACTCTAAAGAATTATGTTCTCAAAAATACTTATTGCCAATCGGGGCGAAATCGCCTTAAGAATAATCCGTGCCTGCCGCGAATTAGGTATCCGTACTGTTGCTGTCTACTCGCAGGCAGACCGGGATTCTCTGCCAGTGCGTCTGGCTGACGAAGCTATCTGCATTGGCCAGGCAGCCTCATCCAACAGTTACTTAAATATCCCCGCGATCATCAGCGCCGCGGAAATCACCGATGTTGAAGCAATCCACCCGGGTTACGGCTTCTTAGCGGAAAATCCTCATTTTGCTGAAATTTGCGAATCCTGTAAAATTACCTTTATCGGCCCTACCCCGGAAAATATCCGGCTGATGGGTGACAAGACAGCCGCGCGCGAAACTATGCGTAAGGCCGGGCTGCCGATTATTCCGGGAAGCGCGTCAGTAATTAAAAACAAAGAAGAGGCGCTTAAGACAGCCAAGGCAATAGGTTATCCGGTAATCATAAAAGCCGCTGCCGGCGGAGGCGGAAAAGGGATGCGTATCTGTCACAATGACCTGACCTTAGTTTCCAGCCTGATGACCGCGCAAACCGAAGCCGAAGCAAATTTTGGAAATCCCAATGTCTATATTGAAAAATATATCGAAGAACCCCGGCATATCGAAGTTCAGATTATCGGCGACCGCTTGGGCCATATCTTGCAGTTAGGTGAAAGAGATTGTAGCATTCAAAGGCGGCATCAAAAGCTGCTGGAAGAATCTCCTTCGCCGGTAGTCGGCAGTAAGATGCGTAAGCGGCTCGGAGAATTGGTGCTTAAAGGGATGAAATCTATAAATTACGTCAGCTGTGGAACGATTGAGTTCCTGCTCGATGAAAAAACAAATAACCTTTATTTTATGGAGATGAATACCCGTATCCAAGTTGAGCATCCGGTTACGGAGATGGTTACGGGCATAGATTTGATTAAGGAGCAAATCAGGGTCAGCGCCGGAGAAAGATTAAAGATTAAACAGGAAGATGTGCATATCAGAGGCGCGGCTATCGAATGCCGGATTAACGCCGAAGACCCGGATAATAATTTTCTTCCTTCTCCGGGAAAAATTGAGCATTTGATTTTACCCGGAGGCCCGAATGTCCGCGTGGATACGCATATTTACGCGGGTTACGAGATCCCTCCATATTACGACTCTCTGGTGGCTAAATTAATCGTTCACGGAAATAACCGGCAGGAAGCGATTAAAGTTATGCATCGGGCGTTAAGTGAATTTTATATCTCGCCGATCAAGACGACCATTCCGTTTCACCTTAAACTTATGGAAAATTCACTTTTCTTAAAAGGGGACATCTCCACGCATTTTGTACAGGATATGTTTAAGGAAGAGGCAAAGGGAGAATGATACCCGCGCTCAGGGCGCGCTCAGAGGATACTTTCCTAGACGCAGTAGGGGACATTTTCCTACGCTCGTTTACTGCTTGTTGGAAAGTGTCCCCTACTGTCCGAGTCTGGAAAGTGTCCCCTACTAGGGTACAGAAAGGATAAACTATGCGTATATTTACGGTGCTCGGAATATTTTTTTACGCGGCAGTAATTATTTTAGCCGGTATCGTCTTAATCGCCTTTTCTTTAAACCTGCCGCAGCCGCAATATGTAACTAACTTTTTTGACTACCTAAGATCCAGCCCTAATGCCCGGATTTCAAGCGGCCTCTGCGGGCTTTTACTTATTTTCTTGAGCGTTGCTTTTGCCCGGCTTATTTTGGGGCGCCTGCAGCGCGAAAAAACCATTGCCTTTGAAACTGCTTCGGGAGAAGTGACTATCGCGCTCTCAGCGGTTGAAGATTTGATCCGCAGGCTCACCGGTGTTCTTCCCGAAATAAAAGAATTAAGGCCGGATGTTATCGCTACTAAAAAAGGGATCCTCGTCGATCTAAGAGTAGTCTTAAAAAGAGAGGCGAATATTCCGGATTTAACCGCGAGGCTGCAGGATATTACTAAATCTAAAATACAGGAGGTCTTAGGGATTGAAGAGCGGATAACCGTCAAGATACACGTGGCCAAGATCGTCCCTTTAGACGATAAAGAAAAAAAGAAAAAGGATTTTGAAAAAGAAGAACCTACGGCTCCATTTAGCGGATACGGAAGGGCATAAGAGGAGGCATTTGGATGGAAAGGATCGGCATACTTACAGGCGGCGGGGATTGCCCCGGATTAAACCCGGTTATCCGGGCGGTAGTGAGGAAGTCTTTATTGGAAGGTTATGAGGTAGTAGGAATTAAAAACGGCTGGAAGGGCTTAGTTGAAAATGATACTTTGGCTTTAAATTTAGCCGCTGTTTCCGGAATATTGCCTAAAGGCGGAACAATTTTGGGTACATCCAGGACTAACCCCTATAAGAAGGAAGAAGATTTAAAAAAAGTTAAAGAAAATTTCAAGAAGATGGGTTTAAGCGCGTTGGTGGCTGTAGGCGGAGAAGATACTTTGGGGGTAGCTTCAAAGTTAACCCGGGACGGGATACCTAATATTGTCGGCGTACCTAAAACTATCGACAATGATCTTTCGGCGACAGATTATACCTTTGGTTTTGATACTGCTTTAAATGTCGCGACAGAATGTATTGACCGCCTGCATACAACCGCTGAAAGCCATCATCGGATCATCGTGGCTGAAGTAATGGGAAGGCACGCTGGTTGGATCGCCATTGAAGCAGGGATTGCCGGAGGCGCGGATGTAGTCCTGATACCTGAAATTCCAATAGATATTGAAGAGGTATGCGATATAATCAAAAAAAGACATGAACGCGGAAAAACTTTCAGTATTGTCGTAGTAGCTGAAGGAGCTCAATTTAAAGATACGGGGATGATTACCCGGGAGAAGAAGCTGGATGCCTTTGGCCACGTGCGTTTAGGAGGGATTGGCGATGCCTTAGGCGAAGAAATAGAAAAAAGGACTGGTTTCGAAACAAGGGTGAGCGTGCTTGGCCATATACAGAGGGGCGGCTCGCCAACAGCTTTCGATAGGGTTTTGGGGACCAGGTTTGGCGTAAAGGCGGTCGAATTAATCAAGAATAATAAATTTGGGAGAATGGTCGCTTTGCAAGGGGTTAAGATAATCGATGTGCCATTGGCTGACGCGGTGAAAGCGCTAAAGACCGTAGATATGGAACTCTACGATATTGCCAAAGTATTCTTTGGTTAAAAAAGGCAGGCAAAATGAGAGATAGAGTCAAAGAGATTATCCTTGAGAGTATTCAGGTTAAAGAAGGGTTGTTAAAAAGTAATATCAGCCAGATATTGCGAATCTCTGAGGTAATAATAGAAGCGCTTAAGAAAGGCGGAAAATTAATTATCTTTGGTAATGGCGGCTCAGCCAGCGACTCCCAGCATATAGCCGCGGAGCTCGTGGGTAGATTTAAGAAAGACCGTCCGGCCTTGGCCGCGATAGCCCTCACTACGAATACTTCCATTATTACTGCTTTAGCCAATGATTTTGGTTATGAAGTGGTTTTCGCCCGGCAAATTGAAGCGTTAGCTGGAAAAAACGATGTAGCGTTTGGCATATCTACCAGCGGTAAGGCTAAGAATGTGGCCTTGGGCCTTAAGCAGGCCAAAAAGATGGGCTTGAAAACCATAGCCTTAACCGGAGGAGATGGCGGAGAATTGGTGAAATTAGCGGATATAGCCTTGGTTGCCCCTTCAAACATTACTGCCCGGATCCAGGAAGCCCACATTACCATAGGACATATTCTATGCGAACTAATCGAAGAGGCAAGCCTCTCTTGAAAATAAAAACGCAAGGCGCGCTGCAAAGAGAAATCAACAGGCTTAAACGGCAAGGCCAAAAAATAGTTTTCACCAACGGCTGTTTTGACCTTTTGCACTATGGCCATGCCAAATACCTTCAGGATGCCAAGAATAAAGGTGATATTTTAGTGGTTGCGGTGAACAGCGACTCTTCGATTAGGAAGATTAAGGGAAAGAATAGGCCGATCGTGGATGAGCGTAACCGGCTGAAATTATTATCCGCGTTAGCCAGCGTTGATTACCTCACTTTATTTAAAGAGGCTACTCCTTTAGAGGTAATAAAAAAAATTAAACCGGATATTTTAATCAAGGGAGCGGATTGGGAGAAGAGTAAGATTATCGGAAGCGGTTTTGTGGAATCTTACGGCGGGAAAGTCATCACTATCAAGCTTGTAAAGGGGCTTTCTACTACTAGTCTAGTTAAAAAAATTGTCAACTCGCGCTAAGCAAAGCACAGTCAATCGGATCATCGACGCCAATATTAATCGCGCCAAAGAAGGCCTGCGCGTCTGCGAAGAAATTACCAGATTTATACTTAATAGCCATAGTCTTAGTTTGGAGTTAAAAACACTGAGGCACGAAATTGACGCGATTGCCAATGATTTAGCCGCCAAGAAAGAATTACTCCAGGAAAGATTGGTTCAGGAAGATGTGGGTAGAAATATCCGTGCTAATGAATTAAATAGAAGGAGCCTCCAGGATATTTTCTTTGCCAATATTCAACGGGTCAAGGAGTCGGTAAGAGTTTTAGAGGAATTCAGTAAACTGGTCGATATAAATTCCGCCCTCGAGTTTAAGAAGGTCAGGTATAGAATATACGCAGTCGAAAAGAAGGCGGCTGGAAGAATCTTGGAGATAAAATGACCCAACTTGAATCCGCAAAAAGCAATAAAATTACCCCGCTTATGCGCAAGATTGCGCGCGATGAAAAGATTTCTCCCCAAAATCTTCTAAGATATATCAGAGAAGGCAGGGTAGTCATACTTAAAAATAGAATCCATCATCTTGCTAAACCTTGCGGGGTAGGCTTCTCTTTGCGTACGAAAGTAAACGCGAACCTCGGTACTTCCACCGATAAATCCAGCCTTAAAGAAGAATTAAAAAAATTAGACATTTCTATTGAATATGGAGCGGATAGTGTAATGGATTTGAGTGTCGGCCTTAATTTGAAAGGCCTGCGTAAAGAAATAATCAAGCGTTCAGCCATCCCCGTCGGGACTGTCCCGGTATATGAAATTGCCGTTGGTGCCCAGAATAAAAATAAGAATTTTCTGAAATTTACTCCAGCCGATATGCTGAGAGTTTTAGAAGAGCAGGCGGAAGAAGGGGTTGATTTTTTTACTATTCACTCGGGGGTGAACAGGAAAAATCTGGATACGCTTAAAAAGCACAAGCGAATACTGGATATTGTTTCAAGGGGAGGGGCGATCATCGCCAACTGGATGTCTTTTCATCAAGCGGAAAATCCGTTTTATGAATATTTTGATGAAATATTGGAGATAGCCTATAAATATGACGTAGTTTTGAGCTTGGGGGATGGGATGCGTCCGGGTTCAATTTTAGATGCTACAGATAAGGCTCAGCTAGGCGAGCTCAAAACTCTCGGGGAACTTGCGCTGCGGGCGAAAAAAAGAAACGTTCAGGTGATGATCGAAGGCCCGGGACATGTTCCGTTGAATCAGATAGAAGAAAATATAGCCTTAGAGAAAAAATACTGCCACCAGGCCCCATTTTATGTTTTGGGTCCGCTGGTAACGGACGTGGCTAGCGGTTATGACCATATTAATGCTTCGATCGGCGGGGCAATCGCTGCCAGTTTTGGAGCGGATTTTTTATGTTACGTTACTCCGGCTGAACACTTAAGGCATCCGTCAGCCGAAGATGTCAGGGAAGGGGTGATTGCCTCAAGGATTTCTGCTCACGCGGCCGATTTGGTAAAAAACAATAAATTAGCCATAAAATGGGATAGGGATATGTCTTTGGCGCGTAAAAAACGCGATTGGAAGAAACAGATTAAACTCTCCATAGACCCGCTAAAGGCCCAGGAATACCGTAATCAATCACAGCCGGAGAATCAAGAGGTATGCACAATGTGCGGGGCATATTGTTCGATTAAGCTTATGGATGAATGCCTGCGGGTGTAGTTCAGTGGTAGAACACCAGCTTCCCAAGCTGGATATGGCGGTTCGATTCCGCTCACCCGCTTTTAGATGAAGAATGAATAAAATATTAGTGACAATTCTATTAGCTTTAGGGCTGGCTGGATGTAGTACTGCTCCTACGCTCGTTAAACCGGGTTTACCGCCTGTTCAGGCTATGCCCGGCATATATCATCGTGTTGAAAAGGGCCAAACACTTTGGAGAATATCCAAAATTTATGGGATTGATCTTGAAGAATTAGCCCGGGTAAACAAGATAGCCGATACTACGGCAGTAGAAGTAGGCCAGCAGGTTTTTATTCCTAACCGCGTAAATCCTCCCGCGCGGGATGTTAAATATAATGATAATGATGATTTCATCTGGCCTCTGCGCGGCCGATTATGCGGATCTTTTGGACAGACGATTAATAATATACTGAATAAAGGGATTAACATTCAGCCTAGTGCTTCTCTGGATATTTTGGCTTCCCGAAGCGGTAAGATTGTCTTTATAGACAATGATTTTGCGGGTTTTGGTAAGACAGTAATTATTGAGCATAATGACGGTTTATTCACTGTTTATGGAAGGAACGCGCGGATATTCGTGAAGGCCGGAGATAGCGTGCAAAAAGGGACGATTATAGCTAAAGCCGGAGCAGCCGGACGAGAGAGGAACACTTATTTACATTTTGAAGTAAGGCGGGGCGCTGTCCCGCAAAACCCATTATTTTACCTACCCTGATGAAAAAAATATTTTTTGGCCGTAAAGCTTACGAAGAGATATTAGAGAAACGGGTAAGCGGTTTGAAGGATAATTACCGCCAGAACATCGCTATAGTCGGAGATGAGCTTGTAGGTAAGACTTCCATAATCTTTAACTTTCTGGATAAATTCCAGGATAATCGAATTGTTCCTCTTTATCTTGATGTCAGGCCGGAGCCGGTCGCTTCATTTGCCAAGAGGTTTATCGGTGTCTTACTCTATAATTTTCTGATTAACAGCGATATCGCGCTAAAAGAAGACCTTGAATTTCTGATAGCTAAATCCGAAAAATACCTTCCCGATACAGTTAATAAAGTAAGATCGATCCTGGATAGCCTAAGCAAGAGGAAAACGAAAAATGTGTTTAGCGAACTAAACCTGCTCTGCGAATCCCTGCATCAGGAGACAGGAAAATTCTGCGTAGTTATATTTGATGAATTCCAGAACCTGGAACAAATAGGTTTCTTAAATCTCTACCGCGAATGGTCCAGATTACTTATCTCCAGTAAAAATACAATGTATATCATCATAAGCTCGATGAAGCTTAAAACTAAAAACATCCTTTCTAAGAACCTCTCTCTATTATTCGGTAATTTTGAAGTGATCACGGTTGAACCGTTTGATATCAGGACAAGCGGAGAATATTTACAGAATAGGCTTGGCAGCGTCAATTTAGCCGTTCCGTTGGTTAGTTTTATCGTCCATTTCACCGGCGGGTATCCTTTGTATCTTGAAGTTATTGCCAACGCTTTACTGGAAAACAAAGGAAGCAATCTCGCGGAGATATTAGAGGATGAGCTTTTCGATTCAACCGGAATCTTGAATCAGAGGTTTTATAATTATATCAGGAGTTTTCTTGGCCAGGCACATAGCAATGACTATATTGCTATTCTTTACCTGATCTCCAGCGGCAGGAACAAGATAAAAGAGATTGCCCATCTTTTACATATGACCAAAAAAGATTTAATTTCCAGGATTAATCATTTGCTTGAACTTGATACGATTACGCGCAGCGGTGATTTCTTAAAAATCAATGACCGGGTTTTTAGCTTTTGGATGAAATTTGTTTATCAGGGAAAGCTTCAGTCGCTTACCTTTGACGCCAAGAACCAGAAGGTCAAGTTTCGCGATAATCTGGATGAGATGATTCAGGAATTTATCGTTCAGGCGCAAAAACCGCTGATGGAGAGGGTGAACGAACTTTTGGGTTCATTTGAGGACGAAATAGTGCAGCTAGAAAGAAGAAAGGTGCGCCTGAACCATTTTCGCGAAATTAAACCCCTGCAATTCCGCAGCCCTGTGCTTTCGCATGGCTTGATTGGACGCTCTAACGAGAGCCTTTGGATTGTCGCGGTAAAGCAGGAGGTGCTTACGGAAGAAGATGTTTTGGAGTTTTCCCGGGAATGCCGGAAATACCGGCATAAGCTCCAGAGGAAGATCATCGTAACCCTCAAAGATATCGACATGAATACCAGGCTAAGGGCATTAGAGGAAAAAATCTGGACTTGGGATATCAATAGTTTGAACCAGATTCTCGATTTATATTCCAAGCCACGCGTAATCGCATAGAGGAGAGAGTTTAAGTGAAAATAGTGGTGATTTCCGATACGCATATACCGGACCGGGCTGCCAGCCTGCCCCTAAAATTAATTGAAGAGATAAAAAGCGCGGATATGGTTATTCACGCCGGTGATTTTGTAGCCGTTGACTTTCTACAAAGACTGAAGTCCATCTGTAAAAACCTTAAGGCGGTTTGCGGAAATATGGATCCTTTGGAGATTAAAAATATCTTGCCGCAGAAAGAAATCTTCAAGGCCGGAAATTTCAAAATCGGCTTATTTCACGGCTTTGGCGCGCCGCACAGGATCTTTGATATCCTTAACTCGGAATTTAAGAGCGAGAAATTAGATATCATCGTCTTCGGACATACTCATTCCGCCTTAAATGAGAAACGGGATAATACCATCTTTTTTAACCCGGGCAGCCCGACGGATAAGTTATGCGAGGATTGTAATACTTACGGCGTAATTGAAATTAACGATGGCATACAGGCGAAAATACTTAGAATATAATATGGATAAACTTTGGGCGCCATGGAGAATAAATTATATCAGGAATAAAAAACAGAAAGGGTGCTTATTCTGCGGGGGAAGCGCCAGGAAGCGGAAGGATTATATTATCTTCAAGACCGCGCACGCGATTGCCCTGTTGAATATTTTCCCATATAATAACGGGCATATGATGGTTAGCCCGCTCAGGCATGTGGCTGGAATTGATCAGTTAAAAGATGAAGAGGCTTTAGATTTATTCCGGGCTATCAAAAGAGCGCAAAAACTATTGGATAAGGTGGTCAAGCCCCAAGGTTATAACATAGGCCTAAATATGGGCCGGGCAGCAGGAGCCGGTATAACCGGGCACCTGCATATACATATCGTTCCGCGTTGGCTGGGAGACAGCAATTTTATGCCGGCAATGTTCGATACTAAAATAATCTCGCAATCATTGGATGAACTATATAAGGAATTGAAAAATGCCTTATCAAAAACAGCTTAAAGAAATAGAAAATATGATCCTTGCTCCTTACGCGATGAAGAGCGAACATAGTAAGGGAAGGATCTATCCGGAAAAAGAACATCCGTACAGGTCTGGTTATCAGCGCGATCGCGACAGGATCATACATTCTGCCGCTTTTAGAAGGCTGGAATATAAGACTCAGGTTTTTGTAAATCACGAGGGTGACTACTATCGGACAAGGCTTACCCATACCATTGAGGTAGCCCAGATCGCCCGGACAATCGCCAGCGTCCTGCGTTTAAATATCGATTTAACCGAAGCAATTGCCCTTGCCCATGATTTAGGGCATACCGCCTTCGGCCATTCCGGTGAAGAGGCCTTAAACGAGCTGATGTCTAAACACGGAGGGTTCAATCATAATACCCAAGGTTTAAGAGTGGTAGATTATCTTGAAGAAAGATACCCTGATTTTCCCGGAATTAACCTGACTTGGGAAGTGAGGGAGGGGATAGCCAAGCATTCAACAGCTTTCGATGTAAGTTCGAGATTAAAGGGGTTGTCTCCTGAAGAATCGCCTACCTTAGAGACTCAGGTGGTTGATATTGCCGACGAGATAGCCTATGATAATCACGATCTTGATGACGGACTGGCTTCGGGGTTAATCAGGGAAGCCGAGCTTGAGAAGCTTTCCATCTGGGACAGGCTGAATAAGAATATTGCCAGGAAATATGACCATATCTCCCCGGAAAAAAGAAGGTATTTGATCATCAGGTCATTAATTGACCTTCAGGCCACGGATTTAATTCAAGAGACGCAAAAAAACATCCTGAAATTAAAGCTTAAGTCTTGTAAAGATGCCAAGAAAATTGATAAAAAAATCGTCACTTTTAGCCGGGATATGCTACAATTAAGGAAACCGCTCAGGCTATTCTTGATGGAGAGGCTTTATAACCATTACCGCGTAGTGCGCATGAGTATCAAAGCCAAGCATTTTATACAGGAATTGTTTAAGGTTTACTTAGCTAACCCAAAACAGCTTCCTGAAAAAATTCAAAATCGGATCAGTCAGGACGGCGTAAGGAGAACGGTCTGCGACTATATTGCTGGAATGACTGACAGGTATGCCCTGGATGAATACAAAAAATTATTTGACCCCTACGAAAAGGTATAAGAACTTAATCTCCACCATTCATAGTATTTACCGGCTGGTGAATTCTACTTACGAATTGATGGATCTAATCCCGCGCCTAGCCCGCCTGATCAGCCAGATATTAAACGCCGATTATTGCCAGATCACTATGCTGGACGCGACAAAGAGGTACTCTATTTTAAGGTGTATTATCGACGGTAAAAGTAAATTTTGCACCGAGGAAAAGATTAGGATCGTCAACCGGGAGGAAAAAAGAATAATCCGGACCAGTTCCGTGATTATCCGCGGAAATTTTATCGGAGCTCCTTTTATTTCTGACGACCTGATAGGCGTCATCTTATTAAAACGCAAGAAAAATACGTATGCCTTTGAAAGTACGGATCAGGAGGCCTTGATGACTTTGATCGAACAGGCGATCATGGGGATCAGGAACCTTCAACTTTATGAAGATCAGCAAAAAATAGTTTTAGGGAGCATAAAATCGCTGGTTACTTTATTGGATATGCGGGTGCCTCAGGAATACACGCATTCCCCATATTTTAGCCGTTTGGTCGCGGCGATAGGCCATCAGATGCATTTGGATGATAAACAGATCCAGAGTTTAAAATATGCCAGCTTACTTCACGATACCGGCAAGGTGGATATTCCTCCGGAGATACTCACTAAAACCACCAAGCTTACAGCTAAGGAGTTCAATATTATCAAGAGACACCCTCTTAAAGGAGCCCAAATATTACGGCCGTTACAAGTACTTAAGCCGGTGATTCCGATTATCATGCATCATCATGAGAAATATAACGGCACAGGGTATCCATCTCACCTAAAAAAAGGCCAGATTCCCGAGGGAGCGCGGATTATGGCGGTGGCGGATGCTTTTGAAGCGATGGTCTACGGACGGCCGTACCGCGAAAGAAAAGATATCAACTCGGCGATAAAAGAGATTAAAAAGAAGAGCGGGACTCAATTCGACCCTCGCGTAGTGGACGCTTTCTTAAAGATCATCAAAAAAATCAATACTAAGGTCTACCTGAAAAACAGTTAGGTAGCGGGAAATTAATAGCGGTATGGAAAGGCAGACTAACCCTCAGTTAGAATTATTTTCGCAGTCGAATGACGCGCAAGGTTTTAAGGCTCATTCCGCTAATTCATTTCTTGAGCGCGTCTGGAATTACGAAAAAACAGTTTTGATTATCATAGCCGTATTGGTTACCGGGATCATCGCTTTTTCTCTAGGCGTTGAAAGAGGGAAAAGGAGTGTATTAGATGAGCGGAGTAATCAATTGAAGTTAGCTGTGCCTAATAGCGCGCCGGTTCCTGCTCAGCTGATCGTCAAAAAGGAAGAGGCGGTTAAGCAGGTCAATACTCTTTCCGCCCGGCAATCAGGAGGTTTTACTATACAGGTAGCCAGCTTCAAAGCTAGAGCTAATGCCTTGAAAGAAGCGGAGAATATCAAAAAAAGAGGATTAAGCGCGATATTATTCAATAAAGGCGGTTATTTCATTTTGTGCGCGGGAAATTTTCCAAATAAGCAGGCCGCGCAATCTGTGCTCGTGGAATTAAATAAACGTTATGGAAGTTGTCAAATAAGGAGGTTGTAAAAACATGTCAATACATCCATCATTAGCAATATCGGAAAGTGACAAGAAACAAAGATCGGTATTAAAACGCACGGAAAGAATCAGAAATATGCTGGAAAAAGGGCAGTGGAAAGAAGGGGATAAGGTCTACGGTTTACCGAAGATAAAGACGATCAGGATTAAGATTAAGAAAGAGAAAATTGAAAAAGCAGCGGATGGCACAACTGCCGGACAAACCACAGCAGCTGCGCCGGCAGCAGGCGCCAAAGAAGCGGTTGCGTCAAAAACAGCTGCTCCAAAAGGAGCCTCTAAAGCTCAGGAAAAGAAATGAAACTTCTTTTTTTAGCGTTTTCTGTTTTGGCGCTTTCTTCTACTCAGGCCTATGCCGAAGAAACACCTTTTTTCGGTGAAATTAACGCTAAGCAGATTAACCTGCGTTCAGACGCGACGACCAGCGCGACGGTTATATCTGCCTTAAATAAGGGTGAACGGATAGAGGTGGTTTCAGAGAGTTACGACTGGTATAAAATCAGGCTCCCCAAAAATATCCCTGTTTACATGAAGAAAAATTTGGCCGCCTGCATAAAGTACGCGGATAGCCAAATGGCAGGGCCTTCTTCTATTGAGCGGTGTTTAAGCGCTAAAATCTTGGGAGATCGGGTGAATATCCGGATTAAACCCAGCGAGAGCGCTCCTATTGTCGGCATAGCTGATAAAGATGAAATAGTGGATGTAGTCTCTGAATCCGGTGGTTGGTATAAAATAGAACCCATTCAAAATAGTTTCGGTTGGGTGCACAAAAAGTTTGTTGATAAAGTTGTATCCCAAAACAAAACCAGCATTCCTCAGGAAAACCCCGATAATCTTATGGTCTTTACGGGCATAGTGCAGCCGTACGGTATAGTATTTATGCGGCCGGCTACGCATAAGCTGATTACTCCAGATCATAAAACCTTCCTTTTAAAGGGTAACCGCGCGAGTTTGGATGCCCTTAACCGCCAGAAAGTAAAAGTCGTAGGATCGATAATCAACGGATTAAAAGTAAAATACCCTGTGATAGAGGTAAAAATTATCGAGGTAGCCGGTTGATATGCGCATTATCAGACTAAAGTTGGGTTTGCGTTCTTACGATATAGTCGTAGGTAAAAATTCAATCCGCCTGTTGGGTAAATATATCAAAAAACTCAATCTGGGTAAGAGCGCTTATATCATTACTAATCCTTTAGTCAAGCATAAATGTTTCCCTGCCTTAGTCAGGGAATTGGAAAAAACCGGTTTTAATTTTAAGATTAAGACTATCCCCGATACTGAAAAAAGTAAATCCATTCCCGTGTTATCTGCCGTGATTAAAGATTTAGCTAAATTTGACCTGAAGAAACGAACTTTCATTATTGCCTTGGGCGGAGGCGTGGTTGGAGATTTAAGCGGGTTAGTTGCCTCGATCTATAAGCGCGGGATCCCTTATCTGCAAGTACCCACGACTTTACTGGCGCAGGTAGATTCTGCTATCGGAGGGAAAACAGCAGTTGACTTGGAAGAGGGGAAGAACTTAATCGGGGCATTTTACCAGCCGCGTTTGGTGCTTAGCGATGTTGGGCTGCTAGAGACCCTTAGCCTCAGGCAACTGCGCGCCGGCTTAGCCGAGGTAATTAAATACGGCGTAATCAAAGATCCGCGGCTTTTCGCGTATTTAGAAAATGAGCGAAAAAATATTTTTAGCCTTAAGAACTCCGCCTTGGAACATATCGTCAGCGTTTCCAGTAAAATAAAGGCGGATATTGTGCAGGCTGATGAAAGGGAAGAAAGAGGAATAAGGACGGTCTTGAACTTTGGCCATACGCTAGGGCACGCTATTGAATCCGCGTCGGGGTTTAGCCGGTATGCGCATGGGGAGGCAGTGGCTTTAGGAATGCTGATTGCTTTAGAGATAAGCCAAAAGATGGGCCTGATCAATAGCCGTTTAAAAGCAAGAGTAGAAAATCTTATAAAAGAATTCGGGCTTCCAGCGGTGATTAAGGGCGTCTCCCTTAAAGGCATAATCAAGTCTTTTCACCGGGATAAAAAATTTAGGGGAGCTAAAAACAGATTGGTTTTACTTACCGGATTAGGAAAGACTAAAATCGTAGAGAATGTTCCTCTAGAAATTATCGAGGCGGCGATACTTTGTCATTGCGAGCCACGAGCAAAGCGAGTGGCGAAGCAATCTAAGAAGGGCTGGCAAGTTTAATCGTTTTACCCTCAAATTCCAGTTCTACGCCAGTTATAGCGATTTCTTTTACCTTTGCGTTGCTGATTTCGTCTCCCACCCTGACAATCTTGTTATTAATCAAAGCGTAGCCTTCTCCTTGTTCAAAGAATACGCCATTTAAGGCCAGAGTTGGTTCTGGGTTAGCCGGGGGGGTGGGATTAGCGGAAGTATCCGGCTTTAGGGGTAGAGCTGTTCCTGTTTGGCTAAGAGTTTGAAGGGGAGGGTTTGCTTTTGACTGACCAGCAACCTCTTTGTTAGATGGAACCATATTATTGGAATGGCCAAAAAAATTATAGGCAAGATTGCCTAATGCTAACCCGAGGCAGACTACTAGTATATAAATAAGCATAGGGTTAATTTTTATCTTAGTTTTGACAGGTTGGGCGGTCTCTTCCTGCGGAGTTTCATCTTTGCCATTATTCTTCTGCACTTTTTTTAAAGCGTCATAGATTATGCTCATACCTTAAACTCCGTAACGTAACTATTTAATTCTTCGAGGCACTTATTAATAATATTCTGATCGATTTTACGGGTTTCAGCGTTAAATCCCGCCAGCAGCGCCCGATCGCAAAGCATATTAATTAAGCGCGGAGTCCCGCAGGAAAAATCCGCGATAGCCATGATCGCTTCTTCGCTGAACTCTATCTCTGTGCTGGCTAATCCCGCGACGTCAAGCCGGTGTTTAATATAATCCCTTATTTCAGCGCGTTCTAAGGGGAGGATATGGTACCTGACCATTATCCTTTGCCTTAACTGGCGTAATTCATAAAGATTTAGCCGGGTGTTTAATTCCGGTTGTCCCACGAGGATAACCTGCAGGAGTTTTTCTTTTTCAGTCTCCAAATTTGAAAGGAGGCGGATTTGCTCAAGCACCGCGGGCTTTAAATTCTGAGCTTCATCGATAATCAGAACCACGTTATTCCCGCACCCCGATTCATTAAGTAAAAAAGAATTTAATTCTCTGACCAAGCCCAGACGGTTTTGATTGTCCGCGTTTATGCCGAAATCCCTGACAATCGCTTCTAATAGTTGTATTTCCGAAAAATGAGGGTTTAGGATGAGGGCGGTACGCACATTCTTTTCCAACTGATTAATAAAGAATCTGCAGATAGTCGTTTTCCCTGTGCCTATTTCGCCGCTTAAAACAATAATGCCCTTACGTTGGTTCACTCCGTAGTGCAGGTGGGCCAGGGCTTCTTTATGCCTGGCGCTTAAAAAAAAGAAATCCGGGTCAGAGGTAACATTGAAAGGCCGTTCTTTAAGTCCATAGAATTTACAATACATAAATGCATTATAGCAAAAATAATTAATTTGTAAAGTTGACATCTTCTAAAATTTATGGTATTCTTTAAAAAAGAAGAGAACCACGGTTTCTCCTGTTTAAAAAAAGGAGGGTCTTGGTTACGAATCAAGAAGTCAGGAGGCGATCCCCAAGAGTAGGCTTACGAGCCGAAATGCGCTATCACGTAAGAGGGGTTGCTTCGGAATTTGCTAACGTTATTTCTAATAATATAAGTATTTTCGGCGTAGGTTTTAACACGCATAAATACATTGCGCCTCAGACCCCGCTCATGCTGGAAATTAATGTATTATCCAGAGTCCTGCATCCAATCGGAAGAGTTGCCTGGTGCCAGCCTTTACCTCATTCTGATCAGCGAAGTTTAGGAGTAGAATTTCTGGAGATGGATCAGTTTGAGAGGCATTATTTGGAAGATTATATTCACATGCAAACTAACAGGTTTTAAGAAAGGAAACTAAGCAAGATGGCAACTGAATCTAAGGCCCCCGTTCAAGCAGAGGCTAAACCCAAAGAAGAGAAGCAAACAAATTGTTTAAGCTGTAACAAACCGATTAAGAAAATAAGGCGTTATTATCGTGACGGCAAATATTATTGTACCAAAAGATGCTGGTCGAATTTTATTAAGAAAGCTAAAACAGCCCAGAAATGAAAAAGTCCGGACTAGAGAGAAGGGTGCATCCGCGTCTCCAACAGAATCTTCCTTTTAAGGTTGCTGCCAATGGCTATGATTTTTCCACGACTACAGAGAATATAAGCTGTTTAGGCGCTTATTGCCAGATCAACAAATATATACCTCCTTTTACGAGGGTCTCCATTAAATTAACTCTTCCGATTAGGGCCAAAGAGAGCGATAAACACTGCACCATTGATTGCCAGGGCACAATTGTCCGGACAGAGGATAAAGATAAAGATAATTTTAATATTGCTATCTTTTTTAGCCGGATAAACAATTCCCAGCGTAAGATTATCACTGAATACATCAATCAGTTTCTGCCTCAAGATCCAGCCAGAGCAGCTTCTCCAGGCAAGAGATGGGGAAAATAGCTCCCACTAAGCCAGTTAAGCTTATTGTCGGTTTTATTTTTAAAGATGAGCAGGCGTTTTGCAGGTCAAAATTTCTCCTTATCCGGCGTTTTGGAAAAATTGATTTTGAAAGCCGGGTTATTCCGTTTACGCTTACGGAATATTATCAGGAAGAATTTGGTAAAGATTTGTCTCGGGTGTTTGTAAGCTTTAGCAAGCTTATCCAGCCGCGGGAAATCACCGGTATAAAAATTTTAACTAATAAGATAGAAAATAGATTATCTTCTAAAGGCCATCGTCTGGTCAATATTGATCCGGGATACCTGGATTTGGCGAAGCTTATCTTAGTTTCAACTAAGGACTATATTCACCGGGTATATCTGGATAAAGGTATATACGCGGAAACTACTTTGTTTTACCGGGGAAAAAGCTTTGAAGCGTGGCAATGGACCTACCCTGATTTTAGAACCCCTGAATACATAGAGATTTTTAATCAAATCAGAGAATTGTATGCCAAACAGATCAAGGATAAATAAACCCGTTTATTTAGAGGCTTTTGAAAACGGAAGCCTTGATAAGGCAATCGATAGGCTTTTTAAAGAGCTGGAATTCTGTTCCATCTGTCCGCGGAAGTGTAAAGTAAACCGGATTAAGAATGAAAAAGGTTTCTGTAAGACGGGGTTAAAACCTAAGGTTTACAGCTATATGGCGCATCAGGGGGAAGAGCCGGCAATATCCGGCATCAAGGGTTCCGGCACAATCTTCTTTGCAAACTGCAACATGGGTTGCCTTTATTGCCAAAACTATGAATTTAGCCAGCTAGGCCAGGGGAGGGAAGTTGAATTTGAGGATTTAGCCGGATTTATGCTGGAATTGCAGGGAATGGGGTGCCACAATATCAATTTAGTTACTCCTACCCATGTTTTGCCGCAGATACTTAAGAGCTTGGAAATCGCCATATCAGCGGGGTTAAATATACCATTAGTCTATAATACCAGTGGTTATGAACTACCAGAAATAATAAAATTGTTGGATGGAATCATCGATATATATTTACCGGATATGCGCTATGCCGATGAGGAATTTTCGGTTAAGTTCTCCAATGCTCCGGGTTATCCAAAATATAACCGCAAGATAATTAAGGAGATGTATCGACAGGCCGGTATAGCGCGGATGGATGAATCAGGGATCATTGAGCGCGGAATAATCATCAGGCACCTTGTGCTACCCAATAATCTATCTGGTACAGAAAAGATTATGAAATTTATTGCTGAGGAATTATCCCGCGATACTTATATCAGCCTGATGAGCCAGTATCTACCGTATCATCGGGCGGCGGAATTTAAAGAGATTAATCGCAGGCTGAAACTTAAAGAATATAAAGAGGCAAGAGAGATTATGGAGAAGTATGGTTTAGGGAAGGGTTGGATCCAGGAATCTTACGGTTTAGAGAGATTTGCCGGAGTGAATATAAAATCAGTCTTAAAAGATGAATAGAATTTTGAGAATTAAGGATTTTTTATACCAGAAACTCTTTATCATTAATGATACGCCGCAAAAGATTGCCGCGGGTTTCGGCAT
The DNA here is from genome assembly GCA_030650425.1 of Candidatus Omnitrophota bacterium. Taxonomy (GTDB): domain Bacteria; phylum Omnitrophota; class Gorgyraeia; order Gygaellales; family Profunditerraquicolaceae; genus UBA6233. The sequence goes on along the minus strand of JAUSED010000009.1, from coordinate 173,190 downwards.
AGGGGTATTCGCGGGGATTTTACCCGGGGCCGGGCCGCTAGCGGCTTTATTCCTGGCATTCGTGTTTAGGGTAAACCGGGCCAGCGCTTTAGCAGGGAGCATCCTTACTAATACCTGGTTAAGTTTAGTAACTTTTCTCTTGGCAATTAAAACCGGTTCTGCTATATTTAAGGTTAGCTGGCAGGGTTTGAAGAATGACTGGTCTTTGCTTTTAACTAACTGGCATTGGCAAAACTTATTCAGTGTATCCCTTTTAAAGATTATCCTTCCGGTCATCTGCGGATATCTTGTAATCTCTTTAATTTTAGGCCTGATTTCTTACGCAGCGCTTTTGTTAATACTTAAAAGGAGAAAGCGATGTCTGTTAAAGAACTAATTGTAAAAGAAAGGCGTAATTTTAACCTGGCGGTTTGCCTTATCGGCGTCATTCCTTTCTTGGTTTTCGTTTATCTTTTGGTAAGCAAGGTTTCTTCCTTTAAGGTTTTCGTCGGCCAGATAGGCTATGTTATGTTTTTTACGGTGATAGTTTTTATTTTGGGGATAGTGGTGGGGAGGAAGATGCTCATGGCATTGATCTCTGAGCTGGTTGAAAAGAACAGGCTTGCCGCCATCACCGAAACTACTTTAACCTTAGGCGACCAGATTAGTAATCCGCTTTTAGTCATCCGAGGCAATTTCCAATTGATTGAAGACGAGGCTAAGAAACTCAATCTTCCTCAAGAGATAAGAGATAGATTGAGTACAATCAAAGGTAATTTCGAACGTATAAGTGATGTTACGGACAAGTTAAGCAATCTTTCCAAGCCTGTGACTAGGACAATATTTGGCAATACTAAAATCATCGATTTGGATCGCTCCAAGTAAATGAAAAAGAGTTGGGTATTGATAGTTGTGGCTTTGGTTTTATTTTTTACCACCTATCTTTCTGCCAACGATGTCAGGTTTACTCGTATGGGCACGCCGCCGGAGCCACGGCTGCTTTATCCTATCTATGATACGGCTATATTGTTCGGAAATAACCCATTGGAGTTTCGATGGTTTAATACCTACATAGGGACAGATCATTTCATCTTTAAAATATATAGAGGTTATAGTATGTACGAATCAGCCCTGATCTATAAACAAAATATATCTCCGGGAGAATCTTCGATTAAAATTAAAGCTGATTTATTTGATGACAGTCAAATTTATACCTGGAGTCTGATACGGGTTGCCTTCGGCGGAGAGAAGAGTGATAAAAGTTTTAATTCCTTTAAGGTAATTAAAAAATAGGGAGATAGGTAATGGCAAATTTTTCTTTTGATATTATCTCGGAGGTGGATTTACAAGAAGTGGATAACGCGGTAAATCAAGCCTGTAAGGAGCTCTCCCAGCGTTATGATTTTAAAGATAGCAAGGCCTCGATTGCCTTTGACCGCGAAGAGAATAAGATTACTCTGGTTGCGGATGATGAATTCAAACTGCGCGCTCTTACTGATATGCTGGCTACGCGGCTGGCCAAAAGGGGAGTTTCGCTTAAATCGCTTAAATTTAATCAGCCTGAAAAGGCTTTTGAAGGTTATCTGCGTCAGGCAGCGGAGATTTGCATGGGGATTGAGAAGGAAAAGGCCAAAGAATTGGTGAATATCATTAAAGGTTTGGGGCTCAAGGTACAAACCCAGATCGAAGGGGAGAAGATAAAGGTAAGCTCCCCAAAGAAAGATGAACTGCAGGGAGTGATCGCGCATCTACGCGGTTTGGATTTTTCTATCCCGCTTAATTTTGGGAATTATAGGTAAAATAAGAAAGGTGATGGTCACCTTTCGGGTGTAGCAAAGTTGTACCAACAAGGAGGCAGCAAGATGGCGTATCAAGGTGGTGGTGGCGGTGGATTTGGCGGGCCAAGGGAGATGCACAAAGCGGTTTGTTCAGAATGTAAAAAAGAGTGCGAAGTTCCTTTTAAACCCAGAGAAGACCGTCCGATATACTGCAAGGAATGTTATTCCAAGCGTAAGAACGAAGGACGTTAAAGAAGTAATCAATAAAGCGGTTCAAGGGACAGTTTCCGTAGATGGCTATTCACGGAGGCCGGACAGGAAACTGTCCCTTAGCTTCACTTAAGATATATGAAAAAGAAAAGATCAATTTTTAATAGTTTTTACGTAAAGGTAACCCTGTCTTTTACTCTCTCTTTATTATTTGTGGCGCTGCTGGGGAATTTTATCCTTTTTAGATACAGTTTAAAATCACAGTTCGATCAGCTTAGAGATAAACTTAAGGTAATTACTCAAACAGCCGCTCTTTCCATTGATGCCGCCGCGCTGAATAATATTCCACTCAATCGTGAGGGAATAAATAACCCTTCCTTTAAGAACATTGCTATCCAGTTGTTAAAAATAAAACAGGTTAATCCGGTTATTAGGTATATCTATATAATGGCCAAAACAGATCAGCCGGGTATCTGGCAGTTTGTGGTTGATCCTGACGCGCTGACAGAAAGAATTACCAGGTTGGGAGCGACATCTTATCCCGGTGATAAATACGATGCCCAGCGTTTTCCCGAAATGCTTAAGGCCTTTACCGGAGCCAGCGTGGACACTAACTTGACTATTGATGAATGGGGTAAACTTCTTTCAGGGTATGCGCCTATTTTTGATCAGAGAAACAGTCCTGTTGCTATTTTGGGTATAGATATAGATGCCGCTGATGTCTATTCTGCCGGAAGAGATTTATTATACAGGGGTATATTTGTCTTGTTTATGGGTGTGATTATTGCCTTGGGCCTCGGTTTCATATTTTCCGCCAGAATAATCGCTCCGATTAAAAAATTAATTGACGGCACTAAGCATATAACCAAAGGCGACTTGGAATATCGAGTGGAGATTTCCTCTCAGGATGAGATTGGCCAACTCGCCGCCTCTTTTAATAATATGGCCTCAAGCCTGGCAGCTGCCCGGGACAAATTACGCGATTATTTTTATCGCGTGGTGCAGGCAATGGTGCGCAGCTTAGAAGCAAAAGATCCTTATACCCGCGGCCACTCGGACAGGGTTGGGGAATATGCCTATGGGATCGCGCTGGAAATGGGGGTGCCTCTTGAAAAGGCGGAATTACTGAAAAAAACAGCGCAGCTGCATGATATCGGAAAATTAGGCATCCATGAGGATATATTGAATAAGAAAGAGGGCCTGTCGGAAAGTGAATGGGATATCGTCCATAAACACCCTGAGGTAGGAGAAGAGATATTAAAACCCGTAGTCTCGGATCCGCAAATGCTTTCTGTGGTTCGGTCGCATCATGAACATTATGACGGCAAAGGTTATCCTGACGGCTTGAAAGCCGATCAGATCGATATTTTCGCGCAGATCGTCGCGGTCGCGGATGCGTATGACGCGATGATTACCTCGCGTTCTTATAATACGGCGTTAACCAAAAAAGAGGCGTTGGCGAGGATAGAAAAATGCGCGGGAACCCAGTTTAGTCCTGAGGTTGTACGGGTATTTGCCAGAGTATTGGAAAAATATGGAAGTAAAAATAATCCGTAGTTCGAGGCGCCGCAGAACAGTGAGCGCTAGATTAGTTAATGACCTGCTTTTAGTTAATGCTCCCTTAATGCTGGCTCAAGAGCGTTTGGATAAGATTGTAAGTGGTTTTAAATTAAAATTCGAAAGAAAAAAGATTAAGGCGGAGTTGGATAAAGAACAGAATCTTTTGGATTTGGCGAGTTCGTTGAATGAAAAATATTTTGGTAATAAGGTTAAATTAGAATCAATAGAGTATGTCACTACGCAGAATAGCAGGTTTGGTTGCTGTAATTATCGCGCCGCCAGGATTCGCATCTCGCATAAAATAGGCCTGATGCCGGAGTGGGTCAGAAAGTATGTTGTAATACACGAAATGGCGCATTTAATCGAACCAAATCACAGCAAGGCATTCTGGGATATTGTTGCGCGTTATAAATTGGCTGAAAGGGCAAGGGGTTATCTTATGGCTGCACGGTGACAGAGGGCCGTTCCTCGTAGGAGAAGGTTCTTGGTTTTTATATCAGAAAGGGGGAGAAGATGAAGAGGTTCACAGTAGTAGCGTTAATGGTAATGTTTTTATTTTCAGCCGTATCTTTGCTTTGCGCTGAGGAGAAAACAAATACTGAGGTTATTGCTATAGCTACTGAAGCGGTAAAAGCGAATAATTTTGATTTAAAGGATGTTGCTGTTATTTATGATGAGGGTGGAAAACTCTGGAGCGAGAGAGTGGGTTATCTGGTAGGCGAAGATAAGTCGCCAAATCATGGAATTATGCGAAATGGTTTTCTCAAGAATTACAAGATAGTCTTTTTTGATTATAAAGAATCACTTCCGGACATCTGGGTATTTGTTGATAAGGATACCGGTGAAGTGCTCGGGGTCTATAAGGAGGCAGCAAGAAGTTAGTTTAAAGTTTGAGAATCGGGTTTTTCTCTTAAGGGCTGGGTTTAACTATCCAGCCCTTATTATTATTGACATAGATTTGCGAAAAAGCTACAATTGATTAAAATGCGCCGTATCTTATTCTCAATTCTTATAATTTCAATCGTATTCACCGTCACCCCCGGCTTTACCTCCGAAACTAACATCCTTCTTGGGCCGGACTATTTCCAAAGCACGCGTCAGGCCATTCAGAATGCCAAAGAATCAATCTACATGGCGATGTATCTCATTAATGTAGAATCCACCCCTACCGATAGTCCCGCCTCAATCCTTCTGGAAGATCTGATCAGCGCCAAAAAAAGAGGCGTCTACGTCAAGGTCATCTTAGATGACACTATCTTCAAAGTTAATTACAATGCCTATAAACGCCTGCAACAAGCCGGCATAGACGTATTCATTGATAGTACTAAAGCCGTGCTCCACGCTAAAGGCATAGTCATTGATTCCAAAATCTCTATCCTTGGCAGCTTTAACTGGTCCCGCGCCTCTTTATACAATAACTACGAATTCGCCGCTTACATAGAGAACCCGCGACAGGCGAAGAAATTACTGGAGTATATCTCTAATATAGAACTAAGCCTTCAGCCGCCTATCCAGCCTGAACATCCACAAGGCCTAAAACTGCCTGTTAGTCTGCTAACTTCTCCGCCTAAACCTCTTTTATTTGATCTTTTCACCAGTCATTCAGAAAAAGCCTTTGATCTGTATCTATATCTGGCAAAAAAAGCCCAAAATCAGCATTCAAACACAATAAAAATTAACTATCAGGAATTCGCTCAGGCCTTGGGTTACACTAGAAATTACTACTTTAATCTCTTTCAGCCCTTAAGCAAACTAACCCGAAAATACGGCCTTATCCAGCATAAACCTTGGAGCAAAGACCTTAATCTGGTATACACATCTTCTGAGTCAGAGATTACTATTCCGGATACTTACTGGGAGTATGGTTTCTGCCAAAAACTCTCCTTCCCGGCAAAATATATGTTGCTGGTTTCTCTCAGTGAGGCTCAAAAATCGAAGCATAATCCCTACTGGTTCAGAAGTAACGAGGACTTAAGCCGGATATATTACATCTCCGAGCGTTCGATTACCGACGCCGTAACCGAACTGGAGAAAGAAAATATCTTAGAGGTTTACCGCCACAAGCCACAAGGCAGTGGTTTGCCTTCCGATAGCCAAAGCCACAGGCCAGAAGAGCCCGGAGAATTCGACGATCGCCCAGCCAACGACTACCGCCTCAATCCTTTGCAATCTCAGGAGCAATTTCAACATTCGCTTCAGGCCCTATACGATAAATACGGCTCGGATATAACCCAGAAAGCCAGTGAACTCTCCAGCCAGCTTAATGAACCTAAAGACTTGGAGAAGATCGAGATTTATATAGGGTTAATCAAAACCTACGGCTATGCAAAGGTAAGGGATGTAAATTCCGCGGTCGCCTCCAACCGCCGCGAATCCGGCTTCCGCGACCTCTCACAGGTGATTCTATTATTGAAAAGCGCTTAGTCAACAACAGCAACGGGGCAGGGGACATTTTCTGTCAGGGCTATCAGAAACTCTTAAAAGGAAAGTGTCCCCCTGATTACCCTGATTAAAGAATGAGGTAATCTAAACCTGTGGGGAGAGTTGCAAAAAGAGCTTGTTAAGCTATAATTTTTGATGCTTTTTTGTAGGAATGGTCTATAATAAAGCTATCTTTCCGTAAGAGAAGTAGCTTTTGAAATTAAATTCCCCAATTTATTTTTTCTTGAAAGTAAGATTGGTGATTTTCAGTTACAAAACAGGAGAATCCTATGTCGAATAAAGTAAAGATTAATTTTGGCGGTGAAGAAATGGAAGCTACGCCAGTTGATATTAATCAGACAAATGAATACTGGAATCAGTACTTATTAGATGATGGCACGGTTGTCAAAATCAAACTCGTTGCTACAAAAGTGCTTCGGGTGGATAGTAAGTATGATAACGAAGGCAATCCTCTGTATGTCATACAATCAACAAATATTACCGCGGTTAATTCGCCTGATAATTTAAAAAGAAAAGCTTAAAAAGCGCCAATTCGGGGATACGATACTTCGTATCTCTCTTTTTTCTTGACAAACCACACAAATGTGTGGTAATGTATAAAAGTTAAAAAGTAAAGGTGGGCTAAAGGTAAAAGTTTAAAAGGAGCGAGTCAATGAAAAATAAAGAAAATAAATCTGAGTTGATAATCTATCAGGCTGAAGACGGAAAAATTAAAATTGATGTTCGTTTCCAAAATGAAACGGTCTGGCTGACTCAGCAGTTGATGGCGGAACTGTTTCAGACTACTAAGCAAAACGTAAGTCTTCATATTAAGAATATTTTTGAAGAAGGGGAGCTTGACAAGGATTCAGTTGTCAAGGAATTCTTGACAACTGCTTTAGATCGGAAATCTTATAAGACATTATATTATAATCTGGATATGATTATTTCCGTTGGATATCGGGTCAAATCTAATATTGCCACGCGTTTTCGCCAGGCAGAAGGATTTTCAAACCGCGAGAAAATACTGGAACAAGCTGAAAGAAAGATTGAAAAAAGAGGGCAGCGAGTCGGTGACAAATTGTCACCGACCGAGCATAATTTCGATAATACATTATAAACAAAGTTAATAAGAAGATGGAACTAACTAAGAAGTATATATCTGGGGAAATGCTCGATTGTTTAAAACGCTACTGGGGGTACGCGCGATTCCGTCCGTGGCAGGAGGATACTATTTTGGCGATTCTGGATGAGCGGGATAGTCTTACGGTATTGCCCACTGGCGGCGGTAAGTCTCTGTGTTTTCAGCTTCCGGCTTTACTGAAAGAAGGGATGGCGGTAGTGATTTCACCCTTAATTTCTCTAATGAAAGATCAGGTGGATGGGCTTAAGGAGATGGGAATTGAGGCGGAATGCCTTAATTCCAGCCAGCCGGTTGAAGAGCAACGCGCTGTGGCCGCGCGTATCCGCCAAAGCCGGATTAAGCTTTTGTATATTTCTCCTGAGCGCCTGCGCGCGGAACCAACCGTTAGTTTACTAAAGTCAGTTCCGCTTTCATTTTTTGTGATTGATGAGGCGCATTGCATCAGCCACTGGGGCCATGATTTCCGGGAAGATTACCGGGGCTTAAACTTTATTAAAGAAAATTTCGCTTCGGCCAATATCCATGCTTTTACCGCCACAGCTACTAAAGAGGTTTGTTTGGATATACTCGGGCAGTTAAATCTTGGTCATCCATTCATCAACATTGCTTCAGTTGACCGCCCTAATTTGGTTTATCGGGTTATGCCGCGCCTAAATATCATTTCACAGATTACCGAGCTTTTAGAACGGCACCGGCTGGAAGCCGGGATTATTTATTGTTTGCGCCGCGATGATGTGGATGATATCTCCGCGCGGCTTAATGAACTTGGATTCAAGAATCTTCCTTATCACGCCGGACTTTCCGATGGAGAGCGTCATGCCAATCAGGAGAGTTTTATCCGCGAGGAAGTCGATATCATTGTCGCTACTGTCGCGTTTGGCATGGGTATAGACCGGCCGGATATTCGTTTTGTGATCCACGCCGCGATGCCTAAGAGCATCGAGCACTATCATCAGGAAACCGGCCGCGCGGGAAGGGATAGTTTGTCCGCGTATTGTTATATGTTTTATGGAGGAGGGGATTTTCGCGTTTGGAGCTTCTTTTTAAAACAATCACCGAATAAAGAGGTGATGATGGATAAACTGCAGGCAATCTATAACTTCTGCGCCCGGCCGCAATGCCGGCATAAGATCATCGTGGATTATTTCAATCAAGATTACCGCGGCCAGAACTGTCAGGCCTGTGATTATTGCCTGCAAGAAGTAGAGATGGTGGATGAGCCTTTGAAAATCGGACAGGGGATATTGAGATGCGTCCAGAGCATAAGCTTTGAGCATGGGCAGGGGTTTGGCGCGGGGTATATCGCTAATCTTTTAAAGGGGAATCTTACCGAGCAGATTAGCCGCTGGCGGCATCAGCAGGCAGCGTGTTTTGGGAGTATGCCGGAGGAGCCGCTGGTATTTATCCGTTTTATGATTGAGCAGCTTGTTGGCCAGGGTTTTTTGAGGCGCGATGGAGAATATGCCACGCTTTCTTTAACTGATTTCGGCCGGCGGCTTTTAGGCGGCGAGGTAACTCCGATTTTAGCCAAGCCGTTAATAGCAAAGAAGAGAAAAGAGATTAGTGCCAAGCAAAGAGAAAAGAAGGCTAAGGATTGGGCGCAGGTGGATGGAACACTGTTTGAGTTATTGCGTAGAAAGAGGGCCCAATTAGCTCAGAAGCAGGGTGTGCCGGCCTATATTATTTTCGGGGACAGGTCATTAAAGGATATGTCGATGATCAAGCCGCTTACATCTGAGGCCTTTGCCACGGTTTTCGGAGTCGGTGAGCATAAGCTTAAGTTATATGCTGAGCAATTTATTGCCATTATTAAAGAATATACTGAAAGGAAAAAGGAATAACTATGCGAGATAAACCGTTTTTGACTCCAAAGCAGGAAAAAGTGCTTAATTTTATCCGTAAACGGATAGGGGAGAGGCTGCCTCCTACGATTAGGGAAATAGCAGGGGAGCTGGGGTTTAAATCTACCGGTACAGTAAGGGACTATCTAAAGGCTTTAGAGCAGAAAGGATTGGTCAGGCGGATGAATAATAAATCTCGGGCGATTGAGTTAACTGAACGCGCTGGTTTTAATAAGATTCCTATAATTGGTACGATCATGGCTGGTAAGCCGAATCTGGCTTATGAAGAAATCCAGGGTTATGTCGATGTGGATAATTTGTTTCTGGGCCGTTTAGGCTTTGATGATGTTTTTGCTTTAAGGGTTAAAGGCGACAGTATGATTGATGCCGGGATCCTGGATGGCGATGTGGCGATCATCAAGAAACAGCCCTATGCCGAGAATAATGAAATTGTGGCCGCGCTTTTGGAGAATAACGAAGTTACCTTAAAAAGGCTGGCGCGTAAAAGTAATAAATATCATTTGGAAGCGGCTAACCCGAATTACCCGCCAATTTTTGAAGAATTCAAGATCATTGGTAAGTTGATGACGGTGATTAGGAAATATTAACTGCCAGGGTCCAAACATTTGAACAGTTTTTAAGCAGTAATCATGATTTTCCCTTGAAAAGGTAGACATAAGGGTAAATAGTACAAAAAGAGGAAAGATAGCCAAAGCTAAAAGAGGAGCTAAAGATAAAATGGCAGAAATATTATACGTTCAAGGTAGAGATATTTCCATAATATCCAGAGAACAGCAGAGTTACATATCTCTGACTGATATCGCCAAATACAGAAATAGCGATGCGCCTGCTGACATTGTTAAAAATTGGTTACGAAGCAGAAGTACTATTGAATTTTTGGGCCTATGGGAGAAATTAAACAATTCCGGTTTTAAACTGGTCGAATTCGACCAGTTTAGGAATGAAGCTGGGGTAAATTACTTTGTATTATCTCCGCAAAAATGGATAGAGACAACGAGCGCGATTGGATTAATATCTAAATCTGGCCGAAACGGCGGCACCTACGCCCATAAGGATATTGCTTTCGAGTTCGCATCTTGGATATCGCCTCAGTTTAAGCTTTATCTCATTAAGGAATTCCAGCGTTTAAAAGATCAGGAACTAAAACAGCTTGGTTGGGATATTCGGCGTAATCTTACAAAAATTAACTATCGTATACATACTGACGCCATAAAAGAAAATTTGATTCCTGATGAGCTTACAAAAGCGCAAATAAATAATATTTATGCTTCAGAAGCTGATGTTTTGAATATGGCTTTGTTTGGTATGACAGCCGGAGATTGGCGCGATAAAAATTCCGAGAAGAAGGGCAACATTAGAGATTATGCTGATATATCTCAATTAGTGTGTCTTTCAAATCTTGAGAATTTAAACGCCTTATTTATTAGCGAAAACTTTAATCAGGAAGAAAGATTATTAAAGCTGAATAGAATTGCCATTCAACAGATGAAATTACTTACCGATGATCGAGGGGTAAGAAAGCTAAGGAGATGAGTTGACGCCTTTGTAAAAATGAACCAAAATAGTTTTAATCCTAAAGCTCGCTGGGACAGGTTTGAGCCGGAAAAATGCGGTTTTAATCCGGATGATCTATCCGAACGTATCGAAGTCCTGGCATATTTTAAGCACGCCAGGATTTATCCTAAAACTTTCCTTTGGAATAATAAGGAATACAAGATCGATAACATAACCTATAACTGGCAGGAACGCTTTGGCCAGGCCTTAATCAATTACTTTTCGGTAGCTTGCGCCGGCCAGCTCTATCAAATATCATTTAATAATTCCACCTTCCGCTGGCAGATTGATAAAATAATCCAATAAAAATCTCGGGTTCGTTTAAGTATGATCCTGCATATTGATATGGATGCGTTTTTTGCCTCAATTGAACAGGCGATTAACCCGCGCCTTAAAGATAAACCCTTAATTATCGGTTCGCGCGCTAATAAAATGCATACCGTGGTTTGCGCCGCCAGTTATGAAGCCAAGCGTTTAGGGATTCATTCCGGTATGCCTTCAAGGGAAGCTTTTAGTATTTGCTCAAATTTGGAATTTGTGGCGGCTAGCCAAGGTAAGTATATTTGGACCTCAGAGCAGATCTTTGAGCTGCTTAAGGGTTACGGCTTCAGCCTGAATTATGCTTCAGTGGATGAATTCCAGATGGATCTTCAGGATTATTCTGAACCGCTTCAATTAGCTGTCCAAATTCAAGCGCAGATATATGCAAACTTTAATATCACTGCTTCGGTTGGTATTGCTAAAAATTGGCTTTTAGCCAAGCTCGCCTCTAAAATTAATAAGCCAAAAGGTATAACTTTAATCGATGAGAGTAATTTTAAGGAGATTCTAAGCCGCGCTCCGCTTGAGAAACTCTGCGGGATGGCTGGCAAAACCGGCCAAAGCTTAAGAGCTCAAGGCTTAAAAACCTGTTGGGACGTATACCTAAACTTACCGGAATTCTTTGATGCAAATCCCGGTAAGTTTGAGGAAACCGAGGAAACTCAAAAGTACCCTAAGTCTATAAGCCATTCATATACCTTACCAAGGGCTTTTGCAAACCCCCAGTTTATTACTGCTTGGATTAGGCTGTTATCTGAGATGGTTGGTGAGCGTCTGCGCCAGCAAAGCCTGACCGCTAAGACGGTTCACCTTTGGCTAAATGGCCCACAGATAGGCAATGTTGAGGCCCAAAAAACCTTCTCTATGGCCACTAATGATAGTTATGAGATCTACCTGAGATCCCTTAAAATAATGGCTAGGATGTCCAAAAAAGGCCATAAAATCCGGGCTCTGGGAGTAACTGCCAGTGGTTTAAGCCGGCAAGGCTACCTTCCTTTATTAGTTGAGGAAAAACGAAGAGAGGCTTTGGTGAAGGCAGTAGATAGGATTAACGCTCGTTTTGGAGATGGTACAATTTATCCCAGCCAAGTTATTTTAACCCGTAGATAAAATAGGCGATTAAAGCCAAAAAATCCCGGTAGTTTCATCTATAAATCTTCCCAGAAATGTTAAGCCTAAAAGAAGGCGGTAAGTTTAAGTAAATGAAAAAGTGCTTATCCACAGGAAAACACAGGCCTCATTCAACCCATTACCAACCAAGGCTTTAGAGCAGATTAGCCAATATGTTGAAGTTAACATAAGATATATTATGGGCACTTGTGCGACATACAAGCATATAAGAAAACCGACTGTTTTTATCGGTTAATTGCCTTTGTGCTTCCCCTTTAACTGTTTTCCTTTACGTACTGCGTGATTCTCTGTAATTGATCTTCCTTGGGCTTTGTCTGTTCTTTTATCCAGCGTTGAATTGTCCGGGTTGAAACTCCTAAATTTGCCGCTAAGTCCTTGGTGTGGAAACTGCTAATCTGTCCTTTATGCCAATCTACCCATTCTTTAAGCCGTCCATCCATAGTATATGCTTCCTTAAATTCCTTTTAAACCCTCTAAAAAACGGTTGTATTTACGTTCTAAATAGCCCATTTTGGGTATTTTTATATAAAATTTCAAACAATTTTGTGCTGTCTTTATGTCCATATATAAACATATGACTCCATCCATTCTTGGTTTTTTGTTTATAAATTGTCCTTTTAGGCATACCTAAATAATCTTCAATGGCCTTTTGTAATCCTTCTATAAAGGCCTCCGAACCACTAACAAACTTTGATCGTAAGGGGAATTTTGGCCGGCGCTTATCAAAGAACACACTGCCATCACCGTCAAAGATTCCTCTTATGAAATCAGCCAGGTGTTTTTCTGGAACCTGCGGGAATTTGACTGTTAGGCTCTTTCTGGGTAAAACACCGAGTTTCGCTAAATCCGCCGCAAGTTTTTCTCTGGCGAAATGAAAGTAATATAATCCTTTCTGGTGTCTAGATGGCGTTATTTTATGTTCTGAGCCAGTAACCTTTTTAACCTTCTCAATTAATTGGGGAAGTTTATCTTGTTTCTGTGCTTCAATCCTTGCTTCTGACTTAGAACGTTGTTTTATAGCATATATTTTCAGTCTTTTATATATCGCTGTCCGGGAAACGCCATAGATTTTAGCTATATCTCCCATGGATTTCTTTTCGTTAAGGTATAGGCTGGTTAATTTTTCTTTGCTTAAGTCAGATAGTTTTCTCATTCTCTTCTCGGGAACTGATTACGTAATGGCCGCCCTGTATTCTTATGGTATTGCCATTAACTAATGCGTTAGCAATGCTTCTATGCGCTCTCTTTAATATCCGGCTAAAGGTTTGTTGAGATATACGCATGGATTTAGCTGCCTCTTTCTGCGGTAATCCCATATGATCAGCCAGCCGTAATGACTCGAATTCATCCATGCTCAGGTCCACTTCATTAGGCCTGCCGGGCCTGCCCCTTGGGCTAAACTGGCTTATTTTAGGGTCAAGATGCACTATCCTGTATTTTTTTGGCCTGCCGCGTGTCTGCATAAGAAGCTTACTTAAACTTACCGAGTTTTAACGCCGTATTTATTATGGGTACCTACTCTAAAAGATAGCCTTATTGTAATCGTAGCGGACATTTAAGTGTCCGCTACGGCTTGTATCTAACTTTATTTAGCTAATCCTAAACTTCGTTTTCTTTGACTAATTTACGGTAGTAATCGACGCATTTATGGCAGGTTTTCTTACTTTCATGCCATTCAGGATGGTCGCGCCTGATTAGCTCCAGCAGATATTCCTCAGCCTTAATGTGGGCCAAGCTGGCAAAATCATCGATATCTCGTTCGCAGATCTGGCATTTATATTTCATTTTACGCAGTCGCTCCTCCAACAGCAGATCAGCTGGTCACAATAATTACGAGCTGTGGCAAAGCAGGCGGTATTTCCTTCGGTGCGCTGGATAGTTTTGATTAAGTCTTTCTTCGATAACCTCCACGTGTCTTTGATCCCTAAGTTCTTAGCTTTTTTTTCAACCTCTGAAAGTCTCAACTCTCCCTCCTTTTTAGGCTTTATAAACTAAATCTCCCTGCCTGACCCTGGAATTAACCAATAATCCGATCTCTTGGCCGGCCTTAGCTGAATTTATTGGAACGCGGTCAATCTGCATCGAGGTTATGGCTTGGATAAAATCTGTGGTATGGCCCTTAATTTTAATTGTCTGTCCCGCCGCTAAAGGAGCCTTTAATTTGATTACCGCTGCCTGCACATGCGGGAAATAATGCGTAATGGTTCCTATTACTCTCTCCTTTGCTTTCTTAACTTTGATAACTGCCGGTTTCTTTTTGGATACGCTTTTCTTCGCGGGTTTCTTTGTAGCTATTTTCTTCGGAGTTTTATTTTTTAACGCCTTTTTCTTAACCGTAACCACCTTTTTCTTAGTCTTCTTTTTTAATACCATACGCACCTCCTTGCCCGGAAAGGCATACCCGCGCAATTCCTTATAAGCGCGGGGTGCTATTTTTTAGCGCTGATTTCAATCAGGGAATCAACTGAGCCGTAAGGATTAACTTCTTTTAAAGGGTTGCTGGAGTCTTCGACCCAATTTCCGTCAATCACAAAACGATAGCGGTATTTACCGTTGGATAAACTTAACGCCTTGCTCCAAGTTCCGTTTCCGTTACTCTTAGTCATTCGGGTGGCGTCTTCAAGTTTCCAGTTATTGAATTCGCCGGCAACATAGACGTCTTTTGCTTCCGGGGCAAGGATCGAGAATTTCACTTCCGTAAGCTTAGGGAGTTCTTTTTTAAGTATTTCATTCATTTTTTTCTCTAAAGCCGCGGCAGGTTTAACCGTGATCTTAAGTTCTTTTTCCGGTTTAAGCGGAGCCTTAGACCCATCTTCCAGAGTAATAATTTCCCGTGAAAGGCTAAAGTAGTCTTTGGCGCCGCGGCTGTATTTATCATAATTAAAGATATGTGTTCCTTGATTTTGAGCTTCTTTTAACCTTACGTTCACGTGGATAATGTTACTGAAGAGCTTATCCTTAAAATCGACCTTTATCTTTTCCAGCATTTTAAAAGAATGCGCGAGGCGCGAATCGAAATTAGTGACTAATACTCTCACGCTCACCGTATGATTCAGGCGGTCCCTGACTAAGTTCACTATGCTGATTAATTGGTCCATTCCTTCCAACGAGAACCTGCTGGCTTCTACCGGTATAATCACTTCGTTGGCTGCGCGGATAGCGTTAATGGTCAAGATTCCAAGGTTTGGAGGGCAATCAATCAGCACGTAATCGTAGACTCCCTTAAGATTGCTTAGGGTATCCCAGAGCCGGGATTCTCTGCCTATCTCTCCGGCTAATTCCTGTTCTAATGTGCTCAAGATGATGCTGGATGGGGCGATGTCGAAGTCCGGGCCTATGTTTTGAATGATATCTTCTAATTTTGCCCTTTGATGCGCGATTTTGGATAAGACATTATAAATACTTAAAGAAGATTTTATGTTCAGCCCTAAGCTAGCGTGCGCCTGCGGGTCAATGTCTATGAGTAGTACCTTCCGGCCATTGGTAGCTAAAGATGCCGCTAAATTAACCGATGTCGTCGTTTTACCGCAACCGCCTTTTTGATTAGTGATAGCGATTATGCGCATAAAATTTTCCTCCTTTGGGTTGTATAACCCCGGTTTACTTTAAAAGCCGGACATTATCTATATAAACTACGCCTTTTTTCTGCGAGGCATTCCACTCTTCGACCGAAAAAACAAGGCTTGTGATTTCAGACCAGTCATTTATATTTTTAAATTCAGAGAGGCTGATTTCAAAATCCTTCCATTTAGAAGGGATGTTTCTGACGTAGACTTCGGATTTTTCTTTGAAGGCATTGGTAAATTCAACGCGCAGGGTTATTTTATCTTTAGGATTTATATTTCTCACTGAGAAAGCCAGTTGCTTGGAGTGAGTTAGGTTAAGCCGTTTTAAATTCAGGGTGTAAGTTTCTTTTTTTGCCGGGTCAAAATTGAAGTTTATCTTTGCGTGGTCATTTTGCAGGATGAGCGCGGTTTCAGTATTTAGGTTTTTTCTAGTTGCGGAAGAAAATAATGTAGTAGTCAGCCCGATGACTATAAATATTCCTATGATAAACAGATTATTTAAAAGTTTCGGGTAGGCTTTATGCCTTTTCTTTTTTTTAGATGAGGCATCCAGATAAATCTTGGCTAAATGTTCGTAGATCTCTTTTTTATCCATTTCAATTTTACTATTTATAGCATAAAAAGCATTGCCTGTCAAGTACTTAGAGGGTTCTCTAAATATTTCGGAATGGGTTCTTCGATGATCGTATAGAAGTTTCTTAAGTGCAGGCGAAAGAGCTTATCAAAAGAGCCATCCGGGTCTTCACCGTACCACCAGAACCAATCACTTCCTTCTAAGATATATATTTGTTTCCAAGCCAATGCGGTTTTTGTATTTGTTCCATCCGCGTTAATTTTCTCGAGTTTTTTTCTTGCCTCAAGCAGCCATTCCCAGGCTTTTACCTTATAAGGATTCCCCATCCATTTATTAAAATTTCCGTAGATCCATGAACCCGCGCTTAAATGCCGGATTTTAGATTTAACCGGATGTTTTTCCAAATATTCGGATACTCTGGTTACCTTGATAAAATCGGATTCGGATAAACGCTGGTAAAGCAGCTCTAAGAAATCATGGCCATCATTAGTATAATATTCCCAGGCATTCTCTCCGTCCATAGCTATTGTGACTAGAGTATCCTCACCCTTAAATGCCTTGTTTATATTATTCAGGTGCTCTATGAAATCCGCTACCGCGTTTTCCGTTTTCCAAGTATGGTAAACAAAGCCGAGTAAGTCCGAAAGATTGCGGTCACGGAAGATTATTTTTAATTCCCCGTTATCTCTCTTTAATAAATGCGGCTGATAAAGCAGCGCCGTTTCCCGTTTTTTCTTTTTTAAGGACTTAAAGAGTATGGCCTCGTCGGTGACAATCCATTTTATTCCGGCGTTGATCATAAGCGGCAGGATATTTTCGCAGACTGATTCTTCGGAAGGCCACATCCCTTTTGGGGCTATTCTAAATCTCTCCCGGTAAAACTTAACCGAAGATTCGATTTGAGCTTTTGCGTCATCGGGATATCGGAATTCCGACTTTGGCAAAAGGCTTTGATGATTAGCTTCTTTGGCGGCATTAGTGCTGTAAAGCAGCGGCAATATCGGGTGATAATACGGGCTAACGCTTAATTCTATTTGTTCGGAGCCGCAAAACTTTTTGTAATTAGGAATAATTTCTTCCAAGATAGCCAGTTGCTTATCTAGAACTATTTGTTTCTCCTCTTCGCTAAAAAATCTTCCTTTGGAAACAAGATTTTTTAATTCCGGAAATCTTTGGCGGAAACACGGGTCAATCCAGGCTAAATTGAACCAGACCTGCAGGTCTAAGAAATCTTGAGTGTTGAATTCCTGTTTCTTTTGCTTCTTGAAATACAATTCATAATAACGCGGGAAAAACGCGATGACCTTTTCTTTATTGATTGAAAAGAAATTACTGAGGATAAAATCTTTATCATTAGGGGCTAAATCTTCGGCTCGTTTATAGGAAAGCTCGAGGAATTTATCCTTAACCTCTCTGGCAGTGTAATCTTCGACCTGTTCCAGTAATGACGGAACAATGTTAAAGGTTTGATGAATCTTGGGGAATTTCTCAAGGATTTGCACCATATCCAGATAGTCTTTGACCCCATGCAGCCTAACCCAAGGCAGATCTGTCTGGCGCGTGAGCAGATCTTTATAATACGGCTGGTGCATATGGAAGATAAAGGCGAGATATAACATATTATTCGTATTGTCATCCCCGCGAAAGCGGGGATCAGTTTCCCGTTTTCACGGGGATGACTCTATATTAAAAAACCCTCGGGAGATTTCTCTCCCGAGGGTAGGTATTGCTTTACATAAACTGACTTAGAATGTAACTTTCATTGAACCGATTAACTGAGTAGCTGAGTCGCCTTTACTCCCGACGAAAGCAGTACCTTTCCAAAATACACCATAGGTAAGACCTATTTGTACATCTTCGGTATAGTCATACAGTGCAGTTAAATCAAGGGCACTGCCTAAGTCTTTTTTACTAGTATTCATGTTCATAGCAGTTGAGGTATAAGCATTGGTAATGGTAGTGACTGCTTTGTTTAAGCGATAGAAACCGTAATTCGCCATAAGAGTCACGTCATCAATTGGCTTTGCGCTACCTTTAATATTAACTACTTGCATGTTAGTAAAAGGCAATATCGCATAGGTAATGCTGTTTAGCCTCTGATCAGTGAACATTGCATCCCATCCAGCCTTTTTATTGTTACCGGAGAGATAAGTGTAACCTGCCCCTAACATCGGAGTATATTTTACTTTAGCGAAAGTATAATCTGCCAAGCCTTGTAAGGCGAACCCGCCATGCTTTTTCGCAACAGCAGTGTTCCTATTGTTACCAAATTGTACTGCGCCTTCTAAGGATGTATTTAAATTTTCAATCGGTGAACCGCTGATGAGGGCACCGGTTGTGACAACCGAGTTTCTCTTTTTATCGATACCAGCTGCATTTCCTACTGCTGATTTATCTTCTTTGACGAACACATAAGGATTAACGTTTAATTTCTTATTCACATCATACGAAACATTGACACCAAATAGATTGTCGGAATCTGAAGTGTTGGTATTAACGTTGCTGACCTTTGCGTAAATGAGATCAACAACCAAAGGATCGTAGTTTAATACTGCTTTGATGCCGTCAAACGCTTTCCGTAAGGATAGGTCTCTCGGGAAACCAAAAAGATCGGCTGCACCGTTAGTTAAAAGGTTGCCGTTACCGATAATCAAAGCATTACCGAATCTCATCTCTTGGCGGCCAACTGTAACGCTCAAAGGAGAATAAAGGAATTCTTTCAGGGTTACATAGGCTAAATCCAGATCAATTTTAGCGTTAGTGTTAGCGGTTGTATTATTTCCCCAGTTCCTTTCGTTAATCAACCTGATCGTAGTCATAACATTATCAGTCAGATCAGCGTCAATCCTGATACGGGCCTGAGTACCAAAAAGCCTTCCTTTGTTAAGGTTTGGTGTTCCGACTCCGAGATCGAAATTATCCCGGCCAATGGCCAAGAAATTCAAGTCTCCGGACACCTTCACATTTTGCACTTCAGCGTAGGCGGCGAAGGTTAAGCCGACTACAAAAACAAGCGCTAATACCACAATTAAGCGTTTACTCATTTTCTTTCTCCTCCTTTTTTATGATACCTTGTTTTTTATATTGAAACTAGGCTAAAGAATTTATTTGCCTAGATGATATTCATCAGCACTTTTTATTTTTTAACATATAACCCGTTATTTGTCAAGTGTTTTTTAATTTTTTAATTTTAATTTTTTTCTCGGCTGTCTCTCTGAACGTATTACCAATAAACTACAACTAAACCCGCACCGCCATTAGTTCCATTAGGGCCACCACCATATCCATAAGAGATACCTAACATACTCTGGGTATTAGGTATGTCCATTTTGCCGGTTCCTTTATTGCCAGTAAAACCGGTTGCATTTAAATCTCCCTCAGTTGCAGTTCCACCTGTTCCAGGGGCAGCTGTCATCTGTCCACCTTGACCACCACCAGCAGTACAGAAAGTTCCAAAAGAACTATCTCCACCGTTTCCGCCAGGGATGATTGATGCATTGGTGCTTCCAGTTCCCCCTACGCCTACGGTAACCGTAACATTTCCGGTAACTGTGCAAATTTTCTCTGCATATCCACCTGATCCACCGCCTGATGCTGAATACTGACCACTGTAATTACCACTCGAACCACCTCCACCACCAATTACTTTTACCAATACTTTAGTTATTCCTGCTGGTTTAATCCAAGTTCCAGAGGAGGTAAATACTTGCATATTCGAAAAAGCAGGCGCAACCCATTGAGGACTACTTCCAACACCTTGAGTTTGTAAAAATTGCCCTGGAGATCCTGCGGGTAATTTTGTCCAAGCAGAACCATTATAATAAAGAATATCGCCTTGATCTGCCGGCGTAGTTAAAAAGTCTGCCTTCTCCGCTTTTATCGCGTATCCAACACTGGTTATTCTCTGCCTCGGCTTCATCGGCGCATCTTCCCCGACTTTAATCTCTAGCCAGTAGGGTTTATCAAAGGCAAGGATTTGGAAGTTATAGCCGGTGTCATTGGTATCACCTAATAAGATGCTAAAGATGCCCTTGGTGATTGAGACGTTATTGTAGGTTCCTTGCCAGAGCAATGTTCCGGCATTCTCAGCGTCGTATATCCTAAAAGTAATTTTGTAGGCGTTATTTAAAGATACTCCGTTTGCATCAGTCAGCCGGCCTTGGTAATTGATAAGGTGCGGAACTTCGGCATAAACAGAAGGCAAAACGAACATAGCTAATAATATTATTAAGGTAAATAGCTTGAATATTTTTCTCATCTTTCTGCCCTCCTAAGCACACAAGGTACGCTTTCCAGCTTAACCTGGGGCGTTTTACCTATAAACTTCCCTTCTATGATCAATTCTAATTATGCCAATAGATTTTTCTGCCTTTGAGAAAGCATATATTACTCTGTAATCACTAACCCGATATGAATAACAGCCTTTGAATTCCGCCTGTAAGGGTTTGCCCATAAGGGGTTCGCTGGCAATATACTCTAATGTTGAAGTAATTCTTCCCTTAAGTTTTTTATCTTTGAGTTTTTGGAATTGGCCTGAAGCGGTATTCGAAAATCTGATAGGATAGCTCATACTAATTTTTTTGCAGCCTGCCAACAACTTCTTTAAAGCTCTTAGTCTTGCCCAGTCCTAATTCTCTTTTTGCCTTTCTAATTTCTCCTAAAGCTTTTTTATCAGACATTATTTCTAAAGTTTCAAGCCACCCTTCAAATTCATCGGCATTCATTACTACCGCTGCCGGCTTTCCCTGCTTAGTTATGATAAATCTTTCAAGCCTTTCGTCAGAATTTCTGATAAGCTCCAAAAAATGCGCCTTTGCTTCAGTAACAGTTAATGTAGTCATATCTTTTGCCTCCATAAATATTTTTCTTCCTGCTATTTAAAGTATAAATCATAATTCTAAACCCGTCAAGGTTAAAATGACTATTTTAATGACTAGTATACCCTCTTCTATGTCCCGATTGGCTGGGAAAGTGTCTGTTTCCCGTTACCATTTCATTTCTTCTTCTCTATCCTCTATAAGTTTTCTCCGTGCGTATCCTTATATCTAATATCCAGACGATCTTCTGCTTATCGTCCACATTATACAAAATCCGATAATCCCCAATTCTTAATCTGTATTCTGCCAAATGATAAGAAACAGCCATCGGCGGTTTGATTTCCGTAAACCCTTTTTTATGGAATGGCCTGGGGTTGTCTCTGAGGCCATCTACTTCATCTACTATTTTTTCCCTCTGATTTTTATGCGGGATCTTTTTTTGCAAAAATTCGTCAAAATACTTTTTCAGCCTTGGTGTTGGATATCTAATATCGTAGCTCATTTTTTTACCGCTTGGACCGCTGAATGATATTTTTTATAGGTTCCCGAAAAAGAAACGCCTTTAGAACCTTGTTTAATTGCCTCTACGCCTTCATGGATATTCCTCATAGTATCCGGATCTGAAACTTCATCAAAGAATTCTAGTAATTCAACCATCTTTGCGTAAGACATAATTACCCTTATAGGTTCCCCTCTTTCGGTTACCACTATGGCAGGTTTTTTGTTTTTCATAAATCCACACAAGTGGTCTCTTAATTCCCTTACTCCTACATGCTCTGCTTTTATTAAATCAATTACTGCGCTCATGATAACCCCCTTTTTATTATGTGGCAACAAATGTCGCCACATTTAAAGTATACA
This sequence comes from Candidatus Omnitrophota bacterium, assembly GCA_030650425.1. GTDB lineage: Bacteria > Omnitrophota > Gorgyraeia > Gygaellales > Profunditerraquicolaceae > UBA6233. The sequence goes on along the minus strand of JAUSED010000009.1, from coordinate 151,412 downwards.
CCATACTTTTAGAGTTGTCAAGTAGGAGTAGGATATTTTTATGCCGGGATAAAACTCATCCTTACACCTCATCAATACCCCTTGTAACCTGTCAGGGCAAAAATTGTAAACTCAGCGGAAGAATACCGTTAGGATCCAAAGGTACACCCTCCATCTTGAGCGCGGTACACTGTACCGATTGGCTGGGAAAGTGTCTGTTATCTGTTCAGTACATTGTTAAAAAATATTTTTCTTCCCGATTATTTTCAAAAACTGTCTTTATGTAACTTTTGAAAATACATAGTTACCGCTGAAAAACCCTCGATGTTTATCGACGAGAGTGGTTAAAAATAGTTGTAATAATTCTCCTCAAAGTGCACGGAATTTGGTATAATATCGTCGAGAATCGTGCATTTAACCACAAATGAGGAGGCCTAAAAAATGTATACCAAAGAATCAGAAGAGCATCAGTTTAGCTTCACCCACGACTGGTTCGTCGTTCCAGAAGTTGATGAAAACCACGAGCTTATCAAGATATCCAAGGCAATAGACTGGGTGTCGGTATCAGAGAAGCTCTCCCGTTTCTATTGCGCTGATAACGGCCGTCCAGCCAAGCCATCCCGTGCCAAGGTCGGGCTGTTAATCTTAAAGCACTTATACCGTTACTCAGATGCCGGACTGGTTGATCTTATCAAGCGTGATATCTATGCTCAATACCTCTGCGATGTCTCTCTTAAAGAGGCTAAGAATTTTATCAACCCTTCAACCTTAAGCAAGTTCAGGAAGCAGATCGGCGTTGAAGGAGTAAAGCTTATTGAACAGGAAGTCTTCAAAAGTTTACAAAGAACAAGGCTCCTAAAAGGCAGGCGGTTAGTCTGCGACACTACGGTTGTGCCTGCTGATATCGCCTATCCTACAGATGTGTCACTGCTGGATAAGGTGCGCCGGAAAGCGGTAAAATACCTGGAGACTGCCAAACAATTCGGCGCCAAGGCATACCGCACCTACAAACGCACAGCTCGAAGAGTATTTATCACCTATCAAAAGATCAGGCATCATACCAAGCAATCACGCGGGAGAGCGCAGAGAAAACTCCTGCAATTCTCCCGCAGGAACATAAACCAGCTTAAGGAAGCAACGGATAACATCTCCGCTCCCAATCAGAATACTGCCGATAAAGCCAAGGATGAATTTATCAAAGAGGCGCAACGTTTTCTAGATACCGCCAGTACAATCCTTACCCAGCAAAAAGATGTTTATCATGGCCTGCCGGTAAAGGAACGCATCGTCTCTGTGCATAAGCCGCATCTCCGGCCTATGGTCAGGGGCAAATACCCGGTTGAGGTTGAGTTTGGGCCAAAAATCCTGCTTAACCTTAAAAACAAGTGCCTCTTTTTAGAAAGCTTAAATTTCGCCAATATCTCAGACTCAAACTTATTAGGAACCGCTATTGACGCTTACAAAGAACGCTTTGGATCATACCCCAGCCAGTTATCTGCCGACAGAGGATTCTGGTCAAAAAAGAATTACCTCTTGGCCGAAGAGAAAAATATCTCTAAAATTGCCATTGAGAATAAAGGTAAATCCTCTTATCTAGAGCACAAGCCTTTTAGGGAGCGCCTACGCCGCTTAAGGTGCTCTATTGAAGCAAAGATAAGCCTGGCTAAGCGCAAATACGGCCTTGACCGTATTCGTTACCATATTCCCGATGGTGAAGAGATGTGGATACGTTTAGGGCTTATGGCAATGAACCTTAAAACTGCTACGGCATACGGCTAAAGGCAAGGATTTTCAATGAACGGGATGAAAAAACAAAAAATAAATAAAACAAACAATAAAAACAGAGTGTAGAATCTTGTCTTCTAACCCGCGTAATCATAAACGGGGTTTTTCAGCGGTAACTACATAACTTACGGCATATCAATGCGTTGCGTCAAAATTCTTGTTGATTTTCCTTCCTAACCTCTGCTATTATATACCTATACGAACAATTATTCCACCCATAACAAGGAGCAACGCTTATGGCTCATTTCAACGCTCGTTTACGTTTTATCGATCAGTTTCTTGCGCGCTTCCAGCCTGTTTTTTCAAATACCCAAATGTCCGCCTTACGCGGACTTATCTATGGCATGTTCTTCGACTACAAACGTTTATCATTATCCGCCATCGCCCGAAGAACAAATACTCATTATCAAAAACTCCAATACTTCTTCTCTGACTCTTCCTGGGATATCAATAAGCTCAATGACACGCGCCTTAAAATCATCCAGAATCAATCAACAACGCGCGCCACGCCCAATGGTGTCTTCGCCCTTGATGATACCGGCTGCCCTAAACCTCACGCCAAGAAAACCGAAGGCGCTCAATTCCAATACTGCGGCTCTTTGGGCAAAAAGGAAAATTGCAATGTCGCCGTCGCTTCCTGTTTTGTCTCCAACACTAAACACTTCCCGATCAACTTTAAATCTTATATCCCTGTACAAGGCCAGCCGCCGGAGAATTTTAAAAGTAAACCTGATCTGGCTAAAGAGCTGATTAGCGAAGCTGTCGCTAAAAATATCCCCTTCTCTAGTATCGTCTTTGATGCTTGGTACACTTCCTCTGAGATGATTGAGTTCATCGCCTCAAAAAATTTAGTTTTCGTCGCTGAAACAAAAATTAACCGTTCTATCTTTTTTGCTCATCCTAAAACTAAACAACAAGCGCATATGCGCGCTGAGGAAATTATTCCGCTAATCAAACAATTCTATGCCCACCGCCTCAAACATGTTGAAATCCTTCAACAAAACGGCAAAGTTAAGCACATATTTACTTATGCCATCAAATCCAAACTCAAGGATTGTTCTACCCCTTTACAAATCTTCTTTATATTTGACAAATGGTCTGATACCGATGAAAAAGATACGCATGTCCTGATTACCAATAACCCCGCGATGTCCGTTAAAACCGCTATTGATACTTATCTTCTGCGCTGGGGTATTGAAGAATCATTCCGCGAACTTAAAGACAACTTCTGTTTTGACCAGTATCAAGTCCACGACCAAGAACAGATCCAACGTCATTGGATTATTTCCTTCTTAGTCTGGTCATTGACTTACTGGATCAAACAGAACGCTTGTCTCTCCAAGATACTCCAAGACTCACCCGCTTCCCTCGGCCAATGCAAAGAGGCCATTGCGGCTCTTATCATCATTGATTCCACCTGCCTCTTATCAAAGAACAAAGCTATCGCTGAAACCTTAAGAATCAAATCCCAAAGGCTTATCCAACGCCTTGAAAATTAACAAAGTCCTGATCTGTTATCTTGTTATCTTGTTATCGTTATCTTTTGTTATTTTTTTTGGTATCTTTTTATCTTTGTTATCTTATTATCTGTGCAACAGACTCTATTTTTCAAGAAAATACGAAATCACTTTTCCAGTAGTTACATCAATAAAAACCCAGGCTCCACCTCCCTTAATTATAGAAGTCATTTTTTTAGGCACATAATGGATTGCCCAGTAATTCTTGTCTTCTAACGTTTTCAATAGTTCACTATAGTATTCAATAAGGAGTTTGTTGTTTGAGTAATACTTAACCCACTTTTCATTCTTTGGATCAAGAATAGTCTCGGTTTTTTGCGTATCAAAACCTTTACTTTGAAGAAAATTATTTGAGATCTTTATCGCGTCTTCATATTTAATTTTCATATTTTCCTTCTTGTTAACATAAGACATCCCAGTCAATAAGGATACAATTAGTAAGATCTTTATAGAGACTTTAATAGTTAAAAAACTGTTATTTGATAATTTACGCATTTTATTAATCTGAAGAAGATTTTATATAATTCCAATTTCCATCAGCATGATATTCGATAACTCCCTGCCTGTCTACAATAAAATGTCTTATGCCATATACGCTTGATGATGGATCATTGAATCCTGAAAAATCACTCGGACTCGGTCCAGGAAAAAACCTTTCGCTAGATGAATAGGGGTGTGTGTGAAATTCCGCTATAGTTCCAGATGGTCGAGTGTTTGGAACCGAAATGCTGCCACTTTCTCCTTGCGGCCAACGATATCCACCATGTTCTTCTATCCATCCGCCTTGTTCATGTACGTTTGCTTGACCATCTAGTGATTCTTGCCATGCTCTGTCCATCGTCTTTTTTACTCCAGGGTCATCAATTATGGGATCACCAGATGTGCCTTTTCCTACTTCTGTAGTTAAACCGCTATCTTTTTGTCCTACTGGTGTTTTTTCTCCCACGGCTTTTGCTTGGGCAGTGGCTACCTTTTGCGTTGATGAAATTATCTTTTCGCCTACCTTTATTGCTCCATAAACTACCACTGCTGTAGCTGCGGCAATACCGCCAGCCATTAATCCAGAGAGCATAGCTTGGCCAAAGCTTGCTCCCCCATAACCTGCGTTTCCAGCCCCAGCAATAAATCCCCCTGTAAAAGCGCCTGCGGCCGTTCCCCAGAACGCGCTACTAGCTCCTATATATGCTCCAACACCTCCACCAGCCGCGCCCGCTACTGCGCCTATAGCTGCATAAGTCATAAAACTGCCGAAGCTATTGATATTAGAGGCATTCATAGCAGTATTAAAAATTGCACCTGCAATGGCTCCAGCGATGATAGGATGTGCTATGGCATACGCCTTTACCGCCTCTATTATTACCCAAACTAACGCCCAGAACCAATGCCCCGTTGGGTCCACATAATTAATCGGATTATTACCACAATAAGTGTAGCGGTTTAAGGTTTGGGGGTTGTAAGGAGCTTGGACAATCGTATCGGCAGTAATAAATCTGCCGATCTCCGGGTCGTAATACCTCGCCCCGTAGAAGTAGAGTCCAGTCCTATCCAGTTCCTTACCGGTGAATTTATGGGTTGCTACATCAGTGCCTTCGTTACGGGCAAGCGAACCATAAGGAGTGTATTCGCAATATTGCACAAGTGAGCCGGTTTGATCGGTAATCACGTTAGATGAACCTAAGTGATCGCTGTGGTAATATAGAGTTTGTTTAGTTCCATCAGGGTTCGCTATAGCAGAGGCTACCCGGTTTGAGCCGGCGAAGATATGTTTAGTGATTTTACCGCTGGAATCCTTTTCAAAGAGCGAGCCGATGTAGGTGGTAGAATTTGAGCCGGTGGTCTTTCTTACCCTCCCTCCATCTCCATCATAAAGGAATGAAGTGATTATACCTTGTTCATTTACGCTCAGTAATCGGTTCTCAGTGTCGTAGCTAAGAATTTTGTTTTTACCGACAGTCATATTACCATTGGCATCGTATTGGTAGTTACAATTTCCTACGCTAGTTAAAGCATGCGGTCCTGCGTCCTTGCCATAGCCCATAGTTATGGTAGAGTTGTTTGGTTCAGTTTTTTCAAACATATTACCTATCGAGTTATAGCTATAGTAGAAATCTCCATATAGGCCTCCGGGCGCAGGAGTATTTTTTGCGCTGATTAAACGGTCTAAGTCATCGTAAGTATAGTTACGCTTTTTATTCCTTATGGCATCGTTTAGATCAGTCAGGTTACCGTTGTGGTCGAAGGTATAATCTAAGTTTTGAAGGATGGTAGATGATGGACTGTGGATAGTGGATATATTCGCAAGACGTAAGTCTTGGCCATAGGTGTAAGTAGTCTGGACATTGTTGCCGTAGAGGATATTGGTGGATTGGCCTTTGGCGTTGTAGGACATATTCTGGACGTAAGAGATTGCTTCGGTACCTGCGGTGCCTCGCAATGACTTAAGTAAGCCGGAGTTGGTGTCGTAGGTGTAATTTACTGCTTCGCCATCGGGATAGGTTAATTTAGTCAGGCGGTCTAAAACATCGTATTCGCGCTGGACAGTGTAGGAGATTGTTCCGGCACCTTCGGTGCCTCGCAATGACTTAATGCTTTTTACTTCCCTGCCTAGCTTATCATAGAAGAATTCGGTTGAGCCGGAGAGGTCGGTGATTTTAGATAGCCTTCCTACGCAGTTGTCTTTAGCTGGGTCATCGTAGAAATATTCAGAGATTGCTTCGGCAGCTTCGCTGCCTCGCAATGACGATTTCTTTGCAAGGCGGTTGAGATCGTCGTATTCAAAAGTGAGGATTTGGCCCTTGGCATCGGTTTGCTTCTTTAGGTTACCTAGTATATCATATTCATAGCTCCAGGTACCCATATCCGGGTCAATCATCTTCAGCTTTCTGCCGATGGAGTCATAGAAGATTTGGGTAGTGTTACCTTTGTTATCCGTGGTTTTAGTGAGGTTATTCTGGGTGTCGTATTCATAGTAGGTGTGGAATGCGCCATCAGGCTTGGTTTCGTTATCCGCATGGATAAACTCTCTTACTTCCAGGATATTACCGTAAACATCCTTAAGCGTGCCTTTGCGGTGGCCTAGAGGGTCAGTGGTTTCCACATAGAGAGGAGTAAGGTAAGAAATCGAGCTAAAGGTATCTTTACCAGTAAGCTGGCTGTAATCGCCAGGTTCTCCTGTCTCTTGCATTGGGGTAGCGAAATCAGAGATAGTCTCGGCTATCCTGCCTCTTTTGTCATATCTATATCTGATATAGGAAATATTACCGGCGTCTTCATCAACATAATGCGCCAGGGATTCGCTAGCGGTTAATCCCCTTTCATTGTAGAAAACCTCGCTAGAGATATTCCTTTGAGACGCGCCATCTTCACCGCTGGAGATAGCTTTATATTTTCTGCCTAAGCCGTCAATATACTCGGTTTTAAAGAGGCCTACGGCGTTAGTGGTGGTTTTAGTGTTAAAATCAGGGTAGGTATAGGTTGTCACTACTTGATCATAGGCATTCTTTACTTGTACTGGCCTAGCAAAGGAATCATAGGTTGTGCTTGAGGTAGCGCCATTAGTATCGGTGACAGACTTAACCACACCAAACTTCGGGTCATAAATATAGCTTATGGAATGAGCTAGGGAGTTAGTGACTTTGGCTGGATAGGTGTAAAGGTCGGTTTCGTATTCGGTGGTAACAGACTTACCTAAGGCATTGGTGGTTGAGGTGAGGTTGCCGTAGTCGTCATAGCTGTATTGGGTTTGGGTGGTAACGACTGAACTGGTGAGCGGGTTGGAGATCAAGACAATATCTTTAGCGAGGTTTCCTTTTGCGTCATACTCAAAGTTTTTCTGGGTGACGATATTCCCATCTTTGTCTTTGAGAGAGGATTCTAGCGGACGGTTAAAGCCGGAGCTAGCAGTGGTGTTGTAGCTATAGGCTTGGGCGTAGGTATTTGAGGTTGATTTTTCATCTCCGGTTTTGGTAATATCGCCGTAGCTTGTTTCTCCGGTGAGATTACCGATATTGTCATAGCTAAAGGTGTTTTTGGTTGCAAGCGAGCTGCCGTTTTCTTCGTAGACCGTGGTGTTTTGTTCTTTTAGGCTGGGAAAGCCTAAGAACCTGTCCTCAGGCCCGGCCTTTTTGACTTCGTAGGTGTTTACTGTTTCGCTGATTTTACGGTTACTCCCATCATAAGCAATCACCTTATCAATTTGTCCTTTGAGCGCGCCATCCTTTTTGAAAGGATCGGTTTCATCGGACTTACCCTGATAAAAGTAGGTTTCGCTGTAGTTATGGGTAATTGGATCTGTTACCCTTACTTTGGCAAAGCCGCGGAATTCGCGCTCAGTGGTATCGAAATAACCGCCGGAGAAGCTAAAGTTTTGGGTGTAGGTAGCCGCGCGCTCAGTTGGAAAAGTATTAATTAGACTGATAGATGAAGCCACATAAACCGGGAATGGCAAGCCGAGATTGTCTTCGCTTGCGGCATAAGTGTAGGTAATTTTAGTCTTGCCGCCGATGCCGTTATCGATTTCAGTGAGGAGATCCGCGGGTTGATTGGTAGAGAGGCGGGTGGTCCAACGGTCAATCCCGAGCTGGTCTTTATCAAAGGTAGCAGCGTCGGTGATACCGTTACCGTTAAAATCACCGGTGGTAGCGGATTCATCATTACTTGAGCCAAAACTATCTAGCCAAACCCCTTTATCGACGAATTTATCACCGGTGGAGATGGCGTAATACCACCTGCCTGTTGTCTTATCCCAATAACCAATATCGGTTAAGCCGTCATTGTTAAAGTCAGAAACCAGCGCGTCTTTATCCGTAGCATAGCCGGTAATCCAAGTTGATTCATCAACAAAAGACTTGGAGTTAGAAAAAGCTACCTTGAATTCGCCGCTGGATTTCTTAAATAAACAAAGATCAGTTAAACCATCCGCGTTAAAATCTCCTGAGAGCGCGGTATAGCCCCCTGCGCTGCTTGCCCAAGTAGTCAGTGGCCCAAAACCGCTGCCTGCCTGTCCCGCGCCTTGTGGCGGGATGCCTAAGGCGGCTTTTACTTCGCCGGTATCGACATTATAGAGGCCAAAGTCAGTGTATTTGTCGCCATTAAAGTTACCGGTAAACGGCTGCCAGGAATAAGACGCTCCGGAAAAATTAAACCAGGTACTTCCAGCGGAAAATGAACCTTGGCTGGTTTTAGCATCGCCTCCATTGGAGAGAATGATTTTTAATTCTCCGGTGGTATTGTTATAAATTCCGACGTCGGTCTTTGCGTCTCCGTTAAAGTCTCCTCCTATCGGCCACCACTCTTTGCCTTTATTAGGATCGGTCAACCAAATCAAAGCACTACGGAATACTCCATGATCCGAAAGACAAACTTCCCACTCCCCTGTCTCTGAATTATGCAGGCCTAAGTCAGTTAAGGCATCAGCGTTAAAATCACCCATTACCGGGTTAATTGCGTCGCGGTTAGCGTTAGGGTCAGCTATATCTATGCTTTTGGAATCAGTTGCGCTTTTACCTCCGGAGTCAGTCACAGTTGCTCTTAGTGTGTGTTTTCCTTGCTCAGCATAAGTAAGGACTAGGCTATGGGTACCGGTGATACTGCCTTGAGCAATCTCCTTTTCGTTATCAGTAAGAGAGAAGGTCAACGGGTCGCTATCCGGATCAAGGGCGGAAATTATCAGAGTGAATTCTTCTTTTGGTTTAAACGTATAGCGGTTATCTTGCGAGGTTAAACTTACCTGCGGCGCTTGGTTAGTGTTATTGATGGTAAGCTTAGCTGCTCCTGATACCGTATCTATGCCGTCTGAGGCAGTAACTTGGATATTGTAGGTTCCGACGCTCTGGTAATTAGTGAGCCACTGGCCTTGGGAGTTAAATGGAGTGGAATAATAAAATATTATCGGGTCGTTGTCGCTATCGGTAACATGCGGTTTAATGGTTACAGTCTCTCCTTCGTTAGCAATGATCTCTGGAATCGGATCCATTACAGGAGGATGGTTGAAATTACCGACATTAATACGCGCTAAAGAGGTGTCTGTCAGAGCACCGTCTGAAACAGTCACAATTATGTTGTAATGGTTCTTGGATTGAGCGGGTGTCTGCCAGGTGGCTTCGGATACCCAGAAGTCACCTTGTTTGTATTTAGCGGTTTCGTTAAAATAGCCTCCGCTATAGCTAAAATTTAGGTCTTGTTTATCCGGGTCGGTTGCCTTAATGACGAGTTTGACGAGGTCCCCTTCTTTGATGATGGTTGGGGTGATTTGAGTTTCGGTAATCACCGGTTTATTGGGCGCTCCGGAAGCAGTACTTATAACCTGTAAAGCAACTTGATTACTATCGAGAGTATTGTCTTCTGAGTCAGTGACGGTAAAGTAAACCTTTTCAGCGCCAAACCAATCTTGGGGTTGGGAGAAGCTGACTACGTGCGTCGCAGAATCAATACTTACGCTTATATTGGAGTTACCTTTTACACTAAAGGTAAGCGCAAGGCCATCAGGGCTGGAGAAATAATCATCCAGATCAAAGGCGCTCTCTTTGGCTGTGTTTACTGGCCAAGCTTGATAGGGAATGCTTTGGGTAAGGATCGGCTGGTTAGATTGGATAGTAGGAAGAAGGCCGGAATTGAGGATAAAGTTTGAACTTTGAGCGCTACCTATGCAAGGCTCAGCTATAACATCCTGCCAGAGCTTAGCTGAAGTACCGTTACGGTCTTTTCCTCCTGAGTTTAGAGTCCCTGAGTTGAGCTTGAAACTAGTGCTTGAGGCGCTAAAAGCCAAAGCCTCGCGGATAGGACCGAAGGTAACCAGATGCAAGATAATTAGAGCACTGGCGCAGACGCGGTGGAATGGATTATAGAAGGATTTCTTAGGCATAGTTAGGAACTACTTATAGTTGCATAAAGTGTCTTAAGAGTTTTTTAAGCACCCAATGGTATCCAATAAACTGCTGTTGGAGCGCTTGTTACATAAGTAACTTTCCAATAGTCTCCTTTTCTAATAGGACACATAACAGCAATTAAACCTCCTGCGTCTGCTTGCTGTGTCGCTCTTAGGGTAGTAGGATTAGCATTAGAATCTGTGTAAATATATAAAATGGCGTTCTGTGCATACACCAATACAAAACCATCTGTTGTTGCTTGTTGTGCCGAATAGCTTGAAGATTTATCTACCCAAACACCTAATTGAGCAACAGTAATTTTAGAATTTGCGTCTAACACTACAGCCCCATTTGCCGCATTTACCGCACCCGTAGGCACCACCACTCCATTCGCCGTATTAGCATTAGAAGTTGCTCCTGTGCCACCTCGTGCGGTCGGTAAAGGATCATCGACTAACCGCTCAGCGGTTATTGCGTATCCAGCGCTGGTTATCCTCTGTCTTGGTTTCATTGGTTCGTCTGTACCGACTTTAATTTCAAGCCAGTAGGGTTTATCAAAGGCAAGGTTTTGGAAGTTGTAGCCGGTATCATTGATACTACCAAGCAGGATATTGAATGTTCCTTTTGCAAGCGGAACACTGTTATATGTACCTTGCCAAAGAAGCGTGCCTGTAGTTTCAGCATCATATATACTAAAAGTTATATTGCAGGAGTCGTTTTTTAAAGGAGCGCCGCTTGCATCCGTCAGCCTGCCTTGATAATTTATGAGATGAGGAACGGCGGCATAAGTTATAGAACAGAGAACAGAAGACAGAAAACAGATGCTAGATAAGAATAAAATAACTACGAAAACCTTGATCTTTTTCAAATTATTATCCATCTTAGTATCTCCTTTTCCTGTTCTGTTGGCTACTTCGCCTGTTGATAGGTAAACGTTTGTGTGGGTAAATTCTTATCGTCGCTAGTATATTGGGTAATTGACTTGATAGTCGAGCGATTTGTATCCGGGCTATAGTCGTATATTAATTCATAACTCCAGACTAGGTCATCTCCAGCTTTGGCTTGGATCTCTTTTAATCGTTTGGCCGTGACAATCCTTGAGTTGGAGATATAGCTTGAGAAAACATCGGTTCTTGACTCAGTGGAAAATTCTACGCTATTTGCAGGAGAAGCGCCGTTTTCATTCCCGGTATAATCTATATGGCTTAGATAAGACTTACCTTGGTCTTTGGTATAGCTGTAGCTGATGTAATTGCCGTTAGTATCAACAGCTTTAGTGAGGAACCAGCTAAAGGTGCCGGAGCTTGAGGTTTCTTTTGAGTCAGAGGATTGTCCAAACCTTAAAGTCGCGCCGTCTTTAGAGAGGGCGCGCCAGGAGTCATCCGCTTCTTTAAAGAATTTGGTAAAGCTGGATTCTACCTTGGCCTGATAGAGGTTATCTATGAGGTTAACCAGTTCGGTAGTACCGGCGTCAGTAATCAGGTAAAAGGTGTCTTTCTTATCATCATAGGTTGGTGGCCCTAAGCGGGTTGAGCGCACAATATAACCGGGATTTAAGCTAAAGCCTAAGCCTACCCAGGAATTAGAGTTTGAGGAGCGGTAGTTAAGAGAGAGCTGTGGCTGCATCCCTTTTCTTCCGGGAGGTAGGGTTATCGGTACGGATGAGCTAAAGGAGCCGGTTAAGAGGTCTGGCAGGGGGATCTTTACACCTGCGCCGATAGGCGCGCCTTGAGAAATAAGGCCTGCTAAGGGAGACCAATTGGAAAAATGCTGGACGTAAAAAGTAAGATGGTATCCATCAACCGGAACAATAGCCGGATCCGAAGAAAGAGAAATCTTGCCATCCTTATCCTCTCCCCCTTTTTCATATAAACCAAGATAAATCGGCGTGCCGGGAATCATTGCTTCATCAAGCGTAAAAGTAATCTCAATAGGGAAGTTAAAAAGTAAGCCATCCGGTTTAAATTCTGCCGCGCAAAGTAAAGTTTTTCCTTCGGGAGCAAAACGCGCTAGTATATTTTTATCTAAAGATATAATGCTTATTGGCACAGCATCGTTTAACGCGCCCGCAGGAATAGTTATTTTTACCTTACCGTTAGGAGAAGTTACCACTCCTCCTTCCGGGCCGATTAAAGTACCGGGGTAATAATAGACTTTAACTGAAGCTGAGGCGGTATTTCCAGCGGCGTCTATGGAGGTTTTAGTTAAGCTGTTTTCTCCGCTAGCTAGAGAGCGGTTTTCTAAGAAGGGCCTGCGGTCAATCGTTCCTTTTAATTGCACTTGAGGATCATCTATCACGCTGCCATTTACAGGTGAAGTAATCAGGATCTTCGGCGGATGGGTATCTAGGGTAATAATCGAGGATAGGTAAGGCCTTGACCAGTTGCCTGATTTATCCGAGAATTTAACATAGACCCTCTTTGGGCCATCCCTTAAGGAGAGTGTCCAGGCTTTGGTAGTTGAGTAGGGTTCAGGGGCTGACCAGGTACGGTTGTTGTTAGAGAACTGCATTTGAGATAAACCTAGCCCTCCGGGGTTATCCTGAGCTGATAGGGTTAGGGTTACTTGAGGAGAGTTGGTAAAACGCTGGTTCTTATTGAAGGAAATACTTCCGGTAGGCGGAGTGGTATCTGGTTTAGGAGTTAGCCTATCTTTAAGAGTTCCAGGGACTTTTGTGTCTCTTGAATTTGAAGAGCCAAAAAAAGCATAGGCGGGAACCAAAGAAAGGCAAAAAAATAGGGCCAGTAAACTGACCCTGATGATTTGCCTCCTCCGGCAAAACTTATGCGGCTGAATCGTGTTCTTCTGGAACATTACTCTCCTTCTGAGTTGTCCCGTGGCTTTAATAAACGAATTATAACATATGAAACGCCCATTGTCAAGGAAAGCGCTTTCTTTTTTTTAATAGGGTTAGTTGCTTTTATTCTACTACTTTACCGCCTGTTTAGTCTTTTTAGGTAAAACTTGGGATTTGGGCCCCATAGCAATACTAATTACAGACGTACTTCCTTTAGGCGATATGCTGATGATGCAGCTTTCTTGCTCTCGTTCAAAGTTCATTATGCAATCGCCGTATTGGGTGATATTGAGAAGCGTCCAGTTATACATAGACATTTGTTCTTTATAGAAATTAACTACTTGATCCAATGAAGCTTTGCCTTGGTATCTTAAGAGCCCAACACGCATACCGGAACTTTCAAAGGAGTAAGAATTTTTTGCTAACATTTTAAAACCAGTTGGGATGGGTAGATCAGAAAATTTCAACAATGACTGGGTCTGTAGGGAGTCTTCTTTATCGGAAAGCGAAGCGCAGCCAATCATACCTGTTAACAAAAAGCAGATTACGGCTAGGAGCAATATGCCTTTTCTCATTTGATCCCCCTCCTTTTTAAAAGATCCTCCACGTCCGCGTAGATTTTCTCTATTTCATTTTTAGTCAGGCCGGCCTCTATCCCCCTGTTCATAAACTGTTCGGGAGAAATAATATCTTCCGGTGTGTGGCTGTCCTGATTAAGGATCAACTTTGCTCCGAATTTTCTGGCTTGATTGATCACATGGAGGTTAGTCTCGGAATGCCCGCGGCGGCTGGTAACCTCCAAAAATATCCCTTTATCTTTGGCCAACAGTGTATCTTCATCTGTAATCAATCCGGGGTGCGCGAGTATATCGATATCCGCCAATAGCGCTAGTTTGTTCGTGTTTTCTACCACCGGTTCAATGGGAGTCTCGCCGTGGGCAATAATTATTTTAATCCCTTGTTTTCTGGCATAGTTGGCCAATGGTTTAAATTGCTCTGGAGGCAGGTGGGTTAATTCAATTCCCGGCAGGACCTTGATTTTGGAATCTTTGGGCCACTTACGGCAGAATTCAATGATCGCGCGGCAAGCAGATTTAATATTGCTGTAGTCGGCGTGGTCGGTAATCGCGATTACCTGATAACCTTGGGCCATATAGCGCACCGCTACTTCCGAAGGAAGCAGCTGCCCGTCGCTTAATAAAGTATGCACATGTAAATTGTAATTATACATAATTCAAGTGCCCCTGGCAGGAATCGAACCTGCCACACACAGTTTAGGAAACTGTTGCTCTATCCTTATGAGCTACAGGGGCGATTTCTTATTAATGTCCGCTGAACGTTATTAGAGAGAAAACAGGATAATCCTTTAATTTATCCCTGCCTTTAAGGTCCACCAATTCGATCACAAAACCAATGCCCTGAATTTTGCCCTTAAGCTGGCTTACGAGGTCAGTTACGGCTTTTACCGTGCCTCCCGTAGCCAAGAGGTCGTCAATGATCAGGATCTTTTCGCCCGTCTTTATCGCGTCCTCGTGGATTTCTAAGGTATCTGTGCCATATTCTAATTCATAGGTAGCGCGGATAGTTTTACAGGGAAGCTTTCCTTTTTTGCGCACAGGCACAAAGCCCGCCCCGATCTTATAGGCTAATGCCGCGCCAAAGATAAAACCTCGCGCCTCAACTCCCACTACCTTATCGATCTTTTCGCCTTTATATTTATCTACTAATAGATCTACGGCTTTTTTAAAGGCAGTTTTATCTTGGATTAAAGAGGTGATATCGCGGAAGATAATTCCCGCTTTGGGAAAATCAGGGATATTCCGGATTGATTTTTCTAATAGAGGGTCATTCTTTTGGGTCATAGCTCTTCCTTTGTCCCTTCCACGAATTTTCTGATTTTCGAGAGGGCCATTTCTTCGATCTGGCGGATCCTTTCTCTGGAAACCCCTAATTTTTTAGCTGCTTGGGCCAAGGTGTGCGTCTTTTTATTCTCCAGCCCAAAACGCATATCCAAGACCTGCCTTTCTCTATCATTCATAATCTCCAGCAGGTTCTCTACTCTTTCTTTGTCTAACATATGTTCTATCTGGCTGTCAGGCTGTAAAGAGGTCGTATCTTCGATGAGGTCCGAAACCTTCCCTTCGCTGTCTTCGCCGATAGGCGCTTCCAGTGATGAAGTTGAGGTAGACATCCAAAAGTTTATCTGCCCGATTTTTTCTTTGGGGATCTTTAGCTTCTTAGCAATCTCTTCGTCGGTAGGGATGCGTTTTGCTTTTTGGCTCATACGTTCTTTAGTCTTACGCCATTTGGCGATGATATCATTCATATATACCGGAACCCGAATCATTTTTCCTTGTTCGGAAATCGAGCGGGTAATTGACTGTTTAATCCACCAGGCGGCGTAGGTTGAAAAGCGGAATCCTTTTTTAGAATCAAACTTTTCTACGGCCTTCATCAGCCCTAAGTTTCCTTCTTCAATCAAATCTAAAAAAGGCGTGCCTAGGCGCATATATCTTTTGGCGATGTTAATCACCAGGCGCAGATTAGACTGGATCATTTGCTTACGCGCCTGCTCATCGCCTCTCTTGACTTTTCGGTTTAAGGAGATTTCTTGTTCCGCGGTTAGTAAAGGTATGTTACGGATTTCTTTAAGATAAGTTTTTAAGGCTTCCATAGTTATTTTTTCTTCTTTTTGTCCCTTAAAACTGCCTGGGCCGCGGCTAATTTCGCGATCGGAACGCGAAATGGCGAACAGCTCACATAGTTCATACCTACGCGGTGACAGAATTCCACTGATTTCGGCTCACCGCCGTGTTCACCGCAAATGCCTACTTCAAGGTCCTTACGCGTTTTTCTCCCTCTTTCAATAGCGATTTGAATTAATTGGCCGATTCCTTCCTGATCAATACTTTGGAAGGGATCTTCTGGTAAGATACCCTTCTTAATATAATCCGGTAAGAATCCACCGATATCATCACGCGAAAATCCAAAGCCCATCTGGGTTAAATCATTGGTTCCAAATGAGAAGAACTGCGCCACTGTAGCCAGTTTATCCGCTACCAATGCCGCGCGCGGGATTTCAATCATTGTTCCAAACATATGTTTGATTGCTTTAAGATTGTATTTTTTCAATGTCTCCGCGTAAACCGTTTTGGCGATCGCTAGTTGGTCATTAAGCTCCTTTACATCGCAGACCACCGGGATCATGATTTCCGGGTAAGGCTTTTTACCTTCCTTAATTAATTCAGCCGCTGCCTCAAGGATGGCGCGGATCTGCATTGCGCTTACTTCAGGATAAGTCACCCCTAAACGCACGCCGCGATGGCCCATCATTGGGTTAGATTCATGCAGGTTGTTCGCGCGCCGGGAGAGTTCTTCCATATCGATGTTTAATTCCCGGGCAAGCTCTTCTAATTTTACCTGCTCGCGAGGAACAAATTCATGCAGAGGCGGGTCGAGTAAGCGGATGACTACGGGGTAGCCGTCCATTGCCGCCAGCGTCCCTTTAATATCTTTTTTAACATAAGGGAATAATTCTTCTGTCGCCTTTTTTCTTTCATCCAGCGTCTTAGAAATAATCATCTTACGCAGGATAAATAACGGCTCATCAGAACCCTTGCCGTAGAACATATGTTCTGTCCTAAATAACCCTATCCCCTCGGCTCCGAACTGGCGCGCCTTAGCGGCATCTTCCGGAGTTTCAGCGTTAGTGCGGATACCCAGTTTTTTAATGCTGCCGCAGATTTTTAAGAAATCCATGAGCATGGTATTTTCTTCGGAGGCATCCATCATTGGAAGTTTACCTTCATAGACCGCGCCTTTGGTTCCGTTTAAGGTAATCCAGTCACCTTCTTTTAAGGTTTTGCCGCCGGCATTGATGGTCTTATTCCCTAAATCCACATGCAGGTCGCTTGCGCCGACGATACAGCATTTACCCCAGCCGCGGGCAACTAAGGCCGCGTGACTCGTCATTCCGCCGCGGGCAGTAAGAATTGCCTCTGCCGCGCGCATACCTTCAACGTCCTCGGGGTTTGTCTCTTCGCGCAGGAGTATTACTTTTTTGCCCTGCTGTCTCCATTCCACCGCGTCCTTAGCGTTAAAAACAATCTGTCCGCCTGCGCCGCCGGGACCTGCAGGTAAACCTTTAACCCAGGGTTTACTGGCTATCTCTACTTTAGGGTCAATAATCGGATGCAGTAATTCATCCAATTGAGCAGGCGTAACGCGCATTACCGCCTCCTCTTTTTTAATTAACTTTTCTTTGATCATATCCATAGCCATACGTACTGCCGCCGGGCCATTGCGTTTTCCCACGCGGCATTGCAGCATAAAGAGCCTGCCTTTTTCAATGGTAAACTCAATATCCTGCATATCGCGGTAATGCCTTTCCAGGCGTTCCTGAATTTCAAAGAGTTCTTGGTAAATTTCAGGCATAGCTTTCTCAAGGGTTACCAGATCTTTGTTATGCGCTGATTGGGAAAACTTGTTTATCGGCGCTGGAGTACGGATACCCGCGACTACGTCTTCGCCTTGGGCGTTGATCAGAAACTCGCCGTAAAAATGCGGGTCGCCGTTTCCGGGATTGCGTGTAAAAGCCACGCCGGTAGCCGAATCAGTACCCATATTTCCAAAGACCATCGTCTGCACATTCACTGCCGTTCCCCATTCATCGGGGATTCCTTCAATACGGCGGTAGCTGATCGCGCGTTTTCCGTTCCAGGAAGCAAACACCGCGCCTATCCCTCCCCAAAGTTGCTGCGTTGGCTCATCCGGGAATTCTTTTCCTAAAACTTCTTTGATTCTTAGTTTAAACTGCGCGCAAATTTCTTTTAAATCTTGAACATTTAAATCCGTATCAGCCTTAGAGCCTCTTTTCTTTTTTACTTCATCCATAATCCGCTCAAGCTGCTTACGGATACCCATATCCTCTTTTGGCTCGATACCGGCGGCTTTCTCCATCACTACATCGGAATACATCATAATCAGCCTGCGGTAGGCATCGTAAACAAAGCGATCATTTCCCTCAGATTGTTTGATCAATCCGGGAATAGTCTTTTCAGTCAGGCCGACGTTTAAAACCGTCTCCATCATTCCGGGCATGGATTTACGGGCGCCGCTCCTAACAGAGACCAATAGCGGATTAGTTGTGTCGCCAAACTTCCTATTCATAAGCTTCTCTACGTTAGCAAGCGCCTTATTTACCTGATCTTTTAATTCTTTAGGATAAGACCGTTTGTTAGCGTAATAATACACGCATACTTCTGTAGTAAGAGTGAATCCCGGAGGAACAGGAAGTTTCAGATCTTTATGGCCGGCCATCTCCGCCAAATTCGCGCCTTTGCCGCCCAAAAGATTTTTCATACTTTCATTTCCATCCGCTTTGCCGCCGCCGAAGCTGTAAACATATTTTTTGTTACTCATTGCTTTTAAAACCCTCCCTTTTAATGAGCGCGTAACTTATGGAGCGATAGCGAACATAAGTTATTTGCGCGAATTAATCCCGCCAAATGTCATTAAACTTCTTGAGCGGGATCTAACTGTTCAATTTGTTGGACAAATATTCTTTTAATTTTTCTACCGGAATCCTCTCTTGTAGCATCGTGTCGCGGTCGCGCACAGTCACTTGTTTATCCTCCAATGATTGCACATCAACCGTAACGCAAAAAAGCGTCCCTACCTCATCCTGCCTGCGATAAAGCTTACCGATCGCGCCGGTATCGTCATAGGCCGTAACCATTGATTTCTTTAAATCCTGAGCGATTTTTTTGGCTAGTTCCACAATTTCCGGCCGGTTCCTTAAAAGCGGCAGCACTGCCACTTTGGTCGGGGCAAGGTCTTTGTGGATTTTTAGGACCACGCGTAAATCTTCTTTGACTTTTTCCTCGTGGTAACTATCTACCAAAAATGCCAGTACTGCCCGGTCAACTCCACCTGAAGGTTCGATGATGTAAGGGTAGAATTTTTCTTTTGCCGCATCGTCAAAATATTGCAAGTCCCTCCCGCTAAATTGAGCGTGTTGTTTTAAATCAAAGTCCGCGCGGTTGGCGATACCTTCCAGTTCGCTCCAGCCAAAAGGAAAATTATATTCTATATCCGTGCAGGCGCGGGCATAATGCGCCAGTTCATCTTTTCCGTGCGGCCGTTTCCTTAAGTTATCTTTTTTTAGGCCAAGATTTAGATACCAGTCAAAACGGTACTGGATCCATTCTTCCAGCGCCTTATCCGCTTCAGCGGGCCTGACAAAATATTCAATCTCCATCTGTTCGAATTCGCGGGTGCGAAAAGTAAAATTCCCCGGGGTTATTTCATTACGGAAGGCCTTGCCGATTTGCGCCAAGCCAAAAGGAAGCTTAGGGTGGCGGGAGTCGAGGATATTCACAAAATTTACAAACATCCCCTGAGCAGTTTCGGGCCGCAAATAAATTTCGCTTCCGCTCTCTTCTATTGGTCCCTGCAGAGTTTTATACATTAGATTAAACGGCCGGGCTTCGGTAAGCTGTCCGCCGCACTCAGGGCATTTATTTTTATCTTTGAGGTCGGCGCTCTTAAAACGTTTTTTACAGGATTTACAGTCGCTTTTTAAATCGAAGAAGTTTTGCACATGGCCGCTAGCCTCCCAGACTTTAGGATGCATAAGGATAGCCGCGTCCATTCCGAGAATATCGTTTCGCTCGTAGACATTGGCCTTCCACCAGGCGCGTTTAAGGTTATTCTTAAGCTCAACGCCGAACGGGCCGTAATCCCAGGTATTACTTAAACCTCCGTAGATATCCGAAGATTGGAAGATAAAACCCCTGCGTTTACAAAGGGAAACTACTTTATCCATTAAGTTTTCGTTCATAAGTCTTTTATTTTTAGCACAGTCCGGAAGAAAAATCAAGCACTTTACTTAAGCCGCGCTGATCGTGGATATAATCGAGAAAACTTTATCTAAATCTAATTCTTTACGCGTATCTTTGATATAAATTTTAAAGAAATCCCCTTCTTTGCTGATTACGCTGCAATCAAAAAAATTAACCGGCCCGGATAAATTATAATTTACGAAATAACCCCGTTCTTCGAATCTGAATTGGATCATTTTTACCATTCTCTGGTCCCCTAAATCCGGGGTAAAGATACTTTTTAAAATTACAAAAAACGCGTCATTCACGCTGCCGATATTCGATTCGCGGGCATGCATTAAAGAGCGCATAAATTCATAGTTGGTATTAATCCCCATTTTTTTTACTTGAGGAAAGAGCTTGGCAAAGAAATCCGGGGGCTGGTGCAGGAGGTAAATTACCGGTTCCCCGTTGCGTAATTTCTTTTTTTTGTAATAAGGCTTGGCGACTAGTTCCTGTACTACCTTGAAACCTTTTGGCACGCAAATCTTTGTTTTTGGAAATTCATGAGGGATGAATTCTAGAATGCAATTTTTATCTACCGCCATTGCCATTTGCGTTTCTTGAGGCTCCATACAAAGAATGGGAATCTTTACGCAATCACCGATACCGATACTGATGTAGCTGCGCAGGAGTTGCGGAAGGCCAAATTTAACTGCAAAAGCAGTCATCGCGATAAGGACGATAAAAATCAAAAACCATTTTTTTAGTTTGTTTCTCATAGCTTCTTCAATTCTTCTTCTTTAATGCTGAAAGAATGTTCCGGAGCAGGAAACTTCTGTTGAATAACCTCTTCTTTAAAATCTTCGATTGCTTTAAGGATGAGCGGAGAAAGATTTAGGTACTTTTTGACAAATTTAGGGGTATAGCGCTCAAAAAGCCCGAGCATGTCATTGATCACCAAAACCTGTCCATCGCAATTTATCCCCGCGCCGATTCCGATCGTCGGTATCTTCAATTTTTTAGTAATGATCCCGGCTATCTTATCCGGAACGCACTCAAGCACGATGGCAAAACAGCCTAATGCTTCCAGCTCTTGCGCCTCTTCGATCAATCTACGGGCAGCCTCGGCATCCTTGCCTTGGACTTTGAAACCGCCTAATTTATCCGCAGTCTGCGGAGTAAGGCCGATGTGCCCCATTACCGGTATACCGGCTTTGATAATTTCCTTAGTTACCTCAAGGCAGCGATCAAACCATTCTAATTTTATTGCTTCGCAGTTAGCCTCATCAATAAACCTCCTGGCATTTTTGACTGATTCCTCAGGATTAATCTGGTATGATTCATAGGGCATATCGCCGATAACCAGCGCCTGTTTTACCGCGCGGGTCACTGCTTTGGCATGATGAAGCATTTCAGTCATTCCTACTTTGGTCGTAGAATCTAACCCCAGAACTACATTGGCCAAAGAATCACCTACTAAAATCATATCAATCCCTGCTCGATCCACTAAGCTGGCTATAGGATAATCATAGGCAGTAAGCATGGTTATCTTGCGTTTATTTTTCAGGGAAAGAATTTCTCTAACAGTAATTTTATTTTCCATTTTTATCCTTTATATATTTTTCTATTGCCAGCGCGGCTTTTTTACCCGCTCCCATCGCCGAGATTACCGTATCCGCTCCGCTAATGATATCTCCGCCGGCAAAGACACCCTGTAAAGAGGTCATCAAATTATGGCCAACTTTTATTGTTCCGTCATTATTGGTTTTAAGTCCCTTGGTCATTTTAGGCAGCAGTGGATTCGGATTCTGGCCTACAGCTACAATAACCGTATCTGCTTCCAAAATAAAGTTAGTATCTTTTATCGGCAGAGGCCTCTTTCTTCCGGAGGCGTCTGGTTTTCCCAGTTTCATTCTAATACATTCTAAGCCGCTAACCAAGCCTTTTCTATTGGCAATTATCTTGATCGGTTGGGTTAAAGTATTAAATTTTACTCCTTCTTTTTTGGCGTGTTCAATTTCTTTAATCCGTCCGGGCATTTCATTTTCACTTCGGCGATAAATCAAGGAAACCTTGCTTCCTAACCTAAGCGCTACTCTCGCGCAATCCAAGGCCACATTTCCTCCTCCGATAACCGCGACTCGCGTACCTATATTTAGCGGAGTAGCGTATTCAGGAAATTTATAAGCTTTCATCAGATTTACGCGGGTTAAAAATTCATTCGCGGAATATACTCCCGGCAGGTTCTCTCCTTCTATCCCTAAAAATTGCGGCAGGCCTGCTCCTGCTGCTATGAATACCGCTTTAAAGCCATCCTGGAATAGCTCCTCGATAGTAAAAGTATTGCCGATAAGCGTATCGACCTTGATATCTACGCCCAGCCCTTTTATGTATTCTACTTCGCTCTGGACTATTTTTTTAGGCAGCCTGAATTCCGGGATGCCGTAAACCAGAACTCCTCCCGGAGTATGCAGAGATTCGAATAAAGTAACCTTAAATCCCAACTTAGCTAAGTCGGCGGCGCAGGTCAGGCCTGCAGGCCCGCTGCCCACGACAGCAATTTTCTCTCGGTGCTGTAAAAACGGGGACAAAAATGGGGACTGTCCCCGTTTTTTGGGGACTGTCCCCATTTTTAATATTGCCTCCGCGGCGTAACGCTCCAACGCGCCGATATTAATCGGTATTTTTTTATTATTCAAAACACAGGCTGCTTCGCACTGGTCCTCCTGCGGACAGACCCGGCCGCAGATTGCCGGCAAGTTATTTCTCTCTTTTATTTTTTCTAGGGCTTCTTTTTGTTTCCCTTCTTTAATTAATTTGATAAAAGCGGGGATCTCTATTCCGACTGGGCAGCCCTTTACGCAAGGCGCGCTTTTGCATTGCAGGCAGCGCGCTGCCTCTTTTTCGGCGTCGGCCTTAGAGAAACCCAAAGCCACCTCGAAGAAATTTTTGAAGAGCTTTTTATTCATACCCATATTTTTTGATGAACCAGCTTTTTACGAATTGCACTAAAAATAAATAGGCTGTAATGATTATGAAAAGCGCTACAAAGAATAAAGGCGGCGGAACAACAAACCTGAAATAATGGCCCAGCGGGATAAACGGTAAAACCAGCCCAATCGTAACGATGTAAATAGAGGTAAAGATCAAGAACTGGCTGGGCTTGCTCTCGATAAAAGGTATCTTACCGGTGCGGATAATGTGAATTACCAGCGTCTGGGTGCACAGAGATTCCAGGAACCAGCCCGTATTAAAGAGCGGCTGCTGGGCGCGAAAAATCCAGAGCAGGACTCCAAAAGTGATAAAATCGAAGATCGAGCTTATCGGCCCGATAAAGAGGATAAATTTTTTTAGGTATTCGATATTCCAGGGCCTTTCTTTCAACAGGTATTCCTTGTCTACTTCATCAGAAGGAATGGCTACCTGCGAGACGTCATAAAGAAAGTTATTTAAAAGAATTTGTATGGGGATCATTGGCAAAAATGGCAGGAAGATACTTGCGCCGGTCATACTGATCATATTGCCAAAATTTGAGCTTGCGCCCATCTTGATATATTTAAGTATGTTTCCGAATGTTTTCCTGCCTTCAATTACGCCGTCTTCCAGGACCATCAGGCTCTTTTTAAGCAGGATGATATCCGCGGACTCTTTGGCGATATCTACCGCGTTATTCACGGAGATACCGACATCCGCCGCTTTTAAAGCAGGCGCGTCGTTTATCCCGTCTCCGAGGTAACCCACGGTACGCTTATTTTTACGCAAGGCGTGGATTATCCTTTCTTTCTGTAAAGGCGACAGCCTTGCGAAAACAGAAGTGCTATTAACTAAGTTGCAAAGCTCTTCATCGCTGGCCTTCTCTATTGTTTCTCCGGTAACCAAGCCTTGGATATTTATGCCTACATCGCTGCATATTTTTTTGGTGACCAGTTCATTATCGCCGGTTAAAACCTTGAATTCAATTCCCAGTTTTCTTAATACCTCAATTGCCCGTTTAGAAGTTGGTTTAGGCGGATCGAGGAAAGCGATATAACCCTTAAGGATTAAGCCCTGTTCATCATCCCTGGAATAAACCTCTTTTTTATTTTCGAAATCCTTGTATCCTATGGCCAAAACCCTGAACCCCTCTGAGCTAAGATAATCGAATTCTGTCTTCAGGTCCGTGAGGATTAGCTGTTCCATATCAAATATTTCGTTGTCTAATTCATATTTGGTGCATCTTTTGAAGATCTCTTCCGGAGCGCCTTTAGCGATGATCCGGTGTTTTTCGTCTTTTTCCACGACTACGGACATGATTTTCCGGGAAAAGTCAAAAGGAACCTCGTCTATTTTTTTATAGTCGTTGACTACCAGTTTTTCGTATTTTAACACCGCCCGGTCCAATATATTCTTAAGGCCGGTTTGATAGAAGCTGTTTAGATAAGCCAGGCGTAGAACGTCACTGTCTTCTTTTCTTACCACATCGCAGTGTTTCTCCAGCACGATCTTATCTAAGGTAAGTGTGCCGGTCTTATCGGTACAAAGTACGTCCATTGCCCCGAAGTTTTGGATAGAACTAAGCCTTTTGACGATCACGTCCTTTTTGGACATCGCTATCGCGCCTTTGGAGAGGTTTATAGCAACAAGCATTGGCAGCATTTCAGGGGTAAGGCCGACCGCGACAGCTAAAGAAAAAAGTAACGCGTCCACGAAATTATGTTTGAGTAAGGCGTTTATGCCAAAGATAATCACCACGAGAACAAGCATCAGCCGGATCATCAGCCAGGTAAATTTACGTATCCCTTTATCAAAACTTGTTTCCACGACTATGGAAGCGAGCCTTCGGGAGAGTTCTCCGAATTGCGTGGAGACCCCGGTTTTAACTACTACGGCTAGGCCTGTGCCGCTGACCACGCTTGAACCCATAAAAGCAATATTTGCTAGCTCAGATGGAGAATTATTCTTTGCTTGAATTGCAATCGATGTTTTTTCTATCGGGAAAGATTCTCCAGTCAGGGAGGCTTGGTTAATAAATAGATCTTTACAGGAAATTATCCTTAAGTCGGCGGGGATCATATCACCGGCAAATAAATCAACAATATCTCCCGGTACGATCTCTCTGATTTTGACTTCCCGCGGCTTTCCGTTACGATATACCGTCGCGGTAGCGCGGACCATTTCGCTTAGCTTTTCCGCTTCTTTCCCCGCGCGGTGTTCCTGCGTAAACGAGAGGAATACGCTCATCATCGCCATTAAGATTACCAGGAGCGCCTCGATTTTTTCTCCGAAGAAGAGCGAAAAGGCGGCAATCACTAAAAGGACGATAACTAAGGGGTTTACAAATTTCGAGAGGATTTGGATGAGGATTGTCCGCTTCTTTTTTTTGGCAGGTTCATTTAATCCATACTCCTCGAGCCGCTTTTTGGCTTCTTGTTCAGCTAATCCTTTCGCGGAAGTCCTTAATTTTTCAAAAAGTAATTCTTGCGGAGAAGCTATATAATCAAAATCCCACGCTTGGGATTTTGAGTGTCCGTTAAGTTTTGGCTTAGAATTTTTTGTTCCGTTTGCGTTCATTTTGACCTTAACCTTCTTTTCAACCTACGCGGTGTACAAGCTTGTACACCGCGTAGGTTGCGATAGGCTGTGAAAGTACTAAAGTTTTCCCTCTTGCTCCTTAAATGTTTTTAGCCTTTGCGTTAATTCATCGAAATCTATTTCGTGCGCGTCAAAATCCGGGCCGTCCACGCAGCCGAATACAGTTTTACCTCCGACTTTACAGCGGCAGGCGCCGCACATCCCTGTGGCGTCAACCATGATTGGATTCAAACTGGCGATGGTCTTGACTTGGTAACCTTTGGTAAAATCAGCCACTGCTTTCATCATCACTATCGGGCCGATACAATAAACTAAGGCCGGATACTGAGTGTGAGTTGATTTTTCTATAACTTCAAAAAGATCCTTTAGCACATCCAAAACTAAACCCTTACGTTCGTAAGAGCCGTCATCTGTAGTAATAAATAATTCATCGCAAACCCCGCGCATCTCCTTTTCCAATATTAAGAGATGTTTATTCCGGCTGCCGATAATTCCGATAATGCGGTTTCCTGCTTCTTTAAAAGCCCGGGCTACCGGATAAACCTCGGCGATCCCTACTCCACCGGCCATACAATAAACTTCCCCCATTTTTTTAATTTCTGTCGGGTGCCCCAATGGCCCGAGTATATGCGCTAGATTATCGCCCGTATTTAAACGGCCAAGTTTATTTGTGCTAAAGCCTGTCTTTTGAAAGATCAGAGTAATTAACCCTCTATTTATATCCCAATCCGCTAAAGTCAGGGGCAAGCGTTCCCCGTTTTCATCGACAATCACCACCACAAACTGGCCCGCTTTAGCGGATTTCGCGATCAAAGGCGCTTCGATCTTGATAAGCGTTATATCTTTATTTAACTCTTCTTTTTCAATTATTTTGAACATGATATGGCGTAATTATAACTTGTTTCAATTGTCTTGACTAAATCCACAAGCATAGTATTCGTTGGAACAGGGATATTTAATTCCTGTCCCAGCCGCACAATCACAGCGTTGATAAAATCGATCTCCGTGCGTTTTTTACGCAAGATATCCTGCAGCATCGAGGAGACATTCCCCGCGGTAGCTTCACAGACTGCCTCCACCTTAGCCAGGGGATCGTCATAAATAAGTTTTATTCTTTTGCGTTTGGCAATGCGCACAGCTTCGGTAACTGCCTCGCGCATAATCCTGCGCGTGCCTTCAAATTCCGTTAATTTTCCGTTATTCAGCCGGGTGACGGCGGTAAGCGCGTTAATCCCGGCGTTAATAATCAATTTTGACCAGAGCAGGCTCTTTATATCTTTAGAAATACGCGTCTCTAAACCGACTTTATTAAAAATCTCACGGATTGAGCGCATTTGAGCGGTCATTTTTCCGTCAATCCGGCCGATGATTGTTTCTCCCTTGCCGGCGTGTTTAGCCTTACCAATATCTAAGAGAGTCGCTCCCAGGTTAGTTACTCCGCCGATAACTTTATCAGCTCCGGCCACTTCGCTGATAATTTCGATGTTACCCAAACCGTTCTGCAGGGTTAAAACCTCTGTGCCTTCACCAACCAGGGGCTTAGCATGCGTAATCGCGGTTTTAGTATCGTAGGATTTCACGCATACTATCAATAAGTCAGCGGTCCCGATATCTTTTATCTCTGAGCTTGCCTTGGCTTTAACAAGCCATTCTCCGGATATCCCGGTTAAGCTTATTCCTCCCTGAGTGATCTTTGCCGCCCGCTCTTTATTGTAATCAAAAATCCATATATCTTCTTTTGTTTTAGACAAGAAAGCAGCCAGTAAGCACCCCATTGCCCCCGGGCCGACGATGACTATTTTCATAATGCCTCCAATCTATTCAGCACCTTCTGCGATTTCAGTTCTTTTTCCAGATGAAAATTTAAGAACGCGTTCAAGATCAATTCCAGTTCTTTTTTAATCTGCGGATTTAAGCCGAGATTCAGGTTATTTTTAAAATTATTCTTCTCAATATATAATATCGAAGCGATGGTTCCCCGAAATATAGAGCGCGAACTAAGGTCTTTAGAGTAACATTTTTCGCACAATAGGCCTCCCAAGCCTAAAGAGAACTTGGATTGGCCGAAGATCCTGTTTCCGCAGGATACGCAAGAGTCAAAATGCGGCTTAAATCCCGAAAGAGAAAGCATCCTTATCTTAAAGATAATGATTACCTTTTCCGGGCTGCTGGTTATCTCAAGCTCCTTTAAGCATTCCAGGGCCAGATTAAAGACTTCTTCATTTTTATCTTCAGGCTGCATCACCGATGCGATCAGCTCCATCATAACCCCCATCATACCGGCTTTGATTATACTCTGGCGGATGTTGAAAAAATTATCCTTTAAGTCGCAGGCGCTTACTAAGTGTAAAGAAGTATTTACCTTTTTGTAAAAGATGACGTCATTATGCGAAGATACCTCCAGCCGGCTGGCAAATTTATCCGGTTCAGTCCGGATACCTTTAAGGATACCGCTCAGTTTTCCGAAATCACGGGTATACAGATCCACGATCAGCGAGGTCTCCCGAAAATCCATTTTTCTTAAGACAATCGCTTCGGTTTTATGAATTGACATAGGCTAACTCTTTCTCGCGTATTATTTTTTTGTTCTTAAGATTATTATCGTCATATCCTAAAAGATGCAGGCAGCCGTGCAGGGCGTATAAATTTAACTCATAAGCGGGAGAAGTTTTATAAATTCGGGAATTACGCCTGGCCGTATCAGCCGATACGATTATATCTCCAAGAATTTCTTTTGGCTTTTGGCTATTTGATAAGTTAAAAGATAAAACATCCGTTGGCTCGTTTTCTTTTAAGTATTTAGTATTCAATTTAGCGATCAATTTATCGTCTACAAAAGAGACAGTTATTTCGCCTTTGCTCACGCCTTCATTTTTTAAGGCCTTAAGGAGTGACTTTTTTATCCTTGTCGGATAGATGGGAATTTTCTTTTGGAGATTTCTTATGATTATTTTCAATTCTTTCGCCTTCGGGATAGCTTGTCCGGTTATGGTACATCCCGCAGAGTAAGCGGATAAATACCGCTGAGATTTTTTCCAAGTCTTTAAGGGTAAGCTCGCATTCATCAAGTTGGCCGTCGATAAATTTATTATTGATGATTTTACGCGCCAGTTCCTCGATCTTTGCCGGAGCGGGGTCTTTTAAAGCCCGGGTAGCTGCTTCTACCGAGTCAGCCAGTAAGACAACGGCCGTTTCTTTACTGTCGGGTTTCGGGCCCGGATAACGGAACCCCTCTTCTTTTACATTCTGGTCATCTTCAATGTTTTCCAGCGCCCGGCGGTAAAAATAATAAACCAGGCTGTTGCCATGGTGTTGTTGGATAAAATCTATTAATGACGGGCTAAGCCGGTATTTTTTAGCCAGCTCCACCCCTTCTTTGACGTGATTCATAATTACCAGCCTGCTCATTGTCGGAGCGAGGTTACCATGTTTGCTGATATCCTTCGTTTGGTTTTCGCTGAAATATTCAGGTTTTTGCAGCTTACCGATGTCATGGTAATAAGCGCCTATGCGGGCCAATAAGGCATTCGCGCCGACCGCGCGGCAGGCGGTCTCAGAAAGGTTACCTACAATCAAGCTATGGTGATAAGTCCCGGGAGCCTCGCTGACCATGCGCTGCAGCAGCGGGTGATGAAAATCAGCTAATTCCAGCAGGCTGATATTGGTCGTGGTATTAAAAAGGTATTCGAAGACTGGTAAAATTCCCAGGACAATAATGCTTGAAATTATCCCATTTAAGAAGAGCGTTAAGTATCTGTCGGAAAGTCCCAAGCGCAGGTGTTCAATAGTAACTAAAGTGAGAACCTGAATAACCGCGATGATCAGCCCGGCGCGGATAATGGTGTTCCGTTTACGCGCCCCCAGTACGAAAATGCCGGAGATTATTCCGCTAATTAAGGAAAGCAGTATGGTTTGAAACGGATACCCTGAAAAGGACGCGAGTGTAACCGAAGATGCCAGTGTCATCAATAAGGAGATTTCCAGATTTCCAAAGAGCAGGGCTGTCAACATTGGTACTACGGAAAAAGGGATATAGTATATAGAAAAGTTTTGCCTGATGAGGAAATACCCCGCGCTGGTAATCGTCAAAAAGAGCAAAGTTAGGTTGAGTAGATTACAATTCTTGATGTTGAGTTTTCTTAGTTTAAGGTAAGCATATAACGCTATCAGGAATAGCGCTATAGCCAGATTGATCTGCGCTATATAGCTGAAGAGAATCAATCCCAGCGTAAAAATAATTAATTTAAAATCAACTTTTTTGGTTAACTTTGTCATACGCTTCAATGATCCTTTGTACCAGCGCGTGCCTGACTACGTCAGAACCGCTAAAATAGATAAATTTTATTCCTTCGGTAGAACTTAGAATATCCTGCGCCTGTAAAAGGCCTATTGGTTTACCATGGGGCAGGTCGCTTTGCGTTAGATCTCCGGTGATCACTGCTTTGGAATCAAACCCCAAACGGGTTAAAAACATCTTCATTTGTTCGGCAGTGCAATTCTGCGCTTCGTCCAGAATGATAAAGGCGTCGTTTAAGGTCCTTCCCCTCATATAAGCCAGCGGCGCTACTTCAATAATTCCTGTTTCGAGGTATTTTTCAATGCGTTCGGCTTCCACCATATCGTAGAGCGCGTCATATAAGGGCCGAAGATACGGCGATATTTTTTCCTGCAGGTCTCCGGGTAAAAAACCCAATGATTCCCCTGCTTCGATAGCCGGCCGCGTGAGGATGATCCTGCGTACTTCCTGTTTCTTTAAGGCCTCTACCGCGCAGCTCATCGCTAAATATGTTTTACCTGTGCCTGCCGGCCCTACGCCAAAAACAATGTCGTGTTTCTTGATTGCTTCAACATATTCTCTTTGTCCGGCGGTTTTAGGGCCGATAAGAAGTTTGTCATTGCGAGGAGCGCAGCGACGAAGCAATCCCGTCGAAATTGCTTCCTGTACCGGGGTATCTAAAGAATCTGTTCCTTTTGGATTTTTGAAGTTAGCAATAAAGTAGGCCAAGTCTAGTTCGCCGGGCCATTCTCCTCCTAAGCGAAAAGCGTCTAAAATATATTCGATTAACCCGGAGGCCTTCTTAATGTTGGAAGCGCTTCCGCTGATTTTCAGATGTTCGCCGCGCAGGGTTAATTTTACCTTGAATTCCTTCTCGATAATCCGGGCCTTGGCATCATGCAGCCCAAAGAGGCTTTGCGCTTCCTGATGGCTCTCTAATTTGATGACTTTATCCACCAACTATCCTTTATTTGAGGTTTTCAGCTGGAGTTTTTAATTCAGAAACGTCAGGGATATTTAATACCTGTCCGGGATAGACTTTATTCGGGCCCTTTAAGACATCTCTATTAGCATCATAAATCTTCGTCCATTTTTTAGTTGTTCCGTAGAATTTCTTGGAAATTTTCTGTAAGGTATCGTTTTTACCAACCGTATATTTTTGGCTTGGGCCGCTAACTATCGCCGGCTCTGCCGCGGGTATTTCGATATTGTCTTCCGAAACGCTTGTTTCATCAGCGGGTGTTTCGCTTGGTGCTTGTGAAATCGGGGCATTTACTGCTTGTTTAGCTTGGTAAGGTTTCCCAAATTCAACTTCAAATATCCTTATGCTCCGCTCCGTTTTTCTAGGGGCGCTTGTTTCGTCAATAGGCGTTTTACCTATCAGGTAACCGCGGTTTCCGGCGCTTAACTCCTGATCAATCCTCTCTCTGGTTACTGAGTAAGTGCGGGCAACGCAACCCGATAAAATTAAAACCGAACCCAAGGCTAGAAAATAAAATAAATTCCTTTTCATTTCTCTCCCCTCCCCTTTTTAATGGTTAAATTCAATTCTTTTAATTGTTTTTCATCTACATCCGAAGGCGCGTTGGTTAACGGACAAATCCCCGCGCTCGTCTTGGGAAAGGTGATTACTTCCCTTATGCTTAGCTCACCGCTTAAAATACTTAACAACCTGTCTATGCCAAAGGCAAAACCTCCATGAGGAGGAGCGCCGAAGCCAAAAGCTTCAAGGAGAAAACCAAAGCGTAGTTTGGCTTGTTCGTTATCTATGCCAATAATCTTAAAGATTCTTTCCTGCAATACTTGGTTATGGATCCTTATTGAGCCTGAGCCCAGTTCTATTCCGTTCAGCACTAAATCATAGGAGCGGGATTTTACTTTATCTGGTGTTTCTTCAAGGTGAGCCAAGCCTTCTTCAGCCGGCGCGGTAAAAGGATGATGCTCGCTCTCCCAGCGTTTCTCCTCGTCGTTATACTTAAATAAAGGAAAATCCACGATCCAGCTAAAAGCGAATTCAATATTAAATTCCTTACGTAAATCCGGCTTATCCGTATTGTATTTTTTTTGCGCCTCGTTAAAGCTAATGCGCGGAAAAGGAATTTTTAATTCTATGCCTTTAAGTTCTTTGAATATCTTATACATTAGCTCTTCGATTATGCTATAAACATCTTCTTCGTTGATAAAGGACATTTCCAAGTCCAACTGAGTAAATTCCGGCTGACGGTCAGCCCGCAGGTCCTCATCGCGGAAACATTTAGCGATCTGGTAGTATTTTTCAATTCCAGCGACCATTAAGATTTGTTTGAATAACTGTGGTGATTGCGGAAGCGCGTAGAACTGGCCGGGGTTGGGCCTTGACGGAACAAGATAATCGCGCGCGCCTTCCGGAGTGGATTTGGTGAGGATTGGCGTTTCACATTCAATAAATTTATGGGAATCCAGGTATGAACGAATAATTTTATAAAGATTACTCCTTAGCAAAAGGTTTTCAAATGGCTTCTTCCTCCTTAGGTCAAGGTAACGATATTTCAGCCGGGCCTCTTCGGTAACATCCAGCTCGTCGATGATTTCAAAAGGTGGATTTAGGCTGGGGTTTAAAATCTCCAAGCCTTTGACTAGAATCTCTATTTCCCCCGTATTTAATTTAGTATTAATCGTTCCCTGAGGGCGCCTGTTAACTCTACCGGTTAATTTAATCACAAATTCGCTTCTTAGGTCTTGAGCCAGCTTATAAGCATCTCCGGATTCTTTGGGAATAAAAACAACCTGAGTAAATCCAGCCCTATCCCGGATATCGATAAAAATAAGCTTGCCATGATCGCGCCTGCGGGCTACCCAGCCGCAAAGCGTGACTTCCTTATCCGTATCTTGAGCGGTTAATTCTCCGCAAGTATGTGTTCTTAACATACCCTATGTACACCTGGTAGGTGGCCTATAAGATTTTCGGTTTTAACTTCGCTTTGTTCTCCTGAGGTCATATCTTTTAAAGTGACTACGCCTTTTTCAATTTCATTATCTCCGATAATCAAAACTCTTCGCGCGTGCAAGTCATTCGCCCGGCGCATGGATCCTTTGATAGATTTTGCTTCGTAATCAGTATCGCAGGGAACCCCGGCTTTACGCAGTTCATTGAGTAATTTTAATCCTTCTTTTCTTGCCGCTTCTCCTAAAGTTACAAGGTAGGTTAAATCTTTAGCTTGTGCCTTGCCCCCGGCACCTAACGCTAATAATAATCTTTCCACTCCAAAGGCGAAACCCATCGCGCCCGTCTGGGGCCCGCCTAATTCTTTAACTAAATTATTATATCTTCCTCCAGCGCCGATAGCGTCCTGCGCGCCTAACTCTTGATGTGAAATTTCAAAGACTGTCCCGGTATAATAATCCAAGCCGCGCACAAGACACGGGCTGGTTTCGTATTCTATCTTCAAAGCATCCAAACCCGCTTTAACTTTATCAAAATGTATTTTACAGTCATTACAGAGGTACGCGCTAGAAATATCCAATTCCTTGATTACTTCTTTACACGCGTCATTCTTACAATCTAAAATGCGTAACGGGTTACGCGTAAATCTGTTTTTGCATTCAGGACATAGCTTTTCCAGTCTAGTTTTAAGGAGTTTACGTAAGGAATCAGTGAGTCTCTTCTTATCTTCCGCGCAGCCAAGGCTGTTGATTTTAATTTTATAACCATCAATGGAAAAATTACGCAGTAAATGATCCGCGAGAGAGATTATTTCAACGTCTAAATTCGCATCAAGCGAGCCGATAGCCTCGCAGCCAATATGGTGGAATTGGCGCAGCCGGCCCTTTTGCGGCCGCTCTAATCTAAACATCGGGCCGAGATAATAAAATTTAGCAAAGCCGCTGGTTTTATCAAGATTATTTTCAAGATAAGCCCGGACAATCGAAGCTGTGCCTTCCGGACGGAGGGCGTAGGTTTCTTCCTTATTATTGATGAGGAACATCTGTTTCTGGACTATTTCAGTATTTTCGCCGAGAGATCGGTTAAATAATGCCGATTCTTCGATCAGCGGCGGGCGGATTTCCTTGAAATTATAGAGAGCAAAAATATTGCGGCTAATTTCTTCTAAACGCTGCCATAAAACTGCTTCTTCAGGCAGAATATCTTTGGTCCCGGATACTCTTTTAAACATAGTTGCCGGCTACTTCACTTTTTGTTTCATCTCTAAGCCGGATTTAAAGACGACCACTTTTCTCGGCGGGACAGGGATGATTTGGTTGGTACGCGGGTTTCTGCCTGTGCGGCTTTTGCGCTGCTTGATTTTAAAAACTCCGAAATTACGCAGTTCTATCTTTTCTCCTCGGACTAAAGCCTCGATTATGCAGTCAAAGGTTTTCTGAACTACAAGTTTTACGTCTATCTGTTTTAGCCTGGTTTCGTCAGCTACTTTTAAAATTATATCCTTCTTCGTCATTTTTTATCCTCTCTGCCTGCTTATTCGGGCAGGCTTATTTGCTAACTATAATAACAGCAAAAAGTTACAGTGTCAAGCAAAAAATGGTAGGGGACACTTTCCTACACGCGTTTACTGGCTGTTGGAAAGTGTCCCCTACCAGGGAAAAATAGAAACGGTCCCTAGTTTTCCCGCAGCTTGTGGCGTATAGCCTTATATTTCTTGGGAGTATATTTATCCAAAAATCTGTTCATTTCATAAAGCCATTCAAGTTTCTTTTTTGGCGGAATTTTCATATATCTCGATAACTTTTCTTCTTCGGTTTCCCACTTAAAGATCATCTATTGCCCCTTTAACTTTATTGCTTTTGAATTTCTTAATTATATCTTCATAGATAAACATAGATTTATTTTAACACGTTTAACTGCGCAAGTAAACCCCTTACTATTCATAAGCTAAAGATATACTGAATGTCTCTTTATCTTTTTGCATCTGTTCAGGAAAAGGCGAAAACGGCGCGCTGCTCTTTACCGCCACTAGGGCCGGTAAGCTCAGAGCGGAATTATTTGTTTCTAAAACAATCGGCTCGCCGATTAGGGTTCCATCTTTAGAGAGCGTAAAATTAAGCTTAACTTCACCCTTCTCTTTTTTGCCGTTTGGTTGGTTGAACAGCGCGATAGTTTTTATCTTATTGATTATCGAGCGGTGATATTCAGGCTCTGGATCCGGAGTGCCGGAGGTTTTATTGATAACGATATTACCTTTTTCCATTTTGACTACCACTCCATCGTTAGGCGGCAATTCCGAAAAATCTGAATATGATTTTTCGCCGGTCATAATATGCGGGGTGAGCAGTATGATTAATTCGTTAACCTCTGTTTTGTCATCCGTGGACCTAAAGATCATTCCTAATCCCGGTATATCTCCTAAAACGGGTATCTTCTTGACTGTCTTGGTCCGTTTATCTTTTCTTAAGCCGCCGATGATGATCGTAACGCCGTCTTTAACCATCACTGTACTTTCAGATTCAGAGGTAGAAACAATAGGAACTTGGGTAATCTGTCCCTCTGAGGTAAGATCCGTGCGGGTAGCGTCGCTTAATTCCGGCTTAATCTTCATCGTCACGAATCCGTCCTTATTAATGGTCGGCGTAACGTGTAACTGTATTCCCACATCCACGAAGTTAACCGACTGCGAGGTTACCGCTGTGCCAGTACCGCTCTGAGAGATGGTTGAAGTAATATAGGCATCTCTTGTGCCGACATGAATTTTTGCTTCTTGGTTGTTGAGCGTAATGATCCTTGGGCTGGAAAGGACCTTGGTGTCTCCAATCGTGCGTAAAATATCAATTACTGCTTTGTACTGGCCCGGTTTATTCGGAGCGCTGGTTACTTTAGTTGTTCCGATAAACATCGCGCCGGCAGTAACAGGATTTACAGGCAGAGCTACTTTGAGATCAAAATACTTCTTGATCCAGTAATCCCAGTCAACTCCCATCTGAAACTGGTCTGAAGGAGTAAGGTTGATGATCTGGGCGTCGATTAAAACTTGCAGATTTTTTTCGTCAAAGGCTTCGATTATTTCCGTCATCTCTTTTACCTTTGCCGGGTAATCAGTAACCACCATTTTATTGGTCCGTTCATCGATTTTTATCCTGCCCACATTTTTGGTGAGTATCTCTTGCAGCTTAGTGTTGAGTTTTTCCGCTTGGGCATAATTCAAATCAAATATTTTTGTTTCTAAAGGAGTATCGGTCTGGGAGATGAAATCTTCCATTGCTTTGGTTACTTCCGGAACGTCGATAATAGCGAGAGTGTTTGAACCGTCATCAACGATGATGCGCCCGGCGTTGGTCTTAAACTGATTTAAAGAACGCGCTAAATCTACTGCTTTGGCGTAATTTAATTTAACTATTCTAGCCTGCTTTTTATCCTTAAAAGGCGCTCCGTAAAGCAGCTCATAGTCTTTTGCGGTCATAATATTTACAATGTTTTCTTGTTTGTCGTAAGCCAAGCCATTGGCCAAAAGAATGATTTCAAAGGCGTCTTGAGTATCCACGTCTTTGAGGAAAAGGGTTACTTTCCCCGCGACATTCTTACCGATAACGATATTCATCCCCGAGCGGGTAGCCAGCATCTTCAAGACATCCACAATGTCCATTCCTTTAACATCCAATGAAATTTTGTTTTGAGTAGCAGACGGGGCTATATTCAGGCTGGGTTGTTGGGCGGTAGCCGGAATTTTGATCGCGCAAAGCAACAGGCTGAAAATTACGCTCAATAATATTTTTTTATTCATTAGGTTTCCCTCCTCGTGGTTGTTACGAAAAGTCACTTTTTGTCATCCTGACCCTGACAGTTCTCATAAATAAAGTTCGAATTTTTGTCCGTTAGAATTCAGGATAATTTTACCTTCTTGTATATCCTCTACCTGAAACTGGCTGATAAACTGATTTTTAGAAACATAATAAGTCTTTTGCGCCCGCTTATCCTCGATAACCGCTTGGGGGTTATCACCGCTAACTATGCCTATAAGGTTAATATCCTTGATCAGTTCATTTCCTAGAATTATTGGAGCAGCGCCCTCAGCGTTTTGGGAAGCTATTCCGCCAAACAACCGCCTGTTTCTGACTGCCTCAGAATAAAATTCATAAGGCTTAGCCTTGATCTCAAAGGTTATTTTTTCCGCGGGAGCATTCCCCCCATCTATTTTTACTAATGGAGTGTTTTTCGGGATAAATAAAAGATAAATTAGGGAAATCAAGAGGTAAACGCAGGATATGATAAAAATAACCAAAAGGGCTTTTTGGGCATTTTCAAGATTAAAAATTCTTGGGGCGATCCGGTAAAACTCCTGTTTTTTTATCTGGTAAACTTGAACTTGGGCTGGCTGAACCGGCTTTGCTACCTTTTTTTGGCCGCGGATCAGGCGTAAAAGTTTTTCTTCGGGGCTTAATGTCTCTCTCATGTTTTTTTCTCTTGCGCAATTAGTGATTTTACAACTTCGGCATCAACTGCCCCCAGTTCTTTCATCACAATGGTTTCAAGGCAGTCATGGCAAAGCATAGCAATTTTACGCGGGTAACCCTGAGTGTGCTCATAGATCGAACTTATCGCTTTATCCGTAAAAAGATTGGAAGGTTTTCCTAAACCTGCCTGCTCCAGCCTGAATTCAATCATTTCTTTGGTTTCATGCTGATCAAGAGGGTTAATCGTGTATTTTAGGGCTATGCGGTCCATAAAATTACGCATCCGTTGTATGCGCCCAAGCAGTTCAATCTGGCCCATGATTACCAACTGTAAAAGTTTATATTCGTTGGTTTCATAATTAAGCAAAGTTCTTAGTACCTCTAAATTTTCAAGGCTTATTTTTTGTCCCTCGTCAATTAATAAAACGATGGTTTTATTCTCATCCACACCCTTTTGATACAAATATTTCTCAAGTGATTCTTTAAAATCCAGTGTAGATTTAAACTCCGGAGTAATCCCAAACATCTTCCCTAAACCTGAGAGAAACTGGAATTCGGATTTATAATTGGGATCAAGCACCATATGGAAAATAAAATCATTTTCTTCCTTAAACGCCTGTAAGAGCGCGCGCAGAAGCGTAGTCTTACCAGTGCCCACGTCTCCAAAAATTACGCTTAATCCGCGGCGCAGCCTGATAGCAATCTCAAGGCGCTTTAAGACCGTATCGTGGCTGCTGGAGCGGTAAAGGAATTCCGGGTCAGGACTGGTTGAAAACGGCTCTTTTTGCAGGCCTAAACTGTTAAAATAGCTCATGCTTAATTTCTTTGATTGATTTTTTCGCTTTCCTTAGTTCGCGGATTTTTTTTAAAGTTTCTATGGTAGTATCGTCAAAATAACGATAACGGGTTTCCGGACTGCGATTTCTTTCTTTGAGCAGGCCGATTTTAAGGTAATATTTGATGGTATAAATAGAATAGCCGGTAATTCTGGCTACGTCCTTAATCAGGTAGATGTTTTGATGGATATCCATTATTATATTGCTCTCTAACCAGAGAGTATAACATATAATTAGTACTTGTCAACCTTTTTAAATTACTTTTTTAAGTATTTTATTAAGTTAGTCTGGGTTATGAGGTTAGGGGACATTTTCCGTCATGGCTCTTACTAAGAGACTAAAGGAAAGTGTCCCCTACTGGCTTCCCCTGTTACAAAGATACCTGACTAATGAGAAAATTTCCTTCTAGATTGGAAGAGCCGGGTTTGGCTCTCAGTTGGGATTTTTTTACCTCAAGCAAAGCAAGTGAATTTTCAATATTATAGATAAACTTAAGGCAGCTCTCCATATCCCCTTCAGTGCGTAATTCCACATAACTTTCTTTGGATGAAGATAAATTCTTTTGTGATTCTGGCCGAATGTCAATAATGTTTAGGTTTGAGTTTTTGGCTAAATTCTCGATTTGTGATAAAATGCTGGTGGAAACATCTTCCCCCTCTATCGGAATATTGGCGTTGGCTGAAATCTTCGCATAGGCCCCTTGCAAGGATTCTTTTTGATTTACCAGCCTCAGGTATTTTTTTAATTTTAGCTGGGTTAGCTTAATTTCCTTGTTCAAAGCCTCATTTTTAGTTAAAAGAGGCGCGATAATGGTTCTAAGGCTAAGCCCAAAAATAATTACCGCGCTGGTAAGCAATAAAATATTTTTTTCTCTTTTATTCAAAGTTTTAAACATCTTACCTCGTGCACCCTATTTCAAAATCAATAATTTCGCCGGTTTGGATCTTTTTTCGGGTGGCGTACTTTATCTTTATATTGTATTTAGTAAAAGCAGGAGATTTTTCAAGTGCCGCGACCAGCGCAAAGACCGAATTAAGATCGCTGGTCGAACCA
Organism: Candidatus Omnitrophota bacterium; assembly: GCA_030650425.1. Classification (GTDB taxonomy): domain Bacteria; phylum Omnitrophota; class Gorgyraeia; order Gygaellales; family Profunditerraquicolaceae; genus UBA6233. The sequence continues at coordinate 112,525 of JAUSED010000009.1, read as the reverse complement.
TGTAAAAGCACGAGCCTGTTCTCTTCGTAGTTGAAATTTATCAGGCTTATATGTTCAGGGACTATGCGGTGCAATTCATAAAGGATATCTAACGCTGAATCCGTTCTTCCCGCGTTATTCTCAATAAGCTTAAAACGTTTTTCCATCCCTTCCAGCGGCCGCGCTTCTTTTTCGACCCCGCTTAATTGTTTCTTCAGCCTCTGAAGATATATGGTTTTATTATCCATATTTTTAGCGATACCGAGGAAGCCGGCAATAATTATACCGGCGATCAAAATACCTAATTTTATCTGTTGATTCTTGAGTTTAAGGCTTAGGTTCCTTGTTTTTGTTTTTTGAGGAAGAATATTAAGCGATTCAGGAAGGCTTTCTAAGCCTAAACCGATAAGACTGGTAAAAGAATGCCCTAGCTTAAGTTTTAATTCTTCAGGATAATTTAAGAACTCTGTTGTTGCGTCTGCCTCCTGCCCGATTTTGAGAAGTGAGTCGCTGGATATATCTTTAATCCCAAGTATAATAATTTTTTTAATCCTTTTCCCCTGTGCTTCTTTTAGAAAGGTATCCACAGTTTTGGTTATTTCAGCTGCCAATGCCTTTTCCCATCCTGCTTGGCCTAAGTTTAGTTTAACTGAGCGGCTAAAAAGCATTTTTTTGTCTTCCGCGATCACCAATTCCGCCTGTTCGCCCTCAGCATCAATAAGCATTATTGTCTCGGTTTCTTTTCGTAAGTGGTAGTATAAGTTACAGATACCATAGGAACTTAAAATTATGCTTAGTTTGGCGCATTTCGGATTATCAGCTAGGATATTCAGGTAGCTCGATACGGCATTCTTGTGCGCGATAGTCAGGATTATATCCGAAAAATTGTCTTGGCCTGCCCTGATAACCTGATAGGCGGTAACTAATTCTTCTGTTGGAAAAGGCAAATAGCGAGCCGCTTGTAATCCGGAGATTTTTTCGATTTCTTCGGGGTTTTGGGAAGGTATCTTCAAAAAGCGGCAGGTAGCCTGATTACTGGGCAGCGCTACGATGATTTCATTGGATTTAAAGCCCTGTTTATTTAAAACGCCGCTCAATTCTTTTTCCGAAGCTATTTTCTCGAGGCTTAGGCTCAAGAATTCCGCCTGAGCATTATGGCGCAGGCATTTTACGATCTTTAGGCCGGCTTCAGATAACTGAATTATAAATATTGTTTTTTTGTTTTTATCCTTCATACCAGCTCTCGATGTAATTTTTCGATCGGTTATATACAGCCGCTACTCTTGTTTTTATTTTACCCGTATTCGCGCTAACTTCAATCAAAAAATGATCTGATTTAATTTCATTAGTATTCTTAAACTCATCGAATACACTAACCCCATCAGCCTCATTAAGTTTTGAAATAATTTCCGTTCTAGCTTTGAATACTGATACGCTGTTTCTTAAAGCTATGAATTCTTCCGCTACCTTTTTAGCATACTGTTTAGCGGTTTGTTCATCGTACTTTTTCCGGGCGATTTCCAGGCAAAGTATTTCGATAACTTCTTGCGAGGCGGTATTTATATTTATTTTTCCATCGCCGTAAACAGTGATTATTTTAGAGATTTTATTGAAATCCTCCTTTTCCATTCCTTTAACCAACATCAGTTCAGCGATATTCGCAAAGGGCTTAGTTTTGCGCGGATAACCCAGATTTTTATAAATTTCGTTGTTATCCGGAACAATGTCCGTCCTCCAAATAAGTATATTATCGGTTATTTCCTGAGCCGGAGTAATATTATAGAATTCCAAAAGCGCCGCTAATAACTCTTTTGAAGCCTGATTAATGTTAATTTTTCGCTCTTCATCGATCATCCCAAATTTTCCAGTCTCATTCTTTATGGTTGCGTATTCCTCGGGATTATCCGTCACCTGGATTTTTGCAAACTTATCTTCATTGTTAGCCCAAGTTTCAGTTAGGCCGTCATAGTTAGGATTATCTTGCTTTAACTCTGCTATACCGCGGTTAATCCCGGCGTAAGCCAGATAGCTAGCTTTTAAAAGGTCCCTGCGTGTCTGGGTAAATTTTGAAACCATTGAAATCCGATTCCCGAGGCTCACCGTCATTATAGCCAGCAGGGTTAAAATCCAAAGAAAAATGATCAGCACTTGCGCTTTGCGTTTCATTTTACAGTCTCAGAAATAAGATAAATTGTCCGTATAAAAGGAACGTCTGCCTTTTTTTCTAAAATAAGTCTCACCCGCACAGCCGTAGGTAGAGTGGTATTATCCGTCCAATTATCGTTTTCTTTCAGTTCTTTTGTATCCGGGTCAGTGTAGAGATAAGTAAACTCGATTTGTTTAATATTTTGAGCAATGACCTTTGGTTTGGTCTCCGAATCAGTTTTTAGGGCGTCTTTATTTATTCTTACCAGCCTTAGGAGTTTATCCCCGCTAAGCGAATAGCTAACCCAGCTAAATTCCGGAGTAAGGCTAAGGAAGGTTAAGGCGTCATTCTTTCCGGTAAATTTTACCTCATCAGCAGAATAGGCGAATGAATTTCTTAGATCCTTCCCTATTCGGCTTAATATCGTATAACCGGTTTGGGAAGCGGTAGCGCTCTCTTCTATTTTACCCAAGCCCAAAACCCCTGTGCTAAAAGCGGAGTAAAGCGAAACCATAATCACCGCGAATATGGCGATGGAAATAAGCAGTTCGATTAGGGTAAATGCTTTTTCATTTTTCATTTCTTAAATAAGTAATGATTCCCAGTTTTTCATTTCTCTCAAGCCTATTCCAAGTAATATTCAGCCCGCATTTATAGAGATTTGGATCAGTGTCAGGTGTCAGCGTATATTCCCAACGGTATTTACCGTTTGTTTCTGAGTTATTCAGCTGGATAAGGGATTTAATTCTTTCCTTGTATTGCAATTCTTCTAATTTATCTTCGGCTAAAATCATGGCGTTGAGCGTATCGTTTGTAATACCCACGATGCGGCTGCAAAAACCCACAGCCTGCAAAATAACTAAGATGCCCACAGAGAGAATGCCGATGGCCACCAAAAGCTCCAACAAAGAAAATCCTTTTTTTGTCATTTATTTAGCCATGAAATTGATCTGGAATATCGGTAAAAGCATAGACAAAACGATAAAGCCGACGACTAGTCCCATGAAAAGGATGATCATCGGCTCAAGTAAACGCGTGAGTGTTTTTAATTCTTGGGCCACGGATTTTTCGTAATTGTCCGCTATCCTCAAGAGGGCTTTATCCATTGAACCGGTGTCTTCTCCCACCCCTACAATATTGATCACGAAATCCGGAAAGATTTTGGAATTTTTCATCGCCGAAGAGAGGCTTGCGCCGCTAGATAATTGCTTGATTAGTTTTTCAATTTCAAGCTTTAAAAGTTCGTTTTCAACCACAGTTTTGGAGACATCCAACGAGGAAAGTATAGATATCCCTCCTGCAAGAAGAAGCGATAATGTGCGCAGCCAACGGCCTAACTCGCTCTTGAGGATGACTTGACCCCAAAGCGCTATCTTTAATTTAAAGCTATCCCAGGATAATTTACCTTTGCTGGTTTTTATTGTCCTGCGAAATACAAGTAGGAGAGTAATTAAAGTCATCAGGATGATTAGCCAATATCCGCGCAGGAATCCGGATAGAGAAATGAGTATTTGCGTAGGTAAAGGCAAGGCCTCTCCCATATCCTTAAACATCGAAACAAGGCGCGGGATGACAAAGGTCAAAAGCACGACTATGGTTAAGATTCCAACAGTGAAAACAAAAGCAGGATAGATCAGCGCGCTTTTAACTGAGCCTTTTAGCTCTTCTTCGTTCTCAAGGAAGTCAGCCAGTTTTTTTAAGGTGGGCTCGAGCGTGCCGCCGATTTCACCGGAATGAACCATCGCCGTGTACATACTGGAAAAGACATCCGGATGAGCGCTGAGGCTTTCGGATAAAGAAGCTCCTTCTTTTATTTTAGAGAGCGCGTCTTTGATGATATCTTTTAAATAAGCATTGGGGATTTGGTTGGCGATAATCGAAAGGCTTTTGACCACATTTACCCCTGATTCATTCAGTTCGCAAAGCTGGCGGGTAAAGAGGGTGATTTCACTGGTAGAGATTTTTTTCAGGCCGAGAAAGCTTTTTCTTTGGCTGGCAAGGTCTAAGAGCTTGATGGAAACCGGATATTGGCCTTGTTTACTCAGGCGTTCAACCGCTTCCTGTTCTGTTTCGGCTTCGATTTCTCCTTTGATAAGATGATCGGGTTTGGACTTGGCGGTATAGATAAACTTTGGCATACTGTTTAATCTTCGGCTAGTTCTTCCTGTTGTGTGACGCGCATAACTTCGGTCAGGGTGGTTATTCCGGCGAGGACTTTTCTTAAGCCGTCGTAACGCAGGGTGCGCATACCGCCTGCTACCGCCTTTTGTTTGATCTGCTGGCTGGAGGCGTGAGTCAAAATCAATTCCCGGATAGGTTCAGTTATCGTAAGTATTTCATAAATGGCGGTCCTTCCGCGATATCCGGTAAAGCGGCAATATTCACAGCCTTTTCCTTCATAAAGATTGACCTTATCCGCGTCAAACTTGATATCAGCCATTTGCGCGAGAATCTCAGCCTTGGATTTTACCGGAACTTTGCACTTTGGGCAGATAGTCCTGACTAACCTTTGGGCAATCAGGCATTCTAAAGAAGAAGAAACCAGAAACGGCTCTATGCCCATATCCAACAAGCGGGTCACCGCGCCGGCCGCGTCATTGGTATGCAAGGTAGAGAAAACCAGATGCCCGGTGAGGGCTGAACGGATGGCGATTTCCGCGGTCTCGTAATCGCGCACTTCTCCAACCATAATTACGTCGGGGTCATGCCTTAAGATATGCCTTAAACCCATGGCAAAGTCCAGCCCGATTTTCGGCATAACCTGTATTTGATTTACACCTCTTAGCTGATATTCTATCGGGTCCTCTATGGTGATTATTTTTATCGCGGGAGAGTTTATCCGGGCCAAAGAGGCATAAAGGGTTGTGCTTTTTCCGGAACCGGTTGGCCCGGTCACAAAAATGACCCCGTGCGCTTTTTTGATCATCCTCTCGATGATCTGCAGGTCGTCTTCCATCAGCCCAAGTTTTTCCAGTTCCAGAAACAAATTACCGCTGAGTATCCTTATATGCACCCCTTCTCCATAAGCCGAAGGAATAATTGAAACACGTAGATCAAGTTCCTGATCTCTAACCCTTACTTTGATTCTGCCGTCTTGCGGAAGCCTGCGCTCGGCGATATTTAACTTAGCCATAATTTTAATACGTGAAACGATCGCCGGCTGAAAATATTTGATTGTCTCAGGGATGTTGATCTCATAAAGCACTCCATCAATTCGAAACCTCGCCCGTAATTCATTACCGAACGGCTCAAGATGGATATCGGTTGCCCGATCTTTGATCGCTTCTGATAATACCTGATTGACGAATTTGATGATCGAGGCATCCTCGGCAAGCGCCTCAAGGTCTTCGGTTTTTTCAGCGGTATCTTTCAATTCGCTAAGCGAGGTCTTTTCGGAGATGATTCGTTCAATAGTTTCAGCGCCTACCCCGTAATATTTACGGATCGCTTCCAGTATTTCGATTTCGCTGGCCAATACCCCTCTTACCTCAAGGCCCAAGAGCAGCCGCAGGTCATCGAGGGTGCGGATATCCAAAGGGTCAGCCATAGCAATAACTAAAGTTTTATCCTGCAATTCGATGGGGATTATTTTATAGTGGCTGGCGAATTTAGCGGTAACTTTTTGAATCGTTTCAGGGTTGATTTCTTTGTTTTTTAGTCTCACATATGGGATATTCAACTGGCGGGCAAGCAGGGTGAAGGCCTTTTCTTCGCTGGTAAATCCAAGCTTGACTAAAGTAGTGCAGATCGGGCCGCCGCTATTCTTTTGCTCAAAAAGCGCCTTCTCTAATTGCTCAGGCGTAATTACGCCTTGATCAATGAGTATCTGGCCGATAAGCAGGTTATCTCTTGAGGGGATAGCCATAAACTAAAGTATATATGATGAAACCGGATTAGTCAAATTTAAATGAAAGATTTTCCGGATTTTCACTGCTTTGGGAAAATCTAACGGAAATTATTTAATAAATTAATTGTTCGGATTAACTGTATATTATTTTGGAGAAGGCGTTTAAATCTTATGCGGGTAGTTCAAATTCAATTACAAATAATTACATAAAGGTTGCTTTTTTATCTCCTAAACATACTTGATGAATCATATCCCAGTATAAATATCCAATAGCCCTATAGTGTTCGGAAGATGGGCCAGCAACTAATAACTTATCAATATTTTTCTTGAATAATGCTTTTGACTTTTCATTGGCCTCTCCGGCACAATGGTTCTTTAATAAGGAAAGAGGAATTTGATTCGATGGGCTTAAAAATAAGGTCGCGGTTTTATCCTCTAAAGGTTTAGATACTTTATCCCGGCTATACAAAAAGATAAAATCTTCATCGTATCCTAAATAAGCTTGTGCCCCATGAGAAATAGCCTTTTCTCCTAAAACTTTTGCGGATTTACAGGAACGAGCATAGATAATTTTGTTTTTAACAGCTTTCCTATCATTGGCTTCCAAGATAACATCATTATTATGGCCCGTAATAGAATCTTGGTTTCCGTGGCCATTTAAAATGACCAATCCCGGACTTTTCTTTTCCAAAGTTCCAATAACTCTAATTCTGTTTGCTTTATCACCATCAAGATCTATAACAGTAATCCCTTTGTCTTCACCTTCTTTTATGATTTCTTTACTCCATTTGGAAAGATAATTAGTCGTACAGTCGTGATCCGGCCTTGTAATTAGTAAAGATTTAAGCATAGAACTTCGTTATTGATTGATTTCATTTAACAAAACACCTTCTTTTAAAGCTCTTAAAAAAGTTAGTTCAAGCTCAACAATTTTTTGGCCAATTTCATCTCCATTCCTTACATGTTCAATCAATTCAGACTTAGAAAATTCTCCATCCGACCCAATAGAAATTCTTTTATCCTCCGGAAAGGTATCAAGCCTATAGATTACCAGCTCCTTAAGGTCGTCTGAGATTTTATCGGATTTTTTTAATTTTTCTTCCGCCATTAAAGCAATTTTAATTCTTGCAATTTTTGTAAGATTTTCTTGCTAGCTGGAGTGTCATTTCTTATCTCAAAATAGGCAACTTCCCAAGTAATAGGCTGCCCTTCCAAAACAAGGATAGTTTCTTTACGGGCGTTTAATGGGAGATTTGGATACGTAATTAGGAACTTTTCTCTTAAATTATTTTCTTGATCGGGCATATTAATCTCCAATTTTACATAAAATAACAGAAATTAACGAAAAGATACGAATGCGGGGGTGACAATATCAATGTTTCCTTACCGGTATGACGGATTCAATTTAGGCCTCTTTAATTATACTAAATAGATCAGAATTGTCAAACAAATTAACAGTTAATGACGAGCATTATGGCTTTTTAGAAATAGCTGAATAAAATAAGTACAGATCAAAGCTAGCAAAACAAATAGAATCTTCACCGTATATCTAAAATCAACAAAAGAATGCCCTAGGTAGACATAGATAAAAGTTATGGGAATAATTCCTAAAAAAGTTCCAAGTAAGTAATCCCTGAGTTTAGCGTTAGTAAATCCTAAGCTAATATTCTGGTTTTTAGGTATCATTTAAGCAATTTCTGCTCCAACAATCCAAGTATTTTACAAATAAAAAGGGCTGAACGGTTAAATCCAGTCCCTGTTCAAAATTTAGCCCCCTTTTCTATATGCACTACTAATCTTTATAGCGGATAGCTACCCCACTTGCCCAATAACGACCATTATAATCAATCCCGGAATCTATTAAAATTACTGCATTAGCTCCAAGTGGTGCAGATTTAGTTCTTAGGGAATTATGCATCTTGGCAACATTTGCTGGAGCCCAGGCTGTAGTAGTTACTGTGGCAAGTTCAGTAAAGCTGCGATCGGGTTTAATTACAAGAATTTCGATTTCATCGGGATCTGTCGGTGCAAAATACCCTTTAGCCGTTTTCGTTACGTAAACACTCGCACAACCACATATCATTAAAAATATAAACAACAGACCAAAAGAACATAATTTTTTCATAGAAGCCTCTCCTTTTGTTATTCTGTTTTATACTTTATCGCTGTGCCAATGAATCCGGTGCAACTATTTGAATATCTATCTTTTTCTGCCCAAATCTCTGAAGTAGAATACCAACCACCAGTACATGTTACAACCACAGCATCGGCACCAATTTCTGCAGCCCTTTTCTGCAAGTGCTTAAAAGAAGCCTGTGAAGCTTGAAAATCTGCGATTACAATATAAGGTCGTGTTGGGTTTTCCTTCAACACTTCGACTTCATTAATTTTCTTTGCAGGAAGTTTTTCTTTCAAGTAATACCTATTTGCTTCACCTGCTACACAACCGGTTAAAAACAAACAGATAAATAGAATAAAAGCCATAAATTGTTTCATAAGCCTACCCCCTATTCAGAGAAATTGTGGTTACAGATAGATGATATCACCATGATATTAAAAATCAATCTTTTAATTTGGAAAACTTGGGAAACTTTTTTTGAATATTTATTTAAGATTTTTCGTCTATGTACCCCATGTACACCTATGCGGGTACATGATGGGTTACAGTGTCAACGACAGTCGCTCTTCGCCTAAGAGGTCCTCTATATCTTTAATCAACTTTTCAGATGGGGAAACATAAAAGCCTTCGCCAACCACAAGCTGCACCCGGGATTTTTGCGGAGTATTTAAATTAAGGTAGATCGGGATGTTTCCCCGCGAAGCAGCAAGCAGTTCTTTTAAGGTTTCAAAGACGTTTTCTCTTAATCCTGAAAGATTAATACTCATCGCGCTAATCAGTTTATAGATTTCATCAAAGGGGAAAAGGTCATTCACAAGAACCTTAGGCGTATCTTCCTTTAGGTTTAATGTTCCCCGGACCAAAACCACGCTATTCGGTTGAATATAACGGGATACTTTTTGGAACGCGCGCGGAAAGACCAATAGCTCCACTGAGCCTTCTAAATCTTCCAGTTTTAAAATCGCCATTTTCTCCTGCTTGGCCCGAGTTATGGTGTGTTTAATTTTAGCAATTAAGCCGACGATTTTTACTTCATCCTCGTCTTTATGCTGGCGCAGGTCACTTATAGATGACGAAACAAAGCGCTTTAATTGCCGGGCATAGCGCGCCAAAGGGTGGCCGCTGACATAAAAACCGAGCATATCTTTTTCAAAAGCTAACAACTGCGGCTCCGGCCATTCGTGAATTTGAGGCAGATTATTGGCTGGCTGTTTAAACCCATTTCCATTCGCGGATAAACCCTGATCAAAGAAAGAAAGCTGCCCCTTAGCTTTCTCTTTTTGCGTGCGGGAAGCCGATTCTAAAATAATATCTAAGGAGGCGAACATCTTCGCCCGGGCTAGCTTAAAAGAATCTAATGCCCCGCATTTAATTAAGCTTTCCAAAACCTTACGGTTAGCCAAGCGTAAATCAATCTGCTGGCATAAATTCTCCAAAGAAGAAAATTTGCCGGATTTTCTCACTTCAACTATAGACTCAACCGCTCCCTTACCGACATTCTTGATCGCTAATAATCCAAACCTGATTGTTTTATTATCCACCACTTTAAATAATGCTTCGCTTTCATTAATATCCGGTGGCAGTACTTCTAAACCCATCCGCTGGGACTCATTCACATATTCAACGATTTTATCCGTATTATCGCGTTCAGAGGTAAGCAAAGCAGTCATAAATTCAACCGGATAATTCGCTTTTAAATAAGCTGTGCGGTAAGAGATCAGCGCGTAAGCGGCCGAATGACTGCGATTAAATCCATATCCCGAAAAATAATCTATTAAATCAAAAATCTTAGTCGCTGTGGACTCCTTGATTCCGTTTTTCACGCAGCCGTGGATAAAATTACTCCTTTGTTTTTCCATAACTTCAGGTATCTTTTTACCCATAGCCTTACGCAAAATATCCGCCTGCGCCAGGCTAAAACCGCCCAAAACAGAAGCGATTTGCATAATTTGCTCTTGATAGACCATAATTCCATAAGTATCCTTAAGTATGCTTTCTAACTTAGGATGTTCATACTTAACAGGAATCAGCTTATGTTTACGTTTCATAAAATCATTAAGCATTCCAGAGCCAATTGGCCCCGGCCGGTACAAGGCGAGCAAAGCGATTAAATCCTCGAAACGTTCAGGCTCTAGCTTCTTCAGTAGGTCGCGCATCCCTGAACTTTCAACCTGAAACACTCCCATCGTATGCGAGGATGCCAGAAGCTCATAAGTTTTAGCATCATCCAAAGGAAGCTTTTGGATATCGATATCTTTACCTTGGGTTTGTTTGATTATTTTTACTGCCTGATCGATGACAGTAAGTGTCCTTAAGCCTAAAAAGTCCACCTTAAGCAAGCCGATTTTTTCCAAAATTCCCATACTAAACCCGGTAGTGATCTGGTCGTCAGTTGTCTTAAAAAGCGGGCTGTAATTGCTCAATGGCTTATCGGCGATAACTACGCCTGCCGCGTGTACTGATGCGTGGCGGTTCAATCCTTCTAAGGCCAAGCCTGTGTTGATGAGTTTGGTGATTTCGGGGTCGTTTTTGTAAAGATTATTTAATTCCGGTTCGCTCTCCAGCGCTTTCTTCAAGGTCATATCCAGTTCAGGAGGGATCATTTTGGCGATCCGGTCAACATCAGCATAACTCATTGCCATTACCCGGCCCACATCGCGCACTACCGCGCGCGCCTGCATTGTCCCGAAAGTAATGATCTGGGCGACATTCTCCTGACCGTATTTTTTAGTTACGTAATTGATTACCTCCTGCCTTCTCTCGTAGCAAAAATCTATATCAATGTCCGGCAGGCCCATTCTTTCCGGATTTAAGAATCTTTCGAAAAGCAAGCCGTATTTTAGCGGGTCTAAGTCGGTTATGCCGAGAAGATAGCTGACTAAACTACCAGCCGCGCTCCCCCGGCCCGGGCCCACAGGAATCCCCTGACTTTTGGCGTAATGAATAAAATCCCAGACAATCAGAAAATAGCTGACAAACCCCATATCCTTGATAATCTTGAGTTCGTGTTCAAGCCGCTCAATAACTTCAGGGTTAACTTTTTCATATTTTTGTTTAAGCCCTGCTTCGCAGAGCTCTTTCAAGAATTCTTCCTTAGTTTTTCCTACCGGCGCCTCGTATTTAGGTAAATGCACCTTCTTAAAATCTAACTCTAAGTTGCAGCGTTCAGCTATATCGCGGGTATTGCTAATTGCTTCGGGGACTTCTTTAAACAGATTTTTCATCTCCTGCGGAGACTTGAAATAAAATTCATCGGTCTGGAAACGCATCCGGTTAGGATCTTCCAGAGTTGTCTGGGTCTGGATGCACAAAAGGGCTTCGTGAGAAGGCGCCCGGTCGCGGGTTAAATAGTGCACGTCATTGGTGGCGGCTAAGGGTAGGTTTAATTCTTTGGCAATTTTTATCAGGCCCGCGTTGACAATTTTCTGTTCGGGGATGGAATTTTCCTGAATCTCTAAGTAGAAACAATTTTTTTCGAAAATCTGCGCGTAGGTATCCGCGAGTTTTAGCGCGTCATTAAAACGCTTCTGCTGAATTAATGAAGGAATCTCTCCTTTTAGGCAGGCGCTTAGGCCAATTAAGCCTTTCGCGTATTGGGCGAGGATTTCTTTATCGATACGCGGACGGTAGTAAAAACCTTCGAGGTAAGCGATCGAAACTAGTTTCATTAAATTGCGATAACCGGTTTCATCCCGGGATAAAAGTATCAAATGATAGGCGGCATCCTCAATGCCGCGGGATTCTTTATCCAAGCGGCTTCTCGGAGCGACATAAGTTTCGCAACCTATGATTGGTTTTATTCCGGCTTTCTGGGCCTCCAGATAAAAATCAATCGCTCCGAACATATTACCATGGTCAGTAATCGCCAGAGAATCCATTTTGTATTGCTTAGCGAGGTTTAAGAGTTCTGGTATGCGGCAGGCGCCGTCTAAAAGGCTAAACTGGGTGTGTAGATGCAGATGAACAAAATCGGAATGCGGCATTTATATTGTGTAATACTGGTGGACAGATTTATTCCCACTCGATAGTTGCGGGAGGCTTTGAACTTATATCATAGACAACGCGGTTTACGCCTTTTACCTCATTAATAATCCGGTTGGAGATCTTTCCCATTAGTTCATAAGGCAGGTTCACCCAATCCGCGGTCATTCCATCGTGGCTAGAGACGCAACGTAGGGCCACGACATTCTCGTAGGTGCGTTCATCCCCCATGATTCCTACGCTTTTTATCGGAAGTAATATCGCGAAAGACTGCCAGATGCTTTCGTATAATCCGGCGGCGCGTATTTCGTCAATCACCCGCCTGTCTACTTCGCGCAGTATATTTAAGCGCTCCTCAGTTACCTCGCCGATAATCCGGATAGCTAAACCCGGGCCGGGAAAAGGCTGGCGCTGGATGATCGCATCGGGTAAACCCAATTCCCTGCCTATCGCGCGCACTTCATCTTTAAATATTTCGCGTAAAGGCTCGATGAGTTTTAATTTCATATGCGCCGGCAGGCCGCCGACATTGTGATGGCTCTTGATTCTGCGGCTGGGCGCTCCGGTCGGAGAAATGGACTCGATCACATCCGGATATAATGTTCCTTGGGCCAGATATTTTACTCCCTTTACCTTATCCGCTTCTTCTTCAAATGTTTTAACAAACTCATCCCCAATAATCTTCCTCTTTTCTTCGGGATCAGTTACTCCTTTTAGGCGGGCTAAAAATTTCTTGCTTCTATCGACATAACCTAAATTCAAATGATAAACATCGCGGAAGACCTTCTTAACCTGCTCAGGTTCATCTTTTCTAAGCAAACCGTTATTGATAAAAATACAGCGGGAGTTCTTACCTATTGCTTTATGCAACAATAGCGCCGCGACCGAAGAATCCACTCCCCCGCTTAGGCCCAAGACAACTTTATCTTTTCCAACAGTCTTTTTGATATTCTCAAGAGATTCTCTGACAAAAGATTGCATCGTCCAGCGGCTTAAGCACCCGCAGATCTTGAAAAGAAAATTGCTTAAAATCTGGTTTCCTTTTTCGGTGTGGGTCACTTCAGGATGAAACTGAACCGCGAAGATTTTTCTTTTGGAATGAGAGATAGCGGCAATCGGCGTGCTCATTGTATGGGCGCTGGTATGGAACCCTTGAGGTATTTTAGTAACAAAGTCGCCGTGGCTGGCCCAACAAGTAAAATTTCCCGGGATATGGCTAAAAAGATCCCGGTTATCGTCGATAAATAATTCCACTTTACCGTATTCACGATCCTTAGTATGCTTGACTTTTCCTCCAAGCATTTCGGAGATTACCTGCATACCGTAGCAAATTCCGAGGATCGGTATCCCCAGTTTAAATATTTCTTTGTCAGGAACAGGGCTCTTTTTATCAACCACGGAAGCCGGGCCTCCGGAAAGAATCAATCCTTTAGGGGCCATCGCGGCAATTTCTTTCGCCGGAGTATTATAAGGAATAATCCTGGAGAAAACTTTATTCTCTCTTACTCTTCGGGCGATTAGCTGCGTATATTGCGACCCAAAATCCAAAATTAATACGGTTTGTCTGGTCATTTTCCCATTCCTACTCTCTGGCCGACCTGGAATATCTTTCCTTCAGTTTGAATTGAAGGGGCGATGATAATTTCCACATCGTGCATCTCTTTTAAATTCGAGGCGCCTAATGAACCCATAGAAGTTTTCAGCGCTCCCATTAAATTCTGCGATCCGTCATCAACCCGCGCCGGGCCAAAAAGTATTTCTTTTAATGAGCCGGTTGTGCCGACATGAATGCGCGTGCCGCGGGGCAGGTTTACATGCGAAGTAGCCATCCCCCAATGATAACCGCCTCCCGGAGCTTCATTTGCCCGGGCAAAGCTGGAGCCGATCATTACCGCGTCAGCTCCGCAGGCAAAGGCCTTGCAGATATCTCCGCCTCGGTTCATCCCTCCGTCGGTAATGATAGGAATATATTTACCTGTCCGCTTATAATAGAAATCACGCGCTCCCGCGGCATCTACGGTTGCAGTTACTTGAGGCACGCCTATACCTAATACTCCGCGGGTGGTGCAAGCGGCTCCCGGGCCTACTCCGATGAGTAACCCCGCGGCGCCCGTTTCCATAAGCTCGATAGTTGTTTCATAAGTTACGCAATTACCCAGAATCACCGGAATTTTAACAGCTTTACAGAATTTATATAAGTCTAAAGTTTTATACTCTTTGGAGATATGCCTGGTGGTAGTGACGGTGGATTGGATGACAAAAATATCCGCGCCGGCTCCCATCGCCAGTTTTGCGAATTTTTCAGCATTCGCGGGAATGCAGCTTACTACAGCCGTACCCTTTTTCTTTTTTATCTCGGAGACTCTTTTTGAAACTAAGTTTTCTTTGATTGGCTTGGTGTATAATGACTGGATTAATTGCGTTGCTTTTTGAGGAGCGGCTTGGGCGATCTCGGCTAAGACTTTTTCCGGATTTTCATAACGCGTCTGGACGCCATCAAGGTTTAGAACCGCGATTCCTCCTAAATTGGACATTTCCACGGCAAATTTAACATCCACTACTCCATCCATTGCCGCGGCTAAAATCGGGACCTTGAATTTTCTACCGTCTATTTCAAGGGAGATACCAACTTCATTAGGGTTAACTGTTTGCGCTCCGGGAACAAGGGCAATTTCATCAAAACCATAGCACCTGCGAGCGCGCCTGCCGATACCTATCCACTCTGCCATTTTAGAAGCTCCTTTTAATATATAAGTTATTGAATTACAATAAGTTACGGATTTTTCCTCTTTTTTGAAGAGTAGCAACGAAAGGATAGAGAATTCTACACCACTGAGGCGGGTTTGTCAATTATTATTTTATTAACCGCTGGAAAAAATATGGGACAAAAACATGGGACCGTTTCTATTTTTTTCGCTCAGGGGACACTTTCCTACGAGGGTTTACTACTTGTTGGAAAGTGTCCCCTAATAGGGAAAAATAGAAACGGTCCCCTTGTTTATTAATAACCGCCCATACCACCCATGCCGCCCATACCACCCATACCGCCGGCTGGCATACCGGGCATTTTATCTTCTTTTTCCGGCTTATCCACAATCAAAGCCTCGGTAGTCAAAAGCAGTGACGCGATACTGGCTGCGTTCTGTAAGGCTGAACGCGTAACTTTCTTAGGATCGATTACGCCTGCTTCGATCATATCTACATAGTCATCCTGAGAAACATCATAACCTACATTGGTTTTTTCCTGTTTTACCCTCTGCACTACCACTGAACCTTCTAATCCCGCGTTCTGAGTAATTTGCCTGATTGGCTCTTCCAACGACCTTCTCACTATATCCACGCCAATCTTCTCGTCGCCTTCAAGCTTTAGTTTTTCCAAAGCAGGAATACAACGGATTAAAGCCACGCCGCCGCCGGGGATTATTCCTTCTTCTACCGCCGCGCGGGTAGCATGCAACGCGTCTTCTACGCGCGCTTTTTTCTCTTTCATCTCTGTTTCAGTCGCGGCCCCGACATTAATTACTGCTACTCCGCCGGCAAGTTTCGCCAAGCGTTCCTGCAGTTTCTCTTTATCGTAATCAGAATCAGTATCATCAATCTGCTTCTTTAATTGCGCGATACGGGCAGTTACTCCCGCCTGTTTGCCCGCGCCTTCGACGATAGTCGTATTTTCTTTGTCAATTTTTACTTTTTTAGCGCGGCCCAAGTCATCAAGGTCAACATTCTCTAACTTTATTCCTAAATCCTCGGTGATGGCATGGCCTCCGGTAAGGATGGCGATATCTTCAAGCATGGCTTTACGCCTGTCCCCATACCCGGGCGCTTTAACCGCGCAGGAAACAAATGTCCTCTTTAAGTTATTCACGACTAAGGTTGCTAATGCCTCGCCTTCTACGTCTTCCGCGAGAATCAAAAGCGGCTTTCCGCTGCGGGCGATTTTTTCCAATAGAGGAAGCAGGTCTTTTAAGGTAGATACCTTTTTTTCGAAAATCAAGATGTAAGTATCCTCTAAAATACACTCCATTCTTTCGGCATCGGTGACAAAGTAAGGAGATAAATAGCCTTGGTCAAACTGCATACCTTCGACCAGCTCTAAAGTGGTAGCAGTGCTCTTGGCTTCTTCCACGGTGATTACGCCGTCTTTGCCGACCTTTTCCATTGCTTCGGCAATCAGGTCACCAATGGCTGTATCTCCGTTAGCGGCAATCGAAGCAACCTGAGCGACTTCTTTTTTTTCTCTGGCGTTAATCGGCTTGGCTAATTTAGCTAATTCATCGACTATTTTTTCTACTGCTTTCTCAATCCCGCGCTTTAAAGCCATGGGATTGGCGCCGGCAGTAACGTTTTTCAAGCCTTCGCGGTAAATTGCTTCGGCTAAAACTGTAGCTGTGGTAGTCCCGTCACCGGCTATATCCGATGTTTTCTCGGCAACTTCTTTAACCATCTGGGCGCCCATATTTTCATAGGGGTCCTCAAGGTCGATTTCCTTAGCAACGGTTACTCCGTCTTTAGTAATCGTTGGTGAACCGAATTTTTTGTCAATAACCACATTGCGGCCTTTTGGCCCTAAAGTTACTTTCACCGCGCGGGCTAATTGCTCCACACCGCTTAGAAGTTTCCTGCGGGCTTCATCCTGATACAATAACATCTTTGCCATTATAATCCTCCTTGTAATTTTTCGGAAACGTCTCTATTCAATTCGTAGCGGACATTTAAATGTCCGCTACGAATTTTCGAACCGTCCCTATAATTATTTAATGATTGCTAATATATCCTCTTCGCGCATGATCAATAATTCTTCGCCTTCTTTAGTGGTAATTTCATTACCGGAATATTTTCCGTATAAAACCTTATCGCCTACTTTAACTTCCGGCGTTTGGGTTGATCCGTTTTCTAGAACCTTTCCTTTGCCTACTGCCACAACTTTACCCTCTTGAGGCTTTTCTTTTGCTGTATCAGGCAGTACTATACCGCCTTTTGTTTTTGATTCTGCCTCTAGAGCCTTAACTACAACGCGATCGCCTAATGGTTTGATTTCCATAGACACACCTCCTTCTATTGTTGGTTTACTTTTAGCACTTGCTCTCTAAGAGTGCTAATTATAATCAAAAAAAAATATTTGTCAAGCATTTTTAAAATAAATTTCGGCCAAATCTTTTGATTCTATCCGGACAGTCATTTTCGATTTTTGTTATTTTATTATCCACACCGATTATCACAAAATTATCCTGACGGAATTCCAGATTCAGGGTTATCACCGTTGTCACCGTAAAGAAGTACGGATCAACGTTGCTTATGTCAGGGGTATGGTATTTCTCCGCGTAGACTTTTTCAATAATTACGGACTGGGCCTTAATCGGCGCGGTAAGTGATTCAGTCTCCTTTATTTCGCTACTTAGAATATTATAATCAAAGCCTCTTAGGTAATAATCGTAATGAAGCGTAGTGAAGTTGTATTCATACGGAAGCTTTTCCCAGTTTTGATCAATTACCTGATTGAGCTGAGGCTTCTTTTGCGCTTCTTTTTCAGAGAGCCAATTATCAATCAACTGGGCTAATTTTGTTTTGCATTTTAAGGTTAAGGCTTTTCGCTCTTCGGCTTTTTGCGCCTCAACGTTTTTTAATGCCTGTTCAAAGGCGGCCCCGGCCTCAGAGGCTTGAGCGGAATTAGTGGAAGTTTCCGCGCCAAAAATATCTCTTACGCAGCAAAGGCTAAGCAAAAATAAATAAAATATGAATTTAAGCATTTTCAAGCGTATTTTTGTAGACCAAAAAAATCCCTTTTAAGGTAAGCTCTTTATTTACCTTTATTATATACCTGGAAAACCTTTTAATCAAATATATATCTCCTCCGGTTCCGATCACTTTAGCGTGCTTACTGATTTTAAGCAGGATTTTTTCAATAAGCGAGTCTATTGACCCCGCGCTTCCTGCGATTACGCCATTCAAAATCCCGGTTTGCGTATTTCTACCAATAAGTCCGGACGCCGGCTTTAATTTTAGTTTCGGTAAAAGAGCGGTATCCGCGTTTAGGCTGGATAAAGAAGAACGTAATCCCGGGAGGATAAAACCTCCAAGGAACTCCCTATTTTTAGAAACTGCGTCAATGGTGAGCGCGGTGCCGCAACTCACCACGATTACCGGCGCTGAGTAAATTTTACTTGCGGCATAGGCATTAACCAAACGGTCTTGGCCGAGCTGCTTTGGGTTTTGGTAAAGATTTTTAAGCGGAACCGATATGTCTTTGCCAATTAGCCTAGGGCTGATTCCGGATATCTTTTTTAGATCATTAGCCAGCCTTTTGGCCATTGATGGTACCACACTGCAGATAAGCGCGGTATCAAGACTTTCTTTACCTATATATTTAAACAGCTTGGATTGAGTATATTCTTTGAGCGGGATATCTCGGATTTTACTTATTTTGCTCCCTTTAAATAAAGCCAGGGAGATGTTGGTATTACCTATGTCAGCGGCCAGTAGCATCTTTGAGTTCCTTTAGCTTATCTCTTATCACAGCTGCTTTTTCAAATTGCAGGTTACGGCTGGCTAATTCCATCTCATATTCTAACTCAGAAATATATTTACGCAACTCAAATTCATCCCGGGCTTCTCCGGTAAGGTTAATTACAAATTCTTCCGAGCGGGCTAAGCCTTCAATACCTTCTTTGATGGATTTTTGGATTGAACGCGCGGTAATGTTATTTTTAGCATTAAATTCCAACTGCAATTTTCTTCTCCGGCTGCTCTCTAGAATAGCTTTTTTCATCGAGCCGGTAATTGTATCCGCGTACATAATTACCTTTCCGTTAATATTGCGCGCTGCCCTCCCTGAAACCTGGATTAAGCTGGTCGCTGAACGTAAAAATCCTTCTTTGTCCGCGTCTAAAATCGCTACTAATGATACTTCCGGAAGGTCCAGGCCTTCTCTTAGTAGATTGATTCCCACAAGACAGTCGAATTTCTTCTTTCTTAAATCCCTGAGTATGGCAGAGCGCTCAATAGTCTGGATCTCCGAATGCAGGTATTTGACTTTCAGGCCTTTCTCTTCTAAATAGGTAGTTAAATCTTCGGCAGTGCGTTTGGTCAGCGTAGTAACCAGGGTGCGCTCACTGGCCTTAGCCCGCTCTTTAACCTCAACGATAAGGTCCTCGACTTGATTCTGACTCGGCCGGATAACAATCTCAGGATCAACTAAACCCGTCGGCCGGATAATTTGTTGGATTACCTCTCCAGCGCTCTCTTTAATCTCGTATTCATCAGGCGTAGCAGAGACAAAGACTACCTGCTTGACTAAATGTTTGAACTCTTCGAATTTTAACGGCCGGTTATCCAGGCATGAAGGCAAACGAAAACCATATTCCACCAGTACTTTTTTTCTGGCCTTATCTCCTTCATACATTCCTCGTATCTGAGGCAGGGTGGCATGGGATTCATCGATTACCGTCAGAAAATCCCCTTGAAAATAATCAATTAAAGAATACGGCCGCAAAGCGCTCGGCCTGCCGGATAGATGGCGGGAATAATTCTCAATTCCGTGACAATAGCCGATTTCTTTTAACATCTCCAAGTCGTACTTAGTCCGGGATTCCAGCCTCTGCGCCTCGAGTAATTTATTTTTGGATCTCAAGGACTCAAGTTGCTCTTGAAGCTCTAGATTTATGGAGCGCAGGCTTGAGTCGATCTTATCTTGCGAAACAATAAAATGCTTAGCCGGATAAATCGCTATTTTATCCAATTGACTAATAAGCTCTCCGGAAACCGGGTTAAATTCCGAGATTTTCTCAATTTTATCTCCGTTTAACTGTAAACGAATCGCCTTTTCCTGATAAGAAGGAAAAATCTCCAAGGTGTCTCCCCTTACCCTTAATCTTCCCCGGATAAATTCATAATCATTTCTTTCATATTGTATCTGGATGAATTTTGCAATCAGTTCATCCCGGCTAATCTCTTGGCCATTCTCCAATAGCACTAACAACTCCCGATAACTTTCCGGATCTCCCAGGTTATAAATGCAAGAGACCGAAGCGACAATAATTACGTCTTTACGGCTGATCAAGGAAGTAGTCGCTGATAAGCGTAAACGGTCAAGCCGCTCATTTATAGACGAATCTTTTTCGATATAGGTATCTGTGGAAGGAATGTAGGCTTCCGGCTGATAATAATCGTAGTAACTTACAAAATACTCGACCGCGTTATGCGGAAAAAATTCCTTAAATTCGGAGTATAGCTGCGCGGCTAAGGTTTTGTTATGCGAAATAATCAGCGTGGGAAGTTTTATTGCGGCTATAACATTAGCGAGGGTAAAAGTTTTCCCTGAGCCGGTTACTCCGAGGAGCGTGGATGCCGGATGTCCTGAAAGGATGCTCGCGGTTAATTTTTTTATTGCTTCCGGCTGATCGCCGCAAGGTTGATAACTTGAAATAAGCTTAAACCCGGACAAATTAGGTCACCTCTAAGCTCATATCAATGGCTTTCACCGAATGGGTCAGCTCGCCGATAGAGATGATATCTACTCCCAACGCGGCGATTTTTTTAACCGAATCAAAGCCTACTCCGCCGCTTGCTTCAAGCATAGTAGGCGGATGATGGCTGGTAAATTCGGTATTGTTCCGGATTTTCACCGCCTCTTTCATATCTTCGAGGCTCATATTATCGAGCATAATCACATCCGGCTTAAAATACAGGGCGTGCTTAAATTCGTCAAGATTCTGTACTTCTATTTCAATTTTAAACCCCTTAGGTATGCTGGGGAGTTTCTCATACCCTTCAGTAACTTTGATATGGTTATCTTTGATCAAGATCATCTCATCCAAACCCATGCGATGATTATGCCCGCCTCCGACGCGCACAGCGTATTTCTGTAATTCCCTTAACCCCGGAAAGGTCTTACGGGTATCCGTGATTTTAGTTTTATAGGGTTCAATATGCTCAACGTATTCCCTGGTTTTAGTCGCTATCCCTGAAAGCATGCTTAAGAGGTTTAGGGCAACTCTCTCTGAACTTAATATGCTTGAGGCTTTTCCCGAAACTTTGGCAATAATTTTACCGGCTTTTATCTCTTTGCCCTCTTTGGCCACTGGTTTGAATTTCACCGAATCATCAATGGACTTAAAAACCTTTTCTGCTACTCCTAAACCGCAGATTACGGAATTTTCTTTAACTAATATCTGCGCGTCGATCTTTTTTTGTTTAGGGATAGTCAATTGCGTGGTTATATCTCCCCTGCCTATATCTTCGATTAAGGCGTGACGGACAATGTAATCCAGCTTTTCTTGATCAAGTTTCGGCTCTGCTTCAGAAAGAAAATATTTACCTAAGGCCATCTTTTACTCCTTTTAGTTTTTGCGCTTCATCCTTTAGGTTCTTTAATTTCTCCCTCTCGATTTCCACGATCTCCGAAGGCGCCCGCTGTAAGAAATTCTTATCCGAGAGCATCTTTTCTTTTAAATTAATCTCACTCTCAGTCCTCTGAATCTTTTGGTTGATTTTTTCCTTATGTTTTTCTATATCGATCACCCCTGATAAAAAAATAGTAATATGCGCATCCTTTAGCACGCTGGTAAATTCTCCCAAGCCTCTCCTGTATTCGTCAAGAATCTCCAGTTTATTTAACCTGGATAAGTTCTTGATTTGGCCGGAAAGCGCCTCCAAGGCCGCCTTTTTACTCTTACTTGATGTTGAAATCTTGACTTCTATGTTTTGGGCTTGAGGAGGGATATCTAATTCCAGGCGCATATTCCTGATGCTCGTAATAATCTCAAGAGCTTCTTGCATTGTTTTTTCAGCTTTATGGTCGATAATATTCTCTTGGATATGCGGCCAGAGTTGTATCATTATACTAGTCTTGACAGGGACAGTCCCCGAAGGGGACTGTCCCTGTTCGATAAGTCTTTGCCAGATCTCTTCGCTGATAAAAGGCATAAAAGGATGTAAAACTCTTAGGAATTTCTCAAGTATCTTATACATCACTACCTGATTATGAACGCTCTTAATATCCGGCTTGATTATCTCAAGGTACCAATCGCAGAATTCATGCCAGAAGAACCCATAGAGGGTATTTGCTGCTTCATTAAACTGATAATTTTCCAGATTTTTCTCCACTTCTCTAAGCGTAGAATAAAATCTGCTTAATATCCAGCGATTGACTAAACTTAGGCCTTCTTTTTTAAAAAATACGCAGAGGTCAGTTAGAACAGGGACTGTCCCCGAAGGGGACTGTCCCTGTTCTAAATTCATTAAAATAAATCTTGAAGCATTCCAGATTTTATTGGCAAAATTTCTTCCCTGCTCAAACCTCTCTTTAGATAAAAATACATCCTGCCCCTGCGCTGTTATTGAGATTAGGCTGAAACGCAGGGCATCGGTGCCGTATTCATTGATAATCTCCAGGGGGTCAATGATATTACCCAAAGACTTGGACATTTTTTTGCCTTCAACGTCGCGCACTGTCCCGTGGATATAGACGTCTTTAAAGGGTATCTCCTTCATGAATTCTAATCCGGCCATAATCATCCGGGCAACCCAGAAAAAGATTATTTCCGGAGCAGTTACCAAGGTTGAAGTAGGATAAAAATATTTAAGATCTTCGGAAGGGACTGTCCCCGAAACTTGTCCCCGAAGGGGAGGGGACTGTCCATTAGTTTCTGGCCAATAAAAAGTGGCAAATGGCCAGAGCCAGGAGGAAAACCAAGTATCCAGGACGTCTTCATCTTGGTAAATATCAATAGAGCCGCAATAAGGACATTTGTCGGGTTTAGTTCTAGCAACTATAACGCCATCTTTGGTGTTAGGTGTTAGGTTTTTGGTGTTTTGTTCAGAACATTCTCTGCAATAATAAACAGGCAAACGGTGCCCCCACCAAATCTGGCGCGAGATGCACCAATCTTGGATATTTTCCATCCAATTTAAATAAACTTTGGCCCAACGCGTAGGATAAAATTTAATCTTACCTTTTTTTACCGCTTCCAATGCGGGTTTGGCAAGAGGTTTCATCTTCACAAACCACTGTTTGGACAAATAAGGCTCGATGATCGTGTGACAGCGATAGCAGTGCCCGGCAGATAAGTTATGTGGCTCGATTTTCTCCAACAATCCTTTTTCTTTTAAATCCTCTAAAATTACTTCTCTGGCCTCAAACCTGTCCATTCCGCTATATTCACCGGCATTCTGATTTAAGGTTCCATTAGCGCGCATAACGTTGATAAATTCAAGCTTATGCTTCTTTCCCATAGCGTAATCATTAGGGTCATGGGCAGGAGTAACTTTAACCGCGCCGGTGCCAAATTTCAAATCAACCAGAGTATCGGCAATAATTTTTATTTCCCGGTTAACCAATGGCAAGATTAAAGTTTTACCGATTAATTCCTTATAACGTTTGTCTTTAGGGTTAACCGCAACCGCGGTGTCACCCAGCATCGTCTCAGGCCGGGTAGTTGCCACAATTACGTATTCATCCGGATTATCTTTAAGCGGGTATTTTAAATAATAGAGATTCCCTTGCAGTTCTTTGTGCGGGGCTTCTTCATCGGATAAAGCGGTTTGGCAGCGCGGGCACCAGTTAATAATATAGCTTCCCCGGTAAATTAAATTTTTTTCATATAGCCTGACAAAAACTTCCACTACCGCCTTAGAGTATTCCTCATCCATAGTAAAACGCTCGCGTTGCCAATCGCAGGAAGCCCCTAATTTTTTAAGTTGGCGGATGATCGTCGAGCCGTATTGCTCTTTCCAAACCCAAACGCGTTCAATAAAATTTTGGCGGCCTAAATCCTGCCGTTTTAATCCCTCTTTGGCAATAGCCTTCTCGACGACGTTTTGTGTAGCGATCCCGGCGTGATCAGTCCCGGGCATCCAAAGCGCTTCTTTACCCTTCATCCGCTGGTAGCGGATAAGGATGTCCTGAATGGTGTTATTTAAAGCATGGCCCATATGTAAAATTCCGGTTACATTAGGCGGAGGAATAACTATAGTGAAAGGTTTCTTCTGAGGATTTGGTTTGGCGGAAAATAGGTTATTATCTTCCCAAGCTTTATACCATTTATCTTCGGTTTCTTTAGGATTGTATTGTTTGGGAATTTCATCGATCATTTGACGTTATCTTTTAGCAGTTTGTACTCAATACTGTCGGTGAGGGCCTGCCAGCTGGCTTCAATAATGTTTTCTGATACTCCGATAGTGTTCCAACTTGTTGTCTCATCTTGCGATTGAATAAGCACCCTCACCTTGGCGGCTGTACCTGCTTTTTCATCCAATACCCGCACTTTAAAATCTGAAAGGCGCATCTTAGAAAGCGTAGGATAAAAATCTTTTAGGGCTTTACGCAAGGCGTTATCCAAGGCATTCACCGGCCCGTCGCCATCCGCGGCAGTATGTTCTTTTACGCCTTTAACCTTGATTTTGATAATCGCTTCGGTAGTGAGCTCTTTATCTGATTTCTTTTCAATTACCACCCGAAAACCCTCCAACTCAAAAAATTTCTTATATTTATTCAGGGCCCGTTTCATCAATAGCTCAAAAGAGGCCTCAGCCGCCTCAAAGTGATATCCTTCGTGTTCAAGTTTCTGCACGAGCTGGAGGATTTTTTTAGTCTTAGGGTCATCTTTCTTCAAATCTAAATCCAAATCTTTGGCGCGGATTAATACACCGGTCTTTCCCGCTAATTCCGAAACTAAAATCCTCCTGTGGTTACCCACTAATTCGGGATCAATATGCTCATAGGTTTTCGGATTTTTCATAATCGCGTTAATATGCATTCCGCCTTTGTGCGCGAAGCTGGAATCGCCGACATAAGGCTGATCAGGGCGTTGTTTCATATTGCTGATTTCGCTTACAAAATGCGATAGATGAGTTAATTCTTTTAATTTATCATCGGGGATGCAATCAATTTTCATTTTCAGTTTTAGATTGGCGATAATCGGGATTAAATCCGCGTTTCCACAGCGCTCTCCAATACCGTTGATTGTCCCTTGGACTAAATCGCATCCGGCTTCAACCGCGGCAAGAGAATTGGCCACGGCCAGCCCCCCATCATTATGACAGTGAATGCCTAAACTTATCTTTACACTTTTTTTAATTTCCGGCACTATTCTGGAAATCTCAGAGGTTAACGCTCCTCCATTAGTATCACAGAGACAAATTGCCTGCGCGCCTGCTTCTTGGGCGACAATGAGTGTCTTTAAGGCGTAATCTTGGTTTGCTTTATATGCATCAAAGAAATGTTCGGCGTCATAGAATACAGTCAGGCCTTTGGAAACCAAGAAACTTATCGTATCCTTGACCATTTCCAGATTTTCTTCCGGGCTAGTTTTTAAAACGTCTGTCACATGCAGGTCCCAGGTTTTTCCGACAATCGTGATAATCTTAACCTGGGATTTAAGCAGGGATTTTATGTTAGGGTCATCTTCGGCTTTAGTATTCAGCCTGCGGGTCATGCTAAAAGCGCAAAGGCCGCTATTCTGCAAGCTGACCTTGGACATCTTAAGGAAAAATTCCATATCCTTGGGGTTTGATCCCGGCCAGCCGCCTTCAATGTATTGAATACCCAATAGATCCAATTCTTTAGCAATACTGATCTTATCCATTACCGAATAAGAGATGCCTTCGCCTTGAGCGCCGTCGCGTAAAGTCGTATCATAAATTTTTACTTTCAACATTTAAACCTCGCTATTTTCCTAAATCAAATTTAGCATGCAAAGACTTAACCGCGGTTTCGGCAAACCTATTTTTAATAATACAAGAAATACTGATATCCGAAGTAGAGATCATCTCAATATTTATTTTATTTTTGGCCAGCGTATCGAACATTTGGGCGGCGACACCCGGATGCGATTTCATCCCTACGCCGACTATGGAAACGCGCGCGATATCCTCGTCTTCCAAGACTTCTTCCACGCCCAAAGCAAGCGCGATTTTACGGGTAATTTTGATTGCCCGGCTTGCCTCGGCCTTGGATACCGTAAAAGATATATCTGTCTGCCGGACATGACTTACGTTTTGCACGATCATATCCACATTCACTCCTGCCTCGGCGAGAGTTTTGAATATCGTGGCAGCGACTCCCGGACGGTCCGGGACATTACAGATAGTAATCTTAGCTTCGTTTCGATTTAAGGTAACCGCACTGACAACTACTTCCTCCATTTTACTGACCTCCTTAATAATCTTGGTGCCGGTTTTTTGCGAAAACGACGAACGCACATGTATAGGTACATTAAATTTTTTGGCTACTTCAATGGAGCGGGCCTGCATAACTTGGGCGCCCAAAGAAGCCATCTCCAGCATTTCATCGTAAGTAATTGCTTCGATTTTTTTTGCCTTTTTTTCTATTCTTGGGTCGGTCGTATAGATTCCTTCCACGTCGGTATATATTTCGCATTCATCGGCCTTTAATTCTTTAGCCAAGGCAACCGCGGTTAGATCTGAACCTCCGCGGCCAAGCGTAGTAATATCTTGATTTAAAGTCATACCTTGGAATCCGGCAACAATAACAATCTTTCCTTCCTTAAGCGCTTCTTTTATTTTATCCGCGTTGATTTTGATGATTCTGGCGCGGGTATGACTCGAATCCGTAATGATACCCACCTGGGCGCCGGTAAATGATATCGCCTCAAAGCCTAATTTGTGTATCGCCATTGCCAGAAGCGCGACAGAAATTTGTTCTCCGGTAGACAGGAGCATGTCCATCTCGCGTTCGCTGGGTTCACTGTTAATTTTCGCGGCTAACTCGATCAATTCATCGGTAGTATCCCCTAATGCCGAAACTACCACCACTAAATCCCGGCCTTTTTTTCGATAACTCACAACCCTGTCGGCCACACGTTGTATCCTTTCCACATTCGCGACGGATGAACCACCGAATTTCTGGACAATCAGCTTATTTCCCATTTTCATTAATTTTCTCCCCGGTGAATTAATCGGCTTGCTTAATGAAATAATCCATTAACTCATGCCCTTTTTCAAAATAGAGATCTGATTTTAGGGCTTCCTTTTCGCTATAATTCAAAAAACCTCTGGCCACCACATCCTGCCCGAATATGCCGAAAGGCACAGGGTCGCTAGCGTGCGTTTTACGCGAAACCGGAGTAGCGTGGTCCGGTAAAACTAAAATCCTGAAATTATGCTTGTGTTTAAACGCCTTAAGTATATTGCCCAAAACCAGATGGTCAAACCTTTCGATGGCGGTAATCTTTTCCCTTAAATCTCCGTTGTGTCCGGCTTCATCAGCTGCCTCTACATGCACAAAAACAAAATCATTTTTTTCTAACGATTTTAGCGCGGCCTTGGCTTTGCCCTCGTAATTAGTGTCGTAATAACCGGTAGCCCCGGGAACATTAATCACCTCTAAGCCCAAAAGCCTGCCTAA
Organism: Candidatus Omnitrophota bacterium; assembly: GCA_030650425.1. Taxonomy (GTDB): domain Bacteria; phylum Omnitrophota; class Gorgyraeia; order Gygaellales; family Profunditerraquicolaceae; genus UBA6233. Next base: position 85,092 of record JAUSED010000009.1, on the reverse strand, counting down.
TCCTTTAATCAAATCTACCGCGGAGATAACGCTCCCGGTTAAATCATATTTTTCGCTAAACTTCGGCATATTTGGCCGTTTCCCTTGTCCCCAGAGCCAGATCATATTCGCGGGGTTTTCTTTTAAATCAAGGCGCACCAGATTAATCTCATGTTTAGCCAATATTTCGCGCGACTCTTCCATTAATTTAATCAACGTACCTGAGGAATCCCCTTTGGGTAAATTTAGCGCGATCTCCTGTCCAGTTATGTCGTGCGGGGGCTTGCATTGTATATTTTCAAGATGCGCGTCGGCTCCCCTTTTAGCTACCATCAAATGCCGGTAACTTATTCCGGGATAGAATTTAATCCGATTAGTCCCTAAATGTTCGTCAATAAACTTGATAAGAATCCCCGCCTCTTTTGAACTTATATGGCCTGCGCTGTAATCCGTGAGTTTCCCACCTGAAACCGTAACCAGATTACAGCGAAAAGCCACGTCATCATCTTCAAGTTCAACTCCGAGATTCGCCGCTTCCAGCGGGCCTCTTCCGGTATAATATTTTTTTGGATCATAACCGAAAATACTAATTTGGGCCACGTCCGAACCCGGGGTAAAACCGTCAGGAATAGTCTTTACCCGGCCCAGCCTTCCGTGCTTGGCAATAAAATTCATATTCGGTGTTTTAGCCGCCTCCATAGGGGTACGTTCACCCAATTCTTTAATTGGGTAATCAGCCATTCCGTCACAAACTAAAACAATATACTTTATGCGCATCCTTCTCCAATTAAACCGGCCAACCCCTTAACCATCTTTTCTTTTGATAAAAATGGGCCGCATTCATTTTTAGCGCTTACTAAATACGCGATATAATGTTTTTTATATCTACTGTTAGCCGCTACCAAATCCAGCCGCGCCCGCTTAAAAAGGCCGCGCGCTTTCAAAATAAGCTTCTTTCCGGCTAAATCCGGCTCAAATTTAAAACCAACTAGAAAAGATCCCGGGCTTAGCTTGCGCAGCGCATTAATAATCTTAGGCGTCTGTTTGAGGGTTAAGTTTAAACATTGTTTATGTGAACTTATTTTTTTCCTGCTGGCCGCATTTAATTTATAATCCGAAACCGCGGCAGCATGAATTACGGCCGCGTATTTTCTTTTCTTCAGCTCGCCTTTTAATCGATAATTTAGTTCATCAAAAAACTTAAAATCTATAATTTTTACTTTTTTATTTACAGAATAGGCGCCAACAGGCCCAAGTAACAAGGTAACTTTTGCTCCCTGCCGCGCTAAACTGTCAGCTAATAAAATACCGGTTTTTCCGGTGGCAGTATTGCTAATTACCCTGACACTATCTATCGGAACCCAGGTTGGGCCGGCGGTAATTAAAACTTTTTTTCCTTTTAAATTAGTAGCCAATCTCTTTTAATATCGCTTTCATTTCCGGCTTAATCACCTTGGGCTTTTTTACGCTCTTGATCGCCCTGTCAGGGTCTTTTAATCCATGGCCGGTTAAGATACATACCAATTTTGCCGGAGACTTATCTTTAAAGTAACCACTTTGATTAAGTTTAAGTAACCCTGCGACTGAGGCCGCGGAAGCCGGCTCGACAAATACCCCATCAGCAGCAGCCAGAAGTTTATAGGCTTCTAGTATTTGGCTATCGGAAACCATATCGATTAACCCGCCCGAATCATCCCTTGCCTCTTTTGCTTGTTTCCAGCTTGCTGGATTTCCAATGCGTATAGCTGTAGCGATGGTTTCGGGATTCTTAATTGCATGGCCTTTTACTATAGGAGCAGCCCCTTCTGCCTGAAAACCCAGCATCTTCGGCAGTCTTTTAGATATTCCTGCTTGCCGATACTCTTTATATCCTTTCCAATACGCGGTAATATTTCCGGCATTGCCCACAGGCATAATTTGGAAATCCGGGGCATCGCCCAGAAAATCGCAAATTTCAAAACTCGCGGTTTTCTGGCCTTCAATGCGAAAAGGGTTAAGTGAATTTACCAGAGTAATCGGATATTTGGCGCTAATTTCTCGCACTAAATTCAAGGCGTCATCGAAATTGCCTTTTACCGCTAAAACCACCGCTCCGTGAATAAGCGCTTGGCTTAACTTACCTAAAGCAATCGCGCCGCTGGGAATAAGCACGATGCATTTTATTCCGGCTCGCGCCGCGTAAGCTGCCGCGGAAGCAGAGGTATTTCCGGTTGAGGCGCAGATCACCGCGTTTGCGCCTTCTTCGCAAGCCTTGGAAATAGCCATAGTCATACCTCTATCCTTGAAAGAACCGGTAGGATTTAAGCCTTCATATTTCAGATAGACTTCGAAGCCGCTTCCTAAAATCTTACTAAGGTTGGCGGAATGAATTAAAGGGGTATTACCTTCATTTAACGTAACCACCGGAGTCTTATCCGTTACCGGCAGGTATTGTTTGTATTTATCGATTAACCCAAGGTACCTCACGCCTCTTCCATCCTTATGACTACCGGTTTTTCTTTGATCACATCCATACGGTTAATTACGCTTAAAGCATTACGCATATCTTTTTCTTTTGCTTCATGAATGAGCATGACTACCGGGATAAATTGAGTCTTGTTCCGTTCCTTTTGACTGACCGAACCGATACTGATGCCGAATTTAGCGAGGACTCCTGATATCCTAGCTAACACCCCCGGCTTATCCAAAACCATAAAACGGATATAGTAGCGGCTTTTAAAATCGTCAACTTTACGTAATTTTTTAACGGTTTTATCTTCGATTATGTTTAAAGTAGGCCTAAAAAGCCCTGCCTTAATATCCTGAGTTAAGTCTACCAAGTCCGAAACTACCGCGGAAGCCGCGGATAATTGCCCTGCTCCCGGGCCGTAGAATAATAAATCGCCTGCCAGATCACTGGCAACATAAATAGCGTTAAAAACTCCGTCTACCGAAGACAATAGATGATTTTCCGGTAAAAGCGTAGGATGCACCTTTACCTCCAGATCCTCACCGTCTTTTTTAGCGATAGCCAATAATTTTATGGCAAAACCCAGCTCTTTGGCATAATTTATATCTGCCAAAGCAATATGGGATATTCCTTCCACAAAAACGTCTTTTAAGCCGACAAACTTTCCAAATCCCAAATAAGTAAGCAGAATTAATTTATGAGCGGAATCCATCCCCTCGATGTCCAGGGTAGGGTCTTTTTCGGCGAAACCCTTGGAGCGAGCCACTTTCAGGGCTTCTTGGAAAGAGCAATTATTTTTAGACATAGATGATAAGATATAATTAGACGTGCCGTTGACGATACCGAATATACTATAGAACCTGTTGGCTACTAAACCTTCGCGCAGGGATTTGATGATCGGTATCCCCGCTCCGACGGATGCTTCAAAATAAATATTCTTTCCGCGGTCAGCGGCTTCAGAGAATAATTCCTGCCCGGCTTGCGCAAGCAGGGCTTTGTTCGCCGTAACCACATTTTTACCTTTTTTTAAGGCTTCCAGGATAAACTCCTTTGCCGGATGCACACCTCCGATCAATTCGACCAAGATATCTATCTGCGGGTCATTAATAATATCTTTTACGTCGCGCGTAAGCATATCCTTAGCTAAATTCACGTTACGCTGCCTCGATATATCTAGATCACAGACCTTTTTAATATTTATCTCAAGGCCGATTTTTTCGCTTAGCAAGGACTTTCTTTCGCGTAAGATCTTAACCACCCCTGAGCCGATATTGCCGAATCCAACCAAGCCTACATTGATCTTTTTCATTAGCCTTCCTTTTCTTTCTTAACATAGTAGCCTACGGTTTCACCTATGATTTTCCTATGCCTTTCGTCAACCGCCAGAAATTCAATGCGGGTGTCATAAATCATATCTTTCATGATTTCGCGGGATTCAACTACCCGGCCGATAAGCATAATCGGATGCGGGTCAAAAGGAAGCCTGATCTCTAAAGCAAGATTCACTCCGAGATTAAAACTTCTATTGGTGGTCAGGAGCATCCCACCCATAGAAATATTTTTAGTTTGGGTTATATCGATATTATTGCTGTCACTTATTATGCGGTAAGAAACGATGAAGCGGCCCTTTACTCTCGGATGCCTTCTTCTTTCCGGACCAGCATAACTCATTTAATACCTCCTTGTTTTAACAGGCAGCAGGAAACATAGCTATGGATTAACTTTTTTTGCTCCTCCTGTAAGTCTAAAAATGAAATCCTCAGTAGAAAAGTCTTCAGGTCCGGATCGTCATCTTTGATCTTAGCATCCTCGATACCAACAAGCTTTCCCGTCACTTCAAACCACTCAAAAGGCCTGAGTGGTATCCTCATAAGCATATGAAAAGTTTCTCCTAAGGTAAATTCGCCTTTCGCTAAAAAGCTTACCCCTTTTTCTCCTATATCTTCTACCGTAGATATGTCCCATTTCCGGGGGAGAGGCCCGGCATCCGCGGAGAATTGTATAATTAAATGTTTGTGTACGCGCTCTGCCTCTCTTTTTTCTTTTCCGGTGCTTTTATCGGTCATATTTTAGTCGGGGGAGAGAGATTTGAACTCTCGGCCTCTTGAACCCCATTCAAGCGCGCTAGCCAAACTGCGCCATCCCCCGTTTTGCAATCTATCAGTTATCGGCAAAACGGTACCGCTGTCTCTTAGTTGTTTAGCGGTACCTTCTTCAAATACCCACTATTCCTACCTCTAAATCATCCCGTGCCTTCATAAGTTTAATTTCGAAAGGCGCGGGATTTCTAAGCTACTCTTTTTTTCTTTCGCGCGCCATCAAATCTTTAAACGCCTTAAGCGCGGTTTTATTCCTGTAAAGAACATTGTAGACTTCTTTAGTAATCGGCATATCCACTTTATGACTTAAGCTTAAAGCGTAAGCTGATTTTGCCGTAGGCACCCCTTCGGCAATCATTTGCATATGATTTATTACTTCTTTAAGGGTTTTCCCTCTGCCAATTTTTTCACCGACAAACCTATTCCGGCTATGTTCGCTAATACAAGTAGTCACTAAATCACCTAGCCCGCTTATCCCGCTAAAAGTATGCGCCTTAGCGCCCATGGCTACGCCTAATCTTGAAATTTCAGCCAGCCCCCGCGCCAGTATCGCGGCTTTGGTATTTGCCCCGAAACCCAGGCCGTCGGATATACCGCAGGCAATCGCAATGATATTTTTCAGGCTTCCCCCTAATTCGACTCCGATGACATCGTCATTGGTGTATATTCTAAACCTATCCGTTATAAAAATACTTTGTAAAAGATTATTTACTTCCTGATTATGGCTGGCAATTACCGCGACCGCGGGTTTGCCCTGAGCAATCTCGAGGGCGATCGTCGGCCCGGAAAGAACCGCTAATTGTACCCTTCCCAATTCATCGTGGATCACTTCCGATATTCTCTTAAGCGTTCCCATCTCTATGCCTTTGGTTACGCTTAAATATACAGCCTCGGACGGATAACCTGCCAGTTTGATCTTTTTGAGGACCTGCCGCATAAATTGCGAAGGTATGGCTAAAACAATAATCTCCTTATTCTGCAGGCTGGCTTTTAAATCGCTGGTTAAAATTATTTCTTTAGGAATTTTAATCCCAGGCAGAAACTTTTGGTTTAGCCTTTTTTTATTCATACTGGCTATATTTTCCGCGAACGCGCCCCAGAGAGTAACGCGAAATCCTTTTTTTGAAAGCAGTATCGCCAAGGTAGTTCCCCAACCGCCATCGCCCAAAACAGCTATCTTAAGTTTATTCTGCATTTATTTTATAACCAAACTGTTTTTATTAGTCCTGAGTTTAGCCAGATCCCAGGCATAATCATAAAGATGCAGGCCCTTACTGGCGGCGATAATCTCACCGTCTTGGACCCCTATTTCTTCCGCCATATACTGCTTGACTAATTGCAGTCCGCCAAGATTCGAAGGGAAACCGCCCCATAAATCCCAAGAGCGAAAATAGAGCATAAAATGCAGTTTGCCATATCTAATCCTTGTATCGATCAGCCTTAAACAGGGCGGGTCAACTAATTTTATATCTGACGGCATTCCAATCTCCATGATCGCCTGATTCGTTCCAAACCCTTTTTCTTTGTAGAGCTTGATTACCTCTTCTATTTGGTTAACCTCCAGCGGCATATTCTGCACCATTTCTTTGCCTTCTATTTTCTGCTTCAATTTAACTGTGGGGCTGACCAGCCTTTCTCCGTAAGTATAATCTTCGGTCGCGGTCTTGGTCCCCGTCATAAGATAACTTAGATACCCTTGGATATAATCCATATCCGTTGGCGCGGGTATGCTCATCCCTTCCGGGATGATGGGAATAATCTGATGAGCGGGTTTTTTTACGCGCACAACCGCATAATCAAATTCCAGGCGCTTTTGGCCTTCGTAGCTCCCCTTGGTAATGGTATAAACATGCCCGTGATCGAGTATTTCGGATAGACACTGAAACCAGGCATCATCCAAATCAAAGGCATCTATAAAAACCGGTTTTAATAATTCTTCACTCATATGTTCATTAACCCCAGAATATTACTTATTGTTTTTTTCTTTAGCCTCTTTAATAAAACACTTAAAACAGTGTATGATTTGCGAAATATCAGCATTCTTACCGATATAACCGGAACAACCGTATTCATTGGATTTGGTAACCAACTCATCATCATAGCCAAATCCGGTAATCATAATAACTATCAACTCCGGTTTTCTTTCTTTAATTATTTTTAATGTCTCCAGCCCGCTTATTCCGGTTAGTTTTACATCCAACAGAACAGCATCAAAGTCTTCTTTAGCGACAGCCTCCAGCGCTTCCTCTCCGGTTGCGACTGTAAAAACCTGGTAACCTTGTTTCTTAAGTAACTCTTTGAACATATCCCGAACAGGCGCTTCATCATCCACTACTAAAATTTTAGAGGACATCTCATGCTCCTTTCGCAGAATGCGAAACACCCACGCGATTCTTCCCGCAAGGGAACACTGGCGCAATTCCAATAAGCGCCAGGTGCCTTAGCGCGGGGTGTCTTTGATAAAGGGAATTCTTATAATAAAAGTCGTACCTTTACCGATTTGACTCTCTACCTCGATAGTGCCGTGATGATTTTTAATTATATTGTAGCAAATAGATAACCCCAAACCAGTTCCTTCGTTTTTGGTCGAGAAAAAAGGGAGGAATAAATTTTTTAAATTCTCAGCCGTTATCCCGCTGCCTGTATCGGTAATATTAATTTGGGCGAATTCCCCGGAGGAACCACTGGTCTTTATTGAAAGTTTTCCTCCTTCAGGCATTGCCTGGCAGGCATTGATGAATAAATTTATAAAGACTTCCTGTAATTGATGCGCATCGCCTTTAACCAACGAAAGTTTCTTGGCAAATTCCTTGACTATGCGTATTTTATGCGATGGCATCTTATGGTACGAAAGAAGCGGCAAGACATTTTTTATTATTTTATTGATGTCTAAATTTTCCTGGTTAGGCGAAGTTTTACGGGCAAATGCCAGAAAACGGTCTACAAGTTTACGAATCCTCTCTGCCTGATTATCGATGGTAGTTAATTTTTTTCTCAACTCCTTACCGAGTTTTTTATTTTCAAAAAGCATCTCTAATGTCCCGGAGATAACAAAAAGCGGGTTATTGATTTCATGGGCCATACCAGCGGCAAGCTTTCCTACCGCTGACATTTTTTCAGACTGGAAAATCTGATACTCAAGCTTCTTCTCTTCGGTGATATCTTTAGCTATAAAAATATAACCGACGGGCTTGGCGTCCGCGTCGAGGAACTGGCTTACGCTTAGTTTGACCGGAAAAGATTCTCCATTCTTTTTAACAAGGTAAATCTCAAGTTCATACTGGCCCAAGCTCCTTACCTGCTCCAGAATAAAAGGAAGTTTATGCGTTACGTCATCAAACGTATGCAGTAAGCCGACATGCTTGAAGACAATCTCGCTCTTTTGCCACCCGAACATAGACTCAAAGCCCATACCATAGTAAGTTATATTTCCTTCCAGGTTGGCCGCGTATAGGGCGTATTCTTTAATACTGGATAAGATATTTCTAAGGGTATCATCAATCTTTTTGACTGATGCTTCTCTTTCTTTAAGCAGGGTTACGTCGTTACCTAAAAGCAGGATGCCTTCCAAAACACTGGATTCATCGAGCATCGGGGTTATATTCCAGGATATAACATGCTCTATCTTCGCGGAGTCACGAATGGTCCCCTCAAAAATACTTGACCTCTTGTAAGTAACCGAATCATCCAACACAGCTTTAAACATTTGCAGCTTGATGAGCGCGGAGGCGTCAGGATACAAAATATCTAACATATTTTTACCGGATAGTTCCTCTCTAGATCGATTTAACATTTCTTCCGCTTTTTTATTGCACATAGAAATATTACCCTTAAGATCCAGATAAAACATAATTACGCTGGCATCATTAATGATCTTAGGAATAGTTTTCTGGCAGTCAGGATTCATTTTCCTTCTTGGAGCGGGTGATCGGAATCGAACCGACATATATAGCTTGGAAGGCTATTGTTCTACCATTGAACTACACCCGCATTTCACTCTAGGCACTACGCTCGCTACAGCCCTTGTCGGGCTGTTTACGCTCGCTTTAGTGCCATTAAAATTTTCCTTGTCGGAAAATTTTAATGGGCAGGAGAGGATTCGAACCTCTGAAGCACAAGTGCAGCAGATTTCAAGAGCCCTCAAGTTACCTTGAGGCTTGGACTATCTCATCACCATAGCTGTAAGCTTTAGGTGGTAGGCGCTTAGTCTCTGCACCTTCCCGCCGTATAAAATTGGCGGGCTTGGCTCAGGATTGCCCTCAGTAAAGATATACTAAGGGGTTCCCTGAATTCACCTACTTTTCCATCACGCCTTTCGACATGACGCTGCGTTTACACAGTCTGCCCCCTTTGGCCACTTGGGTACCTACCCTTTATTTATATTTTCAAAAGCCGGCGAGAGGAATCGAACCCCCGACCATCTGTTTACAAAACAGACGCTCTACCAACTGAGCTACGCCGGCGTTAACTAGACTTTTTAATCGCCTCTGGGATTTTAGCAATAATATCCGAGGCAATCAAGGAAATTTGCGTTTTTTCTTTTGCCGCCAGATCTCCGGCTAATCCGTGCAGATACACTCCGTATTTAGCAGCATTAAAGGCATCTAAACCTTGCCCCAAAAACGCGGCAATCATTCCGCTTAAGACGTCTCCGCTGCCGGCGGAGCTCATTCCCGGATTACCCGTTTTATTTACATATATTTTATCCTTATACTCCGCGACTATAGTATTATGGCCTTTTAGAACCAAAGTTACCGGATAATCTTTAACAAATTTATTGGCGATCTCTCTTCTATTATTTTGGATTTTATTCACACTAATTCCCAAAAGCCGGCTCATCTCACCCGGATGCGGCGTCAAGATTATGGTTTCAGGTGTTAGGTTATAGGTTTTAGCTAATAAATCAAGATGGCCTGCCAAAGCATTCAAACCATCAGCGTCAATAACCGTCGGCTTATTTATATTGCGCGCAACCTTACGCGCCAAACTTTGCGTAGATTTATCCCGGCCCAATCCCGGACCAATAACTAATAGATCAATTTTTCTTGCAAAATCTTTAATTTTTTTAAACGCCTTAGCGCTTAATGAACCGCTGGCTGTTTCCGGCAGAGGCAGAGTCATTACTTCTTTAGGTTTTATTTTGATTATGGCGCTGTTTATACTTTTAGGAATACCTAAGGTAACTAATCCCGCGCCGCTGCGCATTATTGCTTCCGCGCAAAGGACAGCTGCTCCCGCATAGCGCGCGCAACCGGCTAAGATAAAGATATGGCCGTAATCGCCTTTACTGCTATCAGCCTTTCTTCGTAATAATCGCGTTGGCAACCGCATAGTTCTTTACATGAGAGATGGAAACAATCACATCCACTCCTTGGCCCTTGGCATTCAGAAACTTGCAGGATGGTTTTCCTTGCCGGTCATTCAAAATCTCAACGTCTTGCCAGTTCAAATCCGCATCCCCTAAAGCCTTAAATACCGCTTCTTTAGCAGCGAATCTTCCGGCAAGGTGCTGATATAAACTACCCCGGGTCTTGGCGTTAATTAATTCGCCCGCGGTAAATACGCGGTTTAAAAATGATTCCCCCCATTTCTCAATCGCTTTTTTTATCCGGTTCACTTCGGTTATATCTACCCCTGACCCTAAAATCATCTCATTAATTCCTTCATTTCTTTGATCGCGTTGCCTAAACCGGTAAAAACTGCCCGTGAGATGATGGAGTGGCCGATATTCAATTCTTCGATTCCGTCGATTGCGGCAATTCTTGCGGTATTGGTATAATTTAAACCATGGCCGGCAAAAACCTGAAAGCCAAGTTTTCCTGCAAAGCGAACCGCGGATTTCAATTCTTTAAAATACTTATCTTCTTCTGTCTTATTTTTAGCGTTGGCGTAGGCGCCGGTATGCAACTCAAGCATCTTTGCCCCGGTTTTTTGACTAGCATTAATCTGTTTTTTAGAAGGGTCAATAAACAGACTGACCTCAATTCCAGATTCATTTAACTTTTTTACGACTTTTTTTATTTTTTGTTGATGGAAAACGATATCTAAGCCGCCTTCAGTGGTTAGCTCCTGCCGCTTCTCAGGAACCAGCGTCGCCTGATCAGGTTTAATCCTGCAAGCGATCTCTACAATCTCAGGCGCAATCGACATTTCAAGGTTAAGCCTTGTCCTAATTACTCCTTTTAATAAAAAAAGGTCCTCATCATTGATGTGCCGGCGGTCTTCCCTTAAATGCGCGACAATCGCGTCGGCTCCGCTTGCTTCCGCGATCAAAGCGGCAAACACGGGTTCGGGATCCAACCCACCCCTAGCCTCTCTCAAGGTTGCGACATGATCTATGTTTACGCCTAAACGCATTACTGTCCAAGAGACATCTCTTCTTTGATATAGAGCCAAACAATAATGGCTAGAACCAGAGAGATGAGCTTAAGCCACGGGTGATAGGTAAACAGATGGAGTATTCGGTCAATAAAATTAAAGGCCTTTTTACGCATTTATTTCCTCACTTTGATTATTTCTTTGGCCTTGAGGAATAAATCTTCGTGGGTCAGATTATTATATAACCTTCCCTGATAAACCAAGGAAATATCCTGCCTTTCTTCTGAGACAACGACAATTAACGCGTCCGATTCTTCGCTTAAGCCTAAAGCTGCCCTGTGCCGCGTTCCAAAGATACGGTCAATATCGAGCCTTTGGGCCAAAGGAAAGAGCGCGCCCGCGCTTACTATTCTATTGCGCTGAATAATCATTCCTCCGTCATGCAAGGGGTTATTGGGAGTAAAGATTGCCTGAATTAATTCTGAAGATACTTTTGCGTCCACCCTAATCCCGCTTTCTACATAACCGGAGAGCGGGTCATTTTTTTCAATCGCGATTAACGCGCCGATCTTATATCCGGATAGATCCGCTACTGCTTTACTGATTTCCTTAAGCATCTGATCCAGCTCTTCTTCGTCCATAGAGTTAACAAAAATATTTCTGCGGCCTAGGCGCGCCAGTCCTTGCCTTATTTCAGGATGAAAGATAATCAACAGCGCGATAACCGAGGTAGCGAAAAAATTCCTGAAGAGCCAGTCTAGCCTCTCCAAGCCCAGCTTCTGGAAAAGGAAAAAAGCGACTAGAACTAAGGCAATCCCGCGCACGACCTGTATGGCGCGAGTCCCTTCGAAGAAAAGCATAACCTGATAAATAACAATCCATAAAATTATTATCTCCAGGATAGCCTTCCAGTATATCAAGACATGCGTTAAGTCTATCATCCGATCTTATCCTCGATTAAGAGCGCTTGTTTAACGGCTTTAACATCATGAACCCTAAAAATATTCGCGCCATTTTTCGCCGCTAATACGCAAGAAGCAACCGAGCCAAAAATCCTATCCTCAGCACCGACATTCAAAATTTTACCAATGAATGCCTTGCGCGAAACCCCTACTAAAATCGGCCGGCCTAAAACCTTAAATTCTTTTAGCCTCTTTAGTATTTCAAAATTATGTTCCGGAGTTTTTCCAAAGCCTATCCCCGGATCAATAACGATCTTTTCCTTAGCTATTCCGGCTTCCACGCCACGGGTAAGCGCGGCGGACAAATATTCGATAATCTCATCGATTAAAGATACGTAGCGCGGATTTTTCTGCATCAAGCGTGGATTTCCCCGCATATGCATAATCGCCACACCCGCTTTATAATGACTGGCCGCTTTGGACATCTTACTGTTTTTTAAAGCAGTGATATCGTTAACCATGCTTGCGCCGTTATCCAAAGCCTGCCTGGCTACTTCGGGTTTATAAGTATCTACGGATATAGGCGCTTTTATTTTTTTGGCCGCGGCCTTGATTACCGGAATTACCCTCGAAAGTTCCTCCTCTAAAGAAACGGGTTTTGCTCCCGGACGAGTTGATTCGCCGCCGATATCGATGATATCCGCGCCATCCTTTACTAATTGCTCCGCGTAATTACAAATAAGTCCGTAGTCGGTAGTCCGTAGTCCGTAGTTTTTTCCATCCTTTCCCGCATACAAACCATCTCCACTGAATGAATCTGGGGTTAGATTCACAATTCCCATAATATAAGAACGCGTTCCAAAATTAAATTTATGCCCTCCCAAAACTAAACTAAGATTTTCTCTCTGATAATTTTCTAAGACTTGGCCAATCTCTCGTCCCATTGTATTCAGGCCGAAAGGCTGTTTGCGTAATTTATCGCTTAGCCTGTCTAATTGGGCAAGGCTTCCCATAATCAGGCAGTCTGTTTTTTTAACTTTACCGGTTAAGGCTCCGCGCGCTACCGCCACATCTCCGCCCAAAGAAAGCATCTCCTGTTTCAGGATATTGGCCGAAATGTTATTCAAGGCATTGACCTTAAGCAGATACCCTTGGGCCTTAGGCAGCATAATCTTTATGCCATAGGTATCCACATGGATATCCCGCATAAGCTGTTTTAAATCCTTTTCTTTTGATAAGCTTAAAATACGCATTAGGCAAGGTCGGATTTTTCTATCCCCAACAGGCGCTTGACGTCATCTCCGCTCATCACTTCTTTTTCAATAAGAGTACCGGCTAATATTTTTAACTTACCCGCGTTCTGTTGCAACAGGTTCTTCGCCTTTACGTAAGCACCTTCAACTATTTGCCTTACCTCTTCATCGATTAAGCGCGCGGTCTCATCGCTGTAATTTTTTTCTTCCATAATGTCTTTACCCAGAAAAACCAGGCCTTCCCTGCGTCCCAAAGTTATATTCCCTAATTTTTCCGACATCCCAAATTGAGTAACCATGCGTCGAGCCATTCCGGTGGCCATTTCAAGATCATTCTGCGCGCCGGTAGTTACTTCCGTCAAATTAACCTCTTCGGAAGCGCGGCCTCCCAGCATCATGGTGATTTCAGCGATTAACTCTCTCTTTGTCCAATAATGCCTGTCTTCCAGCGGCGGGGTAAAAGTATAACCGCCGGCTAAGCCCCTGGGAATAATGGAAACCTTTTTTAAAGGGTTTACTTCGGGCAAGATTAACGATAGTAACGCGTGCCCTGACTCATGGAAAGCAGTGATCTCTTTCTCTTTTTTAGAGATAATATGGCTCTTCTTTTCAGGCCCCATCAATACCCGCTCAACCGACTTATCGAGATCAGATTCCTCAACCATTTCTTTGCTGTTTCTGGCGGCAAGCAGCGCGGCTTCGTTGCATAAGTTTGCCAAGTCCGCTCCGGAAAAACCGGGAGTCTGCGAGGCGATTGATTTTAGGTCAACGGACGGATCAAGCTTAATCTTACGGGTGTGGACTCTAAGAATTTCTTCCCTCCCTTTGATATCAGGGAAGCTTACAATAATCGTGCGGTCAAATCTTCCCGGACGCAGTAAAGCCGGATCTAAAGTATCCGGCCGGTTAGTCGCGGCAATCAGAATTAACCCTTTTAAACTGTCAAAACCATCCATCTCCACTAAAAGCGCGTTCAATGTCTGTTCGCGTTCATCATGGCCTCCGCCGATGCCGGAAAAACGCAGGCGGCCGACCGCGTCAATCTCGTCGATAAAAATAATCGCGCCTTTACCCGATACCTTGGACGCGCGCCTTCCCTGATCAAATAAATCCCGGACGCGGCTGGCGCCTACGCCCACAAACATTTCGACAAAATCCGAGCCGCTAATTGAGAAAAAGGGAACTCCCGCTTCTCCGGCTACAGCCTTGGCAATCAAGGTTTTCCCGCAGCCCGGCGGCCCCACCAGCAGCACTCCCTTAGGGATTTTCCCTCCCAGTTTTTGGAATCTTTTAGGATCTTTTAAAAATTCGATTACTTCTTTTAACTCTTCCTTGGCTTCATCCACACCGGCCACGTCGTTAAAAGTTACCTTTTCCGTGCCGCTGTGTATCTTAGGGACAGCTTTACCAAAAGTCATAATCTTATTACCCAGCTGCTCTCCCCGGGCAGCCATCATCCACCAGAAAAATATAAGAAGCAGTATTGGGCCCAGGTTAAAAAGTAAAGATGTCCAGAAGGTGCGCTGAGGCTTAACATCAAAAGCCCTCACATTCTGACGTAAAAGATTGAGCAACTCAGTGTCATTCTCCGGAATATTCACCAAAAATTTGGAATTATCCGTAAATTCACCTTGCAGCACGGCTTCGACTTTGGTTACGGATTTGATTTTTTCCGGATTATTCTTCAGGATGGAATAAAAATTACCGTAAGTAGTTTCCTTGGGTATTCCACCCGCGGGAATACTCAAGGAATTTATAATCACAAAAAAAATAATAATCCCTAGTATCCAACCAAACTGAGAACGTTTGAAACCATTTTTCTTAGCCATATTTACCTTTCTAGAGCTGTTGTTTTTAAGAGAATTAATTATATCCTTAAACAGTCATAAAATCAAGTATTTTATAGAGTTACCTACGATAAAAAATAATGGATTTTACCTTCTTGGCAACCGATATACCTTTAGGCAGGTCAACGATGGAATTAACCGGGCGCTTAAGAATTAAATCCTCGATTTCCTTGATGTGTGCGAAACTAATGCGCCGGGTCGAACCTTGCAGATGACTGATAGTCAAACGTAAAATAAGCCTTTGCAGCGCAGAATGAAACCGTAAGAAAGAACTCAATCTAATTTTACCTCGCGTTCCTTTAATCTTGCGTAAGGCCAACTGGTTTAAATAATCGTAGTCTAAAGCGCTGGTTTCCGCCATATTGCTTAAGGTGTTTTTTATACTAGGGTTATATTCCTTTTCCAATAAAGGAATTAACTTATTACGGATCTTATTTCTAAAGAAAATTTCATTTTTATTTGTTTGATCAAGGCACGCCCTTACCTTCTTCCTGCTTAAGAAATCTTCGATTTCTCGCCGCTGTACCCTGATCAATGGCCGGATAACTTCAAATCCGTAGAGATTTCTTTTAGGCAGTATGCCGGATAAACCGTAAAGCCCTGTCCCTCTTAGGATACGCATCAAGACAGTTTCCGCCTGATCATCGAGATTATGCGCCAGGGCTATTTTTTTTGCCCCTACATCTTTAGCTGTTCTAATAAAAAACTCCAAACGTTTATTGCGGGCAATCTCCTCAAGCGAACCCTTAGCTGCCGATTTCTTTATGTCTATCCTGCCAATAGTTGCCGGGATAGCTAATTTTACAGCTAAAGATCTCACAAACTCAGTGTCTTGAGGTGAATCTTTACGCAGCATATGGTCTAAATGGGCGATCTCAAGGCTAAATCCCAAAGATTTGCTTAAAGCCTTTAACAAATAGAGCAAACAAACAGAATCCGGGCCGCCTGATACACCGACGAGCACCAAGTCGCCCTTGGCGATTAAGCCATACCTTTCAATCGTATCCCGAACTTTATCCAAAATTTTCCTACGCATACTTTTTATATTAGCATAACTAGACTGCTTTTCAATGATTACATTATAAGCTTATTACGGCTTAGGGGGGGGCTTGGCTTGATTCGAGTGAGCACCGCTTGATTTTCCCCTGCGAGGAAAATCTGTTTTTTCCCTAGCAGGGGACACTTTCCAACAGATAGTAAACGCGCGTAGGAAAGTGTCCCCTGAGCGCATCTTTTATTATGTTTGACTTTTAGCTTCCCGAAGTGTAAATTAATCTTATGCAGCATAAAGCTATAAGCGCGAAAGACAAGAAAGTTGTTTTAGAGAATTTTGCCTCGCTTTCTACCCTTCAATGCATCAACTACCTCCTGCCGCTTCTGGTGTTACCATACTTAATCAGGATCATCGGCCCGGAGAAATTCGGCTTAATCGCCTTTGCTCAGGCGCTCATCCAATACTTTATGATTATTACAGACTATGGGTTTAGCCTGACCGCGACCAGAAAGATATCTTTATGCAATGAATATAAACAGGCCAGCACGATATTCTCAACGGTGATGAGCGTAAAGTTTATTCTCGCGTTTTTAAGTTATCTGATTTTATTGCTGCTAATTAATCTCGTCCCAAAATTCAAGACTGACTGGCTTCTCTATTTATTCAGCTTTGGCGCGGTGATCGGTAATACCCTTTTTCCGGTCTGGCTATTTCAGGGGACGGAAAAAATGCGCTACATAACCATCATCAACATAATTGGTGGAGTAATCTACGCGATTTCTATTTTTATCTTTGTAAAGAGCGCTAGCGATTACCTGCTTGTTCCTCTATTGAATTCTTTGTTTTTTATAATCACCGGGCTTTTAGGGCTATATGTAGCCTTTAAAGAATTTGATCTTGAATTTCTTTTCCCAAGCTATAGCGGCATAAGGCAGGAATTAAAAACCGGTTGGGAAGTATTTATCTCCATCGTCGCTATAAATACCTACACGACAACGCGCATTTTCGCCGTTGGACTGCTTACCAATAATATAATCACCGGATATTACTCCATCGCCGAAAGAATTACCGGTATTATTCAGACATTTCCGCTTGCCGCGCTTTCACAGGCAATTTTCCCGCGCTTAAGCCGGATTTTTTCCAGAAGTAAGAAACAGGCGCTGAATTTAATGCATAAAGTCCAACATTCTACCACTCTGGCTTACTTATTAATTATTCCGTTTATCTTCTTTATTTCTCCGCAGATCGTAAAGCTAGCCTGCGGAACAGAATTTCCCGAAGTCGTCATAAGCTTAAGACTGCTCCTTCTCTCTTTATTCTTCATCAGCGCCAATGCCTTTAAGGTGCAATTCCTCTTGGTCTGCGGCAGGCCGGATATCTATTCAAGGATACACGTCTTCGCGGCTTTCCTGGGATTACCCTTAATCTTTATTTTTATTCACTATTTCTCTTTTTTAGGCGCCGCGGCGGCGACTATAACCATAGAGGCAGTTATCTTTATTTCAACATCGCAGATACTCTACACCCTTACCAAAAAACAATAGGGACGGTTCTATTTTTTCCCTATCTATCCAAAATTTCCTTAACCCGGCTGAGCAGCTCTTTAGGCTCAAAAGGCTTATGCAGATACGCCGCTACCCCCATCTTCCGGGCTTTTTCTTCCAGTTCTATTCCCTGCTGTCCGGTCAAAATCATGACTGGTATATCATTAGTTTCAATAGAATCGTTAATGCTCTCTAAAACATAAAATCCTCCTCCCGCGGGCAAGCCCAAATCCAGAATGATCAAATCCGGCCTTTCTTTGTGAGCAAGGCTTATACCGAAGAGGGCGTCAGGCGCGCCAATAGTCAAATAACCCTGGGATTTTAGCAAAATTGACAAGCTTAACAACAATTCTTTCCCATCCTCCACGATTAAGATTTTTTTAGCGTTTCTTTCATTCGTCATATTTATCTGCCCCTTCCTCTAAGGTCGCGGGGTAAAAGCAGAATAAACTTACTTCCTTTCCCGATTTCGCTTTCTACGAGAATTTTACCCCTATGCATTTCCGCGATATCCTTGGAGATAGCCAAACCCAATCCAGTGCCTTCTTTTACGGAATTTAACCGCTCGAATTTACTAAAAATCTTTTCCAGGTTATCCGCTTCTATTCCTGTTCCGGTGTCTATACATTCGATTCTGGCGAAATTATCAGCGGGATAAACCTTTAAAGTTACAATTCCTGCTTCGGGAGTAAATTTTATCGCATTGCTCAAAAGGTTATTAATTACCCGCGCCAATTTGTCTTCATCAGCCCATACCGTTAGCTTTGTATCTGAAAATTCCTTAACGATCTGGATATTCCTTGCCCCAGCTACAACCCCTAACTCCCTAATCTGCTTCTCTGATAATTCTATGACATTGCAAGGCTTTCTATTTACATCGGTCATTCCGGCTTCGATCTTATGTAAATCCAGCAAATCGTTTACCAGCCTGCTCATACGATCAATTGTATCCTGACAAAGCCCAAGGATATTCTTTTGCTCTAGATTAACCTCTCCGGTAAACCCCGCGGAGATATTATAAATATTAGTTTTAATAGAAGTAAGAGGGTTTTTTAGTTCGTGCGATACCGTAGCCACAAAAGTCGATTTCAACTGATCACTATGCTTTGCTTGCGCGGCAAGCGCGATGAGTTTTTTTAAAATATTCTTTAAAATTCTGACGCCGATTAAAAATCCGCAAATTGAAATAAAAAGCGCGATAAGCAATACGATGCCGATATTGCCGATAAGTATGTTTAAAGTAAATAACTTACTTACTAATATGTACAAAAATACAAGGAAAGGCAAAATAACCATTAAAGAAAAGGCGAGATTAAATTTCCTGTAGGGGTTTTCCTGCAGCTCCTGCAGAACCAAACCATACCCGGCTTCTTTAGCCTCGCCTTTCTTATTCATTCGGGATCCTGATTAGTTTAAAATTTTATATAAAAAATTTGGTGGCGGCGGCTGGATTTAAACCAGCGACAAATCGGGTATGAGCCGACTACTCTATCAGGCTGAGTTACGCCGCCATAACTAACTCAAATTCACTTTTTCTTATAAGCGTCTAAATACGAATCGCAATAAATGTGTTTATTCAAAATAAGCTCGGCGGTAATCAAGGCATCCATCAACTCTTTATCTTTAGGGTCTAATATAGCCGAATCCAAGCCATAGGCGATAGCCATTGTAAGAAAGGTCCGGTTAATCAGGCTCCTGACGTTTGTGCCTTGCGAAACATTGCTCAATCCTAAAGTCGTTTTAGGGGAAGGCTCGGAGATTATCTTAAAATCGCGGATTGACTCTAAAATATCTTTTAGCTGCGCCTGAGCGACATTCACCGGAAGGACTATCGGATCAAGGAACAAGTTGTCAACAGGAAAATCTTTTTCCGCGCAGCTGGCCACAATCGCCGCGGCTAATTCGAGGCGCTGGTCTTTATTCTGCGGGATACCTTTTTTACTGATGGTAATCCCGATAAGCTGGGAATTATATTTCTTGGCTAACGGAATAATCACATCTAACTTTTCCGGGTCCGCTGTAACCGAATTAATAATCGTTTTATTCCTTGCCGCCTCAAGGCCAACTTCAATAACCTGCGGCTTGCTTGAATCCAGGCACAACGGTTTATCCGTCACCTCTTGCACGCTTTCAACCAACCACGGCATATCGATAAGCGGTTGCTTTGATGCCGGGCCGCAATTAATATCTAAAGCGTCTGCTCCGCTTTCTATCTGCTCCAAGGCGCATTTCTGGATTTCGGCTTTAGCGCGCTCCTTAATCGCTTTACCGATATTAGCGTACATCCCATTAATCAACTCACCGATGATCAACATATTTTAACTCCGGAATAAATTATCTATATATTCTTTTACTTTTTCAACCGCCTTAGGATGCCGCATAACTAATAAATCAGCGCCTGCCTGAATTAAGGCCGTCGCGGTCAGTGTTTCCCAGATTATCCCCTGATCAGGCAAATCATCCGCCTTAGCTTCTTTAGCCCTCCAGGCCTCCTGTCCCACAAAACAGATAAATGGAGAAGCCATAGTCTTATCTCCTGCCAGCGCGGCAAGGCGGGAACGCTCCATAATCGAATAGGCGTATTCCAACCCGTAACCTAAAGCCCCAATGGTAGGATTCATCACAATACGTTCCAAAGCCAGCCCCATATCCGAAATCAAAATATTCAACTGCTTGGCGATATTAATATCTATCGGGGATTCGGCAATGATATTATGCCCGTCGGCTAAAACGCTGGCCACAATAGTTTTATAATTATCCTGTACCGCTGAACCGATTAGACAACGCTCACCTTTGGCTGCTTCGGATATAGCCGGTAAAACAAGATTGTCTTTAGCGTCATCTCCGCTTCCTAAAATAACTAAAGGTACGCTCACTTTTTTTAATAATTTCTTAATCAGCTGCGCTTCTTCTTCAGGAGATTTATTTCCGAAATCCGGATGAGATCCAAGTAATCTAACGCATAAAATACCGGCTTGATAATCCCGCACACATTTATCCGCCCATTCCAAAGGATCATTTAAAGTTTTACCATAGGGAGCGCTAACTGCATTAGGCCAATCACTAGGCATGATATCTAAAATTTCAAAGGCAATCTGAGGCTTATTCGGAAGACTTCCTTCTTTGAACAAGTAAGGAAGCGATTTCTCCCCACCGATCTTTACCGCGTGGGAACGTGTTCCACCCTCCTGATTAGCCGCGCCGATAGTGACTACCGAAACTTCGCCTGACCACTTTTCCGTGATTAATTGCAAAGCCATATCTTTTCTCCTAGTTTTCGTAAAGTACTTAGCATCGCGCTATCTTTATTTAAATTCACCAACGATGCCCCCAACTTACTTAAACTTTCAACCTCAGAATCTATGGGTAAGCGGCCCAAGTAATCCAAGTTTAAACCTTTAATTTTATCCGGTTCAATATTTGGGTTGCTTCGGTTAACCACTAAGAGTTCTTTTTTAGTTTTAATTTTCAGCTCTTTGGTCAACTCAACGATTCTTTTCGCTGCTTTTAGGCCTATAATAGAGGCATCCGAAATAACCAATAAAGTATCCACCCGTCTGGTAGTGCGCCGGGATAAATGTTCTAACCCCGCTTCATTATCAATGACCACAAAATCATAGTCATTGATCAGCCTATCCATAACATTACGCAGGGAGTTATTTACATAACAATAGCAGCCCGGGCCCTCAGGCCTGCCCATCGTCAAAAGATCAAAGCCATCCGCCTCGATTATCGAGCGCTGAACGCGGTATTCGATAAAAGCGTCCTTACCCATATTAACGGGAACGATTTGCGGATTACTGGCTATATCATCGAGTATACAGCCGATGCTTTCTTTTGCCTCCAAACCCAATAATTCGCCAAGATTACTATTTGGGTCTGCATCAACCGCTAGAATCGAGCCAAGATTATTTTCTTTAATTATACGCACAAGCAGGGCTGCGACAGTAGTCTTACCTGTTCCACCCTTACCCGCCATCGCTATAACCCACCCCATATTATTTATCCCGCGGCCTGAATCTATTTAAATCCGTATGCGGGAAAAACAAAGCCGCCATATATTCATCCATATATCCGGAATCAACGGATAATTCAAAGTAGGTGATCTTACGCGCTATCTCCTCCGCCAACTTTGTTGCCTCTGCCGATAGAAGCATCTGACGGGCACCCGCTAAAGCGCTATTACCGATAAACACAAACTTGCTTCTTACAAGATCGGGAAGCAGCCCTATCTTTATCGCGCTCTCTATATCCAAAGATGTGCCAAATCCGCCGGCGATAAAGATCTTCTTAACATCGTCAAGCATAAAATTCATATGCTTGACTAAAACAGCGGTAGCCGAATAAATCGCGGCCTTGGCGCGTTTTAAGTTTTCTATATCCGCTTCGTTAATAACTATATCTTTCGAAGAAGCCGAGTCTTCTTTAAAAACCAGCACAAATTCTTTCCCGGATTCGGAATCACGCACGCGTTTATGGTTTTCCAATTTAATTTTCCCGCCTCTATCTATTACGCCTGTTTCAAGCATCTGGGCGATTAAATCGATATATCCGGAACCGCATATGCCGCGAGGCTTAGCTTCACCGATCGTCGAACAGGTTACTGAGAAGTCTTTGGGGCTTATCTTAACCTTTTGGATTGCGCCGTTTGAGGCCCGCATACCGCAGCTTACTCCGCTTCCTTCAAACGCCGGGCCGGCGGAAGCCGCGCAGGCAACCAAAAAATCCTTATTCCCGAGGGCAATTTCTCCATTAGTGCCTATATCAATCAGAATGCACAGATCAGTTTCATTGTAGAGGCCGCTGGAAAGAACCCCGGCGGTAGTGTCTCCTCCGACATAACTTGATACACCCGGTACGCATGCTAAAAGCCCGCGAGGATTAATGATGATCCCTGCTTCGGAAGCCCTTAAAACCGGCAGGAAATTCGCCGTCGGTACATACGGCTCACGCCTTATATAAGTAGGGTCCACCAGAAGCAATAAATGGATCATTGTCGTATTTCCGGTACAAACAACGCAAGTCAGGTCATTTAAATTCACTTTATGTTCAACGGTAAGCTCTTTAATCATCAGGTTCATCGTCCCGGTTACCGCGCTGTGCAGTTTTTCGATTCCTTCGTTCTGCCGCGCGTAGATTATGCGCGTGATTACATCCGAACCAAAGCTCGCTTGCTGATTATAGGTCGCCTTAGTCCCCAATATCTTTTTGGAATTTAAATCCACAAGCTGGCCGGAGATAGTGGTAGTGCCGATGTCAAAACATACCCCGAAATTTTTGTTCGAGGTATCCTGCGGTTCAACCAAGACAACCTCTACCGTATCATTTCTCTTGCCTAAAGTAACGGTCACTTTCCATTCGCAGCCGCGTAATAATTCTCCGAGCTGCCGGATATTGCTTAAACCTGTTTGCATAACCGGCAGGTCCTGCGCTTTACGAATAGCGCGAAAAAGCCTGTCTAAGTCGCTGGCTGTATCATTCAAATTTGGCGGGGGTAACTCAAGATATAATTTTGTGGATAGTGGCGAGTGTTTGAATACTTTATCGCTTGAAACTGCTTCTTTCGATTCTATCTCTTCGGATTTCGAATAAATACCTTTAAGCCTGGAACTTGGATCAATTCTTGATTCAGGTAGAACCTCTACTTCCAAATCGCTATGTATAGTAGTAATACAAGCTAGGTATATATTACGTTTTCTCTCTTCATCATTAAGCATTCCTGTGGGCTGAGTTAAAACCTCACCCTTCTTTACCACAACCTTACACCTGCCGCAGACCCCGTCCCCTCCGCAATCCGACTTTATAGACACTCCGCAAGAGATCGCTGCCGAAAGAACCGTCGTATCTTTGGGTACCTCGACGGTTTTATTATTCGGTTGAAAGGTAACTTTAAATTTGTTCATATCTCACACTACAGGGCACTATCAGGGGACACTTTCCGTCAGGGCTCTTACTAAGCTGCTAAAGGAAAGTGTCCCCTAGCGTAGTTATAAATTCTTCAAAAATGATGGTATTCCTGCCGCTTCTTTCGGCCCGACGATAATTTCAAATCCTGATTCGTCCTGCAACTCTCCGCTCATTACCGCGACATACCCGGGAATAACCAAGCGCTTATGCGAAATCGCGTCCTTTACCCCGAATTTGTTTATCGATTCGTTAATCTTTTGAGGGGTAAATTTTTCCGCAGCCCAAGCAGTCAATACTGACATTCCTTCTGTATCTATACTGATAATATACGCGGGAATCTTACTTGCCTCCACTTCCCCCAAAACAGTATAATATGAAAGTGAAAAATTAGTCGTGACTAAAACCGGAGACTTATCGTTTACCTGCCCTATCGGATAAAGCTTAGGTTCGATCTGAAGCGGTTTTTGCGGATCAGTATAAATATTTTGCCGCAAGGTCAAAAGCGACAAAACAGCCCAAGACTCGATTCCTTTAAGCAAAACAATCCCGGCGTATTTTGTAATATAGGTTGCCGCTTCTTGCGCCTCCGCGTAAACATCATTCTGCTCAACCACAACTAAAGAAGGATAGCCAAGGCCGCGGTTAGATTTTTTTAAAGCAAGCCTTCTAATTTGAGTCAGATCCCATACCTTTTCGGATATCGGCTTTTTACCAGTCTCTATAATTAAATCATTTACACCTTGTTTCGAAAGCTCAGCTGTTAATTCGCTGACTTTCTCAAGATCGTCACCTTGAGCAACTAAGGGTACCTTGTAATCCTTGGCTAGCTGCGTAAGCGCGGTTAAATTTTCTTTGGTAGCATGATAAATTAAAGGGTTCCTGCCTTTTAAAATCTCCAAAGCCCCTTTTAAGGCTTGCGCATCAGGGCTCATCAAGACCAGGCTTAAAGGAGTGTTTACTGATACAAGCTGAACAACGTCAATAAATCTTTTGGCATCCTTATTCTGCCTTATGGCTACGAGATTAACCTCTAAACGCTGGCCGACGCGCTCAAATTTTAGTTCATTGATTTTTTCTATCTTGGTTTTAATTTCGGCGTCCGTAGAATTATCCTCAACTATAAAACCGATTCCGGCAGGCCGGAAAAATTTTTCTTCATGCCTGAACATCACATTTTCATTCCCGATCTCTAATCGCGTTTCTCCTGAGCCAATGGTAATTAATTTTATCGGCGGCTGGGATTGCGCTTCTAACTTTCCCTTTACTTCAGAGGTCAAATGCGGACATTTATCAATACCAACAGCTTTCTTGGCCAGTTGCATAGCGAAAGCTAAACAAGTAGCAAAACCGCATTCGCGGCAATTTGTTTTAGGAAGCAACTTATAAATATCCAAACCTGACAAAGCCATGGTTATATTCTCCTTAGTTTAATCTAAATATTTCGCGATAATCTGATTTTAATAATCCCTTAGCGAAATTTTCCGAGTCGCTATGGCCTTTTAAAGCAGCTAGTCTTTCCTCTAAGAATTCTCCCAAAGTGATAATAACAGCCTTATTGTTTTTTAAATTCCGGATGACTATCTTTATTTCCTTAGCCGCGTATTTTTGAATGTTCCCCTTCCCATAGGTAGCTCCGGTGGATAACTGCAAACCGTCAATCAGGCAAGATTTTGGTTTTTTATTTGCTCCGTAAACCAAAACCCGCAAATCAAAATATTTCTTAACGCCTAACTTCTTTAAGCCTAAATTTCCGGCTATAATCCCCAAAATTAAATATGGCCCAAGATGCCCATGAAATTTTATAGCTTCTTTTAATGAAATCATTTATTTACCAAACTGGCAAAATATCCGGCGCCGAAACCGTTATCGATATTCACCGTAGCAATTCCCGGAGAACAGCTATTGAGCATCGTCAATAACGCGGAAAGCCCGGCGAAACTTGCGCCGTATCCACAACTAGTCGGAACCGCGACAACAGGAACGCTTACCAATCCGCTGACTAAGCTGGCTAAGGCTCCTTCCATTCCGGCAGCCACAATAATCACCTTAGCTTTTTTTAAAAGCCCGGCATGGTGCATAATACGATGCACTCCCGCTACACCCACATCATACAATCTTTTTACCCGATTACCCATAACCTCCAGGGTTACTGCCGCCTCTTCCGCTACCGGCAGATCCGCCGTGCCGGCTGAAATAACTAAAACTAATCCTTTTTTTGCTAAGCTAGGCCTCTTGGTTAAAAAACCAATCTTGGCTAAAAGATTATATTTTAAACCGGGAATTTGTTTTTTAAGATAATCGAAGGTTTGCTTATCTAATCTGGTAAGCAATACATCCTGCCTGTTCTTGATCAATTGGCAGGCTATATTTTTAATATGTTCCCGGGTTTTACCCGCGCAGTAGATTGCTTCGGCAAAACCACGGCGTTGCTTTCTATCTATATCCACCTTGGCAAATCCTAAATCGCAAAAACCGGATTTTGAAGACATTGTATCTGGATTTAACTCCCCAGGATGATTACGAGTAATAAAACTATCAGGCCCGCGGAGAGTATATAGAAATCGTTGAAATAGAAAAAATCGCTTATTTTATCCTGGAGCGGGCTGTTGGAGACTGATTCAACTTTAGCGGTAAACGGACGCAGTGTCTTCTGGTATCCCAGCACCTGTTCTCTCTTAAAACGCAGGTAAACTCCTCCTACCTTGTACGCCGGTATAATCCCGGTCTCTGCCAGATCGATCACCTCTTTTTCCGAAATACTTAATAGCAGGGAAACTTCTCTTACCGTTAAAAGTTTTTCATTGCTCATAGTTTAATTTTTTATTTATCGATCTTCCCCGAACCTACCCAAGAATCAATCGCCTTTCTCTCGAATTTCCAGGCATCGCCCTCTTTGTGGCCCGGGACCTTACCCGAATTTGCCCATTCCATGATAGAATTAAGATCAACTTCCAGATACCTGGCCAGCTCCTCGGCATTTAGAAAATCATGCAGCATGCAGCACCTGCCTTCTAAAATCGCGCCCTCAGCAATATTTAATTTAGCCGGAAAGATATCTCCCTCAACCATAGCTGCAGGTAAAATGGTTAGTCTCTCTCTGGCGGTGATCCTCCCTCTGACCCTGCCTCCGATAATAATATTATCACCGTTAATATCCGCGGTTACTACCGCGGTAGGGCCTATGGTCAAATTCCCTTTAGTTTCAAGAGTGCCTTCAAATTTCCCGTTAATCCGTAAATTTACCGCGTCTTTAAAACTTAATGTCCCTTGCATGGAGGCATCGACATCTAAAATCTTTTCTTCCAGCTTTTTCTTAAAAGCCATATCCCACCTCCTCAAACAAGCCATACCTCTGGTGCTTATGGCTTGTTTGATACCGCACTATGTGCGGTATCAATGTTTAGTGCTGCTTATCATTATCGTCGTTAAAAACTATTGACTCAAAGTATCTTAAAAAGAAAAGGACAATCAAAGCTAAAACCGTAGCGTAAACTGACGCGTTAAGAAAACCGCATCCAGCAGCTAAACCAATACCTGCCACAACCCAAAGGCTGGCAGCGGTAGTAAGGCCTCTAACTCCCTCTCTATCGCGAATAATCGTACCCGCGCCTAAAAACCCAATACCGGTGATTACTCCCGCGGCAATCCGCGCCGGGTCAGCCTTGGCTATATCTTTATATATATCAAAAACATAGATGGATGTCAACATTATAAGACAAGAACCCAAAGCAACTAAAATATGCGTGCGCAACCCGGCATTCCTTTTGTGCAGTTGCCTTTCGAATCCAATCAACCCGCTTAAAATTACGCTTAGTACCAAACGAACAATAATTTGGCTGTCTGTAAGCATTTTAACCCCCTTGTCAATGGCTAGTTTAATTCCGCGCTCAAGCCTAAGCCTGAGCAATGGCCTTTTTTAAATAGTTGATATGCTAAGCCCGCGATCATCGCGGCGTTATCCATACAAAGAGAGCTTGGCGGGAAATAACAGTTTAAATTAAATTTCCGGGCAGCTTGATTAAATTTACCCCTTAACCGGCTATTTGCCGCTACCCCTCCACCTATAACCAACCGGTTTATTTTTTTTAACTTGCAGGCTAAGAGTGCCTTTCTCACAAGCGTATCAATGACAGCTTCCTGAAAACTCGCCGCAAGATCAGCAGTATCCTGTCTTCTGACTTTTGTCTTTCGATCTCTAACATAATACAAGACGGCGGTTTTAATTCCGCTAAAACTAAAATCTAATTCATTCTTCGTGCCGGAACAATTAAATTTAATCTTATCGGGATTCCCGCGCAGGGCTATTTTCTCGATCGCTGGGCCCCCGGGGTAACCCAAATTTAGAATCTTAGCTACTTTATCAAAGGCCTCTCCACAGGCATCGTCCTGAGTCTGGCCGAGGAGCTCTATTTTATCAAAATCGCGGACAAAAAATAAGTTTGTATGGCCGCCGGAAACAACTAAAGCCATAAATGGTAATCTTATCTTTTCCCCGCTTAGGAAATTAGCGTAAAAATGGCTATAGACGTGATTAATCCCCAATAATGGCTTATTTAAACTTAAAGATAGGGCCTTGGCGAATGAAATGCCCACTAACAATGAACCGATTAACCCCGGGCCGCTGGTTACGCTAATCAAGTTAATATCCCTTAATTTTATTTTCGCTTCCCGTATCGCGCAATCCGTGATTCCGGTAATTGTTTCCAGTTGAGCGCGCGAAGCAATCTCCGGAATTACCCCTCCGTATTTTTTATGGAATTCAAGGCTGGAGGCCACCGCGCAAGAAATTATCTTCTTCCCGTTTTTCACCACCGCCGCGGAGGTCTCATCGCAGGAAGTCTCAAGCCCTAGAACAATCATCTTGATAGCTCCGATAAAAACACAAATTTATACCCTTCTTTGGCTATCTGCGGCATAACCTCTCTTAAAACCTCTAAGGTAACCTTACGGTCATGGCCTATCCCAATGGCAAATCCCTTTGCCCTTGCTTTAGCTTTAAGTTTATAAATTTGTTGTTTGATATACTCGCGCTCTTCCAGATTATCCAAAAATACATCCCTCGTAAATGACCTCAGCCCAATTTTACGCGCTAAATCCGAACAGACAGACTTCGAGGTTACAAAACTATCCAGAAAGTAAAGATGCCGATTTTTTAATTCCTTAAAAATAACTTCCATCGTCTTTAAGTCGCTTGTCGCTTTAGACCCCATATGATTTGATACTCCGTCAGCGTAGGCAATGCTGCTCAAATCACTATCCAGAATATTCAAAATTTGGGTTTTCTCCATCGAGGTTTTGATGGTGTTTTTTTCCAGGCTCAACTTTTCTTCCGGCTCCATAGGCAGGTGTAAAATTACTTCAAAACCCCTCGAATGTAATTCTTCAGCGACTTTTCGGGTATAGGCAATATTAGGTAAAATTGATGCGGTAAGGGGATATTTTATTTCTTCTATACTCCGTAGATTATTTAAATTATACCCCCAGTCATCTAGGACAATAGCAATCCTTCCCTTGATCACTGGCTTAAAGCTGACTGCCTTCTGAGGTTTTCTGGTAAGAAAGGCGATTAGTGCGAATAAAATAACCAATATCAGAATAATGGTGGCAAGTTTTTTCATTAAAAAACTGTCATTGCGAGCCCCGAAGGGGCAAAGCAATCCCTTTCTTTATAAGATTGACCGCCGCCATAACCTGTAAATCCGACTTGTATTCCCAAGGCCCTTCATCTTTTTCTTTTTTAATCCCGTTACTTACGACTAGATCGGGGATAACCCCTTTCCCATGGATAATTTTACCCGAAGGAGTAAAATATTTACTGGTCGTCAATCTCAATGCCGAGCCGTCGCTTAAAGGTATAACTGTTTGCACCGAGCCCTTACCAAAAGATTTTTCCCCTAAAATTACCGCTCGTTTATAATCCTGCAATGCCCCGGCGAGAATCTCGCTTCCGGAAGCCGACCCTTCATTGATTAATATCACCATAGGCAAGTTAAGCATCGGATGCTTGGCTTGCGCCTTAAATTGTAAATTTTGGTTCTCTTTTCTGCCCTTAGTATAAGCAATCAATTTCCCTTCGGGGATAAATTTTCCGGTTATCTCTAAAGCGCTCTCCAGCACTCCTCCCGGATTATTGCGTAAATCCAATATCAGAGAGTCCATTTTAAGTTTAACTAACTTTTTAATCGCGGCATTAAAATCCTTAGGAGTGTTATCCCTGAATTCCAACATGCGGATATAACCGATACCTCCTTCCAATACTTTCGCCTCTTTAATATCGTTAATTTTGATGATTGCGCGGGTAATCGAAAACTCCAGTAACTTTTTCTCTGACTCCCGCAAGATAGTCAGCTTAACTATTTCACCCGGTTTACCGCGCAGCTTTTTCATCGCTTCGCTTAGGTCTATTCCCCGGGTTAACTGATTATTAACTTTCACAATCCGGTCTCCTGCTTTTAGCCCTGCCTGCCAAGCCGGAGTATCCTCGATCGGCGTAATGATCGTGAGTAGCCCGTCTTTCAAGGAGATCTCGATTCCTAAGCCGCCGAATTGCCCTTCGGTATCCGATTTTAATTCATTGTAAGTATCCGCGTCCATAAACTGGCTGTGCGGATCCAAGGAAGAGAGCATGCCTTTTAAAGCGCCATAAATCAGATCCTTTGGCTTTACTTCATCCACATAATCCGTATCCACAACCGCCAAGACATCCGAAAAAAGTTCGACCTGCCGGTACAAATCATTGCTCTTTTTCTTATCAAAGGAAATCGCCAAAGTAGCACAAGCTAAAAGCACGATGATCACCATTAATAAGGCGATAATTTTCTTATTCACTATCCAAACGCTCCTTTAATAACGTCTGTAGCATTTTAGGGTTGGCCTTTCCCGCGCTTTTACGCATTGCCTGTCCGACCAGAAACATCAGGGCATTCGCTTTTCCTGTCTTATAATCCGCGACAGACTTGGGATTTTCCTTGATCACCCCGGCAATAACACTATTCAAACTGGTTGAATCGGAAATCTGGGCCAAATTTTTTTCTTCGATTATTTTTTGGGGATGCTTACCGGTATTAGCCATCTCTTCCAAAACAACCTTGCCGGTCAAGTTTGAAATAACCTGTTTTTTCTCAACTAATTCGATCAAATCCACAAGCTGATCAGCCGAAATTCTCAGCGCGGAGATTTCACAGGATTTATTTCCGGCTATGCCTGCTAACGGCCCAATGATCCAATTCGCCACCGGTTTTTTATTAACCGCGCTAAATTTACGCATCGTTTCTTCGCTGAATCGCGCTGTCCACTTGGAAGCGGTTAATACTTTCGCGTCATATTCCGACAGCCCATAATCTTTAATAAAACGTCTCATTTTTTCTTTAGGTAATTCCGGAATCGTATTTTTTATTTCCGCTATCTTACTTTCCGTGATTATAAGCGCGGGTAAATCCGGCTCAGGAAAATAGCGGTAATCCTTAGCTCCTTCTTTGACGCGCATCGGAAGTGTTTCCGAAGATTTAGCATTCCAAAGCCGGGTTTCTTGAAGTAATGTCTCTGCTGATTCCAATAATTTATTTTGACGCCCTATCTCAAAAGCTAAGGCATCTTTTACACCCTTAAATGAATTCATGTTCTTCAGCTCTGTTTTTACCCCTAAGGTTTTTGAGCCTGCCGGCCTTAAGGATATATTGGCATCACAGCGCAGCGATCCTTTTTCCATATCGCAATCCGAGACATCCAAGTATTCAATGACGCTCTTAAGGGTGGATAAATACTCATAAGCTTCCTCAGGAGAGTTTAGATCCGGTTCGCTGACAATCTCTAAAAGCGGAATTCCGGTGCGGTTAAAATCTACCAGGCTGCAATCTTCCTGATGAATGAGCTTTCCCGCGTCCTCTTCCATATGTACCCGGGTTATACCAATGCGTTTTTCTTGACCGCCGAGTTCGATATCCAGAAACCCGTGCATAGAAAGCGGCAAATCATATTGTGAAATCTGGTAATTTTTAGGCAAATCAGGATAAAAATAATTTTTCCGGTCAAACTTGGTATGTTCCTGAACCTTGCAATTTAAGGCTAAGGCAACTTTGATAGCATAATCCAGGGCAGTCTGGTTATAAACCGGGAGTGACCCGGGAAAACCTAAGCATACAGGACAGACTTGCGCATTGGGTTCACTGCCGAATTGCGTAGAGCAGCCGCAAAAAGCCTTGGTTTTAGTATTTAAATGCAAATGCACTTCTAATCCGATGACCGGTTCGTATTTCATAATTTTGGTTTCATTTTATGCCACTCAGTATTCTGTTCGTAGGTATAGGCTAAGCGAAAAAGCGCGCTTTCATTAAAATGCCTGCTTAAAATTTGTAAGCCTACCGGTAATCCTTTTTTGGTAAATCCGCACGGAATGGAGATCGCCGGAATCCCGGCTAAATTTACCGAGATGGTGTAGATATCCGATAAATACATTTTAAGCGGATCATCTACTTTGTCACCGATTTTAAAGGCCGCGGTAGGCGATGTAGGCGTAACAATACAATCAAAATCCTTAAATACATTGTCAAAATCCTGTTTAATCAGCGTGCGTACCTTTAATGCCCTCAGGTAATAAGCGTCGTAATAGCCGTGTGAAAGCGCGAATGTCCCTAAGATTATCCTGCGCTTAGCCTCGTCGCCAAATCCGAGTTGGCGCGTTTTCTTATACATATCAATCAACCCTTGCGTCTT
Organism: Candidatus Omnitrophota bacterium; assembly: GCA_030650425.1. Classification (GTDB taxonomy): domain Bacteria; phylum Omnitrophota; class Gorgyraeia; order Gygaellales; family Profunditerraquicolaceae; genus UBA6233. The sequence continues at coordinate 53,088 of JAUSED010000009.1, read as the reverse complement.
AGCCCTTAAACCATATTGCACGCCATCAAAACGGGCTAAATTAGAACTGGCTTCGGCAGTAGCGATGATGTAATAAACTGGGACAGCGTATTCTGTGTGCGGCAGGGAAACTTCTTTAAATTGCGCTCCCAAGCCCTTTAATTTATCAATCGCTTCTTCAACTATTGATTTAACTTCAGGATCAAGGCCCTCTACAAAATATTCTTTGGGAATACCGATCTTTAAACCTTTGGCGTCGTTAATCAAATCCTTAGTATAATCAGGAACAGGAATATTGATCGAGGTGGAATCAAGCGGGTCAAAGCCGGAAATTATATTCATTAGCAGCGCCGAGTCCCGCGCATCTTTAGTCAGCGGCCCGATTTGATCAAGGCTGGAGGCAAAAGCGATTAAACCATAACGCGAAACCCTTCCATAGGTCGGCTTTAATCCCACCACTCCGCAGAAAGAAGCAGGTTGACGGATAGAGCCGCCAGTATCCGAACCCAGGGCCCAAATTGCTTCATCCCCGGCCACTGCCGCTGCTGAGCCTCCGGAAGAACCGCCGGGAACAGATTCTAAATTCCAAGGATTACGCGTCGGGCCAAAACAGGAATTTTCGGTGGATGAACCAAAAGCGAATTCATCCATATTGCACTTTAAACCCAGAAAACTATGTCCAGCCTCGTTTATTTTATTGATTACCGTCGCATTATAGGGCGGCTTAAAACCTTCGAGAATTTTTGAACAGCATTCAGTGCTATAACCATCGGTACAGATATTATCTTTTATAGATACAGGAATGCCTTTTGTTTCGAAAAAAAGGGGACTGTCCCCTTTTTCTGGGGACTGTCCCCTTTTTTGTCCCCATTTTTCTGGAGTCCTCACATATGCTTTAACCTCAACATCCACATCCTCAATTCTCTTAGCTAAACTTGAGGAGATTTCTTCCGCGGTTATTTCTTTATTCTTTAATTTTTCGAGGAGTTCGTGAGCAGTTAATTTATAAAGTTCCATTTCTATTCAATCACCTTGGGTACAACAAAAAAATTTCCTTGCTTAGCAGGCGCGTTGGCAAGGGTCTTTTCAATAGAAAGTGAGGGCTTAGTTTCGTCTTTCCTTAATACATTATTTAGCGGAAGAATATGGCTTGTGGGAGGGACATTATCCGTGTTTAAAACGCTTAATTTATCAATAAAAGCCAATATATGCTCTAATTGATGAGATAATTTCTCTAACTCCTTTGGCTCCAGCTCAATGCGCGCCAGATGTGCCACACCCTCAACTGTCTTTTTGTCTATCCCCACAGCGCTCCTTGTAGTTATAAAAAATTATCTTAACATCCCTCGAGCCAAAAGTCAAACACAATCGGATTCAAAGATAGGGGACACTTTCCTAACTCACAACTAGGGGACACTTTCCGTCAGGGCTCTAATGAAAGCCTCAAAAGGAAAGTGTCCCCTAGTTTGTGTCCCCTACATTAGAAAAATTTGTGGACAAAAGGCCTAAATCGGCTAAAATATCTTCAGATGAAAATATCCACTCAAACACCTAAATATTACCTGAATGAGGCTGGCCAGTTCGTTATCGAAAACTATAACTACGCCAAGCCCTTTTCCAATTTCTTTCCCGGTATAGCCGGTAAATACGGCATACCAATGTGGACCTTTTATGTCAACCGCGGTCAGGCTATCTCAAGTTTTGGGATCAAAGATAAAGACCATGCCATCCTGGAATTCCTCCCGGCGAATAAAGCCTGGCAACTCGTTAGCAGCCAAGGCTTCCGCACTTTCATTAAAATATCTACCCAAGCTAAAACTATTTTTTACGAACCTTTTCACAACGGCTTTAGCAATCTTAACTATAATATTCATAATAAAATGCTCATCAGCCCATGGGGGCTATCGCTTGAAGAAACCAATTCTACCTTAGGGTTGAAAGTAAGGGTTGAATATTTCAATATCCCGTCGGATAACTACGCCGGCCTTAGCCGGATTTTAACCATAGAAAATACCTCTAGAACCGATAAAAAGATCGAGCTGATTGATGGTTTACCTCAAATAATCCCTTTTGGAACGAACAACTTTTTCTTGAAAAAAATGTCCCGGACCATCGAAGCGTGGATGGAGGTAGAAAATCTAAAAAATAAAGCACCTTTTTACCGGCTTAAGGTCGATCCAGTTGACCGGCCGGAAGTTATACATATTAACGAGGGTAATTTTTACTTAGGTTTTACTTCGGAAGGCAATCAAATAAAACTTACCCAACCAATAATTGATGCTGAAGATGTTTTCGCCGAAATCACCGATTTTTCCTTACCGATTAATTTTATTAAAAATAAGGGGCTCGGCGCTTCCGCGTCTAAAAAGCTCAACGCTAAAACTCCTTCCGCCTTCTCTTTTCTAAATCTAAAATTAGCAAAAGAGGAAGAAAAAACCCTATACTCAGTGATTGGCTACATGCGCAGCCTTGAGGCGCTCAATAAGGCTATCCCTAAAATTACCTCCAGCGGTTACCTCGAAAAAAAGAAAGCAGAAAACAGGCGGATTATTGAAGAATTAATGAACGATATCCATACTTCCTCAAGCTCAAAAGTATTCGATCTCTATGCTCAACAAACCTATCTGGATAACCTGATGCGCGGCGGCTATCCTCTTACTTTTAAATCAGGGAAAACATTTTACCTTTATGCGCGTAAACACGGGGATCCTGAGCGCGATTATAATAAATTCCAGATCGCCCCTACCTACTTCGCTCAGGGAAACGGGAACTACCGCGATTTAAACCAGAACCGCAGGAACGACATCTGGTTTAATCCTGAAATAAAAGATGAAAATGTTACTACCCTCTTTAACTTAATCCAGTTAGACGGTTTTAATCCCCTAACCGTAAAGGGATCAATTTTTATCCTGAAAGATAAAGAAAACCTTAGGGCCAAACTAAATAACATTGCTCCCGAAAATAAAATCGACAGGATACTTTCATTCCTTGAGAAGAAATTTACTCCCGGCGAGCTTATTCTCTTCATTGAAGATAACAAGATCAAGCTCAACGCAACTTATGACGAATTGCTCGACCTAGTCATCGCTTCTTCGCTTAAAATTGATGAAGCTGAACACGGAGAAGGATTTTGGAGCGACCATTGGCATTATAACCTTGATATCCTGGAAAGTTATTTAAAAGTTTATCCGGAAGAGCTTAAAAAAATAGTTTTTGAAGAGAGAAAATTCACTTTTTTCGATAATTCCGAAGTGGTTAAGCCGCGCAGTGAAAAATACCTTCTTTATAATGGTAAACCCCGACAATTACATTCGGTTGTTAACGATAACTTTAAAAAAGAGGCACTCCATAAGCGGCGTGAATCTCCCCATCTAGTAAGAGCCTTGTCCCAAGGAGAGCAAGTCTATGAAACAGTATTAATTAATAAGCTACTCTGTCTAGTTGCTAATAAATTCGCTTCCCTTGATCCATTCGGTATAGGAATAGAAATGGAGGCGGATAAACCTAATTGGTTTGACTCGCTAAACGGCCTTCCTGCCCTCTTTGGTTCGTCGCTTTGCGAGACATTCGAGTTAAAACGGCTCTGCCTTTTCATTCAAGGCGCTCTGCAAAAAACCGGCGTTGGTAGGTTGAATATAACCGAAGAGATTTACGCGCTTTTAAGCGGGCTTAACCAGCTCACCCTGGATTTATCTAATAATAAGATTGATGATTATAGTTGGTGGGACCAAACCCACTCGGCTAAAGAAAATTACCGCCTCTTAACCAAAATGGGTGTTAGCGGAAATGAAAGAGAAATCTCTCCCCGCGAAATAATCGGAATTATCGATACATTGCTCAAGCAAATCGATGCCGGGATAAATAAGGCTTGGGATGAAAAGAAAAAAACCTATTGCGGTTATTTTATCAACGAAGTGATTACCTACAAAACTGGCGACGAGCATTTTATCAAACCAACTGAATTTAGGCAAATTAAGCTTCCGCTATTCCTTGAGACGCAAATGCACGGACTTAGGCTCGCTGATAATCAGGAGAAAGCCCGTAAGATTCACTTGGGGACAAAAAATAGCGGGCTCTTTGATCAAAAACTTAAGATGTATAAGGTAACCGCGGCTTTAGGAAATATGCCGGAAGATATCGGAAGATGCCGGATCTTTACCCCGGGCTGGCTGGAAAATGAATCCATCTGGCTGCATATGGAATATAAATACCTTTTGGAGCTTTTAAAGACAGGGCTATATGAAGAGTTCTACGCGGATTTTAAAAATGTGCTTATCCCTTTTCAGAAACCCGCTGTTTATGGAAGAAGTATTTTAGAAAACTCCTCTTTTTTAGTGAGCAGCGCCTTTCCCGATAAAAAACTGCACGGAAACGGATTTGTCGCCCGGCTCTCAGGGTCAACCGCGGAATTCCTCCAAATATGGCTGACAATGAATATCGGCAAGAACCCTTTCTTCCTAGAAAATGATAAATTAGCTTTAAGGTTTGAGCCTAAACTTAACGGCTGGCTATTTAACAAAAGAGGTAATTACAGTTTTAATTTCCTAGGCAAAATCAACGTTACCTATCATAACCCTAAAAGAAAAGATACCTTTGGCAAGCATGCGGCGCAAATTATTAAAGTTATCCTTTGGGATAAAGATAAGCCTATCGAATTTAATTCTTCGCTTATACCCTCGCCATACGCGGAAGCAATAAGATCACGCCAGATCAGTAAGATAGATATTTACTTAGTATAAAACTCGGTAGTCATTGCGAGGAGCGCTAGCGACGAAGCAATCCCGTTTCAGAGATTGCTTCGGGCACTTCGTGCCCTCGCAATGACAAATTTAAAATTTCCTGCGGTAATAAGCGCGGATGATGTGCTGCGTGTCTAAGGTAAGCATGCCTCCACCATAGGGATCCATAGAGCCAAGATTACCGATATTAGTATAGTCACCCACTCCATACTCTAAAATTAGCTGGTCATCCTTGGAAGGCAGATACCTGAATTCGCCAAAGAAATTATGGTGGCCTAAGGGTTCAGTAATTCCATCTTGTAACCTCTGTAGTTCCTGAGAACGAGAGTAGGTATATTTAAAAAACATACCCATCTTCTTAGTCGGCATATAGGCAATATCTATACCCACATGATTCATACTATCAGAAATCATAGAAGCAGCTTCAAATTCATTTCTGGTGTAATCAAGATAAATCTCCAGATTATCTAAAGGCATTATCTTTAAACCACATTTAAATACATTATAAAATTCATACGGGGCCTGAGGGAAGACGCCTTGGTTAAAAAGAAAAGGTGTGACAGAACGGTAACGATTACTATCCTGAAAGGTTACGCTGTTTAAAGTCGTGTCATTTCTTAGCACATTACGAGGAAAATCACCGTAAGCTAAGGTGTAATCATTCGTACGTTCATAGATACCATTTAAACTCAACCAGTCAAAGAAATCGTAATTTAAACCAATAGAGCCGGTTTTAAGCGTAGGATTCACTCCATCCGGTACATCGTTATTAATAAAGAAGTTCCCGGTCTTACCATCATAGACAAACGGATCTATTCCGCCAACAGTTTTAGGTAATTTATGATAAATACCCAAACCTTTGGCCGTAAGTTTATCCGTGAGTTTTAACGTTGCTTCATCCCGCGCTACGTTTTCCACAAATTTTCCTTGTTGATTATGCACATTACGCACATCAAAAAGATTGGTAAATTTATCCTCAAAGAAAGTTTCCAGCCGAAACCCTATGGTGCTCCTGCCGGAATCAATACCGTCTCCGATGCGCGTAGAATTAAGCTCTCCCCAATGGTCAACAGGCTTATCCAGTCCTTCGCTATAATAATCCAAAGGCGTGCGAAAATGGATATGCCTTGACCAAAAGACATCCTGCCGGGTATTATGATAATCCGAAAGCGCCGAATCAAATCCTGAATCCATACGGCTAAGGTAAAACTTTCCCTTTACCAAGAAACTCTCGTCCTTATCTATAGCTATATCGTCATATCCATATTTTAAATCCATAATCTTCTTATAAGGGTAGCGGGTAATAAAAGAAAAATAATAGGCATTTCCTTTGGCATCGGTCTCGTAGCCGGCATTGCTCATATCGTATTTTGACTGGGAAGCTAAAACTTCGGCCTGGGCTTTTAGGCCGTCGGCTATTTCATAGCCTAAATCCACGCCAGTGACGAAATTCAAGCTATCCAGCTTCTGGCTTTTTTGGGTGATAAAACCGGAACGGTTGGTAAAGGTAGCTCCGAGCATAAAGTTATCGGCAAAATAATGCTTTAGCCGGGTGGCTAAAATCGCGTTATCCACCGCGGCATAATCCTGCCAAAGATGCTTGGGAGTCGCGGCAGTAATATCCAATGAAGTGTTTTCCTCCGGTTGGAAATTAAAAGCAAAACCTCTTAAGGCGGTTAGATATTTACCTGTGCTATCCTTGACCTGAAAAGAAAGTGAATCATCCCAACGGCCCTTAACAAACGAAACAGGAGCATCATTAGGATTAAAATTACCCGGTGTATACTGACGCAACCACTTACTATCCTTCCACCATATACCATGATTAGTTATGTTCATAGGGTCATCGGAAGTATAAGCCTGGTCTTGGTAGCCCATAGGAAAAACGCGGAATTTAGCCTGATCATTGGTATAATCAAGCCAGAATTCGCGCAAAGGCTGGAATTCGCGCTTTATTTTCATAGAAGGAATATTGAAATTATTACCTAACCTATCAGAAGTAACGATAAAAGGGTCAGTTTTACCATTTTTAACTTTAAGCTCTGGAATATTAATCGTATCACCTGCAAGCAAGGTATAAGCTGTATTATTCACCACATAGCCGGTATTTGACCAGTAACGCAACTGTATTTCTGCAGTATCATTTCCGGAAGGGATTGTTACCTTACTGCTTTTACCGGTGAAACTCCAGGGGTCAACCGTAAGATTGGTATGAAAATTAAATCCCTCTTTATTTTCGGTATCTACATTCAGGCTAAGCGAGTCGTAAATCGCAGGGTCAAAGGTATTAAACCTGCGGTCAAACGCGGCATCAGAGGTCATCCGGTAGCTCTTAAAACGCTCATTTAAATTAAAGTTTGCCCTCTTCCAAATAAAGTCATCAGGAGTAACCCCAAAACTAAGCTGGGTTTCTCCACTTATTTTAAAGGGGCCGACCTTAGTTCCCCTTTCTTCGGTTACCGCTGATGGCTTTTTTTCAGGAGATTTATAAGGGCGAGAATAGCTCTTGTCTTCTGGAGTTTTATTCTCGAAGTTATTCATAGCCTCGCTCATTATTTCTTCTTTCGAAAGCACTTTCGAGACTTTTTTTAGGGCTGGTTTTTCTTCTGATATTGGCTTGGTTGTGCCAAGGGGATTAAGATTTTGTTTAAAAATATCGTTAATATATTTTTTGGCGGTTTCGCTCCCGGGATCAAGCATCAACGCCTTATTGAATTCCGAAAGAGCATCGTCATACCTGCCCATGCTATAAAAAGTAGCGCCCAGCTCGCATAGATAATCCGCGGCCGGGCCAGAAGCAAAAGATTTTTCGGTGAGAAGAGACAAAAACAGCAGGAGCAAAAGCAGCGACAAGACGAAATATTTTCTACTCATAATTAAAAATATTATATATCAGTTTTTGGTCTTGTCAATAATTTAATTTCTTACGCTTTCTTTTTTTTACCACCGCACACACGGATCGTGCGGGGTAAAAGTTATTTTACATGAGAAACCTTTCTTAGGGTGAAGCCGTATTTTCTTTCTGCCTCTTCCGCTTCACGGTGAAGCGTAACAAGCTTCTCTTTATTTGTCATTTTTTTATGCTCTTCGTAAAGTATTTCCTGAATTTCGTGGATCTCTTTCATTGGTCCTGATTCTTTAAGCATTTTCAATCACCTCCTGAGGAGAACAGATTTCTATAGGCTTGTATCCCATGAGGGTGTTTATTCCTGAAACTTCCCGCTTAGTCTTTAATTTTACGATATGGGTAAAATTCCAACTCACTATTGCATCCAAATTATTTACCGAAGCTACCGCAATGTGCAACGCATCGTCTTCGTATTTTGGCGGGATAACCCCTTTGTCTATGTATTCTTTCGCTAAAGATAGAGTATTCTCATCCAAAATAAGCTCTTCTGGATTTATTTTCTTGATACAGTCTCTTAATTTTACCGCTTTCTCTTGCGGGGCTCTGTTTATTTCTCTTAAAACTACTTCCGAAATGAATACCTCGTACTTGCCGCCTCTTACTTCTTCAAGAAGCCTAAGAGTAATTTCCCTTTCCGTGGGAACATCATCAGCAAGCGCAAAATTAAATATTGATGTATCAAAATAAAACTTGGGTATCTTCATAACAAATAACTTATACCATGTATTTCCGTAATATGCAACTAGTCTTTAAGAAAAATCAGTTTACTTGCTGCGGAAGAGTTACGAGGTCAATTTTGAGGGAATGCATAAAGATAACTAATAATAATTTACCTTTATGTACCGCACAGAGGCTGCCTTTGATTTTGCAGAAAAACTTTTCTTTTTGCTCTCTAGTGTTATGTTCTTTAAGGATATAAAGATGCGGCAACGGTTTTTGGATATTACGCTCATCTTTGATTTCCTTAACCATGCAGATAAAATGCCTGCGGATGATACTGCGCACGCCCTGTTTTTCCACAATTTCAGAGCTGGCGATTATCTTGCGCCTGTGGTCGTCAGAAGTCAAGTTCTTAAACAATAGGTCGCGCATTTTAATTCACCCCTTCAAGACAGAGTATAAAGGCTTGCCAAGGTGCTTTCAAGCCTATTTGGGGTTAAAAAGAAAGCGGTTTCTAAAGGCGAGTTTCTTTCCCCGCGAGGATTCTTTTGATGTTGGATTTGTGACGGAAGATAATGAATGCTGCCAGTAGTATACTTATAAAAGTCAGGCCGGGGGATTGCCTGAATAATATCGCGAATAAAGGAAAACTTAAAGCAGCCAATATTGATGCCAGAGAGATAACTCTCCTAATCATGAATGTAACTAACCAGACTAGGATAGTTAACCCCAGGACAATCTTTAGTCCGGGGATGATTACGGAGAGCCCCAAAAATACGCCTAATGTGGTAGCCACACCTTTGCCGCCTTTAAACCTTAAGAAGATCGTCCAGTTATGGCCGCAGATACAACTTACGCCGATAAGAATACAGAAGGTTTCCAATGATAGATTGGACTTAGAACCTAGAATATTATATAGGAATATTACAGGTAAAAACCCTTTGAGTATATCTAAAACTAATACCGTTATCCCCCAGCCTTTACCTAATAGCCTAAGGGCATTGGTCGCTCCGACATTTCCTGAGCCGAATTTACGGATATCTACGCCTTTAATCAAACGGCCAAAGATGTAGGCGGTAGGAATTGAACCTATAAAATAACTAATGATTATTCCGAGAACTGTCCAAAGCATAGAGTATCACAAATCCCCTGTTGATGTAGAAAGCGCCCGATACAACCGTAAAAATGGCTGCCAACCACCAAAATAGCGGAGAAAATTTTAACTGCAGCAAGACAGAGATTACCGCCAACATTTGAAAGAGGGTTGAAATTTTTCCCCAGCGGGTAGGGATAATATTGATGCTTTGTTTTACGATATAGACTACAATCGCGCCCAAGATGATAATCACATCGCGGCTGATCACGATAAGAATTACCCAAAGCGGAAATCTGGGGGCCAGATTAGTGTTGGCGTAAAGGCAGATAAAAGCGCTCATCAATAATAGCTTATCCCCCAAAGGATCGAGGATCAACCCGGCCTTGGAGAGCAGTTTTGATTTTCTGGCCACATAGCCGTCAATAGCATCTGAAAGCGCTGCCAGAATAAAAATTCCCAAGGCTATAAACCTCAAATAATCTCTTTGCGGGGCATAATAAAGCAGGCTGGCGATAAAAAACGGGACGCTTAATATCCTAAAAGTAGAAATCTTATTCGCGATGTTCATATTTATTTAATTATTCTAATCCGTTGCGGCGGCCAATAAATAACCATGGCTTGGCCAAGAACATTATCTTTAGGAACAAAACCCCAATAACGGCTATCCTTAGAAGAACCTGAATTATCCCCTAAGACAAAATAGCTATCCGCGGGAACCACCAACTTCTCGTCTTCCTTGGCAAAATCCCCCCGGTTATAATAATAACGCTGATTAAAAACAGGTTCCAATAAAGCTTTACCATTAACATAAATCGTCCCGCTCCTAATTTCAATCGTATCTCCCGGTAAACCCACCATGCGTTTGATAAAATCCTTCTTGGTGTCTTCCGGATAGATAAAAACAACTACATCCCCTCTTTTTATTTCTTTTAGCGCTGGTAAGCGCAAATGCGTAAAAGGAACTTTTGCCCCGTAAATAAATTTATTCACCAAGATCAAATCACCTTCAATGAGAGTAGGACGCATTGAGCCGGTAGGAATTTTGAATGCCTGAACAATAAATGGCCGGATAACGCAAAACGCGAGGAATGCCGCAAAAAGAGCTGCTTCTATCCATTCCCGTAAAGCTGATTTCTTTTTTATCGTCATATTTTTAATACCTCCAAAAAAGCCTCCTGCGGGATCTCGACTTTCCCGAACTGTTTCAGCCGCTTTTTACCTTTCTTCTGCTCCTCCCAAAGTTTACGCTTCCGGGTAATATCACCGCCATAACACTTAGCCGTGACATGCTTACCGACCGAACGCACCTTCTCAGAGGCAAGGATCTGATTACCCACGGAAGCTTGTATAGCAACCTCGAATAATTGACGCGGAATCAGTTCTTTAAGCTTAGTGACTAAGGCGTGCGCGCGTGAATACGCCTTATCTTTGCACATTAAAGAAGAAAAGGCGTCGCAAATCTGGCCGTTTAAGATTATATCTAATTTTACCAGTTTCGTCGGTAAATAATCCTTAAACTCGTAGTCCAAAGAACCATAACCCCGGGTTAACGATTTTATGCGATCATAAAAATCCACGATAATTTCCGAAAGCGGAATATTAAAAGTCAATTTAACCCTATCCTCGCTTAAATACTCGTTGGATTGAAAAATTCCTCTCCTGGATTTAGTAAAATCACAGACCGCTTCAATGGAATCCACCGGAATGATCATCAGCAGGCTCACATACGGCTCTTGCGCTTCACGAATATCCGATTGAGCCGGCAACTTTGCCGGCGTATCTACCTCGAGCATCTCTCCATTGGTTTGAATAACCCGATAAACTACATTGGGGACAGTCAGGATTAAATTTAAATTATATTCTCTTTCCAGGCGCTCCTGAACAATCTCCATATGCAAAAGCCCTAAAAACCCGCAGCGGAATCCTGAACCAAAAGACTGTGAATTCTCCGGTTCAAAAACAAATGAGGCATCGGATAGCTTTAACTTATCCATAGCGTCGCGTAACTCCGGAAAATCTCCCGGATTCACCGTGTATATCCCGCAAAAAACCAAAGGTTTGGGAGTACGGTATCCGGGTAAGGCGCAAGCGCAAGGATTCTTGGGATCAGTGATCGTATCGCCGATAATAATTTCTCGCGCCTGGCGGATGTTTGCCGTAAAATACCCCACTTCTCCACAGGTTAAAGAAGTAACCGCGGAATATTTTAAGTTTTTAAATACTCCCAGCTCTTCAATCTTATAAACTGTACCAGAATGCAACATTTTAAGCTGAGTAGCCGGAGTAATATTTCCATCCACAATCCTGACGAAAACTACCACTCCTTTATAAGCATCGAAACGGCAGTCAAAAACCAGGGCTTTTAAAGGATGGCTATCTTCTCCACTCGGGCTGGGGATAACCTGAATTATCCTTTCTAAAATATCCCTAACCCCGGTACCGTCTTTTGCCGAAGCCGGGATAATATCCTCTTCCTTAAAGCCCAACACGTTAACAATCTGTTTCTTCACTTTCGGAATATCGATGGAAACAAGATCTATCTTATTAAGCACCGGCACGATCTCAAGGTTGTTCTCCATAGCCAGATAGTAATTGGCTACTGTCTGCGCCTCGATACCTTGTCCCGCATCCACCACTAAAACAGCCCCTTCACAGGCAGCTAAAGATTTAGAGACCTCATAAGTAAAATCCACGTGGCCGGGAGTATCGATCAAATTCAGCACATACTCTTTTCCATCGCGGGCAGTGTAAGACAACCTGACCATAGATGCTTTAATCGTAATCCCGCGCTCACGCTCTAAATCCATATCATCCAGCAGCTGCGCGCCTTTATGCCTTTTATCCACTGCGCCGGTGATCTCCAAAATCCGGTCGGCGAGGGTGGATTTACCATGGTCAATATGGGCAATGATTGAAAAGTTGCGAATAAGGGATTTATCCATTAAATTTCTTTTAATAATTTATCAACCACTTCTTCTATGCTCAAATTCGTCGTATCCACGTAGATTGCGTCGTCGGCTTGTTTAAGCGGCGCGACTTTACGATTAGAATCTATATTATCGCGGTTAGAAAGATCCTCGGCTACTTCCTCAAAAGTCAGGTTTTGACCCAAGCCCAGCGCTTCTTTGTATCTTCGATTTACTCTCTCTTTAAAATCCGCGTCCACGTAAAACTTTTTGTGGGCATCCGGAAAAACCACTGTGCCGATGTCGCGGCCGTCAAGCACGGCATCTCCCTGGCCCCCGAGTTTCCTTTGCAGCCCGACCATAACCTTACGCACATCCCCTATTTTGGCAATATCGGAAACAAACTGAGTGATCACTGGCTGGCGGATAGCGCTCGATACATCACGACCATCCAACAATACCCTTAGCGTACCATCAGGATCATTGATCAGATTAATATTGCTCTGGGAAGCGAGCTTGATTATTTTATCAGTCTCTTTTATATTAATTTTTTCGGCTAACACTTTTAAGGTAAGCGCCCGATACATCGCGCCGGTATCGATATAAAGAAATTTAAGTTTTTTGGCGAGTAGTTTAGCGACCGTACTTTTACCTGCGCCTGCGGGGCCATCGATAGCGATAATCATGCGAGGATAATTCTTTTTTTCTGCGCCCGAGTTAAAATATGCGTAAGTAATTTTTTATCGTTATTTTTTATGGCGAATTTCAGTTTATTTAAGCCCTCCTCGAATAAGCTTATTGACTCAAGCAGATTGATTTTGTTCGTTAAGAATATCCCTTGCCAAAGCTCCGGGCTGGATGCGGCAATGCGCGTCGTATCCTTAAGCCCGCCGCTAGCGAATTTTAAAAATTTATCCGGAATAGAGTCAATAAGCGAAAAGGCAACGCTATGCGGAAGATGACTGGTAAAAGAAAGGATCCTGTCGTGTTCTTTAGGCGAAAGTAAAACAACCCTGGCCCCGGCTTTAACCCAAAGCGCTTTTATTTTATCCAAGGCTTTCTTTTGCGTTTTTTTAGTCGGAGTCAATATACAGAGAGAATTTTTAAATAGGCCTATAGAGGCATTGGCGATTCCACATTTTTCCGAGCCTGCCAAAGGATGAGCGCCAATGTAGTTAGGAAAAGTTTTTTCTAAAAAAGAAACTATATTTACCTTAGTGCTTCCGGTATCTGTAACTAAACAACCTTTACCCGCGATCTTAAGAATTTGTTTCCTTAAATTAACGATCGTCTCTACTGGTGTAGCTAGAATCAAAAGATCCGCTCCTCTGATAATATCCAGCGAAAGCGAGCCGCGGTCTATAGCCTTCATTTTTAAAGCTAACCCTAAACTCTTCTTATGCCGGCTCACTCCCACTACTTCTTGGGCCAGCCTATGCTTTTTTATGAACAGGCCAAGGGAGCCTCCAATTAAACCTGTTCCGATAATCGCTACTTTATTGAACAGGCGCATTATATCTCTCTTCCTGTGGCTTTGGCTAGATTCTTCAACTCGCACATCAAACTGGTGAAATTTGAAGGTATTAATGACTGTGCGCCGTCAGACATCGCGTCTTCCGGAGAGGTGTGCACCTCGATAATCAAACCGTCAGAGCCCACCGCAACCGCGGCCTTAGAAAGGGGTCCGACCAGCCCCCATTTTCCGGCTGCATGCGAAGGATCAACGATGATAGGCAGATGCGATAACTGCTTAATCACCGGAACCGCGCTGATATCCAAAGTGTTACGCGTGGAATCTTCGAAAGTCCTGATGCCGCGCTCACAAAGCATTAAATTAAAATTTCCTCCGGCTAAGATGTATTCCGCGGACATGAGCATTTCTTTTACGGTCGAGGCCAAACCTCTCTTCAACAAGACGGGCTTTTTAGTCATCCCCACTTCTTTTAAGAGGTTGAAATTCTGCATATTCCGGGCGCCGATCTGCAGCACATCAACATAACGGCTGATCAGTTCTACATCGCGGGTATCCATTATTTCGCTTACGGTAACCAGATTAAATTCATCCCCGACTGCTTTGAGTATTTTAAGGCCTTCCTCTCCCAACCCTTGAAAACTGTAAGGAGAAGTACGCGGTTTGAATGCTCCGCCGCGCAAGACACTCGCTCCTGCTTTTTTAACTTCACTGGCAATCGCGCGCAGCATATTTATATTTTCAATCGCGCATGGTCCGGCCATCACCGTAATTTTCTTGCCTCCGACATTAACCCCTTTTCCCAATTCAATAATCGAATCTTCGGCTTTAAACTCCCGCGAAACAAGCTTATAAGGAGCCAAAACCGGCATAACCCTTTCTACGCCGGGGAAAACCTCCAAAGGAGTAACGCGCAGAATATCCTCCGGGCCGATCACTCCGATAATCGTGCGCTCAGTCCCTTTAGAGACATGCGGAGTTAATCCCAGTTTCTTTACCTTTTCAATGATGTGGTTGACTTGAGCCTCGGTGGCCTCCGGCCTTAAGACAATAATCATGGTCTCTCCTTCCCCCTAAGGATTTTTTTGAGCACTTTGACAAATCTTTCGTTTTCTTTTTTTGTTCCAATGGTTACCCGGATAAAATTCTTTAGTCCATACTGTTTCATCTCGCGCACAATCACCCCGAACCTTAACATCTTGTTAAACAGTTCTACTCCGTCTTGCCCAACATCGATAAGGATAAAATTTGCTACGCTTGGGACATAGGCCAAGCCAAGCTTTTTCAAATTACCATAAAGGTAATCCTTACCTTCCAAGACTATTCTCCTGGTCTTACGTAAAAATTCCCTATCTTCAATGGCAGCCATTGCGCCTGCCTGTGCCAAAAGATTGGTATTAAAAGGCTGCCTCACTCTCTCCATATAGCCGGCTAATTCTTCATTCAACACGGCATAACCAATACGTAATCCTGCCAAGCCATACGACTTAGAGAAGGTCTTCAGGAGAATAATTTTTTTATTCTTAAAACCATTAAACATATTCGGAAAATCATTAACGTCAATAAAGGCATCATACGCCTCGTCTAAGACCACAAGGCAATGATCCGGTAAACCCCGTAAGAAATCATCCAGCTCAAATTTGGTAACATATGTTCCCGTAGGGTTATTGGGATTAGCGATAAAAATCAGCTTGGTCTGCTTATCGATATTTTTCTTAATTGATTCGAGGTCATATTTAAAATATCTTAGAGGCACTTTAGTTACTTTGCGGTTATTTACGCCGGCGATTATTTCATACTCTAAAAAGGTCGTATCCGCGGTAACGATATTTTCATCATCTTCCACAAAGGTTTTAATAATTATATCGATCAGCTCGTCAGAGCCATTACCTAAGACGATATTTTCAGGCTTAATCTCCAAAGCTTTAGCCAGCTTCTTCTTTAAATAGAATCCCTGGGAATCCGGATAGCGGTTTACCCCGGAAGCAGTTTTGCGGATGGCTGCCACTGCCTTAGGAGAAGGCCCAAGAGGATTCTCATTGGAAGCCAACTTGATCACATCCTTTAGCCCCAATTGGCGTTTGGTCTCTTCAATCGGCTTACCCGCGATATAGGCGTTAACCTTAAGGATATTTTTTCGCACCAACTCTTTCATTTATTCTCCGACAGGATATGAACCCAGAATTTTTAAGAATTTACATTTACTTTCTAATTCCTGCAGCGCTTTCTGGACTCTGGGCTCTTGCTTATGCCCTTCTATATCCACAAAGAAATAATAATCCCAGGCCTTTTTCTTGGATGGCCGGGATTCAATTTTAGTCAGGTTGATTTTGTATTTTTTGAACGGTAAAAGCATGCCGTGCAAAGCCCCAACTTTATCTTTAATCGAAAAAAGAATGGAGGTCTTATCATGTCCGGTCTTTCCAGCATCGGTTTTCCCCACCACAAAAAAACGGGTAATATTGTGCGGTGAATCTTCGATGTCACGAGCGAGGGCATTTAGTTTGTAAACTTCGCCTGCCAATAATGAAGCGATGGCCGCGCTATTCTTCTCTTTGGCGGCAATCTGGGCCGCGCGCGTCGTACTCGAAACTTCAATCTGCTCTGCGTGCGGCAAGTTCTCCTGAAGCCAGATACGGCATTGCCCAAGCACCTGCGGGTTGGAATATACACGCTTAATCTTATTCTTTGGGCAATTGCTCAGAAGATTATGCGCTACATCCAAAATTATCTGCGAGCAAATCTTTAAATCCGCGTCAACCAACATATCAAGGGTGTGCGTAACCGCGCCCTCGATAGAATTCTCTACCGGGACAACTCCATAATCAGCGGTATCTCTTTCCACTTCCAAGAAAACATCGGGAATACTGCCGCAGGCAAGGTAATCTACTTGCGAACCGAATCTTTTTAAGGCAGCTAAGTTACTAAAAGACGCCTCCGGGCCCATATAGGCTATCTTTAACGGCTTTTCCAAAGCCAACGAAGAAGACATAATCTCACGATAGACCGCCTCGAGGGCTTTTGAACCTAAAGGGCCTTTGCTGAGAGTAGATATTTTCCTTAAGACCTCTCTTTCGCGCTCCGGAGCGTAAATACTCTTTCCGCTTTTATATTTAACCTTAGCCACATCCAAAGTAACCTTGGCGCGCATATTCAACAGCTGGATTATTTGTTTGTCTAAACTGTCTATTTTACTGCGCAGTTTTTTCAAGCTCATTTGATCCCTCCGCTATCTTTTCTTCTTCCAGTTCTATATCCACAAGATCATTTTTCTGGGCCATCGCCGCAAATTCTTCTATCTTAGGAAGATCCTCCAACGACTTTAACCCAAAGTGTTCCAGGAATTGCCGGGTTGTGCCATAGACACAGGGCCTTCCGGGAGCTTTCTTTCTTCCGGCGATCCTAATCAAGTTTTTATCCAACAGACTCTTCATTACTCCGTCAACATTAACATTCCTCAATAGCTCGATTTCGTTTCTAGTCAAAGGCTGCTTGTAAGCAATGATCGCCAAGGTCTCTAAAGCGGGCTTGGATAATCTTTCAATATGCCGGCCCTTAAAGAGTTTTTTTAAAAAAGGCGCGAATTCCGCGGCAGTGGACATCTGAAAACCGCCGGCTATCTCGGCAATCCGAATACCCCTGCCAGCCTGCTCAAACTCAGATTTTAGTTCCTCGATTAATTTGCGTGTTTCATTAGCATCGAGATCATCCAAGGCTAATCTTATTTGCTCTAAAGGCAAGGGTTTTTCGCTAGCTAGCAATAATGCTTCTATCACTGATTTCCGGTTATCCTGCATAGTTATCTTACTTTCCTCTGTTTATAAACCAAATTTAATAATTCTTCCGTAGTCCCGGTACTCGGAGCTAGCTCCAGTGACTTTTTAATCATACTCAGGGCTTCAGTCCTTTTATATTCCAACTGCATCAACACTGCCAAGGCCTCTTCCGCGATATCTTTGGCCTTAATTAAAGTTTCTTTGACCTGGCCATCCTGAATAAGCCCGAATCTACCGACTTTGTTTTGCAGCTTGGCAATAATCTCTTTCGCTCTTTGCTCGCCTATGCCGGGAAGAGATTTTAGAAAAACCAGATCTCCTTCGTCGATGGCTCGGGCAATCTCGGAGATCGGTTTATTTAAAGCCTTTAAAGCGGCGCGTGGCCCGATTCCCGAAACAGTTATAAAAATCTCAAAAAAATCTTTTTCTATATCGTTTAAGAAACCGATTAAAACCGGGATGCTTTTGGCCTGATCAGACTGCAGATAATGAAAGGTCCGCAGGCAAATCTTATTATCGGCGCCTAAACAATCATCAATCCTCTGCATCACCGTAGCCGGCACATAAACCTGATAGCTCAAGCCGCTTAGATCCAAAACTAAATAATTATTCCCTCTCTCGACTACTTTACCGGTAATCTTCGAAATCATAGCTTTGTCCGTACAATATAACTATGCGCGATGGCTAAGGCTAAGGCATCCGTAACATCAATATATTTAGGGAGGCTGGTTAGGCCTAACAAACTTACCACCATTCTCTGCACCTGTAATTTAGAAGCTAAACCTTTCCCTACCACTGCTTTCTTAACCCGCGTAGCCGCATATTCCGCTAAAGGAATATTTTTTGTAGCTGCTGCTAAACAAATTACTCCTCGCGCCTGTCCCAAAATATATGAAGTTGTGGGATGCCGGTAATGCGCATAAATCTTTTCCAAAACTAGAACATCCGGGGCAGTATCGGATATTAATTTGATTATTCCACGATGTATCTTCTCAAGGCGCCTGGTTACTAATTCTTTCGCGGATGTTGAGATAATCCCTGCCTCGACCAACACCAGCTTGTTATTCCTAGTTTCGATCAAACCGTAACCAGTGATGGTTAATGCCGGATCAATCCCCAATATCCTCATTGATTACTCTGCCGCCAACTGATCCATTAACTCATCGGGTATATCGAAATTAGCATAGACATGCTGAACATCGTCATGCTCTTCTAAGGAATCAATCAAAGAAAGTAACTGCTTTGCGTCATTGCCGGTTAATTTTATCGTCGAAGAAGGCACCATGGTGATTTCCGCGTCCTGAGGTTTAATCCCTTTAGCCTCGATAGCCTGTTTTACCTTCTCAAAGTTCTGAGGCGAAGTAAATACTTCGAAATTCTTTTCATCCGCTTTCATGTCTTCGGCGCCGGCATCTAAAACTATATTCATCAATTCATCTTCTTTGGCCTGAGACTTTTCAATCAGAAAATAACCTTTCATCGTAAACATCCAGCTGACTGAACCTGCCCCGGCAAAACTGCCGCTTTTTTTAGACATAATATTACGGATCTCGGCGCTGGTCCGATTCTTATTATCAGTAAGCACCTCGATCATCATCGCTACTCCTCCCGGGCCGTACGCTTCGTACATGCATGTTTCATAAACCACGCCCGGCAACTCGCCTGTGCCGCGTTTAATCGCCATCTTGACGTTATCAGAAGGCATATTCGCCTCTTTTGCCTTCTGCATCACTGCCCTAAGCCGCGGGTTTGTATCAGGGTTACCGCCGCCTTCGCGGGCAATCACCGTAAGCTCCTTAATTATCTTAGTGTAAGTCGCCCCTTTTTTGGCGTCAGCAATACTTTTCTTTCCCTTATTTGTCTTCCATTTAGAATGACCGGACATTTGATTCCTCCTTATTATGTTTAGCTCAAATTAAAAAAAGCAGGTGAAATAAGCCGGGTTCTGTCTTGATGCGATTTTTCGCTATCGATTAGTGATCATTCCTCTCGACGCCGATGTTACCATCGAAGCTCAAGCAGCTTAATACCCGAGATTAATGACGCGCCGGACCAGCGCGTTCCACTCAACATACCTAGTAGATTATCTCCTATTCGCCTTGCTCCACGCAGAGATTGCCTCGTTTCATCTCGCAGTCGAAGACTGCGAGATGATCCTGAGCCGCCATAGGCGGCTCAGGATCTTACTCATCACAATCTTCAACGGCTACTCGTCTCTGTGGCTCTCATTGCCTGCGTTTACATCTCAGGCAATGATCCCGCAAGGTTAGCTTTTAAAAGCTAACCTTGCGGGATAATCCTCTTTGGTTAGTTACCAAAGGGTAGGCATTACCCTACTGCGCTATCCTCCGGAGCCCGGACTTTCCTCCCCGCCGAAAGCGGGGCGACCACATTCCACCTGCCCTATTTCGAAAGAACATTTTTCTTTAATTCTTTTTTTACCGCCATTGTCGCTAATGTATCCGCGCCGCAATTTTCTTCCCGCGGAATATTTATTATCGAAGATTCTTTAAATCCTGACAATAACTGCACTGCCTGATTATACAACCCGATGATATTCGCGTGCTTAACTTTATAGATTTTATTAAGCTGACGCGCCAATAATTGGCTATCTGTTTTTATCCTGACTATATCGGCTTTTAAAATTAAGGCTTCCTGAAGCGCGCAGATCAAAGCCATATACTCGGCAATGTTGTTGGTGGCGTGGCCAATAAAGCTGGAAATATTCTTGATCGTAACCTCGCCCCGGCAAATAACTACTCCAATACCGCTAGGCCCGGGATTTCCTTTTGAGGCGCCATCAATATAAATTTCAAGCTCCTTCATCAATATACAATATCCGATTGCACATCTCGCAGGTAATGATATGCTCATACATCTTAATCAAATTTATAACTTGAGGAGGTACATACATATTACAACCTCCGCAGGAATTTCCCTTAACGGTAACGATAGCCAAACCGTCACGGTTAGTTAAAATCCTTTCGTATTGACTTAAAACCTTAGGGTCAATATCCGGTAAAACCTGCTTCCTCTGTGCTTCCAGCTGGGCGAGGCGGTCATCTATCTCTTTAACCCTATCGTCGATCCTTTTCTTTTCGACTAAAAATATCTTCTCTTCTTCTTTAAGCTTTTGTTTTTCCCTTTCCGCCTCATTTTTGACTTCGTCAGTCTTATCGAAAAGTTCCAGCACCTTATCCTCGATAACCGACGAATCAGCCTTGGCATCCTGTATCTGCTGCAGCATAGTTTGGTATTCTTTATTCGTTTTAAGGCTAAAGAGCTGGCCCTGTAATTTTTTGATTCCCTCGTCTTTTGCCACTAGCTCTAATTCTTTATCCTTCCTCTGTTTCTGTAAATCCAATGATTTTTTATCTAATTCGGCTAAATGTGTTTTTTTTGCTTCGAAAGCCGTTTCCATTATTTTTATCTCTTCCGGCTTAATGGATTTCTCAGCACGCAAAGAGTATATTTCACTATCCACTGCCTGTAATTTCACTAAATTACCCAATTGTGACTTCAGATTAACCTCTGTCAATTTCTACTCCTTCTAGTTTTTTTATGTGGGCGATATAGGACTTGAACCTATGACCTCTACAATGTGAATGTAGCGCTCTAACCAGCTGAGCTAATCGCCCTATATTAGCTGGGCCCACAGGGATTCGGACCCCGGACCAAAAGATTATGAGTCTTCTGCTCTACCGCTGAGCTATGGGCCCCAAATAACTTAACATAATATATTACTATTTTATGGGGTTTTTAGCAAGATAAAAGTTGCTAAACTCAAGGAACTCTCTAAGATTTAAAGCAGGATTGAGAAGATTAGTATTCTCTTTGGTGCGCAAGGGTCATATCCAGGAAAGTACGTAACCGCCTTGATCGCGTAGGATGGCGTAATTTCTTTAGGGCCTTAGCCTCTATCTGCCTCACCCTTTCGCGGGTGACTCTAAAAACATTACCAACCTCTTCCAGTGTGCGGCTTGAACCGTCTTGAATCCCAAAACGTAAGACTAATATTTTCTTTTCTCTCTCCGTAAGCGTACCTAAAGCGGAATTCATCTCGTCTTTAAGCATTGAACGGACGGTCTCATTCGCCGGCGAAACAGCTTTCTTATCCTGAATAAAATCTCCGAAATGCGTATCTCCTTCATCACCGATAGGCATCTGCAAAGATATGGGCTCCTGGGCGATTTTTAATATTGTTTTGACCTTCTCCTGCGGAAGGCGCATCTTATAAGCTATCTCTTCAGGCAAAGGTTCGCGTCCGTTCTCCTGAACAAAAACACGGGAAAAACGGATAATTTTATTGATTGTTTCAGTCATATGCACGGGAATCCTGATCGTGCGCGCCTGATCAGCTATAGAACGGGTAATTGCCTGCCTAATCCACCAGGTAGCGTAGGTAGAAAATTTATAACCCCTTTTGTACTCAAATTTCTCTACCGCGCGCATAAGTCCGATATTTCCCTCCTGAATAAGATCCAAGAAAGAAAGCCCTCTATTGGTATATTTCTTGGCTATACTCACAACCAGCCTTAAATTTGCTTCGACTAATTTTTTCTTACAGCGGTTAAATTTAAGATTAGTTGATCTGATCAGTTTCATCTGTTCTTTAATCTTATTCACCGGTTCACCAAGCTCTTTTAATATAATTTGTTTCCTTGACCGGTCGTGTCCCTCTTTACGCTTAATCTGCTCCAGCTCTTTTACCAGACGGTTAAGTTTTCGAACGGCTGCCTCTACTACCGAAGTAACAAAATTAAGGTCTAAAAGTAAACTGATCGTGGCAGATTCGCTGCGCGACCTCTTCAGTTTTTTAAGGATCCTTTTGATCTTTGCCGCTACATTCCCTTTCTTAATTTTAAGGTCTTCTTTTACCACTTCTTCAAGGTTAAGCTTACCTTCCAGGATATCGTTGGCTATCGCCACTGTTTCATTGCGCACCAGCCTTGTGCTTAAAGATGCCCGTTTAAATTTCTCTTCGGCATCCTCGATCTTCTTGGCTAACTCAATTTCATGCTCTCTGGATAGCAGGGAAATCGAACCCATTTGTTTAAGGTACATTTTTACCGGATCATCCAAAGGCAGAAACCTTTCTTCCGATTTTAACTGCTCGCTTAGAATGTCTTCCTTAAGCATAGCGCTATCTTTATCGGGAGTCTTATCATCTTCATTTTCCACGACTTGTATATCTTCATTCCCGAGCAATTCAAATAAATGATCCATATCGTCGCTTGATGAGAGGTTTTCCGGAAGGAGGTCATTTACTTCATCGTAAGTAAGGAACCCTTTTTGTTTACCTAATGCGATAATTTTCTCCAGATCTTTTGCCGCGTATGCCTTCTTTTTCATGATTTACCCGCCTTAGTTTTAATTAAAGAATGGAATTCCTGGGTAAGCATCTCCAGGCGCTCCTTGTCTCCTGAGCTCTGGGCAATCTTTATCTGTTCATGCAGCCTGGCTCTTTCCAATTTCATACTTTCGTTTTTCATACGTTGGATACAATCGGTAACCACTTTTTCTCTGTGCGCGTCTGATTGGGCTTGCGGTAAGAATACGGATTCACAGACTAGCTCCGATATATCATCTCCTAAATGATTCATGAGAATCTGCGGCTCTACTTTTTTACCTTCACCTACCAGATCAAACATAATTGAAACAACGCGGGATATCCGCTCATCCTGAAAATCATTAGGGCCCAAGGCCTCTTTGATGCGGTTAATCAAACCATTCTCTTCCAGCATAAGCGACATAAGTAATTTTTCCGTCGGGTTTACATTAGAAACTTTCCTTATGCCCGCGGAATGCTGATTTAAAGAAACTTTTACCGTTTTTACCTTTTTAATCTCTTCTAGAAGCGCTTCTTCTTTGATGTTTAATCCTTGAGCTAATTTCTTCAGGTATTCCGATTTCAATACCGCATTTTTAAATTTCGCGATTGTCTCAAGCATTAGCGATGAAACCTTAGCCAAATCATCTATCTCTTTAATATTATAACGGGATTTTAGTACCCCGAGTTTATAATCAAATATATTTTGGGCTTTAACGATCATTTCTTTAAATGCTTCTACGCCGTGCTTACGCACAAAGAGATCTGGATCCAATCCCTTAGGCAAAGAGACTATTCTCACATTCATCTCTTCTTCGATAAAAATATCGAGGCTGCGTAAAGTGGCCATCTCTCCGGCGGTATCCGCGTCATAAATCATCACCACATTATGGGCATATCTCTTTAATAACCTTGCCTGTTCGATAGTCAAAGCTGTCCCTAATGAAGCTACAATGTTCTTTACTCCTTCTTGGTAGGGAACGAGAAAATCCAGATACCCTTCGACGATCGCCACGCAATCACTATCCCTTATGCTGTCTTTCGCCAGATTAAACCCGTATAAATTTTTACCCTTGATATAAACCGGTGTTTCCGGAGAATTAACATATTTAGGCAGGTTGTTATCCAAAACGCGCGCCCCAAAACCTAGAATCCGCTCTTTTAAATCAAATATAGGAAAAATTACTCTATTCCTGAATCGATCGTAATAACCTCCCCCGTCTTTATTTATAACCAGACCCGCCTTTTCCAATAAGTTTAAACTTATGGACTTAGATCTTAAGTAACTGATCAATCCATCCCACTTGTCCGGAGCAAGCCCTAATTTCAACGCAGAGATAGTTTCCTGTTTTATCCCGCGTTTGAGCAAATAGTCTTTTGCTTTGAGCCCTTCGCTGGAATTTAGATGATGAGCGTAGAAATTCGCGGCTAATTCATTTATTTTATACAGATGCGTGGATTGCCCGCCCGATTGATGCTCATAGCTTTCATCTTTAGGTAAAATTACACCCGCTTTTTGCGCCAAGGTTTCTACCGCCTCCGGAAAATCCATCCGTTCATAACGCATAAGAAATTTAAAGGCATTACCGGATTCTCCGCAACCAAAACAATGGTAGATCTGGCGGTCAGGAGAGACCATAAAAGACGCTGTCTTCTCATGATGAAACGGACAGCAGGCTTTAAAATTACGGCCCGCGCGTTTAAGCGGAAGAGAACCCGCGATAATCTCAACGATATCTACCCGGGATAAAATATCGTCTAATATATTTTCTGGAATGTGGCCTGGCATTAGCTCCTCTTTACCCTTCTGAAACCTGAACACCCGATTATCTCAAGGCTCTCTTCTTTTTCAATTCTGTCCAAAAGAAGATTTAAACCCAAGACATCACTGGAGATGTGTCCGGCGATTACAACATTCAAATTAGCATCCTTGGCTTTTTTGAAATGCTCATCGCTTAAATGCATAGAAATAAGGGTCCTTACTCCTGTTTTATAAAGTTTATCCATCACCTCTTTCGGGCCTTCTGTGCCGCCGGTCATTTCAAATAAGATTTTCCCGGTTTCCCTCTTTGGGGAACCTAAAATAAGGCGCGGGCCAACCATACATTCTTGAGCTTCCTGATATTCCGGTATCTCCGATAAAATGTTGATTATATCTTCAACGCGCTTTGGCTTTTTTTCCTCCATCAAGCTCTTAAGGAAACAAAATACGTGGTTATCCGCCGGCGTATGCATACACAGATAAGGCATATTTAGCAGCCGGGCCGCATCCACCGAACGCGTATGATTCTGCGGGAGTATTCTTCTTTCTACCTCAGCCATCCTTTGATTAAGCAGTTTCTGCGCGACAACCTCCTTGACTCCCGCCTGCTTTAACAGGTCGACTTGCAGCTGCATTACTTCATGTAAAAGCGCGTACCCCCTCCCTTCGGGATGATGCGCAACTACTAAATCCAAGCCGCTCATCTCTCGGATCCTCTCAGCCAAGAGCAGCTCCCCGACCTCCATATCCACACCGACGAGGATTTTCTTGACCTGCGTATCCGCAGACCCATAAAGTATAGCTGTATCCGCGTAAGACTTGATTGCGGCTTTATTTTTTCTGGGATCGCGATCAGCGCCAAATTTTATCACTAAGTCGTAAAAACGGGATAGTTTCATTGGTTCAAAAACTCCTTATCAATTAAAATTATGGTATCATTTAATTTTTCACTTGCCGCAAACTTAGATACGACGCTATTCCATAACCAAACATAAGTATCTGGGGCAAGCATAAACAGCCGCTTTCCCGAATAAGAGGACTTAGAGCTATTCCTGAGGTAATCTATACTTGAAATAAACATCGCGAAGATAATCAAACTGGCTAAAAATGTGCCCCGGGCTATTCCTAAAATCAAGCCCCCCCATTTATTCAAGCTAGAAACCGCTTCCATCTTTAAGAATCTATATAATATACTGCGCAATAATATAAATGCGGCGTATCCGGCTATGGCTAAAAGCACAAAAATAATGAATTGCAGAAATTCTAAAGGGAGCCTCTTGCCTAGAGCCAGCCAGTCACTGATGTAATCCGATAAAATAACGAAATAATGAAAAGAAAAGTAGATTGCGGAAAGCGTACCCAGGAATTTAAATAATTCGATGGGAAAACCGCATTTCGCGGCAATAAAACAGGTACGCACGACCAAAATCAAGACTAAAATATCTACCCAATTTATTTGCTTTAAGATATTTAATAACATAGGGTTAGCCTTTCTCTATTTGCTAAGCTAAAATCGTTAAAGTATAACATATAAACAAGCGCATTGTCAAGAATGGGTTCCATTATCCTTATTTAAACCAGGCAACGGTTTTTCTTAAACCTTCTTCGAGAGAAACCTGAGGCCTCCATTTAAGAAGCCTTTTAGCCCTTGAAATATCCGGCTGGCGCTGACGGGGGTCATCCTGAGGTAAGGTTTTAAAAATAATTTTACTTTTGGAGCCGGTTAACTTCAAAACTATTCTCGCCAACTGCATAATGGAGAATTCATTCGGATTACCTAAATTAACCGGTTCATTTATCGGGGCGAGCATTAATCGGCATAAACCTTCAACTAAATCATCGATATAGCAAAAACTCCTGGTCTGCTCTCCTTTACCGTAAACGGTCAAAGGCTGATTATCCAAAGCCTGATTAATAAAATTAGGGACCACCCTGCCGTCATAGCTCCTCATCCCTGGGCCATAGGTATTAAATATTCTTACAATTTTTGTATTCAGCTTATGCGTCCGGTGATAAGCCATGGTGAGCGCCTCAGCGAAACGTTTGGATTCGTCGTAACAACCGCGCACGCCCACGGTATTTACATTTCCCCAGTAGTTTTCTTTTTGAGGATGAACCAAGGGGTCGCCGTACACCTCAGAGGTAGAAAATAACATAAAGGCTGCCTTCTTTTCTTTGGCTAAACCTAAAGCATTATGTGTCCCTAAAGAACCAACCTTAAGCGTCTTAATCGGAAAACGCAGATAGTCTTCAGGCGAAGCCAGAGAGGCGCAATGCAGGACAAAACTTATCTTATCTGCTAATTTAATATAATTGCAAACGTCCTGTTTGATAAACCTAAAATTTCTGTTTTTTAACAGAATCTTGAGATTATTCAAGCATCCGGTAATAAGGTTGTCAATGCAGACCACGCTATAACCGGAATTGACCAATTTTAAACATAGATGCGAACCGATAAATCCTGCGCCGCCGGTTATAACTACTCTTTGTTTAGCCACTAATCCTCCAGTAATCTACAGTCAGCGCTAACCCCTGCGTAAAATTAATTTTTGGCTTAAATCCTAAAATCTTTTTTGCTTGAGATATATCCGCAAATGTCCTAAGCACATCTCCCGGCCGCTTATTTAAAAAAACCGGTTTTATCCTTTTATTTAAGATCTTGTTTAATAACCCAATCAACTCTAAAACAGTATGGCCTTTCCCCGAGGCAATGTTAAACACCCCGAATTTTAAGGACTTGTTTCCGGCGGCCAATAGATTCGCGTTCACCACATTACTGATGAAAGTAAAATCCCGCGATTGCTTTCCCGTTCCGAAAACCGGCGGCTGCTCGTTTTTTAAAAGGCAGTTAATGAATTTAGGAACGACCACAGCGTATTCATCGTCTAATGACTGGCGCGGGCCAAAAACATTGAAATAACGCAGGGCGATAACGGACAATTTATAGCACGTGCTATAAATATTGCAGTAATGCTCTCCGGCTAATTTACTTAAGGCGTAAGGAGAAATAGGCTTAGGCAGGAATGTTTCCTTCTCCGGGAAACTATTCACCTCTCCATAAACCGAGCTTGACGAAGCAAAGACAAAACGTTTAATCCTGTTCTCTTTCGCGGCCTCCAGCATATTTAATGTCCCATTGATATTGACTTCATTGTATTCTCGCGGATTCTGCATAGACTTAGGAACACTTCTTAAGGCGGCTTGGTGTAAAACAAAATCCATTCCTTTGGCGGCCTTAAAGCAAAGGGCCTTGGAGCGAATATCCCCTTTAATCAGATCAATTTTATTAATAAATGATTTTAAGTTACTGATTTTACCGCTGGAAAAATTATCCAATACGCGCACATAGTGATTATCACTGACTAATTTCTCTACGATATGTGAACCGATGAATCCTGCCCCTCCGGTCACCAGAAATTTACTCACAGCCTAACCACCTTGCTATTATTTATTACTTTATACGCATTCCGGGTATCAAAAATAAGCTTCGCGTAATTCAATATATACCTGTAGTTTATCTTGGAATGATCCGCGGCTATAACCACGCAATCAAATTTTGATAATATATCTTTGTTGAAAGCGACTGATTGCAGATGTAAATCGTTAATTTTTAAATAAGGAATAAAAGGATCAAAATACGAGGTTCTGGCTCCTTTTAATTTAAGGTTTTTAATAATATCGATGCCCGGAGACTTGCGTAAATCTCTAACATCTTTTTTATAAGTTACGCCGACGACGAGGACCCTGGCGCCATTTATTTTCAGGCCGCGTTCCTGAAGAGCTTCCTGAATCCTGACGCTGACATATTCAGGCATATAGCTGATCACTTCCGAAGCCAGCCGGATAAAACGCGAATTAAACCCGAAACTTTTAGCCTTCCAATGCAAATAAAGCGGGTCTTTTGGAATGCAGTGCCCGCCTACTCCCGGCCCGGGATAAAAAGGCATAAAACCAAAAGGCTTGGTCGAGGCTGCCTTAACCACTTCCCAAATATCGATCTTCATCTTATGAGCCATCATCGCCAATTCATCAATTAAGCCGATATTAATCAAGCGAAAGGTATTCTCTAGTAATTTAACCGTTTCAGCTGCCCGGGGGCTCGAAACAGGCACAACCTTATCGATGATCAGCTTATAAAGAGAGACTGCCATGCGCGTAGCCCGGGTGTTAATCCCGCCGACTACTTTAGGAATTTTATTAACCGGAAATCTTTTATTCCCCGGATCTATCCTCTCAGGAGAAAAACAAAGATAAAAATCCCTTCCGTGCTTTAAGTTATACCTCTTGAATATAGGAAGTATCTCTTCTTCGGTAGTCCCCGGATAAGTTGTGCTCTCTAAAATAACCAGGGCCCTTTTTTTTATATTTTTGGCGATAGAATTAAACGCGTCTTTTATGTAAGATATATCCGGCAGGTTCTTTCCTTTTAATGGCGTGGGAACGCAGACCAAAACCGCGCTGCAATTTTTCAACACGGAGAAATCCGCGGTCGCGCTGAACTTTCCTTTTGCTAAAATACCCCTTAATTCCCGAGTTTGGACATCGGTAATATATGACTCTTTGCGCCTGATATGCTCCAGACGGCCATGGTCAATTTCAATCCCAACGACCGAAACTCCTTTCTTGGCAAATTCCACAGCCAAAGGAAATCCCACATACCCTAAGCCGACAACCGCAATTCTTAGCTTATTTCTATACAGCATTAAGATACGCTCTTTCTTCCCACGCTGATATAAGTAAACCCTAATTTACCCATCCGCTCCGGTTCGTAAAGGTTCCGGCCGTCAATAATCAGCGGCCGCTTAAGCAGCTTCTTGACCCTAGTAAAATCCAGTTCTTTAAATTCATCCCATTCTGTAGCAATTAATAAGCAATCCGAAGAACGGGCTGCAGAATACGCATCAGCGCAGAAAGTAATCCTGCTTAATACATCCCTAGCCTTATTCATTGCCTGGGGATCATAGGCCTTAATCCTTGCCCCCTCTGACTCCAACATCCTAATCAATCCTATGGCCTGAGAATTGCGGATATCATCCGTATTGGACTTAAAAGCCAAGCCCAGGACGCCGATAGTTTTGTCTTTAATGATCCGTAATGAATCTTTGATTTTTTTAAGCATAAAACTCAACTGCTCCTCGTTTACCCTTCTTACCGATTTAAGCAGATTGAAATTATAGCCTAACTTCTCGGAAATATTCACAAAGGCATCCAGATCCTTTGGAAAACAGGATCCTCCGTAGCCGATGCCGGCTTTCAAAAAACTCAGGCCTATCCTTTTATCTAACCCCATCCCCTTAGCAACTTCTTCCACATCCGCGCCTACCGTATCGCAGATCCGGGAAACAGCGTTAATAAATGAAATTTTAGCGGCTAAAAACGCGTTGGAGGCGTGCTTGATTAACTCTGCTGATTTAATATTAGTAACCACTAAGGGAACCTTAAAGGGCTTATATAATTCTGTGAGCAGGTCCCTGGCCCTCTTTGACTCCACCCCGATAACAATCCTGTCGGGATTCATGAAATCACTTATAGCAGAACCCTCTCTTAAGAACTCGGGGTTTGAGGCTACGTCAAATTTCGTCTTATCTTTTATATAAGTAGCGATAATCTGCCTTACCCAATCTCCGGTTTCTACCGGCACAGTAGATTTTTCAATGATCAGCCGATAGCCATCCATATTCACGGCTATAGCGCGCGCAACATTTTCTATGCCGGTAAGGTCGGCCTCTCCGTTATCCAGCGCAGGGGTGCCTACCGTAATAAAGATTATTTCGGAAGGCCTGACCGCATCCTTTATGTTTGAGCTGAATTGCAATCTTTTATTCTTGAGATTACGCGCGATTAATTCTGCTAAGCCCGGTTCATATAACGGCAGCGAACCTTTCTTAAGGGTCTCGATCTTTCCTTGGTCATTATCCGCGCAGATGACCTGATTGCCCAGCTCGGCGAAGCAGGCGCCGGTAACCAAACCTACGTAACCAGAACCGATAATCGCAATTTTCATAAACTCACCGTATTAATTTATAATGCCGGGCTTCACCGAACCGGATTTGGGCTTAGCATAGCTTTGATTATAACCGAACTCGTTTTCCGGAAATGCCTTTAACCTAAAAATCAGAAATATGCTTGAACCATCATATCTTTTAGTATTAAATGATAACTCTACATCCCAACAATGCAGGTTTCTTGTAATTACGTACTCCTGCTCAAGCGAAGACTGGGGGACTTCCACGCCTGTCGATATAAATGGTTTTAAATTATATCTTTGATATACGGAAACTTTCCACTTAGGGTTAATCTGCCATTTGAAACTTCCGGTCACCTGGTTTTGGCCTTTTCTTTGATAACGTTGGCCAATCCCGAATGAATATCCCGCACCGAAATCAAAATCAAGATCATAGTTCGCGAGGCTAAATTTATTGAAATTTTCAGCGGAGGTAACTCCGGAATGTTGATAGGTGACATCCCCCTCCATTCTCATCCAGGCGTAAGGCAGCAGTTTAAGCTTAAAGAGCACATCCTGAAAGCTTCCCCCTGTTTTATTCCCGCTTACAAACTGCGGCTGAAAAGCGTAGCTTGTCGTAACTAAAAAATCCACTAAATCTATGCTTATTCCTTGACGTTTAGTCTGTAATTTATTGGATAGCTCTAAGGTAGCCCTGTTGCTGGAGGTTAAAGCGTCTACGCCATCTATCTGATATAAGTTGCTGGCAGGAATAGTCGGGCTATGATTATAAGCATACCCGACAGTAGGAGTAATCACATGCCTTAAACCGTTTAATTCCATACCCAGAAAATCGTTTTTTACGTCAAAAACATGGTAAAACTTTGTACTTACATCAACGCCGCTAGAAAATACTGTTCTTATGAGGAGCGTTGCATCATTAACTCCCTTGTCATAAACAGTCTGCTCGTCCTGAACGAAAGGATTTACCCACAAAAACGCCACCTTCATTGGTAGAGAAAGTTTATTCACTGCATCCAGCCTTGAAACTGTAATATCATCATCCGGAGGAAAGGTGAGTTTTTTATTAAAAGTGTCAAAAGTGGTTTTATTCTCAAAATAAAACGGGGTCGAGCCGACTTGCAGGCTGGAAAGAGTATATTTTACCTCAGGTAATTTATCCACCGAGCTGAACCAATGGTTAACCCGCTTATCCAACAAGATATCAATACTCGAATAAGGAAAACTATGGTGGAATAAGGCGTAGCTTGGCGGCTGCGCATCCTTTTCAAATTCCCGGTAAAAATATTCCTGAAGAAAACTGCTGGTTTGATCGACGAATTTTCTTTTGTCGTCGCCGATTTTATAAAATTGAGTGACTAAGTTTGTCTGGTTGTCAATATCCCACTTCTGGCGCAAACGTAAAAGATACCTCTGATAAGTAGTCTTAAAGTCTATCGTAGAGGTATCGGAATAATTACGGGAGCTTTCATTGGTATAATAGTATTTAAAATCTCCGCTGCCTACAGGCGTGTTAAGGTAATTTAACCCTAACCCTTCAGCTAAACCCAAGTTATCGCGGTAATCCATATAGAACCGGCCATCCAAATAATTATTAATGTTATAGGTCCATTCACTAAGCAGAAACGGCCCCCAGTCTTTACGCTTGCCCGGAAGGACGCTGACATGCATAACCGGCTTATCAAACATTTTGTTAAAACGGCTAATTTGCGCCACAGGAAAAGGCCCTATATACAAACAGTCATCTTTGGTTTGAATCAATTGCTTGGGCATAACGTTAATCTGCTTTGAACCGATACGGTAGTGCGGCCGGTCAAAGCTGCAGGTAGTAAAATAACCATAATGAGCCACAAATTCATTTTCGCTTTCTCTGTCAACTGTCCTTGCCCTGCCAAAAAATGGATTGGCCCTGAATTGAGCGTCGATTATCGTCCCGGTCTTATTTTGGAAATTATAAATTATTTTTTCGCCTTCAATAATACCCTTGCCATCTTCCAGCCTCACCCGTCCGGTAGCCTCTCCTACTTTAGTTTGCATATTGACGGTAATTTTTTGGCAGGTGAGCTTTGAATCTCCTGAAATGATCTCTACGTTGCCGGAAGCGGTTACATCCTGCGCGTCAGCGGAATATTCCACGGTATCACCGTTAATCGTCATCGGCTGGGATTTTCCTCCGGTTTTCAGGATATTTTCAGCAAAAATACTGGAAGGAAAACAAAAAATTCCTGCGGCTAAGAGAAAAAATAATATTTTTTTCAGCATCTATTTAGGAATCTTCTTATAATCCTCAAGGAATCTTTGTATTCCTATATCTGTAAGAGGATGCTTGATCAGTTGCTCGATTACACCAAAGGGAATCGTAGCTATATCCGCGCCAATCAGGGCCGCGTCCAATACATGAACAGGATTACGCACTGACGCGACGATGATCTGGGTTTTGAAACTATAATTATTATAGATCGTCTTAATATTACGGATTAAATCCATTCCTGCTTGGCTGATATCATCCAACCTGCCGATAAAAGGAGAGAGATAATCCGCTCCTGCCTTAGCCGCCAGCATTGCCTGATTCGCGGAAAAACAGAGCGTGACATTAGTCTTGACCCCTTCTTTAGAGAGCACCCTAACCGCCTTCAATCCTTCCTTAGTCAACGGAATTTTAACCACAATATTTTTGGCAAGTTGAGCAAGAACGCGCGCCTCCTTAAGCATTCCTTCCGTTTCGAGACTAATGACCTCCGCGCTGATCGGGCCGGAAACTAGCGCGCAGATCTCTTTCAATAATTCGGAGGCTACTCTATTCTCTTTGGCTATTAATGAAGGATTGGTAGTCACTCCGTCAATCAACCCAAGGTTTACCGCCTCTTTTATCTCTTTAATATTCGCGGTATCAATAAAAATCTTCATCTGCTAAAACCTCCTTGTCCACCAGGACAACACCGACGCAATTCCGATCAGCGTCGGGTGTCTTGTCCACCAGGACAACACCAAAGCAACGCCGATCAGCTTCGGGTGCCTATAAACCTTCTTTAACCATGATCGCAGCGCCGATTAATCCGGCATGATTAGCTAATTTTGCTTTGAGTATCTTTACCCGCTTAGCCTGTACGCTCATTGCCTGTCTCTTGAGCGCGCTATTGATATTAGTAAATAAAACCTCTCCTGCTTTAGCCATCCCTCCACCTATAACTATGGCATCCAGATTCAACAAATTAACTACTCCAGCCAAGGCAAATCCCAAATGACTCCCTGTCTTACGCCAGATATCGATCGCCATTCTGTTATGTTTAGCGGCGAGTAAACTTAATTCTTCCGGAGTAATCTTGCGCTTAAAGGCTTTTCTGGTTTCGGCCATTACCCTCTGATTACCTACATAGGCCTCAAGGCAGCCTGAAGCACCGCAATTACAATCCAATCCGTTCTCGTTAATCCCCAAATGCCCTATTTCTCCGGCCGCGTTATTAAAACCGCGGTAAATCCTGCCATTAATAATCAGTCCTCCTCCGATACCTGTTCCCAAGGTCATACAGAGAACGTTTTGAAAACCTTTTGCAGCTCCTAACTTATGCTCCGCAAGGGTCATCAGCTTGGCGTCATTATCCAAAAAAACGGGCAGGCCGAGTTTCTTCCTTAAAATATCCCTCAAGCGCACTTCTTTCCAGCCCGGGATATTAGGAAAGAAATGGACGATCCCGCTTTTAGCGTCAATAGGCCCGGGTAACCCTAAACCCACCCCGAGAATTTCTGCCTTGCTTAAATGATTATATTTTATGAATCTGTTGATGGAATGAAGAATACCTAAGATAAGCTGGCCTTTCTCCATAAAGGAGCGCGTGCTTAAAACTTCTTTATCTTTTATCTTGTAATCTAAATCCAGGAGGGCAACTTTTAGGTTAGTGCCTCCTAAATCAATTCCGATGATAAATTTCTTATTCATATGAGCAGATATTTTATATCAAAAACCTTAAATTTACAAGCCATTTACGATAAATATTTTACCCTATTTCTCCCCGCCTCTTTAGCCATATAGAGGGCCTTATCCGCTCCTTCGATAAGCTCATCTAAGGTAGCGCCATCATCAGAAAATGTGGCAATGCCTATGCTTACGGTAACCTTTAATTCTTCATCATAGACCTTGATATCTTTTGATTCGATAGCCCGGCGAATACGCTCAGCGGCAAAACACGCCTGCTCTTTATTCGTTTCAACCAGTA
Source organism: Candidatus Omnitrophota bacterium (assembly GCA_030650425.1). GTDB lineage: Bacteria > Omnitrophota > Gorgyraeia > Gygaellales > Profunditerraquicolaceae > UBA6233. The sequence goes on along the minus strand of JAUSED010000009.1, from coordinate 18,283 downwards.
TTACGGAAAGTTCTTCTCCTCCGTATCTGCCCACAAAATCAATCTGACGGATCGTTTCTTTAACGGTCTTGGCTACTTCTCTTAATATGGCGTCTCCCGTCAAATGGCCGTATTTGTCATTAAAAGTCTTGAATTTATCGATGTCCACCATCAGAAAAGAAAACATATATTTAAATTTTTTCGAACGCCGTAACTCCTCTTTAAACCTGTCCAGAAAATGCCTGCGGCTAAAGAGCCCGGTCAGGCTGTCCGTAATGGATAATTCCTGCATTCTTTTATAAAGATGCGCGCGTTTGGCGCCGATTAAAAACTGCTGCGCGAGAATCCTAAACTTTTCTTGGTCTTGTTCAAGAATATCGCTGGCCGCTAAATAACCCAAGGTCTCCTGTTGAATAACTAAAGGAAAAATGACTTGCCCTTGATAAAGGGATAAATCCGCGTCTTTAGCGAGTAACCGGCAATCCCGCACTTTAAGATAATCATTTATGCGCTCTTTAAAAATAATAAATATTTTTTCTTCGTCTAAAGACTTACAAATATCTTTAGTCAGGTTATAAAGGACAATGGTTTCATTAAGGCTTCCCTCTAAGCCCCGGTTAATGCCGATAAACTTTGACTTCTCTGCGTTTAATTCGGCATACTCAAATTCCAGCTTTTTAATCCTCTGTTCCTTTTTAAGTAAGCCTTCCTTTAATGCCTTTTTTACGGCCAAAGAGGCAAATAGTCCCGATAGTATTAAAATCCCTAGATAGAGCATACTCGGTTCCTTCCCATCTGTTTTGCCTTATACAATGCTTTATCCGCCAGTTGAGTTAACTCATCTTCATCAGCGGAATCCAAAGGAAAACTGGCAACCCCTATAGATACAGTTACATGGCTTTCCAACCGGCGCAGGATGATCTTTTCTTTGGCTATCTTTTCGCGCAGGCCCTCGGCGATACACCCGGCGATATTCTTCTCCATACCGGCTATGACGCAGCAAAATTCTTCTCCTCCAAAACGGCTGATGATGGCGCTAAAATTATTTAAGCTATCCCGGATAATTCGGCTTATCTCACGCAAAACAATATCTCCGGCGGTATGCCCGAATTTATCGTTATAATTCTTGAATAAATCGATATCCAGCATGAGCATGGAGAGTGGCAGAGATTGACGGGCGCAACGAATAAACTCTTCTTTCAGGCGTTCGCTAAAGTAACCTTTAGTATAGAGTAAGGTAAGGGCATCATGTATGGCAAGGCTCTGAGCCCGTTGGAAAAGTTCACTATTCTCTAAAGCAAGCGCTCCCAAATCCGAGATAGCCGTCAAAAATCTTAAGTCATCCTGAGAAAAGTACCATGAGATCTGGTTATCTAACCTGACCAAGCCTAAAAACTTATTTCCGCTGACCAGCGGCGCGCTGATCAGTGAAGAGATTGGCCGCGCGTCAATTGATTTTAACTTATCCAGGTCAAAGCGGAAGTCATTCTTGATGTCTTCGATTAATAAAGGACTGGCGTGCCTTAAGACCCAAAAATCAAAAATGTCCCCTTCTTTGGATTTTATCACCAACTCAGGATCTTCCCTCCTGGTTTTAAAAATGGTTAGCCTCTGGGTCTGGCTATCCACCAGATATAAGGCGCAAACCCCTTTATTATTTCCGAGAAGCGAAAAAACCCTTTCGCTAAACGAATCCGCGACAGTATCTAAGTCCAAACTCTGATTTATATCCTCAAGAAGGTTCTCCAGGCTGGCGTAACGCCTTCGCTTTTCATTTAGGGCTATATTATTCTCCTGAATTTTTAGATATTCGACAGTTAGAAGATTCATCTTCTCCTGGATATCCTGGATCGAAGAATCTAAAGCATAATTCTTGGAAGAGTTCTTGTTGAAAAGGATGGCTATGATAACAGAATTAACGAAGTAGAATAAAATTAGGAGGATTAAACGGTTGGCGTGGAAAAGGCCGGCTAGATAAACAGGCAGAATGAAATAAAATAATAGGAAGAGAATGGCGTAGCCGGTTATCTTTAAAGGAAATGATTTCCCTAAAGTATTGGGCATATATTTTTTCGTTAGACTATCGTTTCTTCGCTATCTTGATCAAAAAAATGAACCTTGCTCATATCAAAAACAAGATCCATCTCTTGGTTAATTTTAGGCCGGTCATGCGCGCCTACGCGGGCGATGAAAGTATGCTTGCCGGTATTTAAATAAAGATAGACCTCCGAACCCATCGGCTCATATACTTCGCAATTTACCCTGACGATATTTTCCGGCGGCGCCTCTGAAACAAAAAGCTTATCATAGATATCTTCCGAACGGATACCGAAAATAATATCTCGTTCCACATAGGCATTCAGCGCCTTGCGCATATCATCCACCAGTTTCACCTTGATTTTTCCTTCATCAAAATACAGGCGGCCGTCCTGCTTAACTATTCTGCCCTTCATGAAGTTCATCGGCGGTGAACCGATAAAACCGGCGACAAATTTATTCTTAGGATGGTCATATACGCTAATCGGATCGGCTATCTGGTGCAATATTCCGTCTTTCATTACGGCGATCCGGTCACCCATAGTCATGGCTTCGATCTGGTCATGGGTCACGTAAATTATAGTCGTCTGAAGCCTGATATGCAGTTTATGTATTTCTGTGCGCATCTGAACGCGCATCTTAGCATCAAGGTTGCTCAGCGGTTCGTCAAATAAAAATACCATCGGTTTTCTAACTATGGCCCTGCCTACGGCTACGCGCTGGCGCTCTCCACCGGAAAGCTCTTTGGGCCGGCGATGAAGCAATTTCTTGATCCCTAGAATATCCGCGGCTTCATTCACCCGTTGAGCGATCTCTGCTTTAGGTATCTTTCTTAACCTTAAACCAAAAGACATATTCTCGAAAACAGTCATATGCGGATAAAGCGCGTAATTCTGAAAGACCATGGCGATATCCCGGTCTTTCGCCGGAACATCATTCACCTTCTTGTTGCCTATATAGATATCTCCTGAACTTATTTCTTCTAATCCCGCAATCATTCTTAAGGTCGTAGATTTTCCGCATCCTGAGGGGCCGACTAGAACCATAAATTCCTTATTCTCTATCCCCATATTCACGTTATCCACAGCCTTCACATTCCCGGCAAATATCTTACAAACATTTTTTAAACTGACCTGTGCCATCTTTTATCCTCCTACTGCAGTAAATAATCAAGTAACTGACTCAATGTAGATTTCAGGTTCTTGCGCTGAACAATCATATCTATAAGGCCATGCTCGAGTAAGAACTCCGATCGCTGGAAACCAACCGGAAGTTTTTGCCTGATCGTCTGTTCAATCACTCTTGGGCCGGCAAAACCAATCAGGGCGCGCGGCTCAGCCAGAATAATGTCTCCTACACCGGCAAAAGAAGCCATCACTCCTCCCATCGTAGGATTGGTAAGCACGGAAATAAAGGGAAGCTTTGCCTTATGATGGTAGCTTAAGGCCGCGCAGGTCTTAGACATCTGCATAAGACTAAGCATCCCTTCATACATCCTTGCTCCTCCTCCTGAACCGGAAATAATAATCAGTGGGAGCTTATTTTTAGTCGCGTTTTCGATTGCCCGGGTTATCTTCTCTCCGACTACTGAACCCATTGAGCCCATAATGAAACGCGAATCAGTGACAGCAGCGATTATCTTTTTATTATCCAAGAGGCCTTCGCCTGAAATAACAGCGTCTTTTAACCCTGTGACAAGCTGATCACCGGCTAACTTATCCTTATATGTTTTCGGCCCTTTGAAATTTAGAGGATCCGCGGAAAGCATATCTTTATCAAATTCAGAAAATGAGTCTTGATCCAAAAGCATATTTATTCTTTCGTACGCGCCTAAAGAAAAATGGTAACCGCATTTAGGACAGACCTTAAGATTCTCTTCAATGGTTTTATTATAGAGGGTCGCGGAACACTCTTCGCATTTAGTCCAGAGGCCTTCGGGCATCTCTTTCTTTTTTACTCTTAAAATCGTATACTTTGGCTTACCGAAGAGCGCCATTTATCTATATCTCCTCGTGCTTATTAATCACCAAACCGGATAAAACCTTAGGATAAAAATAGGTAGATTTAGCCGGCATCTTATTACCATTCAAGGCCACGGCTATAATCTGTTCTATCTTCACAGGATTTAAGAAAAAGGCGACGCTTAAAGGATCCGCGTCCTGCGCCTCGATAAAATCCTGCGCGCAAGGGCTGTACTTAAGGTTATTTTTACTAGCCGAATCATACCCTAAGATATCCTTAAAAACTATCTGATTCAAAATAGAGACATCCAGGGTCCGATATTCCTTAGGTTTATCGCTAATCAACTTATCTAAGATTTTAATATTCTTTAAACGCAAAAGCCAGTATTTTTTTTCTTTATACATACCGAACAGATGCTCTGACCGTCCGGCTTTTTCCAAAAGAAAGAAAAAACGCGCCTTATCTTTGACTTCCTCAACATCGAAATATTTCTTTAGTTCCAGGATAAACCTTCCCCAATCTAGCGGCTTATCCAACTTAAGCATCCGGTGAATAGGCAATATCGAGAGGGAGCGCTGGTCGGTATTCGTAAAATAGGCGAGAGTAAAATTAAAACTTGAATCTTCCGAGAACCGCCCCCCGAGCTTTTCTTTCATCTGGTCCCTGTAAGCGCAGGAGACTTCATAGCGATGGTGGCCATCAGCGATAAAAGCATCTTCTTTCCGCATGCCGCTCTCGATCATATTCAAAGCTTCCGGAGCGTCTATCCTCCAAAGCTTATGGATAGTTTTCTCTTTATCTTTAGCCTCGATAAAAGGAGGCGCGTCTTTTATATACTCTCTAAATACACGCTGAATAACGCGCTTATTATCTTTGGAAACAATAAATATGGGGCTTAAATTAGCATTAACATTACGGAGAAGTTTTAATCTGTCTTCCTTAGCCTCTATCCGCGTATGCTCATGCCCAAAAACAGAAGAGCTCTTATCGCTCAACCCCAAAAGCGCGATGAAGCCCAAGCGGGTCTTTTTTTCTCCTTTAATATTATATTGCTGGCTGTAGAAATATACCGCGCTTTTTATATCCTGAATCAGGATTTTATCTTTTATCCAGTTATTAAACAGGGCTCCGGCCCGCTCGTACTTATTTTCACCGGCGATATCTTTCCCCAGAAGAATATGGATAAAATTATACGGATCAAGATTGCAGTAATACTCCTGCTCGGACGGGGAAATCACGTCATAGGGAGGGCAAACCACAGAAGAAAAATCTTCCACCTTATCTTTATTATAAAAGACCGCCTTAAATGGCTTAATTTTTATCATTCTTTACTAATGGGCGTGAGGACAACCACCACATCCACCCTTGGGGCTAGAGCAAGAACCAGGCTGCGCTTTAGAAGAGGAACCCTTCGACTTAGACTTAGCGTAATCAGTAGCGTAAAATCCTGCACCTTTGAAAATTACACCACTACCGCCTCCGATCAGCCTGCTTATCTTTTTATGGCATTTGGGGCACTTATCAAGAGCTTTATCCGTTATTTTTTGAAAGATGTCAAATATCTTGCTGCAATTTACGCACTCATATTCATAAGTTGGCATTTAATTCTCCTTATAATCCTACCTTACCCGTTCTCCCGAAACTCTGGCAAACTCCTCCATCAGCCTGCGTTGATCTGATGTCAGTCGGGTAGGAACCTCCACATTTACCCTGACTAACTCATCTCCGGTGCCCCCGCCATGCAAATCCGGTATCCCCTTCCCTCTAAGCCTAAAAATACTCGCGCTCTGGGTACCGGAAGGTATTTTCATATCCACTTTTCCGCTGAGAGTGGGTACGATGATGTCTCCTCCCAACACAGCCTTACTTAAACTTATACTTACCTCAGTTAAAATATTATAATCATGTCTTTGGAAAATAGAATGCGGCAATACTTCAATAATTACGTATAAATCCCCCTTGGCAGCCGCGCCTGCTTCTCCTTCGCCGCGCACCCTCAAGTTAGAACCGGTATCAACTCCGGCGGGAATCTTAACCTTGATTTTTCGGGTAACCTTAACCCTGCCCTCTCCCCGGCATTCAGGACAAGGGGATTGAATAGTTGAACCCTGTCCCGAGCAACGGGAGCAGGTCTGAGCCAACTGGAAGAAACCCTTAGAGACCACTGTCCTTCCCGAACCTTTACATTGAGGACAAGTGATCCTTCTTGTACCCGGCTTAGCGCCTGTCCCTGAACAAACAGAACAAGTTTCATAGCGCGGGACAGTAATGGTTTTTTCGGTGCCGCTAGCTGCTTCTTCCAAGGTTATACTGACAGAAATTTGCAGGTCTCTTCCTCTGCGACGAGCGCCTCCGGAAGCCTGAGAAGACCTGCCTCCGAAAAAATCATACCCTAAATCGCTAAAAATCTCATCAAAGAGGCCGCCGCCAAGCCCATACTCTCCCAGATCCTGAAAGACACTGCTGAAATCCGCCCCCTTAAAGATATCTTCTTGGGCGTATTTTTGGTCAATCCCGGAATGACCGTATTGATCGTATAACGCGCGCTTATTAGCGTCGGAAAGAACAGCGTAAGCTTCGGAAATATCCTTGAATTTTTCTTCCGCCTCTTTCTTTTGTTCGTGAGGCACGCGGTCAGGATGGAATTTTAAAGCCAGCTCGCGATAAGTCTTTTTGATTTCATCAAGACTGGCGTTTTTATGCACACCCAATACTTCATAATAATCACGTTTAACAGCCATTATTTCTTGCCGTCTTCTTCCTTAAAATCCGCGTCAATTATATCTTCTTTTTTACCGCCATCTTCTTTATTTTCTTCTTTGCTCTCTCCCGGGCCTTCTGCCTTCTGCTTCCCCTCTTCCGTCTTCTGCTGTTTGGCCGATGCCTGCTTATAAATCTCTTCGGCCAGCTTATGCGCGGCGCGGCTCAGCTCTTCCATCCCTTTTTTAATTCTCTCCACATTCTTATCTTTTATCGCCGCTTTCAAATCATTGGCTTTGGCTTCTATCTCCGCGCGTTCAGCCTGACTTACCTTATCCCCGTAATCCTTAAGGGATTTTTCGGTGGCGTAAACAAGATTATCCGCTTGGTTAACCACTTCTATTTCTTCTTTCTTTTTGGCGTCCTCGGAGGCGAATTTCTCCGCGTCCTTAACCATCTTTTCAATTTCCTCTTTCGAAAGTTTCTTGGGCGCGCTGATGCGGATAGACTGCTCTTTTCCCGTACCCAAATCTTTCGCCGAGACATGCACGATACCGTTGGCGTCAATGTCAAAAGCGACTTCTACCTGCGGAACTCCGCGCGGCGCGGCCGGAATCCCTACTAAATCAAACCTGCCTAATTCCACATTGCCATCGGCCATCGGCCGCTCACCCTGTAAGACCCTGATAGTCACCGCGGTCTGATTATCCGCCGCCGTAGAGAAAATCTGGCTCTTTCTGGTCGGAATAGTCGTATTTCTCTCAATCAACTTGGTATTTACTCCTCCTAATGTTTCAATCCCGAGGGATAAAGGCGTAACATCCAAAAGTAAAACATCTTTCATATCGCCTTTGATAATCGCCGCCTGGATTGCCGCGCCTAAAGCCACGCACTCCATCGGGTCAACCCCGCGCTCGATCTTCTTGCCTACATAATCCTCGACAAACTTCTGAACGATAGGCATACGCGTCGGGCCGCCGACCATAATGATACGGTCAATATCTTTAGCCGTAAGCTTAGCGTCGCCAAGCGCCTGCTCCATAGGATGCTTACACCGCTCAATGATTGGCGAAATAAGATCTTCTAATTTCGCCCGGGTAATCGACATCGTTAAATGCTTTGGGCCGCTGGCATCCGCCGTAATAAACGGCAGGTTGATATCCGTGCTTACGGTTGAAGATAATTCAATCTTGGCTTTTTCCGCTGCTTCACGCACCCTCTGCACGGCCATCTTGTCATTCATCAGGTCAATGCCGGTCTCGCGCTTAAATTGTCCGGCGATATATTCAAGTAAAAGCTTATCCATATCCGTTCCGCCCAGCTGCGTGTCGCCAGAAGTAGATTTTACTTCAAATACGCCTTGGGCCATCTCCATAACCGTAACATCCAGCGTCCCGCCGCCTAAATCAAAAACCATAATCTTCTGTTCTTTGCCGGATTTCTCAAGCCCATAAGCAAGGCAGGCCGCGGTGGGTTCATTAATAATACGCAAAACCTTTAATCCGGCGATCTCACCGGCATCCTTGGTTGCCTGACGCTGGTTATCATCAAAATACGCCGGGCAGGTGATCACCACCTCTTCGACTTTATCTCCCAAATAGGCTTCCGCATCCTGTTTAATTTTCTGTAAAATAAAGGCTGAGATCTGCTGAGGGGTATACTCTTTTCCAAAAACCTTAAACTTAAAATCTGTGCCCATCTTACGCTTGGCCGCCTGAACCGTGCCTTCAGCATTAATCGCTGCCTGCCTTCTTGCCGGCTCACCGACCAGGCGCTGTCCATCTTTGGTAAAGGCAACATAAGAAGGGAATGCCTTCCCGGAAGCAACCCCAGCTCCTTCTGCCGAAGGAATAATTACCGGCCTTCCACCTTCCATCACTGCCGCCGCTGAATTTGATGTACCTAAATCAATCCCGATAACTTTAGCCATTTGATACCTCCTGTTTCTTGGACACCTTGACTTTGGCTGTCCTGATTATCCTATCATTTAACATATAACCTTTTTGTAATTCTTCTACAACCGTATGTTCCGGTAAATCCTTATTTTCAATCTGTAACAGAGCTTCATGAAAATGAGGATCGAATTTTTTCCCCTCTGCCTCAATCGGCTTAAGCCCATACTCCTTAAGCATCTCATAAAGGTGAGCAAGAATCATTTCTACCCCTTTTAAGAACGCCGTCAAATCCTCTTTATGTGTTTCGGCGAGGCTTACGCTGCGCTCCAAATCATCCAAAACATTTAACAACTCCAAAATAATGCCTTCGTTGGCGAATTTAACGAAATCCTGTTTTTCCCGCTCTAAGCGTTTACGCGTATTCTCAAAATCAGCCTGCAGGCGCAGGCATTTTTCCGAAAAGTCTTTTGCCTTATCCGCTGCTTCCTTTAAACTTAGGTACTCGGCTTCCTTCAAGATCACAGATTTTTCCTCTTTATTATTTTGCTTAGGCTCGTTCATTAATCAAAATCCTCCAGCGCTTCACTTAACACATCGGAAATGTACTCCAACGCGGGAATAATCCGGTTATACTCCATACGCACAGGGCCCAATACCGCGAGCTTGCCTTGAGGCTTATTTTTCCGACGGTAATCTGAAACTACCAAGGAACAATCTTCCATCTCCGGGCTATCCATCTCCCGTCCGATGTAGACCCGGGCTTTATCCGAAAAATCACGATTAATCAACCTCAATAGATACTGCTTATCTTCAATGATCTTAATCAATAGCCGCATCTTATCAGTATTTTTAAATTCCGGCTGTTCCAGTATCCGGCTAAGGCCTTTATAAAACATCCTATCCTGCCACTCAAAAAATGAAACTATTCCAGTATAGTGCGTGGTCTCTTCGATAAGCCGGGAGGTTTCCTCTAAGACATCTTCCATCCGTTTGAGCTTTTTTTCATACTCACGGATGATTTTACTTTTCTCCGCATCCATAAGCTGCAACTCTAAGAGAAGTGAATCCACATAATAACGGTAACCATTTTCAGTAGGTATCCTTCCGCCTGAAGTATAAGGATGAGTCAAATACCCCTCAGCCTCCAACTCGCTAAAGATATTCCTGATGGTTGCCGAACTTAAATCAAAATGCTCGGCAAGTTCTTCGGAAGCAATAGGTGTAGCTTCTAAGATATACCTATTAATCGTAGTGGACAAAACCGCCCTTTTCCTAGCTTCACGCTCAACATTTCTTGCCATATGCTCACCTAATAGGGTTTTAGCTAACTATTAGCACTCTCCCCCAAAGAATGCTAAAAAAATATGTTAACACAATTTTGCTTTTTGTCAACCCAAAAATTAACGGATCAACTTGATTCCACCATTATTCAACAACTTAGAGGAGAGAATCTTAGGCAAGTTAACTTTAACCCTTATTCCTTTTTGTAAATATTCAATCTCGCTAACCTTACCCTGCCGGTAAAATAAATCTATGATGTCCATGCGTTGATGGGGAACCAACACCTCTAACTTGAGCATCCTTGCACTGAAGCTCTCCTCTACTTTTGCCAATAAAAGATCGAAGTTGGTCTTTAATTTCGCGGATATGGCTACGGAATTAGAAAAATCTTCCTTTAATTTTTCCAACCACATTCGATCATCTAACAGGTCAATCTTATTCAAAGCGATAATCGTAGGTTTATGCTTAATTCCTAATTCCTCCAGCACTTTCAATACAGCCTGATTATGTTCATATACTTGCGGATGGCTGGCGTCTAAAACATGGAGCAAAAGGTCTGCCTGCACCGCTTCTTCCAGAGTAGCCTTGAACGCTTCGATAAGATGGTGCGGGAGCTCGCGCAAGAAACCCACGGTATCGGAGATAACCACATTCTCGCCATTAGGTAATTGCAGATTTTTGGATAGAGGGTCGAGTGTAGTAAAGAGGCTTTCGGATACAGTTTGTCCGGCATTAGTGAGAGCATTGATAAGAGTGGATTTACCGGCGCTGGTGTAACCAACCAGAGCGATCAAAGGTACCGCGTTATCCTTACGCTTCTTACGCATAACCAAGCGTTGCCGGATTAATCCCGTTAAGTCTTCTTTTAAGCGGTCAATTCTTTTACGGATCGAGCGCCTGTCTAATTCCAGTTTTTGTTCGCCCGGGCCGCGCGTGCCCACCCCGCCTCCCAAACGCGAAAGAATAATACCTTTCCCTATAAGACGCGGCATAATATACTGAAGCTGGGCCAGCTCTACCTGAATTTTACCTTCAGGGCTCTTGGCCCTGCGGGCAAATATATCCAGGATAAGTTGGGTCCGGTCAACCGTCTTCTTTCCGATAACTTCTTCCAGATTACGCTGCTGGGTCCCGGAAAGTTCGCGGTTAAAAATCAACGTATCGATATTTTCTTCTTGGGCAATCGCGCCCAGTTCCTCCGCCTTACCCTTACCGATAAGCAGATTAGGAGTAGGTTGCTCGCAAATACAACTAATATTATCCACAGCTTCTACCCCGCAAGCCGCGGTCAATTCTTCCAATTCCCGCGCGGAGTCTTCCATGTCGAATTCTTCTTTTCCATGCTTAAACCCTATAGTAACTAAGAGAGCTCTTTCCATAATCTCCTTGCTATTATCTTTGGCGTATCATTTTCCTTAATCTTAAACCATTTAATCCGCTTATCTTTCCTGAACCAGCTCAACTGCCTCTTGGCATACCTGCGGCTATTGCGTTTAATCAGGCGCGTTGCTTCCTCTAAATCATAGTTACCTTTAAAATAACCATCCAACTCCTTCATTCCAATAGCGTAACTGCTGGTCGCGCTTAACTTCTTTCCGGTCAATTTCCTGACTTCTTTGAGCAACCCCTCATTAAACATGCTGTCAACCCGCCGGTCAATTCTTCTGTAGAGCGTATTTCTTTCCATATTCAAGCAAAAAATTTTTAGATCGTAGTCCTTAGTCATCCCTTCTCTTTCTATTTGCAATCCGGATATAGGCCTGCCGGTAGCCTCAAAAACTTCCAACGCCCGGATAACCCGCTTTGTATCATTAGGGTGGATTTTTTCCGCCGCTCTTTTATCAATTCGCTTCAACTTTTTATATAGGTAATTTCGGCCGTATTTTTTTAACTGGAGCCCGAGTTTTTTACGCAGCGCGAGGTTCCCCGCTCTTTCCTTAAAAATACCGTCAATAAGGATAGAAAGATACAGCCCGGTCCCGCCGCAAAAAATCGGGGCCTTCCCTTTTTTAATTATTTTTTCCACGCGCTTCAAGGCCTCTTCTCTATATTTAGCAACGTTGTACTCTTTTTCAGGAGAAACTAAGCCGATTAAATGATGTTTTATTTTTTTTCTTAACAACAGCGAAGGCTTAGAGGTAATTATATCCATACCTTTATAAATCTGCATTGAATCGCACGAGATAATTTCCGCGTTGATCTTCCGGGCAAGCTCAACCGCCACCGCGGATTTACCCACGGCAGTCGGCCCAACAATGAAAATAATCGCGGGCCTTACGGGCATATTCTGGTGGGATAGCCTTCTTGAGCAAGTTTTTTATTTAAGTCTTCGGCTTCTTGGCGAAATTTTAACTTGCCTACTCTCACTCGATAGGCCTTTACGCCTGCCATCGTAGATGAGTCTTCGGTATACGCGGGATAACCGCTGGCTAATAGTTTCTGAACCAGATTATTAGCATTGACTGGATTCGAAAAAGAGCCTATTTGAACGGAATAATAAAAATTAAAATTATTCTTTCCTACGGGACAGATATCCTGGCTTTGCTTTACTTCCGGGGTCTGGGGATAGTTCCCTCTTAGCTTAGCCAAATAATCCTGGCCTTGGGCCGCATCCCCTTTTTTAAAACCAATTTCGCTTAAGCGATAATAAATCTGGGCTTTTAGTTTAGTATCAGAATTTCTCTTAATTATTCCCTGATAAGTTTGGCGGGCTTTTTCAAAATCTTCCCTTAAAAGGTAGGTATCCCCTAAACCCAACAGCGCTTCTTCTTTAAACCGGGAGCGGTTGAATTCTTTGATGATTACCTCAAAGATATCCGAAGCACGCAGGTAATTGCCATCCTTCAAATAGCATAATCCCAAAAGATAATAAAGCTCATCTGAATGCGGATCTTTGGCAATAAGCTTCTCACCCTCTGCTATAGCCGCCTTGTAATCCCCCTTCAAAAGATTAGTTTTGAGACTATCCAGGTTTAAGGCGTGGCAAATAGAGGTAAAAGTAAAAAGTAAAAAAGTAAAAATAAAAGTTAGAATACAAAATTTTATGGCCTTATTTAAGTTTTTCATTTTTTACTTTATTTGATATTTCTTTCTGCAGTTCTAATATCATCCTGTGCCTTTTTTCTTTTTCTTCCTTCTCAACCCTATCCGCCATCTTAGCGGCCTCGGTGTGCGGCCGGGGTGAATATTTAAATATATAGGCGGCGTTAAAGCGGATATCTTTGACTAAATCAAGCGTATCCAGAAAATCCACTTCGCTCTCCGTAGGAAACCCCACAATCACATCCGTGGTCAACACGCCATCATTAACAATTCTACGATAATTATCCGCTAAATCCAAATAGAATTTTCTGGTATAATTGCGATTCATCAATTTTAATATCCGGTCAGAGCCGGATTGCACCGGAAGATGCAGGTATTTCCTTAGCTTTTCTAAATCTGCCATTGCCTTAAATAAATCTACAGACGTATCCTTAGGGTGCGAAGTAATAAAACTGAATTCCTTTATCCCTTTAATCCGATTGACTAATTCCAGCAACTCAATGAAAAAAGGGGGCTGGAAAAATGGGGACTGTCCCCGCCTTTTGGGGACTGTCCCCATTTTTCCAGGAGACACATACGCATTCACATTCTGCCCTAACAGAGTAATCTTCGTTATCCCCTTATCCACTGCCTCGTTAATCTCTCTTAAAATATCTTCGTAATTACGGTGACGCAAGGCGCCTCTGACATAAGGCACTACGCAATAGGAGCAAAAATTAGAGCAGCCTTCGGAGATCACCACAAACGCATGCTCTTTATCCTCATAAAAACCCGTATGATAAATCTCTTCGGGACGAATTTCGCTATCCGTCTCCCAAATTTTTCTCTCAAAAAAATGGGAACTAAAAAAAAGGGGACTGTCCCCTTTTTTTGGGGACTGTCCCCTTTTTTGTCCCCTTTTTTGCGAAAGCTTCTCAAGAATATCCGGAATTTTAGCAATGTCCGCGGGCCCAACCACAAAATCAATATCCGGCGAGCGCTCAAACGCCGTTTCCTTGTAATTCTGAGCCATACAGCCGATCAAGCCAATTATAGGCTTGAAAAATGGGGACTGTCCCCGCCTTTTGGGGACTGTCCCCATTTTTTTTGATTTCGCCAATCTCCCAATCTCACTCCAAACCTTATCCTCAGCATGCTGACGCACTGAGCAGGTATTGAAGATAATCACATCGGCACTGTCGGGACTATCGCAGATCTTGTATCCGGATTTTTGGAGTAACCCAGCAACGACTTCCGAATCCCGCACATTCATTTGACAACCGTAGGTTGCAATATACACACTTCTCGGTCTGTCTGTGTTTTTGTTGCTATCTCCTGGTTTTTCAATGTGTTGCACTCTTTTAACACCTCCTCATACATTTGCTGAAATGGCGGGTATAAGCGGACTGACACTATCGCACTACCGTTGATTTCTACGGACTTGAATATAAGTTTTACCGTCTCTTTCTTCTCCACTATATCAATCTTTTTTTTGGTCTCATCGAAGTTGTCAATGGCCAATTTAAGAGTTCTAAGATATGCCTCTGATTGTTCTTTTTCTACAAGCCTTATTTTACACTTTCCAATCTCAGATTTAATCTGCTTCTCCTCTTCCCTTAGCAATGATACTTTGTCTTTATAGATCTCGATGCCAATAAGATTATCCATATAGGCATCATTAATCTTACTTTGCTTAGTAAGATTGCCATTGAGCAATTCATTTAGTTTATCTAATTCCTGGCGCACATCAGCATTATTATGATATATATTAGCCTTGACCAAGGCATCGAGACGTCCATTAACCATATCTCTATGAGCGAGTACTTTCTTAACTATATCAAAAACTTTTGGCTCAATGTCTTCCGCCTTCACGCTTGGATTATCGCATTTTATGTGGTAGGTCCCCATACAAGAGCACTTATACCAGCGCTTTCTTTTCTTTGTTCTATGATTGGAAATGCTGGATGTTCCTTGATATCTGTATCCGCATTTTGCACAATAGAGTATACCGGTAAGCGGATATTCAAAAACATTGCGCCTATGCAATACTCCTTTTCGATTCGCTCTTAATTTTTTCTGCACTAAATCAAAGTCTTCCTGACAGATTATTGGTTGGTGTCTACCTTGAGCAACTACGATTTGCGATGGGTCGTTTCTAACATATTTGTAACCAACTCGGGTATTAGTATGCTGTTTTGTATCATAATGATGCTGATTCCATATCAGTTTTCCTAAATAAATTTGATTTTTAAGCATTTTGCATACAAGCGCAGAATTAAATTTCCCTCCGGATCTTGTTTTGTATCCTTTAAGATATAAATATTCCGTAATCTGGCCCGTAGTCTTATTTGAAAGATACATCATATAAATCAACTTCACAATATCTGACTCTTCAGGAGCCACCTCAAGCAATTTCTTTTCCTTTTTGTAATGGTAACCGTAAGGAGCATACCTTGCCCCCTGCCAATTACCTTGCTGGACGCCTTTAATCATTCCAGGGAAAACTCTTTCTTTTATTCTGTTTCTTTCAAATTCCGCAAAGCTCCCTAACTGTTGAAACATTAGCTTCCCGGCACTTGTAGTAGTGTCAAAAGGCTCGGTAGCGGATTTATATGCAACTCCATAGCCTTCCAATTCATCTACGATATTTAACAGGTCTTTTAACTTTCTGCTAAAGCGGTCAAGTTTATAGGTAATGATTAATTCAAATTTCTTAGCCCTTGCATCTTGGAACATCTCTTTTAAAGCAGGCCTGTCTAGAACATACCCGCTTTCGTCATCAGAATAAATTTTGTAGACTTCCCAACCTAAGCGCTTAGCATGGTCTAAAAGATACTCACGCTGCACTTCCATAGAATACCCCTCTCTTGCCTGTTCCTCCGTACTCACACGTATATAGATTGCTACTTTCATTTATACCCCAAAGGGCTTATTGTTATTTGGCAACTCTTAATGTATTCCGCCATTCATTTATTTTTTTAATATCTTCTTCTGTGAAAACGGGAAGATTGCGGAAATCGCGTTTAACTTTAACCCATCCCTTTTTTAACCAGTGATAAATGCCTTGACGGCTGACACCTAATATCTTAGCTGTCTCAGTAACTGAATAAACCTTTAATTTACCAATCTTCTTCATAGCGTATCTCATAATAGAGGTATTTTACATCATCATACGCTATCAGTCAACTTATTTTTTAGGCTAGAAGGTATCCTATCGTTCTTCTCTGCTTGACAGAGTTCATTTAGCCGCTTCAAATCTGCCTCAAGAAGAATCTCTAAGAGCCTTTTAAGACGGTATTCTGAATAATCCTTTTCCGACTTTTCTTCTAATTTTTTTTCATTACCAAATGAGTTATCCACAGAATTCACAGCCCCATTTCTTTACTACTATTTTTTTATATATTTTCTTTAATTCTTTACAGGGGTAAATTCGCCCCTATCTTTGGGGGCCAACTCACCCCTTATATAGGGATAATTTAGCCCCCTTGATTTTTTGAGTTTTGCACAGTTCCCAAGTTGTAGGATTTTGATTTAAAGCGAGTTTGTTTTTACGGCCGTCCTTGCTCTTTATGATGATCTTAGACTGGGTAAGCAAGTTGATTGCCCTCCTGACATTACGCTTATTGAGGTTTGCCTCTTTTGCGATATAGCCGTAGCTAAGGAGCTTATTCTCCTTATGCCAGCCGCTGGTCATTCTGATTACAAAAAAAATAACCCGGATCTCGGTACCGTTAAAAGGCGACCTGTAAATTGCCCGTAAGATGTTATTAGGGATTTTTGTATAACCCTCCTTAGTTTTAACAATAGTTTGTGTCATAGAAAAATGGCAAAATAAAAAGGGCTGGCCTCACGAGTTTGACTCGCGAAACCAGCCCTTTAGTTCTTCTAATAAGGCTGTTTGTTTCTAACTTCTCCTAATTTTTAACTGACAAAATGATTTTACACTATAATTTCATCTTGTCAAGATTTTTTGTGAGTCCTGTGTAAATAGCTGATTAAATTAATTATTCCTTTCAAGCCATTCATCTCCCAGCTTTCCCTTGATTTCGTCTTTAAAGGGAGTGGTATCTATGGACCTTTCCTCTTTTATTGTTATCGGCAACCCATTCTTAAAGGTTATATTAACCGTACCATAAAAATGGCTTTTAACCAAAGAAAACAGATATTTATACAGTCTATTCATTTATTATTTATATTTTTTTCACAAGTTCTTATTCTGCTTAACGTTACCTAATGTGCGGTTTTGCTACATAACGTTGTTATTCCGCACATTATATGGTATACTTTAAGTAGAAATAGGTCCGAATAAAAGTTTAAGACGACAATAGCAAACCATTCGAAAGAATGGGGCGCAAAGCTATAGAGCCTAACTCCCGGTATAAGTCCGGGATAAGGCAGTCAGTTGCCGAAGTTAAACTTTTTTCCTTTATGCCCCATTCTTCGGCTAAGCCGATTCGAATGGGGCTTTTTGTCTTTAAAGGAGCCTCAATGAAACCAAAATATGGCATTCTCATAGTTGATGATGACAAAATGCTCGCTGAGGATGCTAGACATTGCCTCGAGCATGAGAAAGAGATAGATATTGAAGTAGATATCTGCACCGATAGCACCCAGGTGATCCCTTCTCTTAGCAAGAAAAACAAATATTACGATGTGGTGCTCTTAGATGTTAGGATGCCCAACTTAAGCGGTACTGAGCTTCTCCAGCTTATAAAAAAGAATTTCCCTGATATTCATGTAATTATTATCTCGGCCTACTTGGATGAATATAACCGCGATGAACTCATCCGCTTAGGCGCTTATGCTGCGTTTGAAAAACCCTGCGATTACCACAAGGTGAAAGAATATATTAAACGCGCAATTGATGACATCGAGATAACCACCTTAAGGATAAAAGGCCTTGATTTAAGAAAAACCTTGTATCAAGCTGCCAAAGAACTTATTTTTAAAGCCCTAAGGCGCAGTGACTGGCACCTAGAGAAAACAGCAGGGACATTAAACATTACGCGTTGGTGCCTTGACCGCTGGATGAAAAAGCTCTATATCAAAAGAACTGCTCTTTAAAATCTAACATAGTATAACATGGGTTTTTGGCTTAAGCCGGTTCAGATAAAAGTTGCAAAAAATGCCTATGTGCGGTAATGCTACAAAGAAAGCACTTTTTGAGCGAAAACGCACATTCCCTATGTAAACGGGACTTTAATAATGTAGCACTTTCGCACATTTGGAATTTTTAAAAAAAGATTAAAAATTATCTTGACAGGTTTTCAAAAACAGGGGTGAACTGTGGAAGAGATTGACTTTAACAATATAAATTTGGACGATGGGGATAAGAAGGTTTTTGATGAGATAAAACGGCTTACCGAAGCTAACAGCATAGGTGAGGCATTACAATGCATTAACCATAC
>JAUSED010000003.1 GCA_030650425.1 Candidatus Omnitrophota bacterium | reverse complement strand
GATCCGCCATTACTAGCGATTCCGTCTTCACGGAGTCGAATTGCAGACTCCGATCTGAACTGAGGCCAGTTTTTTGAGATTAGCTCCCCCTCGCGGGTTGGCAACCCTTTGTACTGGCCATTGTAACACGTGTGTAGCCCTAGGCATAAGGAGCGTACTGACTTGACGTCATCCACACCTTCCTCCGGCTTATCGCCGGCAGTTTGAGTCGAGTGCTCCGAATCTTGCGACTCGGTTAGCAACAACTCACGTGGGTTGCGCTCGTTGCGGGACTTAACCCAACACTTCACAGCACGAGCTGACGACAGCCATGCACCACCTGTGCTAGCTCTCGACTTGACGAGTCCATCCCCTTTCGGTTCAGTACTTCTAGCATGTCAAGCCTAGGTAAGGTTCTGCGCGTAGCGTCGAATTGAACCACATGTTCCACCGCTTGTGCGGGCCCCCGTCAATTCCTTTGAGTTTCATCCTTGCGGACGTACTCCCCAGGTGGAGGACTTAATGGGTTACCTTCGGCACCGACCCGAAACCGGGCCGGCACCTAGTCCTCAACGTTTACAGCGTGGACTACCAGGGTATCTAATCCTGTTTGCTCCCCACGCTTTCGTCGCTCAGCGTCAGGGACTGTCCAGCAGGCCGCCTTCGCCACTGGTGTTCCTCCCGATATCTACAGATTTCACCCTTACACCGGGAATTCCGCTCTCCTCTTCTATCCTCAATCCTTGCAGTTTCAATAGCAGTTCTATGGTTAAGCCATAGGATTTCACTACTGACTTACGAGGACACCTACCTGCCCTTTACACCCAATAAATCCGAGTAACGCTCGCCATCTCTGTATTACCGCGGCTGCTGGCACAGAGTTGGCCATGGCTTCTTCTCTGGGTACCGTCAGTTCCGGGAATTAACCGGAATTTTCTTCCCCATCGAAAGAGGTTTACAATCCGAAGACCTTCATCCCTCACGCGGCGTCACATAGTCAGGCTTTCGCCCATTGCTAAATATCCTCGACTGCAGCCTCCCGTAGGAGTCGGGGCAGTGTCTCAGTCCCCGTGTGGCTGACCACCCTCTCAGGCCAGCTACCCGTCAAAAGCCTTGGTAGGCCGTTACCCTGCCAACTAGCTGATAGGACGCGAGCTCATCCTTAAACATCACCCCTTGCGGAGCGCCTTTACTTACAGAAACCTGCGCCTCTGTAAACACATCGGGTATTACCTCCGCTTTCGCGAAGCTATCCCTGACTTAAGGGTAAATTACTCGCGTATTCCTCACCAGTCTGCCGCTATGATTTTTTTCCGGGGACAGTCCCCTTCCGGGGACAGTCCCCTTCTAAAAATCATCGCTCGACTTGCATGCCTAATCTACGCCGCCAGCGTTCACTCTGAGCCAGGATCAAACTCTCCGAAAAAAATTTCGAAAAATTATGTATGATGGCTCTAGTGATTTATTTTATCTTACCTCTTGAAATTGACCCTAGTAATTCCGCTAAGAATTACTATGGCCTCGCTTGGCTATTCAATTATCAAAAGAGCGATTGTTAGACCCTTCGCTTCCGCTCAGGGTTGTTTACCCGCTCTCTTAAGAGAACGGGTAAACAAAAACGCTCCGACACGAAGTCGGAGCGCCTAAATTTATACTCAAACGACGCCCATCCCGCCGGTTAATTAACTACATAAATTTGTCAATACCTCTAGATATCTTTTTCATAGACCTCTTGTTTAGAGGGAACCTAATTTTATAACAATCTATGTTTTTGTCAAGCTTTTTTTTAACTATTTTAATAAGAACAAAAGTATATGTATCTATTAAGGTTAATGCGCAATTAACTGGCTTATCTTAAATATCGGAAGGAAGAGCGCGATAACGATTCCTCCGACTACTATTCCCAGAAAAGCGATAACCAAAGGCTCGATCAGGCTGGTCAAAGCTGAAGTAGCGGCATCCACCTGTTCATCGTAGAAATCGGCAATTTTACCCAACATCTTCTCGAGTTGGCCGGTCTGCTCTCCTACGCTGATCATCCGGCAGACCATAGGCGGAAAGGCTTTACTCTTTAAGAGCGGCATAGCAATAGACTCTCCGTTGCGTACGGCTTTAGAACAACTTATAACCGCGCCTTCAACCACCTTATTTCCGGAAGTCTTGCCTACAATATCCAAAGCGCTTAAGACAGAAACCCCGCTCTTGACTAGCGTAGAGAATGTGCGCGAGAACTTGGCTACAGAAATCTTACGGAACAATTCTCCCAAGACAGGAAGTTTCAATTTAAAATCGTCTAATTTATAGCGGCCCTTTTCCGTATTGATATATTTTTTGAACATAAAAATCAATACCACCAGCGCGCCTACCGTAAATAGGAAATAATGCCGGAACAGGTCGCTAATCGCAATCAGGATGCGAGTCGGCAACGGCAGCTGTCCGCCAAGCACATCAAATATACCCTTAAACGTCGGGACAACCTTAAGCAGAAGTACAGAGGTAATCAAAATAGCCATGCCCACTACTACTGCCGGATAGACCAAGCTGGATTGAATTTTTCTGGTTAAAGCCGCTGTTTTTTCCAAATAAGTAGCCAACCTATCTAAAATTTCATTCAACATCCCTGAGCTTTCCCCTGCTCGGGACATATTGATATAAAGTTCGCTGAATACCTTAGGGTGCTTGGCCAGGGCGTCGCAGAAACTGATCCCTGCTTCGATATCGCGGCTAACCATAACAACCACTTCCTTAAGATCCTTATTCTCCACCTGCTCGCTCAATATGCCGAGGGTATGCACCAGGGGAATCCCGGAATCGATCATCGTAGCCAGCTGGCGGGTAAAAATAACCAAATCATCGAGTTTGATATTTCCGCTATTATATTTTCCTTGGGCCTTCTTAGTACCCTTTTCCTTAGCCTGCTCGATAGAAATAACTACTAACTCTTTTTTATGCAGGGCATCGGCAACCTCAACATCAGAATTGGCCTCCATGCCTCCCGTGACTGTCTGACCGGATTTATCTTTTGCGGTATAATTATAATTTATCATAATTTGTCTAAAACTTTTAAAAATGCCTCAACTACCTTAGGGTCAAACTGCGTTCCGCTGTGTTTCTTAATCTCCTCAACCGCGGCTTCTTTAGTAAGCGGGATTTTTCTGTAAGAACGCGCTGAACGCATTGCTTCGTAGGCATCGGCAAGGTGGATAATTCGCGCGCCTAAAAGTATATCTGCCCCCCGCCTTCCTTCAGGATAACCTGAACCGTCAAAATGCTCATGGTGCTGCCTGATCAAGTCTATCACGTCGTTCAAAAAAGTCAACGGTTCCAGTATCTGCGCGGCAATTTGAGGATGCCTACGGATCTGTTTCCATTCTTCTTCGTTTAAGGAAGTCGCTTTAGTTAAGATGCAATCCTCAACGCCTATCTTACCCAAATCATGTAATTCGCAGGCCTGCCGGATAGTCTCAATCTCTTTAGCTGAAAGCCCCATCTCAGAAGAAATAATCGTAGCGTACTTAGCAACGCTTTCAGAATGGCTATGCGTATAGTGGTCCCGGGCGTCGATAGCCTGCGCCAAAACCTTGATTGTGCGCATATAAGTAGAGCGTAAATCTTCATAAAGCCGGGTAAGGCTCTTAGTAGAATCCTCTATCCTCTTGGCTAAAAGGGTATTTTGTTTCTCTAAAGCGCTATTATTCTCTTTAAGCCCTTGAGTCAACCTCCGGTTAGCTAGCATCAACGTATGCATCTCAATACCTTTTCTAACCAGGAAAAATAACTTTTCCAGACTGATAGGCTTGGTGATAAAATCGTAAATGCCCAAGCTAAACAAATATTCTAACTCCTCTTGTTTATGCTCATCGAGAAGCGCGATGATAATACAATCCGGGTCAGTACGCTTAAGTTCCCGGATCAATTCCAAAGAGCTAAGGTCCGACATCTGCGGTTTGGCGATCACTAAATCAAAATCACCCTCCCTAAAAACATCTAACCCTTCCTTGGCCGTCGATTTAAAGGCGACAAAATAGCCTCCCCCGATCATCAACTGTTCTACCAAGTACCTGGAGATCTCATTATCATCGCAAATAAATAAAATTTTATTATTTTCCGGCATAAATTATTCCTCAGAGGTTATCCTGATTGCTTCATCCAGAGTAGTTAATTCCTGCTTAACCTTTAAGAAGGCATCGTCCCTTAAAGTCTTCATATTTTTTTTCTGAGCGTATTCTTTAATCTTATCCAAAGATTCTTTACGGATAATCATTTCGCGCATATTATCATCGATTAAAACTGCTTCCAGTATCGCCACTCTCCCGAAGAAGCCGGTATTGTTGCAGTATTTACAACCCGCTGCCGCGTAAAAGTTAGCCTTCTCGGTAAAGCCTATTTTCTTAAGGAAATCCTCGGGTATTTCTATGGGCTTACGGCATTTCATACATATTTTTCGCGCCAGTCTTTGAGCGCAAAGCATAATCACACTGGAAGCGACCAGGAAGGGTTCAACCCCCATATCAATCAAACGGGTAATACTGGATATAGAATCGTTTGTATGCAGCGTAGAGAAAACCATTTGGCCGGTAAGCGAGGCTTTAATCGCGATATCGGCAGTCTCGGAATCCCGGATTTCTCCGATCATGATAATATCCGGGCTCTGCCTTAATAAAGAACGCAGGCCCGAGGCAAAATCTAAACCAATCTCCGGCCTTACTTGAATCTGGGTTATCCCTTCAATCTGATATTCAACCGGGTCTTCAACAGTGATGATATTTTTCTCCGGCGTATTAAGCTGGTTCAATATCGAATAAAGGGTGGTGGATTTTCCCGAGCCGGTAGGTCCGGTGACTAGGATCATCCCGAATGGCTTAGCCACAGCCTCTTTAAAAATACGCGTGGGTTCCTCGGAAAACCCTAGCTTATCCAAACCTATTGACAAATTTCCTTTATCTAAGGCGCGCAGGACAAATTTTTGGCCAAACGTCGTCGGCAGGCCTGAAACGCGAAAATCTACCTCTTTCCCCTCAAACTTGACTTTGAAACGTCCGTCCTGCGGAACGCGATTTTCAGTAATATCAAGATTGGCAATAATCTTAATCCGGGCTAGAATCGCGTTTTGTTTTACTTTCGGTATTCTAAAAACATCGAGTAGCGATCCGTCAACGCGGTAACGGATACGCAGACAATCGGATTCCGGCTCGATATGGATGTCAGAGGCCCTCTTCTTTAAAGCCTGATTTAACATAAGTTCAACTAATTTGACAATAGGCGCCTTTTCACTCTCTTCTAGAGTATTAGAGAGCTCAATCTCATCCTCTCTTACCAGTTCAATATCCCCTTTTTTAGGGCCAGCCCCTAAAGAAGTTTCGTCAATGATATGCTGCATGCTATGGGATTCAGGATTATATTGTGCTTCTATCGCGCGAATAATCTCCTCATCGGAACTAAGAACCGTATCGATGTTACAACCGGTAAGCGTCCGCAGATCATCAAGGGCAAATATATTTAACGGATCGGAGATGGCCACAGTGATCGTACTTCCGAAGCGTGAAATAGGAATAACACTGTAAAGCCGGGCTATACGTTCAGGGACTAAACCGATGACCACCGGGTCAAATTTATATTTGGATAAATGCAGGCTAGGCATATAAAGCTCTTCGGAAAGTAAAGCTAAGAGCAGCTCCTCCGATATTATCCCCTGTTCAATAAGAATCTTCCTTAAAGGGATCCCCTTCTCTTTCTGCTGCTCTAGGGCCCTCTCCAATTGTTCTTTACTAAGATGCCCGCCTTCAATAAGAATCTCGATTATTTTATCTTTAATTGTCTGCATATTATTCGTCCGGCGCGGTTACGCGCAAAACCTCTTCAATAGTGGTCAAACCTTTTGATGTCTGGGCAAGACCGTCTTCTCTTAAGGTACGCATACCTTCTTTACGCGCCTGTTGTTTTATAACATGCTCTTGCGCCCGGGATAAAATCAACTCGCGCACCCCGCTGCTTAATAAGAGGACTTCGGCAATTCCGGTCCTTCCGCTATAACCCATATTAAAACAATGCGAACAGCCTTTGCCGCGGAAGAACTTCGGATCCTTTATATTACCCAAGTTAATTTTAAGGACATCTAATATCTCCTTCTTCACAGTATACTCTTCTTTACAATAAGTACATATTTTACGCACTAGACGCTGTGCTACCACACAGATAAGCGAAGAATTAATCAGATACGGCTCAACCCCCATATTCACTAAACGCACAATCGCTCCGGGTGCCGTTGTAGTATGCAGCGTGGATATAACTAAATGACCGGTAAGCGCCGATTTAATCGCGATATCAACGGTTTCATAATCGCGGATCTCGCCGATCATTATTATATTGGGGTCCTGCCTTAATATGGAACGTAAGGCTGAAGCAAAGGTCAGGCCTATCTCGGGCCGGGCAGTCACCTGATTTATTCCTTCCAATTGGTATTCCACCGGGTCTTCCACGCTAACGATATTTTTATCCGGACTGTCTACGAATTTCATGATCGAATACAAAGTGGTAGTCTTACCGCTCCCGGTTGGACCGCAGATCAGGATCATCCCGTGCGGCAATTTAGCGACTTTCTCAAGCGTGGTAATAATATAGGGACTGAATCCGAGTTTTACTATATTTAAGGTAGCCTGAGACTTGTCCAGTATCCTAATCGCGACCTTCTCCCCGAAACTGGAAGGCAATATCGAGACGCGGAAATCCACCTCCCGGCCTAAAAGCTTCAATTTAAAACGGCCGTCTTGAGGAAGCCTGTGTTCGGCAATGTTTAAATCCGACATTACTTTGATACGCGAAACAATGGAAGGATGCATATTCTTGGGAGGCGCGTTCTGTTCGTGTAAGACTCCGTCGATGCGGAAACGCACGCGGAGCCGGGAGCTAAAAGGCTCGATAAGTATATCCGATGACTTTTTTTTGACGCCATCTTCAAGAATCATATTGGTGACTTGAATTACCGGCGCCTGCCTGCTGATCAGGCTTAATTCCTGATCCGAAGGTGAAATCTCCTTTTCCTCCCTGATCAGCTCAATCGAAGAAGCAGACATCTCCTTAACCAAATCATCGATAATACCTTTGGTGGAATCCGGATAAGACAAATCAATAGTCTGTAGGATATCCTGGCTGGTTGAGATAATCGGATTTATTTTATACCCGGTAAGAGATTGGACATGGTCGATGGTAAATACGTTTAACGGATCAGCCATGGCTAAGGTAATCGTATCGCCCATTTTGGAAAGCGGGATTATCTGATAATGCCGGGCAATATTAATAGGGATAATCTTAACGATTTCAGGATCAATCTTAAAACGTTTTAGATCGATGAGAGGAAGGCCGAGCCCTTCGCTTAAAGTCAGCACAAGCTCTCCTTCCTTGATAAATTTCAGGTTTACGATAATGTCGCTTAAGCGGCCTCCTTTTTCCTTTTGCACACTAAGCGCCTGATCGAGCTGTTCTTGAGTGAGGAGTTTGTTATTGATTAATATTTCGGTAAGGCGGTCTTTGAGCGATGCCATTATTCCTTGTCTTTATAATACTTATCAATCGCTCTCTTTATATCCGAAGAAGTAGAGACAAACGTCTGCACGGAGCATCCGGAAAGTAACTCCACGTCCTCGATTGCCTGCACATTGAGAGGATTGGACATAGCCAAAGTCAGGTTATTGCTGATCTTATCAATCGGAATAAGCAAGTACTGCCGGGCTACGCGGCCGGGAACAATGTTAATAATTTCAGGATTGATGTCGTAATTGCTTAAAGGAAGGTAGGGAAATCCGTACTGAGCAGTTAAAGACTGGGCGATATCTTCTTCTTTGGCAAAACCCAATTCTACCAAAAGTTCTCCGATTAACCCGCCCCTCTCTTTTTGCACAGCCAAAGCCTTTTCCAACTGGTGCTCGTTAATCACCCCGCGCTCAATCAGTAAATCTCCGAGCTGTTTATTAACGATCCTTCGCATGGGCATATTACTGGGTCTCCTTGACAATAGCTATGCGGTTACGGCCTGCCTTCTTAGCTAAATCCATCATTTCCTTGGCTTTTGCAATAAGTTCTTCTGCATTTATACCGTCTAGCGGGTTTTCGCTTACTCCTCCGCTGACCGTTACTCTCTTGGCCGTATCTTCTTCCTCACTAAAGCTAAATTCAATCTTCTTCCTGATCCCCTCAGCCATCTCCTGCGCCTGACGCTTGTTTTTTTCCGGTAAGATTACCGCAAATTCATCATCGCTCATCCTGCCTACCCGGTCAATCTCGCTTACTGAACCCCTGATTAAAACAGCGATCTTCTTTAGGGCGGATTCTGTCTGGATAGAGCCGAATTTCTGAGTGTATGGTTTAAAGTTATCAATGTCTAACAGAATAAATGCGCAAGGCCGCTGATACATAATCGCCCTCTTGATCTCTTCTTGAAGCCGGCTGCGCATAAATACTTCATTATATAAACCCGTAAGGTTGTCTTTTATTTCCAGCTTCCTAATGCTATGGTTTAAGATATCATTTTCTACGGCAATGGCCAGCTGTTTGGCGAATACGTCAAGCAACTCTATATCCTCTTGCACATATGTGACGTAATCTATATTATTCCCAATGCCCAGTAACGCAATAATCCTCCCCCTTAAACTTATGGGTAAAATCAGTGTATTGCGTAACCTTAGTTTATCGTGGACAAAGGAAGTAACCGCTGCGGGCAATAAATTTTTTTTATCCAATATAAAGGGTTTATTGCTATTATTAATCCGGTAAAAAACATCATCAGTAGGGTCTATCCTGATATCCAAAAGCTGCTGGAAACCCAACCCTTCCGCCCAACGCATATAAAAAGTCTCCTGCCCCTCTTCCCTGTATAAAAGGAAAGATGTGTCTGAACTGGCTAATAATCGCGATTTTTCAACTATAGCCTTGAGAATCTCTTCTAATTTTGCGGATTGGGAAATAAGCGAACTGATTTGCAGCAGGCCGGAAAGCACGATGATGCGCTTTTGAATCCCTAAATTGATTTCGGCTGTTTTTTCGCTGTAGTTCTTGAGCTCATCCATATTGTTACGGATGCGCTGAGTAAGCTTGTTAAAGGCATCTCCCAAATCACCTACTTCGTCACCTTGCAAGACTTCCAGATTATGGTAATAATCTCCGGAGGCGATAAGTTTGGCGCCGTTAGTAATCGATACAATCCGGTCAAAGACTTCCTTAACCACAAAGAAACCGATGAGCGCGATAAATATACTTATGACAATAAATACGATTATATCAACCCTTAAGCCCACCCGAGGAAACATATAATGAGAAACTAAATACACACATACGAGTAAAGGCAGGATAGACATTAAGGCAAAGGAAATTTTAAGCTTATATTTAAGGCCCTTAGGAGAGATAGCGCTCTTATCGCTCTTTTTCATTTTTTTGCCTCCCTTTGTACTAAACATTTTCTAAATTATACCTCTTATCTCCTTGAATGGCAATAGTTTTGTTAAATTCAATAATGAGCGCTTCCCTATCGACTCCTGTGTCGATAAAATCCCAAGGCAGTGGATCTTTTATCTCTTTTTGCGCCAGATAAAATTGCGGATCTATACCTGAATTAGCAAACGCTTGCATCCATTTATCAAAACTAAAATAATTGCTCCAGGCGTCAAATTTCGCGCCGTTTTTAAAGGCAGTCAAAATAACCTCGGATAACCTCCTGTCCCCTCGCGACAATATCCCCTCTAGAATACTCATTGAACGGTTATGAAAACTTAACTTAAGCCGCTTGTGCCTTTTTGCTTTTTCCCGTAAATATTCTTGTTTAATTTTTAACCTATCCGAATCCAGCATTGGAAGCCATTGTAAAGGGGTGTGCGGTTTGGGTATCAAGGTATTGATGCTGATATTCACTCCAGCCGCAGGATGGCCAGTTTTCTTTCTTAACTCCGAAACCTTCAGGGAAAAATCGATGATCGCGTCAAGATCCTCTTCTTTTTCATCAGGGAGACCGATCATAAAATAAAGTTTCACATGCTGGTACCCTGATAAATATGCCTGCTCCAAGGCGCCAAAAAATTCTTCACTCTTAAAATCTTTTTGTAAAATTTCACGCAACCTCTGGCTCCCTGCTTCTGGCGCAAAGGTAAGCCCGGTTTTCTTAACCTTGGCAATTAAAGTCGAGGCATCTCCCACTAGTGACCTTGCTTTTATTGACGGTAAGGATAAACTCACCCCTTTAGCGTCAAATAAACTCATCAGACCTTGTAGGATCTTTTCCATCTGCGGATGGTCGCTGACGGATAACCCGGCTAAGGATACCTCTTCATAACCTGTCCGCCTGTAAAGCTGGCCGGCTAAATTCAACACCTGCTCTGCGTCTTTTAGCCTCAAGGGAAAATATTGCGCACGCGCCTGACAAAAACGGCAACGGTTAGGGCATCCACGCATAATCTCAACAGTTACCCGATCATGAATGATCTGAATATGCGGAATTAACCAATCGAGAGGATAATAAGACAGGTTCAGGTCTTTGACGAAACGTTTCTTGATTTTTAAAGGAAGACCCTCTAATTTCGGCTTAAATTCTTTTATCGCCATCCCTTTATCATAGGAGACTTCGTAAAGAGACGGAACATAGACCCCCTCGATTTGAGCAAACTTAAAGAGTAATTCCTGTTTATCTATCTTTGCGGATTTAAACTCTTCTTTATATTTACGGTAAAGATTAATTATTTCCAAGGCCACGTCTTCTGCTTCCCCAATAACAAAAAAATCGAAGAAATCATGCATCGGCTCAGGGTTAAGCGTGCAAGGACCTCCTCCGATGATTAAAGGATAGGTGCAATCACGTAAAGCAGACTTTAAAGGAATGCCTCCTAGCTCCAGTATATTTAGTACATTGGTATAATCTAATTCTGAGCCTAATGAAAACCCAACCATATCAAATTCGCTTAATTTTCTATGCGATTCCAAAGATAATATTTGCCGGCTTTCGAGGCGCAACAGTTCCTCCATGTCTTGATTAGGGGAAAAGAACCTCTCACAGACCACATCGGGAATAGTATTCAAAAGCCCGTAGATAATCTTTAAACCCAGATTACTCATCCCCACTTCATAAAGATCAGGAAAAGAAATAGCGAATTTTATTTTTGCGGCTGTAAAATCTTTTTTCGCGCAATTTACTTCCCCGCCGATGTATTGAGCGGGCTTATTTACTTTTAGTAAAATGTCTTCATGCATCTTAAAATACCGCCCTCATTTTATCGATATTAACCAGAATTCCAAGCGCTACAAAAGTAACAAAAATCGATGAGCCTCCGTAACTCATCAGAGGCAAAGGTATCCCAACTACAGGAGCCAGGCCTAAATTCATCGCCACATTCACTGTAATCTGTATAGCCAGCATCAAAGTAATTCCGTAGGCCAATAATCTGCCGAAGGCATCATGCGTTCTCTGGGCGATTAAAAATCCCTGCCTGATTAGAAGATAATATAAAAATAAAAGTACGAAACTTCCTAAAAATCCCCATTCTTCGGAAAAAGTGGCGAAAATAAAATCGGTGTGCGATTCGGGAAGAAAATGCAGCTGGCTCTGTGTTCCGGAGAGCCAACCCTTGCCCCAAAGCCAGCCTGAACCGATCGCTATCTTTGATTGGATTACCGTGTAGCCTGCGCCAAGCGGGTCAATATTAGGATTTAGAAAAACCAACAGCCTGTCCCTCTGGTAGTCGCGCAGAAAATGCCACATAAAAGGCAAAGGCAGAGAGATAACTAAGAGCAAAATAATAATGTATCTTAACTTTACATTGGTCAGATAAAGCATGGCGATAAATAAAATAAAAATGATTATCCCGCTCCCTAAATCCGGCTGCTCAATGATCAAAGCTGCTGGCAGCGCCGTAAAAAAGAAAGGCAGGGCTAACCCCCGGAATATCCCGAATTTAGAGGAAAGTAAATTATAATCATCAACTGCTTTACGGCTAAAATAACGGGCAAGGAAGATGATCATTGTTATTTTAGCCAGTTCCGAAGGCTGGAAATTAAACCAGCCTGTTCTTAACCAACGCTGCGCGCCTAGGCGCGTTGTCCCGAGAATAAAAACCAGGAATAAGCAAAAGAGGCTGGCGCAGTATAAAAAATATGACCAATCCCAGAACCTGCGGTAACTCATATTGGAAACAATCGAAAAAAGCAATAAACCCAGAATGATCCAGAGTATCTGGCGCTGGAAAATAGTCTGCCAGAGCTTTCCTTCTTTCTGGTAGGTGCTGCTGTAGATTGATAATACGCCGAGGGAGCAGATCAAGAGTGCGATTATCAATATAATGAAAAAAGAATTCCGCAAATTAAGCTCCTCCTAATATCCTACGGGTCTCAAGGTTGCAAGGTCACAAAGTCACAGGTAAAAGCTTTTACGTGTGACCTTGAGACTTTGCAACTTTGTGACCCTAAGATTTTTTATGCTCTCAAACAAGCCCCTGATTAATCATTTCCTCTATTATCTGTTTAGCTGTTACACATGATATGTATCCTGGGCCACCATGTTCTAAGAAAACGCAAATAACAAATTTAGGGTTCTTGTACGGGAAAAAACCGGAAAACCAGGCGTGCGGCTGTCCGGGAGGCGCCTGAGCAGTGCCGGTCTTACCCGCGACACTAACGCTCAAGCCCGCTAATACATTACCTGTCCCTGTAGAGCCACTCACAACACTCCTTAATCCTTCTTTGATAAAATCAATAGTCTCTTTCTTAAGATTTAACTTTTCGCTTTTTTCTTGATAAAGAGAAATATCCCGTCCGCCTATAGACTTAACAATATAAGGAGTTACTAAATACCCGCCATTCGCAAAAACCGCCATCATCCGCGTAACTTGAAGCGGAGTGACCAAAACATCACCCTGTCCTATGCTTAAATTAGCCGTATCGCCGTCAAACCAACTCTTAAATTTATTGATTTTCCTCCATATTGGCGAAGGGATAAATCCCGGAGACTCATAAGGAAGCTCAAAAGAAGATTTTTTGGAAAAACCGAATCTAAGGGCGTAGTCATGAATGGCCTGCGCGCCAGTGAGCAGACCGGTTTTGTAGAAAAAAACATTACAGGAATGTGTCAATGCCGCCAAGAGATTTTGTACTCCGTGCGTACTCCAACATTTAAACTCACCTTTACCGATCAGGGCGCTCCCCTGACAAAGAAAAGAGGTATTTTGGTTAATCTTTTTATTTTCTAATGCCGCGGCGGCTACAACAACCTTAAAAACTGAACCAGCCGGATAGGTGAAGCTTATAGCACGGTTAACCAATGAAGAGTTAGAATTATCAAAAATTTCGGAGATTCTAGCATTATCTTTTTCAGTGAAGACTGCCGGATTAAACCCCGGAGAGCTGGCCATGGCAAAAATTTCGCCGGTGCAGGGATCCATAATCACCACTGCGCCGCGTCTTTCAGATAGGGCATCTTCGGCGATCTTCTGGATTTTAATACCCAAGCTAAGCTGGATATCCTTTCCGTTAAGCGGAGGCTGAAATCCTAAGGTACGGATAAACCTGCCACGATGATCGACCTCAAAAGAGAGACCCCCTTCTTCCTGGCGCAGATAATAATCATATTTTTCTTCCACCCCGCCAAAGCCAACGATATCCTTAGTCTTGTAACCGTAATCTTCGAGCTTAGTCAGGCGCCAACGGTCGATTTCACTGACATATCCTAAGAGATGAGCCGCCAATTTACCATATGGATAATGCCTCAAAGGATTAGGCTGCACGATGATCGCCGGTAGATCTACTTTAAGTTCGGCTAAACTGATAGCGTCTTTAGCGCCTATATTCCTCGCTAAAGTTACGGGAACCGATGAAGAAATATAATTAGATTTATACGCGCTCTTTAAATCTTTTACGCTTTTACCAAGAATCCTAGACGCGTTTAAAATTATCTTTTCCTGCTGTATGGCATCCTGAGACAAAATCATTAAGTCGTAAGAGAGCTCATTATCGACGATGACATTCCCAGCGTAATCAAGTATCCTTCCCCGGCTGCCGTTCTGGGAGACTAAGCGGACACAGTTTTTGTTCCCTAGTTCCTGGTATCTCCTGCCCTGTATGACTTCAAGATTAAGCAGCCCGAAAACGAGGAAAACTAACGCCGCTGTCACGGCCCAAATAAGAATCTTGGCTCTCATCATATTCTAATTTTAGTTATTTTCAAGATTAATGGCAGGGTGAGCGCCGTGTAAAGCGAACCTACTAAAATAATACGTAAAAATATACCTGTAGGCACGAAGCTTCCGGAGTAAATAAGCGCTAGGCCGCTGGCGATATTTTGCAGCAAAGCGATAACAAAGACTAATATGACGCTAGCGATATTATCCTCTATGGATATCTTACGGGAGATCTTGGCAACTAAAAAACCCCACAAGCTAAACAGTAATACATTCAAACCAAATGGGCTTAGACTGAAAATATCCTTAAATATTCCGGTAAAGATGCCAAAAATAATAGCCAAGCGCATCTCAAGAAAAAGCCCGGCTATAACTACTGTTACCAAAAGAAGATCCGGTTTAATCCCGAAAATCCTGAAATATTCCAGAAAAGTCAACTGAAATATACCCAGAATCAACGTCATCATCAAAAGGGTGGAAACTTTCATGGAATAACGATCAAGACTTCTTCAAGATTAGAAAGGTTGACCGCCGGTTTAATTAGGCAATAGCGGCTCAGACCGGAGAATTCCTTTCCGATATCAATCACCGTTCCGATCAGTAAACCTTTGGGATAGGTGTCGTTTAACCCGGAAGTGACGATTACATCTTGCAGCTTTATATCGGCGTCTTCAGGCAGATACTTCATAAGCAGGGTGTTTCCCAGCGTCCCGCAAACCAAGCCCTCCTGACGGGAACGCTGCACTAGGCTGGATATCCCGAGATTCGGGTCACTAAGCAGCATAATTTTGGCGGTCGAGTCTGTTGTTTCAACTACCCTGCCGACTAAACCTAAATAGCTAACCGCAGCCATCCCCTTGCGTATTCCGTAGGCTAAGCCTTTATCAATAATCAGGCCTGCCGACCAATTATCCGCCGGCCGGGCAATTACCTTTGCCGGAATAATTTTAAACGCCGATTTTTGTTTAAAAGAGAGGCTGTTTTTTAAACGGAGATTTTCAAGGTATATCTCATTTAAACTATTAAGTTTATTTCTTAGGAAATCGATTTCTTTTCTTAGGCTTAGATTTTCGGTAAGATTACGGTGGTAGAAGATAATCCCGCCGATTTCCCCCTGGATTAAATTAACCAAGCCTAACGGGCCTCTTGAAATAGCTAAAACGGGGCTTCTTAAAATCAGTATAGAGAGAGACAAAAAGATAAGGAAGGAAATAGCTACTACGAAAGGAATTAAGTTTTTCTTATTGAGATTAAACACATTTTATACTGCTTAAAGAATCTATAGGGTGCTCATTTCGGGTTTAACCGAAACAGTGACTTTCTTAAGATATTTAATCTCATTCAGAACCTTGCCTGTGCCATTAGCAACAGCCGTAACCGGGTCATCGGCAACGTGTACAGGCAAGCATGTCTCTTCGGAGATAAGTTTATCTAAACCCTTTAACAGTGAACCTCCGCCAGCCATAACAATTCCATGCTCGATTAAATCCGAGGCTAATTCAGGGGGCGTGCGTTCAAGAGAGATCTTGGTAACTTCCAGAATCGCCCTCAGCGGCTCCTGCAAAGACTCCCTTATTTCTTCTGAGGTTATAGTCACTGCCTTAGGGAGGCCGGCGATTAAATCCCTGCCTTTTACCTCTAAGCTCATCTCTTCTTCTAAAGGATAGGCTGATCCTATCTTTATCTTGATATCCTCGGCAGTACGCTCGCCGACCATCAAATTATAAGTTTTCTTCAGGTATTCAATGATCGCCTCATTCATTTCATCTCCGCCAATACGGATAGATTTAGAAAAAACAATCCCAGCAAGGGAGATCACCGCAATTTCAGTCGTACCGCCGCCGATATCGATAATCATATTGCCCACGGGCTCTTGTATCGGAAGTCCCACTCCAATAGCCGCGGCAACCGGCTCTTCAATTAAAAATACTTCTCTTGCGCCTGCCCGCTCAGCTGATTCTTTAACCGCCCGGCGCTCAACCTCGGTAATCCCCGAAGGTATGGCAATCACGATCCTTGGCCTGACTTGAAAACGGCGGTGCCGGACTTTTCTGATGAAATGCCTGAGCATCGCTTCAGTAACTTCAAAATTCGTAATCACCCCGTCTCTCATCGGCCTTATCGCGACAATGTTACCGGGTGTGCGGCCGAGCATACGCTTGGCTTCTTCGCCGACTGCCAAAACATGCGATGTCCCGCGCTCAACAGCTACGACTGAAGGCTCGCAAAGCACAATCCCCTCACCTTTTACGTAAACAAGCGTAGTAGCCGTGCCTAAATCAATGCCTATATCATTTGAAAATAAATCCAGAATATAATTAAACCCCTGTTTGGCTAACTGCTGTAATCTGCCCATGGTTGTCTCCCGATAAAAGCGGCTAAGTGCGGACCTTTAAGTAATTAATGAATTCTATCAGAGATTAAACTCTATGTCAAACAAAAACTTAGAAACGGCCCCTTAAGTTAAGCTATTCAAAACCTCCAAGAAATTAGGAAAGGATTTATTAATACAGGAAAGATCATCTATGCTGGTTTTTCCGCGGCTAGCAAGACCAGCAATAGTCATACTCATGGCCGTGCGATGATCGCCAAAACTGCTTAGCCTGCTGCCACAAAGCTCTCTGACTCCCTTAATTATAATATTTTCTTGAGCACCCGATTTAACTACTTTTATATTAGCAGACATTTTGGTTAAATTTACGAG
This sequence comes from Candidatus Omnitrophota bacterium, assembly GCA_030650425.1. Classification (GTDB taxonomy): domain Bacteria; phylum Omnitrophota; class Gorgyraeia; order Gygaellales; family Profunditerraquicolaceae; genus UBA6233. The sequence continues at coordinate 342,448 of JAUSED010000003.1, read as the reverse complement.
CATAGATTTAACCCGGTCTGTTTCTTTAACCCGTAACTCTCCGACATTCTCAAATACGGATACTCCTTTAGCCAGAGAAGCAGCCACCATTAAAATGGGTAATTCATCTATTAATGAAGGGGTATCGCTTTTCCTGATCCTTATTCCTCGCAGCCTCCTGCTGAAAACTAAAATATCCCCCATCGGCTCATTGTTACGAGAACTTAATTTTGACTTCTCTATTTTAAGCGCGCCGCCCATTCTTTTTAAGGCTTTAATCAAGCCTAAGCGGCCGGGATTAAGACTCACATTCTTTATCAGAATCTCTGAATCCGGAACAATGCTTGCCGCGACCATAAAGAAGGCTGCCGAAGATATATCTGACGGTATGTAGAGCCTGCAGGGAGAAACCAGGCACTTTCCTCCCGCTATGGTTATGGCATTACCTTTAGTCTTTATCTTCGCTTTAAATAGCTTAAGCATCCGCTCAGTATGGTCCCTTGTTTTAACCGGTTCGATGATCTTAGTTTGCCCGCGGGCAAACAATCCGGCTAAAAGCAAAGCTCCTTTTACCTGAGCCGAAGCAACCGGAATTTTATAGGTAATCCCTTTTAAATTTCCGCCCTCAACTATAATAGGAGGATATTCTTCCCGCTTTGCGCCTTGCGCCCTGCCGCGCCTTGCGCTAATTCGCGCTCCCATCAGCCTTAATGGCTTGATTACCCGTAACATCGGCCTACGGGAAAGAATTGGGCCAGCGTGAAGTTTAGTCTTGAAATCCTGTCCGGCCAATATACCGAGTAAAAGCCTAAAAGTTGTCCCTGATTCTTTTATGTAAAATACAGGATTGCCAGGCTTAATTAAACCAAAAAGCTTCTTACCAAATACGACGGCTTGGCAAGAAGCTTTATTTAATTTGATCTTTATTCCTAATTTTCTAATGGCGTTGATCGTCGCCAAAGAATCTTCGTTGAAAGGTATATTCTTAAGAACGGTTTTACTGCCGGCCAAAGCGCTTAAGATTATCGCGCGATGGGCGATGGATTTATCGCCGGGAAGGAAGATTGTCCCTCTCATTTATTTTTTTACTACCTTATCGCCTTCCTTGATCTTCTTCTTCATTTCATCAGAGAGGAATCCCGCGGCAGACATGGCATCCTGGACTTTTTCTACTTTTAAGTCGCCGAGATATTTATTGTCTTGATAGACTGAAAATTGGTCGCCGATAGCTATGCCGTCTTTATTCCCAAGATTAATTACCGCAAAGTCGTATTCTTTATTTAATACTAATACTTTTCCTTCTAATTTCTGAGCTGGAGCTACTGGCTTAATAACCTGCGCTGTTGCTGTTGACGGATTAACCTGAACCGTCTCAGGGCTAACTACAATTTTACCAAGCTCCACATTAGATTTTGCTTCCAGATCTTTAACCTTTGCTTCCAAGGTTGCCTTTTCAGATTCTATCTTTCCCAATTTGCCTTGGATAGCTCTTACGTCATCCTGGGCCTTGCTAAATTTATTCTCTAAGTCCGACCTTAATTCTTTCTGCCGGTCAAGATCTGCCTTCATCTGGTCTATTTTAGCCAGCGCCTCTTCCTTAGATGTCTTTTCCTGTTGTAACTGGCTGGTCAGGGTGTCGATTTGGCTCGTAGCATCTTTCAGTTTTGATTCTAAAGCGGAAAGTGATTTTTGCGCTTCCAGTAATTTTACTTCGGTCAATTTTTGCTTTGTAGAGAGTTCATCCAGTTTGCTCTGGAGGTCTATATTTCGCGAGTGCTCCTGTTGATAAAGATAAGCTACGCCTCCTACAGCACCTAGAGCAATCAATATGATGATAATTAAGACAATGACCTTAGCCTTAGAATCCATCTTCCCTCCTTTTAGAATTCAAAATGACCCTGCTTATATTGTATGATAGCAATAAGTTAAAAAAAATCAAGTCTTATTTGCTGCGGCCGTAAACGCCAGGAATTCATGCGGAAGGAGAGAATTAAATTCCACGAATTTACCTGAAGACGGATGGATAAAACCTAAGGATTGTGCATGCAAAGCTAACCGGCCAAAATCATTGCTTTTGCCATATTTCTTGTCCCCTAAAATAGGGTGGCCGATAAAAGCCAAATGCACCCTCAACTGGTGGGTCCTGCCGGTAAACGGCTCCAGCTGCAGCAAACTATAATCGTCAAATCTTTTCAATGTCCGGTAATAAGTCTTGGCGTAACGGGATTTATCCGAATAATCTACTGCCATGTTTTCTCTTTTTATTACGTGCCTAGCGATAGGCGCCTCAATCACATTTTCGTCAAACTCCATTCTCCCCTTGACGATGGCGGCATATTTACGCTTGATGGAATGATCCGCGAATTGCCCGGCGAGCTTAAGATGACTGGAATTATTCTTGGCAATCACCAGTATCCCTGAGGTATCTTTATCCAGACGGTGGACTATTCCCGGCCTCTGCGGATTGATATCGGATAAATCTTTAAAACGAAAAAGTAGGGCGTTAACCAGCGTATGTTCGCGATTACCCGGAGCCGGATGCACGACCAGGCCGACGGGCTTATTAATAATGGCCAGGTCTTTATCTTCATAGAGAACCTCTAACGGAATATCTTCAGGCTGAAGGCTGGTTTTAATTTTTTCTTCCAGGCTGATTCTAATTTTATCCGTTTTCTTAACCTTATAATGTGGCTTTATATCAGAAGAACCATTAACAGATATCCTGTTTTTTGAGATTAATTCCTGGACAGAAGTACGGGATAGGCCTAAGTTTTCTTCTTTGGAAAAAGCGCTGAGTAATAAATCCAGACGCATCCCTTCTTCTGCGTCGGATACTTTGACTACGTATTCCTGCATAATTAGCCTTTTTTATGGTACAGGAAAGTATAAAACACTTTCCCATACCACTGCGAAAATCACCTAAAGTTATTACTGGAGGAAATTTTCTTGTTTTTAATCAAGAATAAATTTACTACCGCGATGAGGAATATGGCGATACTGATAAGTTGAAAGAGGGTTAACCCGAAAGCAAAACTCGGGCTGTCCGCCCGCCAGAATTCGATGAAAAATCTTTTTGTGGAATAAAGTATTAGGTAGGCAAAGAATATTGAGCCGTCTTGATGCGGCTTTTCCTGCAGAAACCTTAAGATTATAAAGATAAAAACTAGAAACAGCGAAGAATATAGCTGCGTCGGGATTAATACCGCGTCATGGGTAGGAAAATAAATTCCGAACGCGCTCTCTCTGCCATAACAACAGCCGTTTAAAAAACAGCCTAGCCTGCCGATACTTTGGGCCAAAGCGACAAAAGGCACGAGTAAATCTGTAATCCTGTAGACGGCAAGTTTCTTGGATTTTAAATAGTAGATCCCGGAAAATACCCCTAAAATTAACCCGCCAAACCAAGCTAACCCTCCTTTTTGCAGCATGATTATTTCAAGCGGATTATGCAGGTAATAGCCAAAGTCCGAAAGTACATAAAAAATCCGTGCCCCGATAATTCCCGAGATAAAAACAGTAAAACACAGGTTGAAAATTATATCCGGATCAAGCCCTTTCCTCTTCGCTTCGGCGCTGGCTAATAACGTGGAAACTACAAAGGCTATGACCAACATAAGCCCATAGGAATAAATTGTCAGGGCCCCTAGTTTACAGATTTCTGGATGCATGATTAGTTTTTTCCTTCAATATTGCCCAAGCCAACAATATCGCTCCTATGGTTATGGCGCTGTCCGCGATATTAAAAACCGGCCAAATATAAAAATTCAGGAAATCGATAACATAACCAAAACGCAGCCTATCGATAAGATTACCTAAGGCCCCGGCTAAAATAAGGCTTAAACAGACAACCTGATATTTATTATGCCGGTTATTTTTGAGCGCGAAATAAATTAAAACGATCGCGGCGCAAGATATAATGATAAATAAATAAACCTGATTCCTTAATATGCCGAAAGCCGCTCCCCGGTTATGGATCAGGGTAAGCCCTAATACACCCTTAATCAAAGGAAAGGTTTGATTAAGCTGTAGACTCGCGGAAATAAAAAATTTACTTATTTGATCTAGGGAAAGGATGACAAATACGATTATAACGGGAATCATAGACGAGAGCCTGCTACCTCTTCTCTTTTTTCTCCTGGCATTTAACGCACAGGCGAGCCTGCGGCACTGCCTTAAGCCTTACCTTAGTAATCAGGCGCTTGCAATCCTCGCATATTCCGAAGATCCCGTCTTCGATTCTCTTTAAAGCGTCATTCAAATCATATAATGACTGCCTGTCGTTAGAAGCCAGGCCTAAAGAAAATTCGCGGTCGTAGTTATCAGTAGCTACATCCGCCATATGATAGGTGTAACCGGATATATCTCCTGAGGCATCTTTCTGGGATTTCTTCAGCGTGTCGTTGGATATATGCTTTATCTCGTCGTCAATCTCTTCTTTCCTTTTCAGGATTATTTTTTTGAATTCGTTCAAATCTTTTTTGGCAAACTTATTCTTCAATTTACCTTCTCCTCTCCTATATGTATGGCAGCTTCGCATCTATCACAAAGCCCAGGATTCTTCGCGGATTTACCTATCGATATACTATAGTTCCAGCAACGCTGGCACTTCAGGCCATCTGCCTTAAAAACCTCGATCGCGATGTCAGGATAAACTCCGCTCTTATTTAACGCGGGATCCAGATGATCCGTCTTTTCAATTTCAACCTGAGAAATCTTGAAAATCTCAAGCAAGTCGTTCTTTAAACTTGCTAAGAATTTATACCGTTCTTGACTGTTTGTCAATAGTTTTATTTTCGCGTCGAAGGAGCTCCCGATCAAACCCGCCACCCTCTTTTCTTCAAGCAACTTTGTTATATCCGGGATAAGATTCATTACGCTATAAATGAAAGTAGCTGCTTGTTCGTCTTGCGCGGAAAAACCGGTGTCTTTAGATAATAATGATGGCCAACTTGTAAGATGAATACTATCAAAATTATTACCGGCCGATTTAGGTAACGCTTTCCAGATATCTTCGGCTGTAAAAACCAATATGGGCGCGATGAGCCTGGCTAAAGCAGCCAAAATGTCGTAAAGCACAGTCTGGGCAGAGCGCCTTTCAACAGATTTTTTGCCCGAGGTATAAAACCTCCCCTTTACCATATCCAGATAAGCCATCGAAAGGTCTTCATTGCAAAAATCGTAAATTTTTTTATAGGCCTTATTAAATTCAAAAGCGTCAAAAGCCGCGGTAACTTCGGTTTTTACATTTTCAAACCTTGATACAATCCATTTATCAATACTTCTGAAATCTTTAACAACAATCCTGTCTTTATCCGGATCGAAATCATACAAATTGCTAAGAATAAATTTGGCTGTATTGCGTATTTTGCGGTATGCTTCAGAAAGGCGTATCAACATCTCTTTGGAAATACGAATATCCTCATTATAATCGCTTGAAGCAACCCAAAGCCTGACGATATCCGCCCCGTAATCTTTGATAATATCCTGGGGAGGAATAACATTTCCAAAAGACTTGGACATCTTCCTTCCTTGGCCATCTACCACATGGCCATGGGTCAATACGCTTTTAAAAGGCGATTTTCCGTCGATACACATGGAAGTGATTAAAGAGGATTGAAACCAGCCGCGATGCTGGTCAGAACCTTCAAGGTATAATTCGCAAGGGACTCCCCCTAAGTCTTGACGTTTTTTAAGCACTGCCTGCGCGCTTACTCCGGAATCAAACCAGACATCCAGAATATCCGCCCCTTTTACAAATTCATCCGCCCCGCAGGAACACTTTAGCCCAACAGGAAGAAAATCTTTAACCTCACGGATAAACCAGCAGTCTGTCCCTTCTTTAACAGTAAATTCCCTGTATTTTTCAATGACTTCGGGGTTTAAAAATTCATTATTGCATTTTTTACAAATTAGTGAAGGAATGGGGACGCCCCAATATCGCTGACGGGAAAGACACCAATCCGGACGCAATTCCACCATACTGGAGATTCTTTCTTTCCCGGCCTCAGGAATGAAATTTATTTTATGCTTAATCTCCGCTAAGACTTTTTTTCGTAAATCATTGTGGTCGATTTGCAAGAACCACTGATTAGTTGCCCGGAAAATGATCGGATTCTTACATCTCCAGCAATGCGGATAGGAATGCGCCAGCTCATCGGCCAATAATAATAATCCTAACGCGTTTAATTTATCGAGAATTGCTTTATTGGCATCGAAGACATTCATCCCTTTAAATTCACCGGCGCTGGAATCAAAATTTCCTTTAGTATCAACCGGCATTACGGTGGACAGCTTATATTTTAAACCGGTCAGGAAATCATCGGCCCCATGGCCCGGAGCTGTATGTACCAAGCCGCTCCCGTCCTCAGCCGAGACGTAATTTGCCAAAACCACTTTTCCTCGACGCAAGCCAAACGGATGAGCGTAACTTAAGCCTTCCAGTTCCTTCCCCTTAAATTCCCTGATTACTTCATATTTTTCGATCCCTAAAGAAGGTAGAACCTGCATCCTGAGATTAGCGACGATCATATTACCTTTAGCGGTCTTTAAATATGAATAAACAAAATCCGGATGGACTGCCACGGCTACGTTGGCGATGAGCGTCCAAGGAGTAGTGGTCCAAATAACCAAGTAACTTTCTTGCGGGAAATCTTTGCTATTATCGAGTTTAAATTTAACGAATACCGAAGGAGATGAATGATCTTCATATTCTACTTCTGCTTCGGCAAGAGCAGTCTCACACCTAAAGCACCAATTAACCGGCTTGAGCCCCCGGTAGATATATCCTTCGGCTGACAGTTCCAAAAAAGATTTAACTATCGCTTCTTCGTATTCGTGGCTCAAGGTAAGATAGGGATGGTCCCAGTCCCCAAAAACACCCAAACGCTTAAATTCCTCTTTTTGGATATCTACATATTTCATGGCATAAGCATGGGCTTTTTTGCGGAAGTCAACCTGATCAATCTGGTATTTATTCATTTTAAGTTCTTTAAAAAGCGCGTGCTCTACCGGCAGGCCATGGCAATCCCAACCGGGGACATAAGGAGCATTAAAACCCCGCATCGTCTTATATTTTACGATTATATCCTTTAAGGTTTTGTTTAAGGCATGGCCGATATGGATATTTCCGTTGGCATATGGCGGCCCATCATGGAGAACATACTTTGGCTTGCCGCTGGAATGCTTGCGGATAAGCCCGTAAAGATCTTTTTCCTGCCATTCCTTTAAAAAGAGCGGCTCCCTCTTGGGCAGGTCTGCCTTCATAGAAAAGTCGGTTTTGGGTAGATTTAAGGTTGGCTTATAATCCATAACGGTTACTTTATATATTTTCCAATAATTATGCTCAGCTCTTTTTTTACTTTAGCCGGTATAACCTTTCTATCGGTAACAATCGCGTATTTAAGCGCTTCGGAGCAGCGGCAAGGAGCTTCGCCGGAAATATTTTTTATTACTAAACTCAAGATTCTTTTAGAATTTTCAATGTTTTTATTCAGATTATTAATGATCATCTCTAAAGTCACGGATTCATGCTGCGGGTGCCAACAGTCATAATCCGTAATCGCCGCCAAAGTCGCGTAACATATCCCTGCTTCCCGGGCGAGCTTGGCTTCGGCGAAATTAGTCATGCCGATAATCTCCATACCCCAGCTTCGGTATAACTTTGATTCAGCCAAAGTGGAAAATGCCGGGCCTTCCATATTTATATAAGTTCCTTTTGGATAGATGCTCATATTCAGGCCTTTGCCGGAATCATAAATCAGCTTGCTTAAATGCGGACACACCGGATGCGAAAATTCGATATGCGCGACTATCCCTTCGCTAAAAAATGACATTGGCCGGGCCTGATTAGTCCTGTCCACAAACTGATCCACAACCACAAAATCTAAAGGCTTAAGCTCCTCCTTAAGACTGCCGCAGGCGCTCACTGAAATAATCTTTTCCACGCCCAACTTCTTCATCCCAAAGATATTCGCCCGGTAATTTATACAGCTGGGCGATATACGATGGCCGATACCGTGGCGGGGAAGAAAAACCACTTCCTTACCCTCTAATTCCCCGAGGATAAATTTATCTGATGGTTTTCCAAAAGGCGTATTGACTGAAACCTCTTTTACGTTTTTAATCCCCTCTATTTTGTATAATCCGCTTCCTCCGATAATCCCTATTATAGACATATTTTATCTCCTTAATTGGCGCTGCCTCTGATTTAGCTGTGCCTCTGGCGTATACAGCTAAATCACCCTGAGCTCTGCGAAGGGGGTGCGCTTAGCGCCAATTAACCCTGAGCTCTGCGAAGGGTCTGGCTAATTCCTCAGCCCTTTTCAATGCCGAACGAGCAGCTTCTTCCCAAGAACCGCCCTTAGTTAAAATCTCTAAAGCGGCCTCGGTAGTGCCGCCTTTTGATGTAACTTGTTTTCTTAATTCCTGTGCCGGCAATTTTGTTTTATGTAATAAACTGATGGAGGCATTGGTAGTATTGGCTGCCAGAAATGCGGCATCTTCAAGGGAAAACCCCAAATCCTCCGCTGCCTTCTCTAAGCGCCTCATCATATCATGCCTGGCGTGCTCCGGTATGCTTTCGGAGTCAAACGCGCTGTTTTCGATAAAATAAAAAATGTAGGCCGGCCCGCTTCCGGAAATTGCCGTTGCCGCATTCATCATCCCTTCATCGATGATCCGGGCTGCCCCAAGAGAATTAAATAATTCCTGAGCTAAATCCAAATCTTCATCCGTGGCAAATGCCCCTTTAGCTAAACAAGTCACTGACTCTCCCACCTTGACGCCGATGTTCGGCATTGCCCGAATAACCCTAATCTGACCCCCTAAAACCTTTTCGATGCGTTTTGTGCTTATCCCGGCGGCAATCGAGATGATTAATTTATTACCGGAGCCTTTTTTAACTTCTTTTAAAAGATGGTCAAAATCCTGCGGCTTTACCGCTAATATGATTGTTTCGGACTCCTCCAGCAAATCCTTTAAGTCTTTGGCGATACCTATCCCCGGAATACCTATTAGCTTATCTTTGTCTTGATCAAAAGCAAAAACACTGAATTCACTTTTTAATAAAGCGAGGTTCCGGGCGATAGCCGAACCCATATTTCCACAACCGATAATACCGATTTTTTTACGTAGATCGATCATATTATCCCCTCGAAAATGGCCCTTCCAATCCTCAGCATATCCGAGCCTTCTTCTATGGCTATTTCAAAATCATCGGTCATGCCCATGGATAGAATAGATAGCGAATGGAGGATAGTGGATAGTGGCTTAATTTCATTCCTTAATTCTCTTAACTGTCTAAAATAAGGCCGGACTTCTTCTGGATTGCCAACAGCTGGAGCAATAGTCATCAAACCTTTAATTTTTATATTCTTAAATTCGCTTATTTCTTTTATAAGGCCAATTGTCTCATCGGGTTTTATTCCGGATTTAGTTGCCTCAAGAGATGTTTTAACTTCAATTAATATCTCCTGAATCTTATTTATTTTGGCTGCTTGTTTATCTATCTCTTCGGCCAAACGCGGACTATCCACTGACTGAATCAAATCGAATATTTTTACAGCTTCCTTTACTTTATTCGTCTGTAAATGCCCAACCATATGCCATTTTACCGATGTATCGTCTGTCGCCAAGCGCTTATCGTTATATTTCAGAAGGGCTTCCTGAACCCTGTTTTCGCCAAATTCAGTTATCCCGCCTAAAAACGCTTCCCCTATTTCCTCAACACTTCTATTCTTACTGACGACGACGAGTTTGACAGCGGCTGGGTCACGCTTTACCTTAAGACAAGCGGATTCAATGCGCCTCCTAACCTCTAAAATATTCTCCCTAATCATGCGGATAAAATATTATACACCAGAAAAAGGCAAGGTCAATTAAAAGTACTCTTGATATACCTCTTTGACTCTGTTAACGGCTTTAAAGAGAAGATTCTTGGCGGGTTGATGCAGGGGGAGAATCCCCAAGGGCTTAGCCTCCAATGCTTCACAAAGCATCCCGAGGCAAGTCAGGTAGGTTAAATATTTCTGGCCGGATAGTTCATCATTTTCTTTAATCAAAGAAACTATCTCCAGGTTAGTAATCCTTCCTAGTTTTACCGGTACCACCATAGTGCTCTCAAGGGTCTCAATGAATCCTTCTATCAAAATAGTCCTCCCCGAGACTACAAAATTATTAATCTCATAAAGCGAGGCCTTCTTCTCAACAGCCTCTTTAATTTTCGCGCAGATGGATTTAGCCGAAGAGGTAATAATCTCGGCCACCAATCTTTGTTTTATAGGTTTATAAAATTCGCTCTTCTTAACCAGAATCTCTTTGTCATCGCCTATCTCATTTAACCCGCCGATAATGCCGTATGACCTCTTGATATCTTCGGCTAAATCAAAATTAATCTTTAGTTCGTCGGAAAGATCTCTGGTTAAATCGTCTCCCCCAAAAGGCAAAACCTGTATATCCTTAAGCAACCCGTCCTGAAAAATGAGAATCTCAGTCGTATCGCTTCCTATGTCGCAAAATAGATTTAAGCCTTCTTTTATCCCCTGGTTAAAAACCGCTTGACTGGTGGCAAGCCCTGAAAAAAAGAGATCTTTTATTTCAAACCCCGCGTGATTAATTACGCGGGCAAGGCTCTGCACTGAAGATAATTTGCCGCAGACCAGATACAACTCGACTTCCAACCTGTGGCTATAAAGCCCGAGAGGATTAGTAATATTGCTTTTGGAATCTATGGAGTAATTTGAAGGGATCATATGGATTATCTCTTCTTCAAGGCTTGAGCCAAGGACGCGCGCCTGCTCATTCGCCCTCTGCATATCCGAAAGAGTAATTACCTTATTCCCCCGTTCGGCAAGCGGAATTATCGCGCGCGAACGCTTGGTGACGATATCTTCGCCGGATATATTTACCGAGACAAATTTAATATTTATCCCTGATTTAACCTTGAGATTCTTCAGCACTTTTGTAAGCGAACCAATAAGACCTATGGAATCGACAACTGTCCCTTCCCTCATCCCTTTAACCGGCAGAGATTCAAAATAAATATTACTCAGCCGTTTCTTTTTAAATTGAGCAACGCAGGCAGCTATTTTACTTGAGCCGATATCTACCGTACAAATATAATTATTTAACATCTTTGAATTTGATCACCGGTTCATTAAACCTTAAATCTATGTATTTTATATTGTTAAGGTTTCTTTTTTCTTGATTGATCAGGCCGGCCATAATCACCACCTTATCCCTGATATTCCCTTGGCCGAATTTAATCTCTAGAAAATCTTTTTTCTCCAGAGCCTTCCAGCCGGCATAAGTAATTTGATCCTGAGGAAGAGGAATCTGCGCTGTGATATTATCTATCCCGGCGACATTTATCCTCTGGATCTTATAGCCTCTTAATAACGGCGTCCTCGCGGCTTCTTTGAGAATTGATAAAGCCGCGGAAAGCTCCCTATTCTCACAACGCATCCCGGGTTTGGGCCCAAAAACTTTCGTCTCTAAACCCGTAATCACCGGTAAATTTGCTCCATCCGGTTGTATGGAACTGAAAAAAATAACTCCGTCTTCATCAACCGCAAAAAACCGGTAAAGTTTTAAAAAAGCCAGCGCCTTACGCCTGACCAACTCCACATAAATCCGGTTAGGCATGATTCGAGCCAGCCTCACCCGGGAACAATCCGGACAAACCCTGGCAATACTTGCGGCCTCTCTCGGTAAATTAAGGCTAAAAATGTTTTTCCCTTTTAAGTAAGAAAGGTCAACACTTAAGACGTCTCTAGTCACTATATCCTTAACCCGAAAATAATCCGCGGTAGTCAGGATTCTCCAAATATAGCCCAGAACAAAACACAAGGCAAGAAGAATTATGAGAGTAAAAGAGAGCGGTTTAACCGGAAAGCTACTTTTTCGTTTTCGCATACGCCAACTCGATTAGTTTAATACACAAAGATGTAAAGTCTATGCCTATTTTTTTAGCTGCCTTAGGCAGAAGACTGGTCTCGGTCAGGCCGGGAATGGTGTTTACTTCTAAAATAAAAGGTTCCTGCCTTGCATTTAAAATAATATCCACTCTCGAACAACCAAAACACCCTAAGAGCCTATGCGCGGATATTGCCGCTTCCCTGACGCGTGAGGAAACCAACGGGCTTAATTTTGCCGGAATAATATAATCAGTCAGGCCCCTCTTATATTTGGCCTGGTAATCAAAGAAAGCGTGCTTAGGGATAATCTCAATTGCCGGCATAGCATTCTCTTCTAATATCCCAACAGTCAACTCTCTCCCTTTTATGTATTCTTCGATGATGATTCTTTGGTCAAATTTAAAAGCATGCATGATTGCTCGAGAAATATCTTTTTGCTCGCCTACTATAGAAAGGCCGATACTTGAGCCATGCGTAGCCGGCTTAACTACTAAAGGCAAATCAAAATCCCTTAATTTTGTTCCGTTATATGAATCACTCTTTAATACTTTAGAGCGCGGGACTTTTAACCCGTGCCTCTGGAAAATCTTACGCGAGGCAATTTTATCCATCGCTAGAGCGCTGGCCTTAACCCCTGAACCGGTGTATGGGATATTCAGGCTGTGTAAAATCTTTTGAATTCCGCCGTCCTCACCGAACCGGCCGTGGAGCGCGATAAAAGCGCAATCTATTCTCTTAAGCCTTAATAAACGAATGTTATCTTCCGGCTTATCGGATCTAATCATAACCGGCGCGACGTAAAAACCGCTCTTTTTAAGCGCCTCGTAAACGGCATGGCCGGACTTAATAGAAATTTTTTTTTCGGTAGATGGACCGGCCATTAAAACGCCGATTTTCCCAAATTTTTCTCTCATTTCCATATTTTTATCTCTGGTTCTAAAAGCAGCTTAAATTTATCTTTAACCTGCTTTCCGGTTATCCGCATCAACCGCAGCACGTCTTTTGCTGACGCGTTTCCTTTATTGAGTATAAAATTAGCGTGGCGTTCCGAAATATAAGCGCCCCCTACATGCCTGCCTTTTAATCCACAGAGCTCGATCAATCTGCCGGCGGAATTATTCTCCGGATTCTTAAAGATACACCCGGCATTAGGCCAAGTCAAGTCTTGACTTTTACGCCGTTCTCCTAAATATTTTTTTATATTTTTTTCAATCTCCCGGGCTTTCCCTTGCTTAAGGCTTAAAAGGCTGCTTAGGATAATATATTTAGCCAGGCTTGATTTTCGATACACAAACTTAATCTGGCTGCGTTTTAAATTTTTTATCCTGCCGCCTTTATCCATCACTTCTGCTTCTTTTACCAAATTTCCCATAACCGATCCCCAGCAACCGGCGTTCATCGCCAAGCCTCCTCCCGCGGTCCCGGGAATTCCGCTGAGAAACTCCGCGCCCTGTAAAGACTTATCCCGGCTAAATTTGATCAGTTGGGCCAGAGCCGCCCCGCTCCCCACCCTGATATTCCCTTTTTCCAGAGATATCCTTTTAAAATACGGAGAGCCTAATTTTATAACCAATCCCCGTACTCCTTTGTCGCTTATGACTAAATTGCTTCCCGCTCCTAAAATAAAGACAGGCAACTTATTCTGACCGGCAATTTTAATCAATAACTTCAATTCGGCGGTATCTTTTGGCTCGCAAAAAAATTGTGCGCATCCACCGATTCTAAAAGTAGAGTTATTTTTTAAGGGATAGTTAGTCCTTATCCTTGATTCTTTCGGCCAATTCATCGCTTATTTTTGTTATGTCTCCGGCACCCAGAGTAATGATTAAATCCCCGGGCTTTAGTATCCCTAAGATATGTTCGGTTATTTTCTCTTTAGGAACGAAATTGATTTTCTTATTTTTGTCCTGCCCTTTTATCTTATCGCATAAGAGGCTGGAGCTTATTCCTTCAATAGGCTCTTCGCTGGCCGCGTATATATCGGTGATAACCAAATTATCTACATCGTTAAAACTTTTGGCAAAATCATCCAAGAGCAATTGCGTGCGGGTATAGCGGTGCGGCTGGAATATTGCGATCAATCTATGATACTTGAGATTCTTGGCTGCTTTAAGCGTCGCCTGAATTTCCGTCGGATGATGCGCGTAATCATCAATCAGGGTATAACTCGCGCTCGCCGCCTTTATCTCCAGCCGTCTTCCTACCCCTTTATATCCTGAAAGCGCCTTCTTTATAATAGCTAAATCTATACCTAACTCTAATCCCAAAGCTATTACCGAGAGGCTGTTGGAAATATTATGCTCTCCCCCTAAGGCCAAATTAAACCTCCCCAAAGACTTATGCTGATAAATACAATCAAACTCACTCGCTAAACCCTTAAATTTTATATTCTTCGGGTAAATATGCGCGTTTTCCTTCAATCCGAATAAGAGATATTTTTTCCCGTAGTCTTTTAAAATTTTAGCCAGGTTTGGGTCGTCGGCAGAGTAAAAAATACAGCCTCCATCTCCAGTATTGCTGATAAATTTCCTAAAGCCTTCTATTTCCTCCGCAAAGCTCTTATAATAATCCAGGTGTTCGCGGTCGATATTAGTAACGATGGAATATTTCGGCTTATAATATAAAAATGAACCGTCTGATTCATCTGCTTCGGCTACAAAGAATTTACCGTTGCCCAGACAGGCGTTAGTGGCTATATTCTTAAGGATTCCGCCAATGGCTACCGTGGGAAAAAGCCCGGCTTCCAGCAATAAATACGAAACTAAAGATGTGGTGGTAGTTTTTCCGTGGCTCCCGGCGATTGTAATTACGGTTTTATTCTCCATAAGAGAAGCCAAGGCCTGCGCCCGCTTAACCACTGGCAGGCCCAAATTTCTTGCTTCTACAACTTCAGGGTTGTCTTCTCTTATTGCCGATGAATAAACCACCGCCTCTGCTCCGGCTATATTCCCGGCACTATGTCCGATAAAGATCTCTGCTCCGGATTTTTTTAACCCCGCGGTAATCCGGCTCTCTTTCAGGTCCGATCCGCTCACTTTGTATCCACAGGCTAAAAGCAGCTGGGCAATCCCGCTCATTCCAATTCCGCCTATACCGATTAAATGGTAATGTTTTTTCATAACGCTAACACCGCATCCGCTAATAAATTTGCCGCGCCATCCATGGATAAACCGCTATAACCCGAACGCATACTCTCTAATTTATCACGGTTATTTATAAGTGTTTCCAGGGTAATCTTAAATACTTCCTTTTCCAATTGATCATCATTTATAATAATCACACATCCCCTATCTCCTAAAACTTTGGCATTCTCGAACTGATGCGCATACGCATAAGGATAAGGGGAGACTATCCCCGGGAGTTTAAAAGATATCAACTCCGCTATGGTAGTTGCGCCTGCGCGCGATATAACTATATCGCTAGCGCTATAAGCCTCTCCCATATTCTCTAAAAAATCATATACCCTATGGTTTAGGTTTATATTTTTGTACACTTCTTTCACCTCTCTAACCTCGCCAACACCGGCCAAATGAATAACCTGTATCATCGAAATATCGCTTAAATTTGCTACCGCGTTAAGGAATCCGCTATTAATATGCCGGCTCCCTTGACTACCACCCATAACTAAAACCGTAAATTTATCTTTGCTTAAACTAAAGCTATCTAACGCCGTGTTTCGATCAATCTTTTTTAGCTGCCGGAGCAAAGGGTTACCCGTAACCACTATCTTTTTCTGATTTATATTCAGGTAATCTTTAGTCTTGACAAAAGAAACGGCAACCCGATCGCAAAAATGCGCCAATAACCTGTTTGCCCTTCCGGGTAAAACATTCTGCTCGTGGATCAATGTCTTAATTCTGAAAAGCCAGGCAATCAATAAACAGGGAATAGAATCCAGGCTTCCAAAACCAACCACAATATCCGGTTTAAATTCAAGAATTATCATTAAACTTTCCCATGTTCCTTTGAGGAATCTCACTATTGCGATAAAATTAGCGGTACTAATACTAAAAGTTATGGTGGAAGTAGAAATATATTTTATCTTACAATCCGCAAGCAGGATTCCTGAGCCAATGCCTCTTTTAGGAAGGACTAAAAGCGTATCTGTTCCCTTGTGCTTTGTTTCTAGGGCGTCGATAAAGCTTACCGCGGGAAATATATGCCCGCCGCTTGCGCCTGTGGCTACTAAGACTTTCATTATGGGTATTCTCCGGTGCGCGCGATATTGACCAATATCCCCACGCTGATCATATCAAAGATAAATGAAGACCCCCCATAGCTAATAAACGGTAAGGGGAGACCTTTGGTAGGCAATACACCACAGGATACTCCTATATTGATCACTGCCCTAAATGCGATCATCGTCACCAGCCCCAAGGCAAGGAAATAGCCGAATTTATCCGGCGTATTCTTAACCACCTTGATCCCCTGCTGAATAAAAATAATAAATAAGATAATCACTCCCACCGTCCCTAATAATCCCAGCTCTTCTCCGATTATTGAAAAAATAAAATCCGTATGCGCGGCGGGAAGATAAAATAATTTTTGCTTGGAATGCCCAAGCCCCACCCCGAACAGCCCGCCGGAACCCAAAGCTAACTGCGACTGAATGATCTGAAAACCGCTGCCTTTAGGATCTGCCCAAGGATTTAAAAAAGCTAAAATGCGCGCCCTGCGATAAGCTACATGAAATATCAATATATACAGCGCCGGCAGGCTGCTTAAGATTAAAGATACTATATAAATAGGCCGCACTCCCGCCACAAAAAGCATAACCAAAACCACCGCGCCTATAGCTACTGTACTTCCTAAATCCGGCTGGATAAGGATCAACCCGGAACAAAACCCCAAAATACCAATCGGCGGAAGAAATCCCTTTAAAAAAGTCTTGATCGAGTTGCCCTTACGGGAGATAAAATCAGCAAGATAGATAATTATAGCTAAGCCTGCCAGCTCTGAGGGCTGAAAACTCAAAAATTTAAATCTAAACCATCTGCGCGCCCCGCTTACTTCCCTGCCTAAGCCGGGAATCAAAACTAGAACCAATAAAATAATTGAAATGATTAATAAGGGCCTGGCAATCTGTCTAAGCTTATGGTAATCAATGCTCATGAAGAAAAAAGTCAAGATTGTCCCTATAAGCATAAAGCTAAGGTGCCGCTTTAAAAAAAAGAATCCATCCTTATATCTCTCCCAGGCGTAAATACTGGAAGAACTGTAAATCATTACCACTCCTATACTAATAAGGATGACCGCGACGGTAAATAAACTGATCCTGATATTACGAACCATAGGTTAGGCTCCGGGTAAATTAGAGACTAGGGCCTTAAAGGCCATTCCTCTTTCTTCAAAGTTAGAAAACATATCAAAACTTTTGCACATAGGCGAGAATAAAACGCAATCTCCTGAGCGCGCTAGCCTAATCGCCTTGCTTACCGCTTCGTCTAAGGTTAGAGCCTCCTCCACCTCAATCGCGGCGCTAAGGGCTTGCTTTATTTTTTCTTTCGCCTCTCCGATAACAATCGCGGCTTTGATTTTTTTACGCCCTAATTCCAACACTAAACTATAATCATTCCCTTTTTCTCTTCCTCCGGCAATTAAAACTAAAGGTTCGCTTAAATTATTCAGGGCCCAGAGAGTAGCCTCAGGTGTCGTAGATTTGGAATCATTAATAAACCTCACCCCGTTAACTTTGCGCACCTCTTCCAAGCGATGCTCAACACCCTTGAATTCCTTAAAAACCTGCAAGGCCAAATCTCTATCTATACCCAATATGGAGGTTACTGCCAACACCGCTTGCTCGTTGGGATTTAAACCAGCCTCTTTACGGAAGTAAACAACTTTTGCCTTTGCCTCTTTAGCCAAAGAGCGGATAACCGGGTCATCATAATTTAGGACCAAATAATCTGAAAGATCTTGATTTTTAAATATATGCTTTTTAGCCGTAAGATACTCACGTATATCTTTATAGCGATCAAGGTGATTGCGGCTTAGATTAAGGATAACCGAGATCTTCGGCTTAAATGCATTGATATTCTCCAGCTGAAAAGAACTTATTTCAAGTGAGACAAAATCACCGGAATTCATTCTCTCCACCTCTGAGCAAAAAGGATTCCCGATATTTCCGCAGACAAATGCCCTCTTCCCTGCTTTCTGAAGCGCCTTACCGATTAAGGTCGTAACGGTAGTCTTGCCGTTAGTGCCGGTTATCGCGATAACCTCCGCTGGGCACAAAATCCAGGCTAATTCAATCTCGCTGATTACGGGGATATTCTCTTCCTTAGCCCAAACAATAGGCAAGGCCTGATTGGAAACTCCCGGAGAGATAATCACCAGATCTTTCCCCTTAACAAAATCCCGCGAATGCTTCCCTAATTCGACTTTTATCTCTTTTGATTTTAATTTGGAGAGGGCTAGACGCGTAGAGTGATTATCCTGATTATCGGTTAGGTAGACCTGCGCGCCTAATGCATCAAGAAGGTTTGCTGAAGCCAAGCCGCTGCGGCCAAAACCAACGATCAAAACTATTTTGCCCTTAAAATAATTCTCGTTCCTCATTGAATAAGTTAACGGATCTTTAGAGTGACTATGGTTAAAAGCGCTAAAAGCACGGCAATAATCCAGAATCTGACAATGACTTTATTCTCCGGCCAGTTGAGAAATTGAAAGTGATGGTGGAGCGGCGCGATCTTAAAAATACGTTTCTTGGTCAGGCGGAAAGAGCCCACCTGTAGGATAACGGAGAGCGCCTCAATCACAAATATTCCGCCTACAATCACTAAAAGCAATTCTTTACGGATTAATAAAGCAACTGTCCCCAAGGCGCCACCTAAAGCTAAGGAGCCTACATCCCCCATAAAAATAGACGCGGGATAACAGTTAAACCAAAGAAATCCTAATCCCGCGCCGAATATACTGGCGCAGAAAACCGTAAGCTCTCCGCTTCCTTTAAGGTAGGGGACTAAAAGGTATTCGCTTAGTTTCACGTTTCCCGAAACATAGCTCAAAATACTAAAAGTTAAAGCAACCATAACCACTATCCCGATAGCCAGCCCGTCTAAGCCATCAGTAAGATTAACCGCGTTGGAAGTCCCGGCAACAACCAAAATCACGAAGATTATATAAAGCCCATCCAAATCTAAAGCCAAGCCTTTAATAAAAGGAACATCGAGTTTCAAGCTATCTTGGAAGTAGGTCAAAAAAATTACCCCCAGTATCAAGCCTAGGATAATTTGACTGGTAATCTTAGCCTTTGCGCTTAAACCCTTCGCCTTCTTTTTTGTTTGTTTCAAATAATCATCGGCAAAGCCGGTTAGGCCAAGCCAAAGGGTGCTAAAAAGAACAACCCAGATATATTGGTTTGAAAGATCCGCCCATAAAAGAGTAGCCAAGACTATCGCCGCCAGGATCATGATTCCGCCCATAGTCGGGGTATCGCTTTTCAAACGGTGCAAATCGTCTAATCTCGCGCTATCGCCTTTATTAATCTTTTCTCCGACTTTTAGCGCTCTCAGTCTTCTGATGATTAATGGCCCGAGTATAAGGCTGATCATAAAACTGGTGAGCACAGCCATCCCTGCCCGGAAAGTAATATAGCGGAAGATATTAAAGGCGGAGATTAAATCGTGAAGCGGATAAAGTAGATTATAGAACATCTATATCTTAAAAACCTCTTCCATCTTCATCCCCCGGGAACCCTTGACTAAAACAATATCCTCAGGCCCCACGCATACTCTTTTAAATAAGATCTCCCTGGCTTCGGATGAAGTTTGACAGGCAAATATATTATTTTTGGCGGCGTTTACTTTAACTAAGCAAGATTTAGTAAGCGGGCCGACGGTAATCAATGTATCGGCAAGCTTAAGCGCTTCTTTTATTACATCTGCGTGTAAGGATATGCTTTGAGCGCCCAATTCAAGCATATCTCCCATAACCATAATTTTTCTGCCGCGGCTGGAAAAATTCCCTAAAACTCCTAAAGCCTGTTTCATCGAAAGGGGGTTAGAATTGTACGTGTCGTCAATAAAACTTATCCCTTTTATTTCTATGAAATTTAGCCGGCTTTTAGGAAGATCGAAGCGGGATAAACGAAAAGAGATATCCCTGTATCCTAAACCAAAAATCCTGGCCGTGGCTATAGCCAGTAAGCTATTGTAGATATTATAATACCCTAATGACGGTAATGCAAAGCTAAATCTTTTGTTAAGCACAAAGCTGGGTTTGCCTGAAATATATTTAACTCCGCCAGCGGAGAAATCGCTTGCCTTCTCAATCCCTGCCCCCAGGACAAAAGGTGTTTTTCTTTTTTTAAGCGCCTCTTTCCTTAAGAACTTATCGTCAGTATTTAGTATGGCGATGGCGGGTTGCTTAAGATTCCTAAGCAACGCGTATTTTTCCTTAAAAACTCCCTTTAAATTCTTAAGGTATTCCAGATGCGATGGGCCGATATTAGTGATCACGCCGATATTTGCCCGGGCTATCTTACTAAGATAACTTACTTCTCCGAAGTGGTTTGTCCCTATCTCTAACACCGCTAAATCATAGGAGTTATCCAGTTTAAGCAAGGTAAGCGGAAGCCCGATCTGATTATTCTTGGTCCCCTCGTTTTTAAGCACTTTGAATTTGCTGGAGAGGATCCAGGCAATCATCTCCTTAACCGTAGTTTTCCCATTAGAGCCGGTGACCGCGATAAGCGGAATATGTTTAAATCTATTCCGGTTAAACCGGGCGATATCCCCCAAGGCCTTCGTTGTATCTTTAACCTGAATAAAGGATGCGCCGTATCTCTTCCTTTCTTCCTCGGCTATGACGCACTTAACCCCTTTGCTAACTACCTCATCGATAAAATCATGGCCATCGAACCTTTCCCCCTTAATCGCGAGAAAGGCCTCATTTTTTTTAACACTGCGCGAATCAATAGAAATCCCTTCGACGATAATACCAGCGTCACCCGAAACGAGCAAACCTCCCGCGGCTTTTAATAATTCAGCGATTGTAAACATAGCCTAGCTTCCTCTTTATCATCAAAATGTATAGTTTTATCTTTAAGCACCTGATAATGCTCATGGCCCTTACCTGCCAATAAAACGATATCGCCGGCTCTCGCCAGTAATAAAGTTTTTTGAATTGCTTTTCCTCTCTCAAGGATCACTCGATAGTTACTCCTCTTGATGCCTTTTTCAATATCCTTGATTATATCCCCGGGGTCCTCTGAGCGGGGATTATCACTGGTAATCACCGCCAAATCCGATAAACTGGTTACGACTTTTCCCATCTTTGGACGCTTAAGCTTATCGCGTTCGCCCCCACAGCCAAAAAGCGTAATAATCCTTTTGGGTGAAAATTGCCTTAATGCCTTAAGGCAATTTTTTAACGCGTCATCAGTATGCGCGTAATCGATAAAGACACAAAATCCTTTTTTAGAATTTATGCGCTCAAGCCTTCCCGGAACGGAAGAAAATTTTTCCAACGCGCGCTTTATAATTTTTAAGGCTATGCCTTCCTTTATTCCCCAAGCGCAGGCAGCTAGCATATTATAAATATTATGCCTGCCGATTAATTTTATCCTAAATTTTATCCTTCTGGCGCGCAGGAACAAATTAAATTCTGTGTAATTGATATCAAATTTAATATCTTGCGCTCTCAGATCCGCCCTGTTTTTTATACCATAAGTGATTATTTTAGCGGGCGTAATTTTCTTTAACCTTAGACTGTATTTATCGTCGTTATTAATTACAACAAATGATTGCGGGCTGATCTGCTTAAATAATTTTGCCTTAGCATTAAAATAATCCTTGATGGTTTTATGATAATCCAAGTGGTCCTGAGTTAAATTTGTAAATATTGCCGAATGAAAATTTACACCCTCCACCCTATCCTGATCCAGGGCGTGCGAAGAGACTTCCATGGCGGCATAGTCGATACCTCCCTTGGCCATATCTGCCAAGAGCGATTGAATTTCTACGGGGCCGGGAGTGGTATTCTTCGCCGGGATGACTTTATTTTTATAACGATAGTTAACTGTTCCGATTACCCCCGGATAAGCTTCTGATTCTTTCAGGATCGCCTCAAGCAAATAGCTGATCGTAGTCTTACCGTTAGTCCCGGTAATCCCGATGACCTTAATCTTCTCAGACGGATCATTGTAAAAACAAGCGGCGAGCCTGGCTAAGGCAAAACGCGTATCTTTAACTCTTATAAACTTCACAGGGCCAGAATATTTTATCTTAACGTTTGAATCGCAGACGATAAACTTGGCACCCTTGGCGAGTGCCTCCCCAATAAATTTGCTTCCGTCAATCTGCGAACCTTTTACCGCTACAAAAATAAAATTTTTCCTGATGGTCTTGGAATTAGAGCTTATGCCGCTGACCTTACGGTTTTTTATTAATTTAGTTAATTCTTCTACGCGCATTTAAATTATATTCTTCGTTACTGAATAAAGCCTGCTTGGTTTTTAAATACCTGACCACATCGCCGGCAACGGCACTAAAAACCGGGGCAGCGACCACCCCTCCGTAATAAGATGGATGTGGTTCATCTAAGGAAACGACAATAGTAACCAGCGGATCCTCCACCGGAGCGAAGCCGACGAATGAGGCTACAAATTTATTATGCGAATACGCGCCATTAGAGTCTAATTTCTGGGCTGTGCCGGTCTTACCGGCAGAAGTAACCCCGGGAATCTGAGCCATTTTCCCTGTCCCTTCTTCTACTACCCCGGTAAGCATCTTAGTCATACGAGCAGCGGTATCCAGGGATAGAACCTTACGGATTAATTTAGGTTGCGCTTTTCTGATCACTTCTCCCTGCTTGTCGCGAACCTCTTCGATAATATAAGGCTTCATCAGCTGGCCGCCGTTGGCGATTACGGAAAATGCGCTAGCTAACTGCAAAGCAGTTACGCCTACCTCCTGTCCGATAGGAACAGCGCCTATAGAAGTCTTAGACCAATACCGCGGCTCTTTGATCATTCCAGATATCTCTCCCGGCAAATCTATCCCCAGCTTCGAACCAAATCCGAATAACCTGACATATTTATATACGATCTCCGACCCGAGCAC
This sequence comes from Candidatus Omnitrophota bacterium, assembly GCA_030650425.1. Lineage (GTDB taxonomy): Bacteria > Omnitrophota > Gorgyraeia > Gygaellales > Profunditerraquicolaceae > UBA6233. Next base: position 319,494 of record JAUSED010000003.1, on the reverse strand, counting down.
CTGGGCGATTTTTGTCGTTCCGATATTACTCGATTCTTCGATAACTTCCCTGAAAGTGAGCCAACCATGCGGAGTGTGATCATGTAAAATGTGGTTAGCAACCCGGTAAGAACCATTTTCGCAAAAGAACCTGTCTTCTTCGGTGACCCTCTTTTCCTCCAAAGCGGCTGAGGCAGTAACAATCTTGAATACTGAACCCGGTTCGAATAAATCACAGATCGCGCGATTCCGCTTTTCATCTTTACTCACATTACTATGCTCATTTAAATCATAAGAAGGCCTGTTGGCTAAAGCCAAAATTCTCCCTGTATGCGGATCCAAAACGATGATACTTGCGCCTTTGGCGTGGAACTCCTTAAACGCTTTATCGAGCTCGCGCTCGGCTATATACTGGATTACCTGATCAATAGTTAAAACTATATCATCGCCATCTTTAGGCAGAACCATTTTCTCCCAAATATCCAGTCTCTTTTGCCGCGCATCTCTTAAGTATATGGCCCAACCCGGTTCCCCCCTTAAATACTTATCCAGATAAAGCTCAATTCCTTCTAACCCTGTATTATCCAAACCGGCAAAACCAATGATCTGGCTGGCTAAATACGTATTCGGATAGCTGCGTTTACTTTCGCGCAAAAAACCCAATCCTTTGATATTTAATTTTTTTACTGCTTGAGCCTGTTCGGGTGTTATCTTGCGCGCTATCCAGACAAAAGACTTCTTACGATTCAACCTATCCCTCAAATAATCCGGGTTAAAGTTCAATATGCTAGAGAGTGAACGAATAATCCGCTCTTTATCATTATCCTTAATATTGTTGGGTGAAGCGTAAAGAGAATCAGCGGGTAAATTCAGTGTCTGTGGTTTAAAATTAGTGTCGTAGATAACACCGCGCAAAGGCTCTAATTCCACGAAAAAGTTATGTTGTTTTCTGGCGATATCGGCCAGATACGCGGAATTAAAGAATTGTATGTAGAGGAGCCTGCCAATACAGAGAATTAAAAAGAAGAGAACAAATAAAAATACCGCCTCGGCCTTGCGGCGATAATTGCTTATATACACATTAACTCTTGATTAAGATTATTGATTGATTGTCCGGGCTTCGGCCTGTCTTTTGATGCCGAAGACGCGCGACAATAAAGTTTCCTTACTAGATGAACCTGCGGCAAAAATCAATCCTTGCTTAGAAGGAACTAACCTTACCAGCTGGTATTTATCGGGCATCTGAAAATCCGAACGATTAGCTACGCTTGAACCGATATTCACCAAAGAACAGTTCTTTTCGATATTATATCTTAAAATACTGTTCTTATCCAACAGTTCCTGAAAAATAACCTTCTGCTTCTGTTCACTGTAAGCGAACCTTAAGATTTCGGTCTGCTGATAAACGTAAAATAACGAGAAAAGCGTAACGCAGATAATCATGGATAAAAATTTATTCAGTCTCATACCTTTTAAATTCTTTCTGCCGCCCTGAGCTTGGACGAACGGCTCGCCCGGTTCGCCTCTACCTCCAAAGTAAGCGGCGTTAATGGTTTAGATGTTAAAATATTAATCAATCCGTCGGACTCCGCCTTACGGAACGCGAATTTTATGATCCGGTCTTCCAGAGAGTGAAACGAAATAACGCATATCCTGGATTTTTTATTCAAAATTGCTATTGCTTTATTTACCGCGGCTTCTAATATCTCTAACTCTCTGTTGACGGCAATACGCACTGCCTGAAATGTGCGGGTTGCCGGATGTATCCGGTAATACCGGTGACGGTATCTCGAGGGTATAGATCTTACTACGATATTAGCTAATTCCGCGGTAGTAGTAATAGGTTTTTTCTCCCTCTCCCGCGCGATCAAGCGGGCAATACGGTTATGCCACCTCTCCTCACCGAAATTCCATAATAAAGTTGAGAGCTCTTCTTCGTTCAGGTTATTTATCAGATCGTATGCCGATATGTAGCTATCTTTATCCATGCGCATATCCAGCGGGCCATCAGCCTGAAAGCTAAAACCACGCGAGGCATCCAACAGCTGAAAAGAAGAAATGCCCAAGTCAAAAAGAATACCGTCTACTGATTTAACTCCCAGATTTTCTAAGAGCGTATCTAGATCCACGAAGTTTCCGTGAATTAATTCATAAGCAGACCCAAATTGGCTCAGGCGTTCCCGCGCGAGCGCTAAAGACGCTTCGTCGCGGTCTATGCCGATGAGCCTTCCTCCAGGGAGAATCCGCTCTAATATCGCGAAACTATGCCCGGCAGTTCCGACTGTCGCGTCCACTATAGTTTTACCGGGTTTTAAATCTAAATAAGTTAACACCTCAGCGCGCATCGCGGGGGTGTGAATTGTTATATCAGGCATCCATCAACTTCTCAGCGATCTCTTCAAAAGACTGCCGGGAATTTCCATAAAATTCCGACCACTTATCTTTAGCCCAAATTTCAATGCGGTTTGAAACCCCGACGACGACTACGTCTTTCTTGATCTCGGCAAAATCTTTTAAGTACTGCGGCAAGAGAATCCTTCCTTGCGTATCAAAAGTTATTTCAACCGCGCCAGAGAAATAAAGGCGGTTAAATTTACGGGCTTCGGCTTTAGTGAAAGGTATAGCTTTAAATTTAGATTCCTGCGTCCGCCATTCTTCTTCAGCAAACATAAAAAGGCAGTTGTCTAACCCGCGTGTAACAAAGAATTTTTCGACGAAATGCGCCTTGGCAGCTTCCCGAAATTTGGCAGGCAAGATTAAGCGTCCCTTGCGGTCTATTGAATGCAGATATTCGCCATAAAACATGGCTTAGCTCCTTCCACCTTACACCACTTTACTCCACTAGTATGTAAAGTATAAAGAAAATACTCCACTTTGTCAAGGGGAAATTTTACCTAACTGGTTATAAAACAATAAGTAGTGGATATTGGCGGCAGGATAGCCAGATATTGTGGTATTTTCGCTAATTAGGAGAGTATTTTCTCAACCCTAGTTACGTCTTTTTTGATTTGCTTTGCCAGGATGGCTAAAGAAGGAAATTTTTTATCCGGCCGGATTCTTTTAACGAAGCGAATCTCCAGATATTTTCCGTAAATTTTTTTATGGAAATCGAATATGTAAACCTCTACGCTTGTCTTTTTTTCTATACTCTCTTCTCTGCTTCCCATACCAATCGTAGGCCTTGTCCCAATATAACAGGCGCCTTTAAATTTATGATTATCTAAAAATATCCTTACGGCATATATGCCTCCAGCAGGAATTACTTCATGATGCGGATTAATGTTAGCCGTCGGAAATCCTAAGATCCTGCCGATTTTTGTCCCCTTGATCACTGTCCCCAAAATACTTACCGGACGAGCCAATAACCTCTCTGCTTCTTTAATCTTCCCCTGTTTGATTAGCTTACGGATCAGAGTGCTGCTTATCGCTACTCCTCTTACTTTAATAATATTAAAACCTCTCGCCCTAAAACCATAGACTTTACCTAATTTCTGTAAAAGAGCTAAATCACCTTTCGCCTTCTCCCCAAATCGAAAATTTCTTCCTACATAGGCATACGCCGCGCCTATCTTATCCGCCAAAATATCTTTTATAAAATCTTCGGCTTTAATTTCAGCAAAATGCCGGCTAAAATTAATCACCACGCAAACATCGATACCCAGTTCAGCGATAAGCCGCTCTCTATGTTCGAGCGAATACAGGCTCTCTTCTTTCTGCGGATGCGGCCAGAAGGTTAGCACAACGCTTTCGCCTCCGATTTCATGAGCTTTGTTTACCGCGGCCTCCAGAACCTCGCGGTGCCCGCGGTGCACGCCGTCAAAGACCCCTATCGCTATCACCGGCTTTCTAAGTTTCTTAATATTATTTATACCGTAAATAATTTTCATTTTTCTGCATTCATCGTGCTTAAGGGGACACTTTCCAACAAGTAGTAAACACGTGTAGGAAAGTGTCCCCTTAAGCTATCCTAATTCCTCCCGGATTTTAGCGATGACTTTTCTGCGTACATCCGCGAGCTTACCGCTAACAGTGCACCCGGAAGCGGTTTTATGACCTCCCCCGCCGAAGGCTAAGGCGACTTTATTCACATCGGCTAAACCCGTTGACCTCAAGTTTACCCGGATCTCGTTTCTTACGCCAAGATTTTCTTTGAATAACACCGCTACCTGAGTACCTTTTATCGCCCGTAGAAAACCCAAGATATGATCGGTCAGATCGAAAGATAATTTCTTATGCCTTAATAATTTTGCCCGCGCCTCCACCCACGCGATGCTTCCGGCGCTCTCTCTATGAATATGCGCTAGCGTTTTAGTTAATATCTGAATATCACTAAAAGGAATATTTTCGTAAATATTTTTATAAACCTGATTGGCATTAATATTAAAACGTAATAATTCTGCCGCGGCTTTATGGGTCGAGCTTGAAGTATTGGAATAACGGAATGAGCCGGTATCCGTAAGCATACCGGTATACAAGAGTATAGCCGAATCCTCATCAAAAGGCACGCGTATTTCTTTATAAAGATTAAAAACCAGCTCAGAAGCCGAAGATGCATAGGGTTCGACCAAATTGACCGTCCCGAATTGCTTATTGCTTATATGGTGATCGATGTTAATAACCGGCTTATTCCCCTTATTTAATGATTGCACCTCTCCGATCCGGCTTAAATCCGTGCAATCAAGAATAACCATACAATCAAAATCAATCTCTTTTAAACCCGGTTTATAAATTCTTAAATTCTCCTTACCCGGGAAAAAACTATATTCTTGCGGCAAAGGATCTTCATTGATAATGACTGCCTGCTTCCCTAACTTTCTCAGTAAATAATAAATGGCCAACTCCGACCCTAAAGCATCTCCCTCGGGACTGGTATGAACGCTGATCAAAAAACGCTTATGCTTTTTTATTTCCGCGACGACCTTTTTTAGGCTTTTTCTCTCCATCAAGCTCCTTTATTTCATTGAGAACCTCTTCTATACGCACGCTATACTCCGTGGACCTATCATCATAAAAAGCGATTTCGGGAGCGAATCTTAAATTCAGCCGCCGGGCAACCAACTTACGCACAAACCCTAAAGCGGAATCCAGGGCATCCTTGGTCTTTTTGTAGGATTCCTCATTCCCCAATACGCTGAAGAAAATCTTAGCGTATCTTAAGTCCGGCGTAACCTCAACCCTAGTTATAGTGGTAAACCCTAAACGCGGGTCTTTGAGTTTATCGTGAATAATCAGGCTCGCCTCTTGCCTAATCGCCTCAGCTATTCTTTCTTGTCTGGACATAGAAAACTCCTATTTTCTTAACAACCCCCTAATCAGAGATAACTCTTCATCTTTAGTTTTGACTTCACCGTTAAGCTTGGCATTTAAAACCAGACTGAAAATCTTCTGGTATCTGGGCCCGGGCAGAAGGCCTAAGCACCGTAAGTCATCACCGCAAACTAAAATCCGAATACCGTTATAAATTTCCAGAAAATCCGCTAGATTACGTCTAAATATTTGATTCTTATACTTAGCCCTTAAGGCAATTATTGCTTCATAACTTAATGGCTCCAATAATGCGTAGATCTTTGACGGCTTCATTTTAGTTTTACTCAAATCTTTAATCTCTTTAAGTTTAAACTGCTTATAACTTAATAGCCTCTTCTCCTCCCCTCTACGTAAGCCGAATTTCCCGCATATCTTCTTCACTGTTTTTTCATCCAAAGAATCAAGTAAACCCATGAGATAAATCAACCAAATATCCAATGGCCTCCGCCGGGAGTCACTTATATTAAACCATTTGATTTCCTTCTCAAGTACCATAAGAAATAAATAGGTTTTTCTGGAGACGGCCATAGTCGGTAGGATAAAACTGAATCCTGTTAATTCCTCCAAGCGCTTTAGCTCTTTAATTGGCTTTCTTTCTTTCAGAATCAGGATTAAGTCATCGCGTAACCTGTGAGGATGCACCCGGCCTAAAAGATTCATTTTTACTGCTTCTTTTAACAGGCTTAGTGTCTTAGGCTCCATTTTAAAGCTGTATCTTTGTTCGAAACGGATTGCCCGTAAAATCCTCGTTGGATCATCGATAAAACTTAAAGGATGCAAGATACGGATAATTTTATTTTTTAGGTCAACTTGGCCGCCAAAATAATCTAGGAGCCTCCCGTCATTTAAATCTATGGCCATGGCATTAATCGTAAAATCCCGGCGGAATAAATCATCCCTTAAGGAACCGGGGCTAACTACAGGCAAATGAGCAGGCTTTGGGTAAAATTCGCATCTTGCGCTAGAAAAATCAATCCGTTCGACTCGTTTCACTCGCTCAGGATTGATGGTGAGCGTAGTCGAACCATCAATTTTTAGATCCGGATTTACAAAAACCGTAGCTGTACCGAATTGTTTATGAACGGTAATCTTGGCTCCCAGGGAATTCGCAAAAGCTTCGGCAAACTTTATTCCGTTATTTTCGATAACTATATCCAAATCCAAATTCTTAACCCCTAAGATCAAATCGCGTACAAAGCCGCCCACCAGATAGACCTTAAAACTCTCCTTAGCGGCAAGATCTCGCGCCTTATTAATCAACTCTTGAAGCTCTTTTGGAATTTTTTCTAAATATTCTTTCATCCTACCTATCCATTATTTTTATGGCCTTGGGTGAAACTGTCTATGTATATTCTTCAGCCTGTCTTTATCTATATGCGTATAAATCTGAGTGGTTGAAATATTCGAATGCCCGAGCATCTCCTGCACCGAACGTAAATCCGCCCCGCGCTCCAACAAGTGGGTGGCAAATGAATGCCGCAAAGTATGCGGCTTGATCGGCTTCTTTATACGCGCTTCTTTAGCGTATTTCTTAATAATTTTCCAAAACGATTGGCGGGATATTTTTTTGCCGGAACGGCTGATAAACAAGAACTCCGACTCTTTATTTTTCAGGAATTTTCCCCGGGCTGTTTCTAAATATCTATTTATACTGGCTATCGCCTTTTTCCCCAAAGGAATAACCCGCTCCTTATTTCCTTTACCGATGCAGCGTAAAAATCCGATATCTAAATTTACATTATCCTTTTCCAGATTTACCGCCTCGGATACGCGCATTCCTGTGGCATAAAGCGTCTCCAGAATCGCCCTGTCCCTGGCCCCCTGAGCGCTGCGCGCATTAGGCTGGGCAATCAAAAGCTCTACTTCGTTTAAGGTAAGCGTATCGGGAATTTTCTTCCAAAGCTTCGGCGAATCGATCAAAGTACTTGGATCATCTTTTAAGATCCTTTCGCGCGTAAGAAAACGGTGAAACATCCTGATTGCCGCGAGGCGACGGGCAATGGAATTTACCGCAATTCCTTTGCCTTTCTGGTCAAACATAAAATTAGTAATATTGTTCTTGGATATTTTGGATAATATGCTGACATTGCTCTTCTCGATAAAATCAAGGTACATATTTAAATCCTCGCGGTAGGAAATAATCGTATTATTAGCCAGTCCGCGCTCGACCGAAAGATAGTTTAGGAAAGTATCGATTAGCTCTTTCATATAAAACTATTATACCCAAGAATTAATGGCTACGCAATTCATTTGAAGCGTTACATTTTGGGAACTTTGATAAAACATGACGGGTCCTCTGAGAAAAGATCACCGTTATGCGCCAGAGACCTTCCCCTACAGCCGCCACACATGCGCTTATATTCACATCTTCCGCATTTCCCCTGAAGTAAGTTTTCCCGATCCCTTAATCGCAGAAAAACTTCGCTCTTATTCCATATATCTGGAAAAGATTGTTCGCGAACATTTCCCGCGTTAATATTAATAAAAGGACACGGCCAAACATCGCCATTAGCTTTGATATATACAAAACCCTCGCCTGCTGAGCATCCATGAAAAAAAGATGCTCCTAATTTCTTCAAAAACCCTCCATTCTTCTTCATGGTGAACAAATACGGCCAATATTGCGGGCCGGCAACCGGCTCTAGAATAGCAGAGATATCTCTTTGCTTGCTTTGAATAAATTTGAGTAAAGTCTCGTTTTGCTGCATATCTAAAGAGGCACTCCTAATTGCATCACCCCTGCCCACTGGAATTAGTTGATAGATTAACACAACTATCGCTTTATAACTTTCGGCCAGCTCCAATAATCCCTCTAAAGATTCAAAGTTGTATTCCATCACTGTAACATTTATTTGTAAAGGTATGCTCTCCTCAGCCAGCGCTTTAATCCCTTGTAATGCAAGGTCAAAAGCATTTTCATGATTACGAATTTTGTTATGAATTAGTGAATCCGGGGAATCAATGCTTACAGCCGCTCCTCTGGCCCCTCTTTTCTTCAATTCCTGCGCGACTTTCTTTGTAATCAGCGTGGCATTAGTAGCGATTACATTAATAAAACCCGAGTTTGCTGAATAATCTAAAAGTTCAAAGAGGTCTTGCCGGACTAAAGGCTCTCCTCCGGTATAAACCAACATTCTGAATTCATTTATCTTTCTTAACTCTTCGATGAGCTTCTTACCCTCCGCGGTTGTCAGCTCTTTCTGCTCCTCCTCTGGCGCGCCTACATGGCAATGCAGGCACTTTAAATTACAACGCGCGGTAACTTCCCAGGCAGGATGATCCGGATAACCAATACAACCCATGCCTTTTGCCCCTGCTGCAATGGGTATAGAGCGAAAACTATTATTCCACATCCATTTTCCAAAAAATCGCCAATTGGATAAATGAGCGTACAAAAATATGCTTCCTAATTGCCGGATCAATAAACTCGGGGGCCAGCTAATACGGGAAAGGGGGAATTTCCATAACTTATTTTTCATTGATTATACAAGCAGCCCTATTATATATACAAGACAAGTGCCCAGATTAATCAAGAGCGTAATTAAACACGTCCGTTCCAATAAGCAATGATCATTAAACCTTCCTTCCAGCACCATCCATATAGCTACGAAAGAAAGAATACCAATTGGTGTATAAAATAATCCGGTAATTAGCGGTAATCCTTTAGTCAAAGAAATAATAAATGAAGTTATTCCTATTATCGTAGCTGCTATATAAATAGCTGTGGCTTTTACTTTTCCGTATTTGACGACTAAGTTATTTTTGTTAACCTGCATATCCGCCGGATAGTCGGGAAATTCATTGATCAGTATGACGTTAAAGATTGAGCAGGCAATCGGTAAAGAAATCCAATGCGCAAGAGGATGAATGAACCCTGCCTGCAGATAAAAACCAACCGCCACCGGAAGCCAGCCATAACTATAACCTATCAATAATTCACCCACCCCTCTTTTTACCCAGCGAAAGGGTGGTTTGGAATAGTAAAACCCCGTGATTATGCCGGTAATACCCAAGGGGATAGTCCAAGGGCCGGTTTTATAATAAAACTGAAGCAATAATCCTATAAAAAATGCGCTTCCTATCGCAACATAACTGACTAATTTAACTCTCTTTGAAGAAATTAAACCATCCACAAGCACTTGACTTCCTGCGGAAAAAAAATTTTTCTCCAGCTTTACCGAGAGGCGATCTTCTTCGATATCATGAATCTCTCCGTTATAATAAGTAGAGAGCATAATCAATACTACTCCAATAGCGCCCAAAAGAAACACGGGAAAATTAAATGTCTTCGTTATTTTTAGATAAAGGATGGATCCGGTTATAAAAGGCAATATGCCCACAAGATGAAATGGTAACCGGGAAAGTAGAATCCATGCTTTTACTTCTTTAAAGAATCTCATCAATAACTCCCTTCCTAAGATAAGGTTATCTTCTTTTCCATTACTTTTCTCCATAATAGGCATTAACTACCCCAAGGCACATTTTTTTCATAGATAAATTTTTTAAACCTGCTAATTCCATGCAATTCAAAATTTGCTTGGGATAAAGAAATGCGCTGATTGATGAAGAAAGATATTTGTAGGCAGCGGTTGAACCTCCACAGATAAGCGCAACTAAAGGGACCATTTTTTTAAGATAAAAATCATAAACCCTACCTGCTGCATTATCCAGAGGCGGAGAAAATTCAAGAATAATCACCTTCCCGCCTTTTTTTAACATATTTGCCATCTTCTCCATGCCTTTAGAATAATCTATAAGATTCCTTAAACCAAAACTTATAGAAACCAGATCGAAGAAATCGGAATGGAACGGAAGCTTAAAAACATCGGCCTTAATCAAATAGATTTGTTTCTCTAAGCCTAATCTATTTATTTTATCTCTAGCTTGTTTTAACATCTCCTCTGAAAAATCAACTCCGAATACCTGACAAGCGTTCTTTCTTTTAGCGCATTCAATAGCGATATCCGCGGTTCCGGTGCAAAGGTCCAAGATCCTCGCATTTTCTTTGATTCCAGCCGTAGCTATAAACTCCATCCTCCATAACTTATCACGATTAAAGCTTAAGATATGATTTAATAGATCGTAGTATGGGGCAATGCCGGAGAAAACCTCGGATAAGTTATTTTTTTCTATAAACATTCGGCGGGAACTCGCAATCACTCAAGACAAGAAGGGATTGTTCTTCTTCTCTTCTCCTATTGAAGAAGACTTCCCATGCCCGGGATAAATTTTAGTATCATCGGGTAGAGTAAATAGCCTCTCTTTTATAGACTTAATCAACAAGGCTTGGTTACCGCTAGCTAAATCTGATCTTCCGATACCATGGCAAAACAAAGTATCTCCGGTAAAGGCTATGCCTTTTTCCGGCTTTTGCATCACTAAAGCAATTCCTCCGGCAGTATGCCCGGGAGTATGCAAAACTTTGAGCTCTACTCCATCCAACTCGATAAGCTGATTATCCTCAAGTAATTTAATCTCAGATTTAACCGTATAAGGCAAGCTAAACAAACCCGACATATTCAACATCGCGTCCTTTAATAACGGCGCGTCGAGTTTATGCGCGTAAACCTGGACACCCAATTCATTATCCGCGCCGATATGGTCATAATGCCCATGTGTATGAATAATCAAGGCGGGCTTTAGTTTAAATTTATCCAAAACCTTGTTGATCTTCCGGGCTTGGGCTCCCGGATCAATGACGATCGCCCGGGAATTTTCTTTTTGCGCCAGAATATAGCAATTAACTTCCAACGAGCCTACGGAAATAGTTTCTAATATCATAGTAAATCGTTCTTAATATCGTTATATGAAAATCTTTGTAGAATATTCCTGCGGATATTCTCCGCCCTTATGTTATAGGTATCTTTAGATGAACCATAGATATCCGACTTAATCTGGGCCTTAAGATCATTGAATTGCCTCAAATAAACATCCAACTGCTTTTGCCTGTCTTCATTTAATAGCCCGCGCATGCCAACGAGATTTTTGATCGCCTGCCCGGCACAATCAAGCTTCTTCTTTGGCGAGGCATTCCCGGCAAATGCGTTGAGCAATTCATCATGCCAGGATTGCCAGAAGATAAAATACTGCTTGTATTGCTCTTCCTTGGTCATTTTTGGCCCCTTCCACTCTTCAGGCGCCAGAACCATTTCCTCAGGAGCCTTATCTTTTTTGGATTTACGGGTGAATTTGCGCACAAAGGCCTCGCAGCCTAACGTAGAAGACAGAAGGCAGAGAACAGAAAGCAGAGCAACAACTTTTTTTCCTCTGCGCCCTGCGCCCTGCGCCCTGCGCCCTGTATTATTACTCATCTAATCATCTCCTTGAACTTCTCTTCGTTAATAATCTTAACTCCTAATTTTACCGCCTTATCATATTTTGATCCGGGATTTTCCCCTGCTACAACAAAATCCGTATTTTTACTCACTGAAGCAACAGGATTTCCCCCGAGATTACGCGCTAATTCCTCGGCTCTCTGGCGGCTAAAATCTTTTAATTCTCCGGTAAAGACTATTGCTTTACCGGCTAAAATGGAAGACTGATTTTGGCTAACTTCTTCTTTAAAATTTAATCCGGATTTTCTCAATTCCTCAATTAATTTCCGAGTTTGGCTTTGGCTAAAATAATCTCCGATTGATTCTGCCATAACCGAGCCTATTTCGTAAATACTATCTAGATCTTCTTTTTTGGCAGTTAACAAATTATCCAATCTCCTGAATTCCCGCGCCAAAACATACGCCGCTTTTTCTCCGACATGCCGAATCCCTAAAGCGTAGATTAACCGGGAGAGTGTGCGGCTCTTACTTTTCTCAATACCGGAAAGTAAATTATCGATTTTCTTTTTCTTGAACAATTCCAATTTCCCTAAATCCTCTGAGCTTAATTTATAAATATCCGCAAAATTTCTTACCAGCTTTAACCGCACTAACTGGCTAACCACTGCCTCTCCCATCCCTTCAATATCCATCGCCCCTCGCGAAGCAAAATGCAACAAGGCCCTTTCAAGCTGCGCGGGGCAAGATGGATTGATACAACGATAGGCGACATCTTCTTCTTTTTCTTTAACCACTTTTCCCGAACAAACAGGACAAGTGTGTGGAATTTTAAATGCTTCCTCGCCTTTGAACTCAACGACCTTAATTACTTTCGGGATCACTTCTCCGGCGCGCTCGATCAAGACGCGATCGCCAACTTTTATCCCTAAACGCTTAATCTCGTCAAAATTATGCAAAGTCGCGTTCCGTATAACTACGCCGGCGCACTCGACCGGTTTTAATTCAGCGGTCGGAGTAATCACTCCGGTCCTGCCGACATTAACATTAATTTTCAGCACATCTGTAGTTGCTTGATGCGCGGGGTATTTGTAGGCTACTGCCCAGCGCGGGCTCTTTAAAGTGAAACCTAACTCTTTTTGCTGAACGAGCTCATTAACTTTAAGTACTATGCCGTCAATATCATAAGTAAGTTTAGTTCTTTTTTTATCCCAAACATTACAATATTCTTCTGCCTCATCTAAATTTTGGCAAAGTTGGGAATGCATATTCTGCCGTACTCCCCATTCTTTTAACTGCGCGAGAAATTCCCAGTGGGTTTTAACTTTTAGCCCGGAGCAGGCGCCCAATGAATGGCCAAAGAAACTTAAGCGGCGCTTGGACATTAGCCCTGAATCAAGCAGCTTTAAAGAACCGCTGGCCGCATTCCTGGGATTGGCGAAGATTAATTCGCCTTCTTCTTCTCTTTCTTTATTTAATTTATTGAATTCAACCCGATCCATATAAATTTCACCGCGTATCTCGATAAACTCAGGGATATTCTTTCCTAGTAAAACTAAAGGAATCGCCCGGATAGTCTTAATATTTTGCGTAACATCCTCGCCGGTTTCCCCGTCTCCGCGAGTTGCACCCACAACCAATTTTCCATTGCGATAAGTAAGATTTACGCTTACCCCGTCAATCTTAAGTTCAGTTACAAATTCTATTTTTCTATTTTTAGCTGCACCTTTATAAACGCGCTCCTCCCAATCCTTAAGCTCGCTAAAATCATAGGTATTATCCAGCGAAAACATCTTTTGAGCGTGCTTTACGGTCTTAAACCCCTCCAATATCCCGCCGCCAACGCGCACAGTAGGAGATTCGCCAGACTTAAACTGAGGATATTTATCCTCTAAGTCCTTGAGCCTACGCATTAAATTATCGTATTCTTTATCGGAGACCTTCGGCTGGCTTAAAACATAATACAGGTAGTCATGATGGCGGATTTGTTCTCTGAAGGATTCAATAGTTTTCTTAATGTCAGACATCTAAAGTCTTACCCCAAAATCCTTAAACTCTCCTGTTGCCGGCTCCCAGCTGACATCCACATCCTGAATATAGCGGCTAAAAATACTGCTGATTTGCGCAAGGAAATCTTTAAGCTTATCTTCATTGGCTTCGGCGCGTAACTCCACTCTGCCGTCGCCAAGGTTACTCACCCAGCCGGTTACACCCAACTCTTCGGCAAGCCGCTCAACAGTAAAACGAAACCCAATCCCCTGCACCTGTCCGGAATAATATACGTGCGCTTGTTTCTTCATCATATTGGTCGGGGCGGACAGACTTGAACTGTCGACCTCTTGGTCCCGAACCAAGCGCTCTACCAAACTGAGCCACGCCCCGAATTAATAAATTAGTATACCAGAAATTATTTGGGTTAGCAATAATTAGAAAAAATGGGGACTGTCCCCGTCTTTTAACTCACTAGAAAAGGTGACAGTCACGAAGTGCGTGACTGTCACCTTTTCCTTTAGCTAACTGAATCTACTATTACCAATGCCTCTTTCATCTCCGGCTCGGTATCATAGGCGTTCTCTTCTTCCAGCTTACAGATATCTATAAGGCAGAGCAAGAGATTATCCGCGCGGGCAGTAATCTCCTTCTTTTGCACACAAGCGGCGATTAATTCTTTGATTCGCCGGCCAGAAGGAAGGATACCGGAGGAAGCCATATTCTGAATCTGCTGTATCTCTAAATCAATATTCATCTTGGCCAACTCTCTTTGCGTTAGCTGTGGCAGCTTAAAGTTTAAACCGGTAAAGCTTCCCATTGGCTGGATAGTCATAGGCAGAACGCGGAAGTCGATACCGCCGGGAGTCTTCTGAGTCTCATCTATCGCAGAACTAACAGAGGAACGTCGCGCAAAATCTTCAGCATTCCTAAAAAAATCTGTAAATACTGTTACTGGTAACGGCTCAACCTGATAAGTGCCAAGTTCACACGCACTCAACTCTCGCACAAATCCCTGCAGATCATTTTTATTCCTGAAAACTACGTTCTTTATGGACGCCTTCCCTGCTTTGCTTTCGGGCTCAACCAACGTTACTTCAATACTACCGTCTTCAAAAAGTTTATTTATTTTTATCTCCCAACCTCGCAATAAACCGTATTTCCCATAAAAAGAGTACTTATTCCCCTCTTTTAATTCCACCGCCGAGCTGGATGAAATAACATCTGCTTTATATTCATATCCATTCCAATATGGATCTCGTGTCTCTACTGTCAAGATGTCTTTAATTGTATCAAACTTTATGGCATGTGACTCTATCTTTGGTGTTCCCGAAAGAAATGTTCGTTTTCCTAGGATTTCGCTCACAAAGGCAGTACCCTTATAAAACTGAAGACTAAATAGTACAATCACGCTATTTTCACCTGCTACCCTTATTCTCATTATTGATTGACCGTTTTTCACTTCAGCCGGAACTACAACCTCCCCTCGTATTATTATCCCTTCTTCAGCTTCAACCATTCTCACGTTAACCGGTTCAACCTGTTGCATCGCCGAGCTGGCTTGCCTTAAGGAACTAAGCTTAGTGGTAATTCCTTCTGCGATTTCCTTCTGCTCTTTTTCATTGCTCCATACGATTTTTCTTCCGTTTATGAAATTTAAAACTCGCTCCAATAATTGTTCCGGCTCTACGCTATCTTTAACTACGAAATTAAAACCCCCAGCTACATTTTTATTTGGAGGCACAGAATAGACTATTCTATTATCTACATTATCTAACTTATTATCATGCTCCTCAAAATATTTAAAAGATTCCTCATCTCTAATCTGAAAACGCATCCAATTCACTTGTAAAAAATGCAAAAATTTTACCGCTTCCTCAAGTGTTGTCGGCGAACCGGCGGCCAACGGATATTTAGGCCTTATCTCCAACGCAGAATAAGCAGAAGTACTTATCCATACAAAAGTAAACTGTTGATTTTCAGAATAATCCGCTTCTAGAATTTCTTTCAGAGTTGTAATGGACTTAGATTTATCAATTGGTAAAGTTCCTTGGGATTCTTTGTCTATAGCGTAAAGCAGGCCGTTTCGTCTTTCAATCAAAATTCCACGAAAATCCTTCTCAAGGTTTTTTAACGTTGCTTCTATAATACTAAAAACTTTACCAGGAATTTCATCTCGACTAAGCACAAACGGCATTACTTTAACATCCGCTTTGCTAAAATCTTCTCCAAGCAAACCCGGTAACCCTGCATCCTTCACCTGCATCGCCGAGCTGGCTAGAGCAGAATCGCTGGTATTCCTCTGAACTATTAACGGCATCTCTGCACTAGGATATACCGGATTGCCTTTACTATCGTATGTAAAAAAGGTAAGCTTACTATCGCGCACCTCAAGTGTTGGCCTATATATTTTGACAGCATTAGCCTCTTGCACTGCAAACTTCAATCCTTCAAGAGTCAACCCTGATGATTGCATAATCACCGTTACATCTTCTGGAAGACCGAAATTCTGTAAGGCCTCTCCTAATCGGCGCGCTTCTTCACTAAAAGGCCTAAAATCCAAGTAATCATTTGTTACTTTCGGGATAATAAGAATATCGCCTTGAAGCTCATAATCATTCCGTTTTTCGTTAATAGTCTTTAGCGCTTCGATAACCTCATCAACAGATAATCCCGTATCTAACGCCAGAGTATCCAACCGCACCCTCATTGCAGGGATACTTTCAACTGCCCAACGCACCTTCTCTACCGCAGATTTAGCTACGGAAAAACGCAGAGCAACTTCGCCTTGTGTTTTAATCTCGCTGGCAAACCGATAAGAATAAAATGCTTGGTGAGGCGGTACAATTTGTCCGGATTTATCAATAAATTCTAAATGGCGCACCCAAAGTTTGTTAGCTATATTTAGTTTATCTTTAAGAGAAACATTCCCTATCCCTGTTTCTGATAAATACAAATGAATAAATTTAGCGAAGTTAAGGATGAAATCCGAAGTATCTGGTAAATCAATTAATCCTTCACGCCAACTTCTATCCAAACTAATCCATTCAAGCCATTTGAGCGTAAAAACAAGCTCGCCATTTCCTTCCTTTCCCTTAAGAAACCCGTCGAGCTTTTTCAGGTCTTGTATTAATCCTTCCTTACTAGTAAACTCATTAGCTGAAAATTTCGTTTTAAAAATAGGCGAGTTGACTGGATTATTTTCTTTAGAAGTTTCAGTCAGCGAGCCGACGGCTGGTTTTCTTTCCTTGTCATTTATTAATGATAACATAACAGGGTAAATAACTTCCGCGAATGATGCGAACTTGTTAAGTATCTGTACACCCTCAGGAAGCTTAAGCTCTTTCCTTACAGAATCTGGATCACCGGTTAACATCACAAAAGGGATTTTGTTTAGGGCAGCGCTTTTTGACATCTTCACATAAAGCTCTCCCCCATTTATCCCGGACGGCATGTTATAGTCACTTAAAACAAGGTCTATTCTTTGTTTATTTAATATTTTCAAGGCTTCTTCTCCGCTTTCAGCCTCCAATAATTGATCCGGCTCAAAACCTTGTTTCCTTAATTCATTTTTAATCATCCATCTAATATTTTCGTCATCATCAACAATCAATATTATTGGTTTTGAATCGCTTTTTTCTATCGGCGAGCTGTTGAATTTTTGATCCGGCGAACCAGATAGATCTCTATTAAAGTATAGCTTAAAAAATGCTAAATTTTGCTCTGCCTGCTTTCTTGTCTCTTCAGGCGTAGCTTCAGGAACACTAAATACCGCCTCTCCTTCTTGTAACCAAGCATCCAAGAGCTCCATAAAATCAACGACTGGCGTATCGTTTCCATACTTTTTAACATGAGAGCCTTTAGCTAAAAATGAGTCGGGCTTCAAGCCTCCTTGATACTGTTTTCCTAAATACAAATTGCTGTTATCATTTGTCTTGTTCCAAGAAATCTGGATAAATTCCTCAATAGGCTTCCATGGTTCACCGTAGAAATGTCCAAAAATCCTATAAACAAAATCCCTTTTTATCTCTTCTATGATTGTGTTTTCTACATCAGCTAACTTTTCCGAGTCAAACTTATTAGCTTCAATATAGGGATAATAGAAACGAAATACTAGCGGATTTGTTTTGGTCTCACCGCCATAGCGTACCCTAATCGTTAAAACCCAAACACTCGATAATTCAAATGTAAATTCAAACTTCTCCGGCTCAACAGATCTTGGTAAACTCATCAAGAATGGATATATGGCTTCTTTAATTCTTTTTTTATTAAGAGAAAACTCCTTAGGATGATTGCCTATTCCAGTGTTCAAGTCAACTTTTTCTGGTATCTTAATATTATGACTAAGCCAAGCCTCGGCTTCCTCTTTTGTAATCCTATCTACCGGCGAACCGGAGGAAGCTTCAGGTTTATTATTTTTGGATTTTTTCTTTTCGATAGCCGCACCTAACAATTCTATTTGTATAAGACGCCTGCGTTTATCTATTGCCGGATTCCTCGCCACACTTCTCTTATATTCTTCAAGAGAGAAAGAAGAGATTTTCGATAATTCTTCGATTTTTGCAATCATTGCATCACGATCTAGTGCGGTTGCCGGCGTTACACTTTCGAGTTTTTGCCTAATCGAACCGTCTCCTAATAGGTTATCGTTATTGGGACTTGATGGGTTTTCTTTATCAGCGATAATATTACACAGCGCAGAATATAATGCGTCATCATTGTTATGATTACCAGTGTTTGATTCCATTTCCTCTTTCTTTACTCTGAGCACTGTTAGCGGAAAACCCTTTAAGTCCCGCTCTAGAGCTTCCATTCTTTTCTCAGGAGAAATAGAACCAGCTACGTTGGCAATCGCTGTCTCAAGCCTCTTTAATTCTTTCGGGTTAACCGGAGAATTGGAGGACTTTGCATCGAATATTTGTTTAATCTGATTAAATGTTTCTATTATGCTATCGGAGAAAAGCCTCAAATGTACAAACTCATCAGGCAATTGCAATCTACTTATAAATGTATTGTAGCCCGCTAATAAAGCAACACCATTAGACATATTGGCTCGTACTTGAGCGAGCTCTTCGATAAAACGGGCATTCGTAACTGCCAGCGTGCTTTCTTTAATGCTCTCGCCGATAATGGTTCTAAGCAGTACAATAGACTTTATTGCTAAGATAACTCTTCTATTAACTGGAAGCGGCGAAGGATCATGGTCTGGGCTTAAAAACTCTTGAGCATACAATATAATCTTTTGCATCGGTATTTCTGTTTTTAATCTACCTTCAATAGGTGATATTCTATTGTAATCGGTTATACCTCTGACTTCGTCTATTGGCCCAAGGATCTCTTCTATCTGCCTCCTGTCTTCCGGTGTCAATTCTACCGGTGAGCCAGATATCCCTTTAATCTCTCTGAATCCTTTTAGGAGTTCGGAAAGACGCTTGTCTACATCAGCCACAATACTATTTCGTAAAACTTTGATCCGTGTTTGGATAATAACTTTTTTCATTTGAGTCATCTGGCTTCCTGGTACATAAGAGAAAATGTAATCAACACGTCCCATAAGCGGAACTTCCCCTAATTTTTCTCTAATCTCGCCAATTTTCGCGGAATTAGTTAGCGTAGCTTCATTTATCCCGGTAAGTATGCTGCTAATCTCCAAAACCTTATTCTTCTCTTCCACAGTTAGCTCAACCAGCGAACCGGCGGAAAGTTTAATCCCAGTGCGAAAATTTCCCTCCATCCCTATTAGATTTGCACCTCTGGAAATTTTGTAGAATCTATCTCCTTTATCAGCAAGGTTAGTAAAACCAACTGGATTATTTATCGGGCTTCCTGCTCCATCCATCTGTATCCCCCCGCTAAAGTAGCTGCGGATAACTTGGCCTGTGGGAGTATACACCGACTCTTGGATATTGTATTCGCCTGAGGAGAAGGACTTCTGGTATTGCTTGAAGTAGTCGGTTTTGCTCCAGGAGTCTTTGGAGATGAGGTTGGTGAGGTTTTTGGTATCGATAAGATTAACAAAGGCAAGGGACACTTTCCTTTGAGTTGCTTCGTGAGAGCCTTGACGGAAAATGTCCCCTGCTGGTTTGGAGAGTCCTCTGAATTTCTGCTTAAACCAGCGGGAGAGGATTAAAGAGTAATAGACCTGTCTTAGGGGAGCGTATCTTTTGGATGAGTTGACTTCTTTAGTAAGTTTAGGAATAATTAGTTCTTTGATTAGTTGGGTAGAGTATTCATTAAGAGCTTTAGAGCGAATATCTTTAAAAGAATAGTCTGACTGAGAACTTAGGGCTTGGAGTTTGGAGCTCTTTAGGTAATCCTGCTCTAGCATAACTTTTAGCGTAGCTTTATAGATATAGGCGCTATCTTTAGACTCTCTGACTATAATCTCACCCGGAACAATCCAAGGACGGGTTAAGGTGGGAATAGTCACATTGTCATAGCCGTAAAGGTCGGCGGCTTTCTTATAGAGCCTATCCCAGTATTCTCTTCCTTCAGGGGTAGCTGGAGAGGTCATTTGAGCGGTGTCTTTCTTGAGCTGGAGGTCAGCTTCCAGCATAATCCTGCCTACGTCTGTTTTCTCTAAGTATTGGTCAATGATCTGGTCTTCGGAGTCAGGGCGTAGGTTGACCCAGAACATAGAATCTGGAAGGGTTACGCCTATGAGGAAATAACTAAGCAGGGTTTGGGTTTCGGATTGAAGCTTAGCCTTGTCCCAGGGGACACTTTCCTTTAAAGAGTTCCCTGATAGCCCTGACGGAAAATGTCCCCTGCTGGTAGGAGAGTCTCCTTTATCTAAGAGTACCTTGAAGTTGTCATTTAGACTATTATAGGAGAAGTAACGCAGGTGCGCGGGACGGAATTTTTCTACTGAGAGATTGCTACTCATCCGGGAGAGATAACCGGCGATATTTAACTCGCTAGCAATCTGGGCAAAGCCGATTTGCTGGAAGAGTAGGCTTAGAATTAAAGCTAAGGATAAAACCTTTCTTAATGAACGCATTGATGGCCTCCTGGGTAGGGGACACTTAAGTGTCCCCTACCCTGTGGATAACTCCCGTAATGACGGGAATAAAATAAAAAAACCAGAAAGCTGACCCTTTTATCTAACAGCCTTCTGGTTCTAACTGCTTTTCCAGGCGCTTTCGCCCTCCAGCAAAAGCGCTAAGCTTAATATCTACAATTGTTTTAAGTTTAACACAAATTTAGCTAATTTCAAGTTTTTTTGGGATTTTTTTTAGTTTTCTCTTTTGGCCAAGAGGTCAAATTCGATATTCACTTTATCTGACGGGCCTTTGAAACCTAAAGTTGTATTTTTGAGGGTATGTGGGATGATATAGACGCTAAACGCGCTGGATTTCCTATCCGCGATGGTCAGGCTGATCCCATCTACAGCAATCGAACCTTTAGCCAGACAATATTTAATAAATTCAGGCGGGATGGCTATTTCAAAAGCCAGATTACCACCAGAGTAGCCTTTTTTACGGATAATCCCCAAGCAATCAATATGGCCTAAGACAAAATGCCCGGATATCCTGTCGCCGACCTTAAGGCTGCGTTCAAGATTAACCTTCTCCCCGATTCTTAAGGCCCCGAGATTAGTAATTTTTAAAGTCTGAGGCATTACCTCAAAGGTAAAAGAATCTTTTTTTATCTCTACGGCGGTAAGGCAGGCGCCGTTTACAGCTATGCTGTCGCCTATTTTGGTATCGACCAAAGTTTTTTCAGCATTGATTGCAAGAAGCGTGATATTGCCCTTGCGAGAAATACTTTTTACTATCCCTAATTCTTCAATTATGCCTGAGAACATAAGCTTTCTAAAATTCGTAGCGGACATTTAAATGTCCGCTACGAATTTATCAATAAATCAATCCCTACATAGATTTAATATACCCTTCAATCAAAAAATCTTCGCCAAAACGCTTTAGGGTAATATCTTTTAACTTTAGCGCCCGTTCTACGCGCGAAACCCCCTGCCCCATAACCGAACTAATCGCGTCTTTTCCGCCGATAATCTTAGGGCTGATAAAAAACATTATTTTATCCACCAAACCCTCGTCGAATAATGAACCGATAAGCATTCCTCCGCCTTCAACCAGTATATTGGCAATCCCCATGCCCGCTAATTTTTTGAGCATATCCTTTAAATTAATTTGGCCTGCCTTCTCTTTAATCTCCAGGATCTGCGCTTTACTGGCAAGTATCTGCCTATTTTCAGTCTCTTGGCCTAAATTACTAGCCAGCGTGGCGATAATCACCGGCTTTGCCCCGGAAAATATATTCGCTTTTTCAGGCGTACTTAACTGGCTATCCACAACGATCTTTATTGGTTGTTTTTTAGAAAACCAGGCGTCTAACTTAGGGTTATCCCTTAGAACAGTATTTACTCCAACCATAATCGCGTCAAAATCTCCGCGCAAACGGTGCGCAAAGCCCCGGGATTTATCCGAAGTTATCCATTTAGAATCGCCTGTACGCGTAGCAATCCGGCCATCCAAAGATTCAGCGACTTTAACCGTAATGAAAGGAATCTTTTTGGTAATATATTTGATGAACGCCTCATTCATCATTTTTAATTTATCTTCCAAGAAACCGACTTGCACCTTTATCTTATTTTGTTTAAGAATTTCGCTTCCTTTACCATTATTTAAAGGATTAGGGTCAATCATCCCGATAATCACTTCTTTAACCCCACTTTTAATAATCCGAGCCACGCAAGGAGGGGTGCGGCCAAAGTGAACGCAAGGCTCTAAAGTGACATAAAGCGTGCCTCCTTCTGCCTGATCACCTGCTTCATCCAGAGCGATAACTTCCGCGTGAGCAAGCCCTGCCTTAGCATGAAAACCCCTACCTATAATATTGCCGTTTTTTACTACTACGCTGCCTACCAAAGGATTAGGGGAAGTCAATCCTTTACCCTTTAAGGCTAATTTCATCGCCAGATCCATGTAATATTCGTGAGTTTTCATTTTAAACCCTCTTTGGCTGCTTTTAATTTCTCAACCAATTCATAAGGCACTTTAATCGAGCCTAAACGTACCTCCGGCTTAGCCTTACCGTGGCAATCCGAACCTCCTGTGACCAATAAATTATTTTGCTTAGCCAGCTCTAGATAAAAATTAACCATACCTTGCGAATGTTCCGGATAATAAACTTCCAAACCCATCAGCCCTAATTTTACGAACTCTAAAATCAGCTCGTCATTATGCAGGGTATAAGGGTGAGCCAAAACAGGCACCCCTCCTGAATCCTTAATAAACTTTATCGCCTCCTTAGGACTAAAACGGAATCCTAAAACATAAGCCGGGCCATTATCGCCGATATATTTCTGAAATACCTCGGATAGCGAACGAACCAAACCTTCCTTAACCAAGGCTCGCGCGATATGCAGCCTGCCTACAGTGCCATTTCCAGATAGAGCAAATACGCTTTCAGGTTTTAAATCTATCCCGAGGTTATTTAATTTTTCAACCATCTTATGTACGCGTTCAATACGATTCTCTTTTAAGGATTCCAGCTTCTTAAGCAGAATTTTATTCTGATGGTCGATTAAATAACCGAGGATATGGATTTCCTTATCCTCATAGGCCGCGCTTAACTCTATACCTGCCAAAACCTCTAATGCTTGATCTTTAGCCTCCGCGATTGTCGGGCTCACGCCTTCTACTGTATCGTGGTCAACCACGGCAATGGCCGATAAACCGGCCTTAAGGCTCTGTGAAACTAATTCTTCAGGGGTATAAGTGCCATCGGAAAATAAGGTGTGCAGATGCAGGTCCGCTGAACGCTTGGAAGATAAAAGGCTCATTTATTTTTCTCAAGCTTGACTTTATCTAATATCGCATTAACGAATTTTCCGGATTCCAGCCCGGAAAATTTTTTAGCCAGCTCAACCGCCTCGTTGATCGAGACTTTAGGAGGGATATCCTCGCGGTATAAAAGCTCGAAAGCTCCCAAACGCATAATATTTCTATCTACAACAGCCATCCGCTTAAGCTGCCAGTTGGCCGCATAGCGCATTATACTCTTATCGATCTCTTCCAGATTGAGCGCTACACCCTTAACCAGCTCGGAAGAAAACTCTTTTAGGCTAGCCTCAATCTCTTCATCCTTATGGTTAGACCAAAAATTTTCTAACGCATTTTCAGGAGTATCATTAGTGATATCCAACTGATAAAGAACCTGTAAAGCGAATTCCCGGGCAACTGTGCGTTTACGCATCTTATTTAATTTTTTCTAAAAGATTAACCATCTCAATCGCGGATAAAGCGGCGTCCCGGCCCTTATTTCCATCCTTGGTTCCGGCTCGCTCAACTGCCTGCTCAATCGTATCAGCGGTAATCACGCCGAAGATAACCGGAATACCACTATCTTGAGAAACCTTGGCTATACCTTTGGCTACCTCAGAGGCAATATAATCAAAGTGCGGGGTTGCCCCGCGGATAACCGTTCCCAAACAAATTACGGCGTCAGAACTTTTGCTCTTAGCTAATTTCTGCGCGACAGTAGGGATTTCAAAAGCGCCAGGAACCCACATCAAGGTTAAATCCGCCTCGCTTGCGCCATGCCTGACTAAAGTATCCACGCAACCGGAAACTAATTCCTTAGTCATAAAATTATTGAAACGAGAAGCCACAATGCTAAACTTTTTTCCTTTTGCAATTAAATTTCCTTCAACTGTTTTTACCATTTTACCTCCCTTTTAGTTTAATCTAAATTTAAATCATGCCCCAGTTTTTCCTTCTTTGTCTTTAGATAACGGTAATTAGCCGGATTCGGCTCGATTTCCAAAGCAACGCGCTCAACCACGTGTAAACCATAACCTTCCAATCCCACAATCTTACGCGGATTATTGGTCAGCAAACGAATATTCTTTATCCCTAAGTCCACTAATATCTGGGCGCCTATACCATAATCACGTAAGTCTGCCTTATGCCCCAAGGCCTCATTCGCCTCAACCGTGTCCAAACCCTGGTCTTGTAAACTGTAGGCCTTGATTTTCTCGACTAAACCTATTCCGCGGCCTTCCTGATTCATGTAAAGAATAACGCCCTTGCCCTCCTGAGCGATGATGCGCAGGCTTTTTTCCAATTGCCTTCCGCAATCGCAACGTAATGACCCAAAAACATCTCCAGTCAAACACTCTGAGTGCACACGCGCCAGAACCGGTTCATCTTTCCAATTACCGATGGTTAACGCAATATGCACCTTGTTATTGGTCAGGTCGCGGTATAAAATAAGCCCATACTCGCCAAATTCCGTAGGAAGATTGGTCTCTGTTACCTTTTCGATTAATTTCTCGAGCCGACGGCGGTATTCAATAAGGTTAGCAATAGAGCAAATCTTCAACTTGTGCTTTTTAGAAAATTCCAATAGCTGCGGAAGGCGGGCCATTGAACCGTCGTCATTCATTATCTCGCAAATTACCCCTGCAGGATATAGCCCGCTTAAACGCATCAGGTCAATGCTTGCTTCGGTATGGCCTGCGCGCACCAATACCCCCCCAGATCTTGCCCTTAAAGGAAAGATATGCCCGGGACGAATAAGGTCTTCGGATTTAGATTGAGGGTCGATTAAAATTTCGATTGCTCGAGCCCTGTCAGCCGCGGATATACCGGTAGTTATGCCTTTCGCCGCATCCACCGACATCATCCAAGCAGTAGCAAATGGGTCTTCCTGATTATAAACAGCCCTATCCCTTAACATCGGCCCTAAATTTAAGGCCGCAAGCCTTTCTTCTTCCATCGGCACGCAAATAAGGCCCCGGCCGAATTTCGCCATAAAATTTATATGCTCCGGCTTAACAAAAACAGCGGGCATAACCAAATCGCCTTCGTTCTCGCGGTCCTCATCATCAACCACGATCACCATCTTGCCGTTTTTTAAGTCTTCTAATATTTCTGAAATAGTATTAAACATAGTCTCCCTAAAAAAATCGCCCGAAAAAAATCTTCGGGCATAAGCATTATTAATCTCCTTCCATCTAGACTGTACTATCGGCTCTGGAGTTTCACCAGATCTGCTCCGTTATATACGAAGCTCGCGGGCTCAACACCCAATCCTATAAGAAGGATTGGTATGCGCTTCTGCGCAACACCCAATTCAATCGGATGAATTGGTGTGCGCTTGCGCGTAACCGCCGGTCGGGAATTCCACCCTGCCCTGAAGATTAATCTAATAAAGGAGTATAACATAAAATCTTAACTTGTCAATAGCCTCAAAAAGAGTATAATTATTATACAATTATGCAAAACCTTATAATGCAGCTACATAAGCGCCTGTTAAAAAGCGGTAAAACTCTGGGAACTGCCGAATCCTGCACTGCCGGGATTCTTTCCTCGCTCCTTACGCAATTCTCAGGCAGCTCCAAATATTTTATCCTGGGGTTAGCCACTTATAGCAATCAAGCCAAAGAGGATATTTTAGGCATTCCTGCCTCAACTATCCGTAAAAAAGGCGCGGTTTCCCGAGAAATCGCCCTGCTCATGGCGCAAAATGTGAGAAAGCTGGCTAATGCTGATTTTGGCATCAGCATAACCGGCATTGCCGGGCCAACCGGCGGCACTCCCCAGAAACCCGTAGGCACAGTCTTCATCGCCCTTTCCTCCAAAAATAAAAACGCCTGTAAAAAATTCATCTTCAAAGGTAACCGTAACGCTGTCAGAAAGCAGGCGAGCTTAAAAGCTCTGCAATTATTAAAAACATTTTTATAAACAAGAGGTGAAAAATTATTTTGGCGGGAAAAGTGAAGTAAGCATTACCACTGCCTGAAGAATGATATTGGTATAAAGACCCGCGACAAGATCATCAGTCATGATTCCTAAACTTCCCTTTAATCTTTCTAATCTACCCACGGGAAACGGCTTAAGCGTATCTAATATCCGAAAGATAAAAAAAGCGATAATCACTAATTTGATATTGTAAGGCACAAAGAGCAGGCCCAAAAGCATCCCACATACCTCGTCGATAACCACGCAAGGCGGGTCCTTCTTCCCGATCAGCTTTTCCGTCCTTCCGCTGACTAAAAAACCTAAAACTAATAACGTACTAAGGGTAAAAAGATAGACTAAGAGATTATTTTTTATCAGAAAATATCCGAGTATGCCAGCCAGACTTCCGGCTGTGCCCGGGATAAGCGGAAAATATCCCGTATAAAAAAATGTGCTGACCATCCTGACTAAGGATTTAAACATTTATAATTTGGTAATTACTTTGCGATTTTCCCACAGGTAAGAGAGGCCGGAATAAAGCGTAAGCCCGACTGTAAGCAGCATCATAATATTTATACTGTTGTGGAAGAACTCTTCCCAGACAGGGTTCCAGCTGGAGAATGTCTTAACTGATTCTTTCACCACAATAAAACCTAGAATATAAAATATTACCGCCATCTGGGAAACCGTCTTATGCTTGCCTGCCCGGGCAGCGGAAAGAACCTTCCCTTTATTTAAGGCGAATAAACGTAAAGAGGTAATCAGTATTTCGCGCGAGACAATAATCACGAACATCCAGGCGTCAATCAGCTGTAATTGCAAAAAAGCGGCAAATGCCGCTAGAACCAGTATTTTATCGGCGATAGGATCCATCAGCCGTCCGAAATCCGTGACCATGTTTCTTTTATGCGCGATCATTCCGTCAAAAAGGTCCGACAGAGCGGCAAGAGTAAAAATAATTAACGCCGCGACTTTCGCCCATAATCCCTGCCATGATAAAACAATCATAAAGATAAAGGTAAGAAAAATCCTAAGCATCGTAAGCCTGTTCGCAAGATTCATTATTTTACCTCCCCGACAAGATCATATTCTAAAGTATCGCTGATTTTTACTTTGACAAAATCACCCGGCTCTAACTTCCTCTTAGATTTAATATAAACCAAACCGTCTACTTCCGGAGCATCAAACTGCGTGCGGCCTAAGTAAGTGCCATTATCCTCTTCATCAATCAAAACTTCAAGAGATTTTCCTAAAAATTTACGGTTAAACTCAGTAGCTATCTCCTGCTGGGCTGACATAATCAAATCCAGCCTCTGGGACTTTACCTTTTTAGGCACCTGCCGATTAAAACTATAAGCCGGAGTTCCCTCTTCCGCCGAAAAAGTAAACGCGCCCAACCTTTCAAACCTCGTTCCTTTAACAAAATCAAGCAGTTCTTGAAACTCTTTATCTGTCTCACCGGGAAAACCCACGATAATCGAAGTGCGTAAGGCTACTCCCGGAATAGCTTTTCTTATCCTTTCAATAACTTTCATAATCTCTTTTTTAACAGTCTTTCTATTCATCAGCTTAAGCATCCGGTCATTGATATGCTGAACAGGTAAATCAATATACTTACAGATTTTCGGTTCATTCTTAATTACCGTTAATAATCCGTCGGTAATCCTACCGGGATGTAAATAAAGCAACCGGATCCAATGGATATCTTTGGCTATTTTTACGATCCGAGAAATCAAAGAGGCTAAATCTGTTTTTCCCCCTAAATCCAGGCCGTAGCCGGTAATATCCTGCCCGATAATATTCAGCTCGGATATTTTTTCACGGTTAAATTTTTCTACCTCGCTAATAATTGAACTTATGGGAAGGCTTATAAACTCACCCTTAATCCTGGGGATTACGCAAAAACTACAAGCATTCAGGCATCCTTCGCAGATTTTTAAGTAAGCGAAGTGTTTAGGGGTAATAGGAAATCTTTTTAAGCTATAATTAAGGGAAACTTTGCCGATAAAGGCATCGACTTCAGGAAGCTCTTTTCTTAAAACATCTTTGTAGCGTTGGGCGAGGCAGCCGTAAACAATAATCTTCTTTAACCTGCCTGCTTTTTTTAGCTCGACTAAATCCAGGATGGCTGCAATGGATTCTTTCTTGGCTTCCTCGATAAAAGCGCAGGTGTTGATTAAAGCAACATCGGCCTTTTCTATATCTACAACCGAATACCCTTTTAAATCCAGCCGGCCTAAGAGCTTTTCCGAATCTACCAAATTCCTCGGACAGCCTAAACTTAATATCCCAATTTTAGCTTTCATCTGGGAATTCTTAAGCCGTCTTTCTCGGTGATAATAATATTCTTTAGCTGTTGGCCCCTTCTGCCTAAGTTAGCGAAACGCTCTCCATTAACGATTAATTCCACGGCTGCCGCGTTGCCTAAAGAAAGCTCTATTCTTTCTTTGGCCTTCCAGCTGTCTGACCTGCCTCTCTCTAAAACCCTGTGCAGGACAACCCGGCCATCCACTTTCACAAAAACAAGGCAATTCTCTTTCGCGCTGATCACTAAACTTATCCCGCCGGTAGTTTCTTTAGGAAGTTTGGCTGCGAAAACTTGGAGCTTGGGCGTTGATGGGGTGATATTTGGTGCCTTTACTTTTGGCCTGGCTTGCAGCCTCACCTGTTGGTTATGCGCGACTGCCGGAGAAATTCTCGGCCGGGAAGCGATGAATTGCCCTAGTTTCAGTAAAATTATTCCAACTACGGCTATAATGAATATAGGTATAATTATCTTCTTAATTTTCTTACCCGGCTGCCAAAAGCTAAGCTTTAGGCTTACATTTTCCAAGAAAGATGGGGATTTTAAAGGTTGATCTTTAGGCTCTAAAGAATTAGAACCTGAAAATGCCGCCTGAGGCTCTTTGTAATCAGGAACGCACTCCTTGGAGTCAACCCCTAAAGATCTACAGTAAATCTTTAGGAAACCTTTTAAATAAATCGGGCTTAAATTAGTGAGGCTCTCCCCTTCTATAGCCTTAAGGATGTTTAAGTGGATCTTAGTCTTCTTATGCACATCTTCCAGGCTCAGGCCTTTTGACTGGCGTATCTTTTTTAGCTTTTCTCCGATAGATTCTGCGTTCATTCCTATTTACCCTCTAAGCCTGCGATAGTATCTTTAAGCCAAGCCTCGCGGTCAACTAAAATCCTGCGCGGTTTACTTCCCTCATAAGGGCCGACTAACCCGTCAAGCTCCATCATATCAATAATTCGGGCGGCTCTGGTATAACCTAAGCGCATCCTTCTTTGCAATATCGATACCGAAGCCTGATTACTCTCCATAATCACCTTTACCGCTTCATCATAGAACTCGTCTTTCTCTCCGGTATTTAAGGCGCTTTTTTGCTGCTCTTTGACGATCTCTTCATTATAGACCGGTTTGGCCTGTTCTTTAATAAAACTTACCACTCGGTCAATTTCTTTATCGCTCACTAATGCCCCTTGAATACGGGTAGGTTTTTCAGCGCCCGGATTAAGAAAAAGCATATCACCCTTACCGAGTAGTTTATCCGCGCCGTTCATATCCAAGACCGTGCGCGAATCTACTTTGGAGGCGACCTTGAAGGAAATACGCGCCGGAAGATTGGCTTTAATCACGCCGGTAATCACATTGACTGACGGCCGTTGCGTAGCCAGTATAAGATGGATCCCCACTGCCCGGGCTAACTGCGCCAGGCGCTGCACCGCGGTTTCAATCTGATCCGGCATAACAATCATCAGATCGGCAAATTCATCCACCACCACCACAATATAAGGAAGTTTTTCTGCTTTTTCATTGTAGCTTCCGATATTTCTTGTCCCGGCTTTAGCCAAGAGGCGGTAACGCTCCTCCATTTCATTAACTACCCAGTTAAGCGCCGCGGCTGCTTTCTTTGCTTCGGTAACTACCGGGCATAAAAGGTGCGGCAGGCCGCCAAAAGGCATCAATTCGACCATTTTTGGATCAATCATTACGAATTTTAAATCAGCGGGAGAGCATTTGTAAAGAAGCGAAAGAATTAAAGAATTGATACATACTGTTTTTCCCGAGCCGGTGGTTCCGGCAATCAAAAGATGCGGCATATCGTCGAGATCGGCAACGATTGTTTTCCCGGCAATATCCTTACCCAAGAGAAGAGTCAATTTTGATTCTGCCTCTTGAAACGCGCCTGAAGCAAGTATTTCTTTTAAAAAAACCAAGGTGCTTTGCGTATTGGGAACTTCAATGCCTACCCTGTCTTTACCGGGGATAGGCGCGATAATCCTCACTGACTGCGCTTTCATACTCAGGGCAATATCATCACCCAAGGCTTCTATGCGGCTCACCTTAACGCCCGGAGCCGGCTCAAGCTCATAGCGGGTAATCACCGGGCCGCGCTCGATATCGGTAACTTTGACTGAAATGCCGAAATCTTCCAGCGTTTCTTCCAATATGCGGGCGCTGGCTTCCAAATCTCCCTTAATCTGGCGCGCCTCCAAAGGCGGCGGAGAATCAAGCAAGTCCAAAGAAGGCAAATGATAATCGCCGATTTTAAGTTCCTGCGGCTTTACTTTTAATTCCAAAGCAGCGGGCTTAGCCTTAATCTGGATCTTGGGCTTGGAAACAAGTGATTCCTGCCCGTCAACTATTTTAGGCTTAGAGAAAGATTGAACTATCTTTTCAGGAAGGATGGATTTAATCTTAACCGAAGCTGCCTTTTCTCTCTTCTCGCGTTTAAAAAAACCGGCGCATAATTCCTTAATCTTATTTAATGCTCCGCTAAATAAAGAAGATAAAAGGATCTCAGTAACAAGCGCCAAAGATAATAAGATGAAGGTAATAAAAATAATAAAACTGCCCAGGCGGCTAAAATAGGCAGTAATAAATTTAGCGAGTAAGCTTCCGAATAATCCCGAATAATAAAACCTGACTGATTCATTATTCAGATTAAACATTCCGATAAAAGAGGCGATTGAGACAAGCAGGACAAACATCCCCAGTATTCTGGGAGCGCTTAAGTAAGGCTTTTGGTGGCGGAAAAACTTTACCCCTAAAGAAATGATCAGGAGCGGCAGGACAAAACTCGTCGGCTTTCCGAATAAGAAGATGATAATCTCGCCAAGATACGCGCCGAATATACCTAAGAGATTTTTGGGGGGGTAATTGGGATACGAAGTGTAAAACGGTAAATCAAGACGTTCGAATCTTATGAGGCTGGCTAAAACCATCAGCCCCAAGGCAACCAAGATAACGCCTTTTATTTCATTGAGTCTTCTTTCTCTCACATTACTTAGTATCTAAAGCTTCTGCCTGTTTCCTGCTCAGATTGATCCTGCCTAATTCATCTATGCCGATGACCTTAACCTTGATTTCATCGCCGATTTTAACCACCTCTTCGACGGACTTAACGAATTTATCCGCCAGTTCCGAGACATGCACCAGGCCTTCCTTGCGCGGAGCAATTTCACAGAATGCGCCAAAGGGCATAATTCGTTTTACCTTAGCTATATATATACGGCCGACTTCGACATCATCGGTAATCGCTTTAATCATTTTGATTGCTGCCTGCGATTTAGCGGCATCGGTAGAGCCGACTAAAACAGTGCCGTCGTCTTGAATATCAACACTGGCTCCGGTAGCGGCAATAATCGCTTTGATGTTCTTACCACCCGGCCCGATCAACTCGCCTATCTTCTCGGTATTAATCTTCACTACGTCAATACGCGGCGCGTAAACCGACAATTCCTGACGCGGGGCAGTGAGCGCCTCACTCATTTTATCTAAAATAAATAATCTTCCTTCATGGCTTTGAGCTAAGCATTTCTCAAGCAAAGGTAAATCAATACCGTCAATCTTTAAATCTAATTGCACGGCAGTAACCCCTTTTCTGGTGCCGGCTACTTTAAAATCCATATCTCCAAAGTGGTCTTCTAAACCGGCGATATCCGTTAAAATTAAGGCCTTCTCCCCTTCCTTAATCAGACCAAGGGCGATTCCGGCTACTGTATCCTTAATCGGGACTCCCGCGTCCATCAACGATAAGGCTGCGGCGCAGACTGTCGCCATGCTCGATGAACCATTTGATTCTAGGATTTCGGAGACTACCCTGACTGTGTAAGGAAATTTTTCTTTGGAAGGCATGACCGCAAGCAGAGATTTTTCCGCTAGCGCGCCATGGCCGATTTCGCGCCTGCCCGGTCCGCGCACAGGGCCGGTCTCACCCACGCTAAAAGGAGGAAAACTATAATGCAGCATAAAAGACTTGGATTTCTCGCCTTCCAATGCCTCGATCATCTGCTCATCTTCGCCAGTGCCCAAAGTAGTAACCGCTAAACTCTGCGTTTGGCCGCGGGTAAATAAAGCTGAACCGTGGGTGCGCGGAAGAACGGAAACCTCGCAGGAAATCGGCCGGATCTCTTTAAAACCGCGGCCGTCAATGCGCATATTTTCAGAGACGATTTTACCCCTTACCTGCTCTTTTTCTACTTCGCCAAGCGCCATCTTGACATCCTCGGCTAAGAATCCCTCCTCAGTCAATTTTTCTTCTAATTCCTTGGCTAATAAATGCACGGCCTCTTCGCGCCCTTCTTTTGTGCCTAATTTATAAACTTCGTTCAATCTTGAACCGGCTAATTCTTCTATTTTCTTCTCTAATGCCGAATCTATCTTCTTGAATTCAATATTTGCTTTAGGCTTACCGTATTTTTTGGCGAATTCAAGCTGCATATGGATAAGCTCTTTAAGATGTTCGTAGCCAAATTTTACCGCCTCAAGATATTCTGCTTCAGAAACCTCTTTGGCTTTTGACTCAAGCATAACCACGCCTTTAGTATTGGCGGCGATGACTACTTCTAAATCCGAATTTTCCCACTCCGTATAGGTAGGATTAATGATTAATTCATTATTTACACGAGCCACACGAGCGCAGACCAACGGGCCGTTAAAGGGAATATCCGAAATGCATAACGCCGCGGACGCGCCGTTTACGGCTAAGATATCGGGATCGTTTTCTCCATCACTGGATAAAACAATCGCCATCACCTGCACATCGTTAAAGAAACCTTTGGGGAAAAGCGGCCTGATCGGACGATCAATCAGCCGGGCAGTAAGAATCTCGCTCTCTGAAGGCCGGCCTTCTCGCTTGAAAAACCCTCCGGGTATGCGGCCGGCAGCGTAAGTCTTCTCCTGATATTCTACGGTTAGGGGGAAAAAATCCCTACCTTCCCTAACCTCGCGGGACATACAGGCTGTAACCAAAACCACGGTCCCACCGTAACTAATCGTTACTGAGCC
This sequence comes from Candidatus Omnitrophota bacterium, assembly GCA_030650425.1. Taxonomy (GTDB): domain Bacteria; phylum Omnitrophota; class Gorgyraeia; order Gygaellales; family Profunditerraquicolaceae; genus UBA6233. Next base: position 285,946 of record JAUSED010000003.1, on the reverse strand, counting down.
ATTGGCCTGCTTAGCGACCTTGCCTGTTTCCAAGACTAAGTCATTCCTGCCAAATTTAAATTTTAAGGTATTTTCTTGCATAATGATATTTTAGGATGAAACCTCGATTTATTTTCTCAAGGAAAGCTTTCCCAAGACCTCTTCATACTTCTTGGTATCTTTCTTCTTGAGATAGTTGAGGAGCTTGCGGCGTGTGCCTACAAGTGAAAGCAGCCCGCGGCGAGAATGGAAATCTTTTTTATGGAGCTTAAAATGGCCTCCTAATAGATTAATCCTCTCAGTTAAAATCGCGATCTGAACCTCAGCTGAGCCGGTATCTCTGGCATTAACCTTAAATTCTTCGATAATTTTCGCTTTTTTCTCTTTAACCAAAACCAAACCTATTCACCCCCTTTATACTCAGTTAAATATTATACGCTATTTTCTGCGCTAAGTCAACCTTATTACTATATTAACATACTGCGCCAAAATAAACAACAACTTTATTCGCTTACCCTGCTACTTAGACTCTTGCTCCTGAACGAATTTTTTGATCTCTTCAAGGTTCTCCAAAATGAGACGGGCCTTATTCAGGCCGAATGAAAACGGATACTGGTCATTTTCATCCCTTTTAATAATTAAAACCGGTTTACCTTTAAATTCACTTCTCTCTACCATTTCATTACTCCTTTCGTTATTTGCTCCTACCGCGCACAGCAATACCTTTAGCCCTTAACTCATCGGTTTTCTCTTTTGAACATTTCATGCATAGAAATACCGGCCGGGCATCGCTTTTATCGTAATTTACAGTTTTAACCAAGCGCCATAAATGTGAGCTTGTTCCACACTTATCGCACCTACCTTCCTTAAGGTGCCATACCTCGATCGCCTTGGAAGTAAAAATAAACCTATCCACCCAAAAGAAGATCGCGCCGCCGATGAGATTGGCAATTACCGTAGCATAGATGCTCGTCCCCAGCTGCCTGACTGCCAACCACAATATGGGCGTGCTTAACTGCCAACGAATAAGGTACAAGACAAATCTTTTCATAGGACGTTTATTTTAACGTTAAATACCGATTAATTCAATGATAATTATTTAAAGGCTAACGAATCTTGGCAAAGGGACAAATCTGGTTATAAGCGCAATAACTGCAGGCCATGTATGTTGGTGTAGCCTCAAAATTCTGCTTACGGATCCCCTCAGCAACTTCTTTTAGCTTATCCTTTATTGCATCCAAATCTTCTTCTTCGATAGCATAGCTTCCGATAATTCCTGACTCTAAGAAATAAAGCTCAACCCGGCTGGGTAACTTTCCAAAAATATTTTGATAGGCCAGTGAATAAAGCGCGAGCTGCAGGCTCTCTGAGGCCTTTTTATCCGCGATTTTTTGCGCTTTAACCTCGGAGGTCTTAAAATCCACAATTACCGCTTCTTCACCATCTTCGTCTACGCGGTCAAATCTGCCGGTAATTTTATTCCCCGCGAACATAAAGGAAAAATCTTTTTCGATAAATTTCGGTTCTTTCATCCGCTCTTCTTCCGCGTGGAAGAAACGATTCAGCGCCTCTAGGCCAACCCTAAAACGCTCCTCCTGATGGGCCTTATCCAAAAATCCCTGCGGGTCAAAGCTGTTCTTAAAGGCATCCAAAAGTTCGCCTAGTTTCATCTCCTTACCGGCGAGGCGATACTGATAATATTTGGTTACAGCTTCGTGCATTGCCCGGCCGTAAATAACCGTATGATGTTCCATAATCGGCACGCGCAGGATATTTACGTATTTATATTTAAGCGGGCAAGTCAGGTAATCATCTATTTGGTAATAAGTTAAATGCACCGGCGATTCCGCGTTAATTTTCTTCATTACCGGCTTAATTGAATCTTTTCTCGGCGCGAAACGCTGAATTGCCTCTAAACTGCTGGCTTTTTTCTTCTCTTTTTCCTTATTCTCAGTCCCTAATGCCTCAAAAACAAACTGGCTCACCCGGCGCAGCCGCTTACCGCCGTAATCTTCGGCGCTAGTTAAATATAACTCTTCCTTGGCGCGGGTCAAACCGACATAAAATAGGCGCCTCTCTTCCTGAATATGAAAATCCCCTGTCGGCAAAACTTCCTTGATTAAAGAATCCGGGAGTTCGATGGCCTGAGAGCGGCGTGGCCAGGGAAAACGGCCCTGTACAAGGCTAACCAAAAACACAACTCTAAATTCAAGGCCTTTGGCTTTATGAATAGTCAAGATATTCACCGCGTCAGTATCCAAGTCAGCTTCAGCTGTCGGCGGGTCATCTCCGGCTTCAATCAAAAGATTAAGGTAGTTCACAAAGCTAATCACCCGGTCTTCTTTAGCCACCAGTTCGAAGTCACGGACATTATTAAAAAACTTAGCGATATTCTGGATTTTAGTTTCATTTTCCAAATTTTGATGTTTAGTGAGCTTTTTTAAATAACCCGTATCCGTAAGGAAAGTATAAAGCAACCTACCGGTAGTCTTTTCACGGGAAATTTTTAAGAATTTCTCCAAATCCGCCAAAATTTTTTCTATTTTTCCGCGGCTCTCCTCTGCTATCCCTTTTAATTCTTCGATTGCGGCTAACTCCGTAAAAACCGAATAGAGCGATCTATTTCTGCGCCGGGCATAATGACTACAGGCATTAAGGTCAATTAGGTTTAATTCGTATATTTCCGAGCTGACTAAATAATATAAGCTTAAAGAATCGGATAAATTCGCGGCTACCCTTAAGAAATTAATACATAGCTTTACTTCCTCCCTCGTATAAAGACCCTGATTCCCGCTAAACTGCCAAGGTATATCTTCTAAATTCAAGGCCTGAATAAAAGATTCGGCGTCAGAATTAGAACGGACTAAAAGCGCAAAATCATTATATTTAAAACTTCCTGACTTTACCTTATCTTTGATTATCTTTGTTACATTATCCGCTTCGGTGGAGATTGAGTCGAAATGCAGATGTTGCGGCGCTTGACCTTCTTTACTTAACCCGATCAGCCGCTTATTAATCTTAGCCTTAATCTCAAAACGTTCAGGGTTATTCTGCTGAATCAGGCGGTAAGCGCTGTCTAAAATAGCTTGGGTAGAACGATAATTCTGTACGATACTTATACTTTTCCCATTAGGAAAATCTCGGATAAAACTTAATAAATTAGAGTATGCCGCTCCGCGAAACCTATAGATACACTGGTCATCATCTCCGCAAACGTTGATATTTCCATTCTCCTTGTTGATTAATTTCACCAATTGGTATTGCGCGAAGTTTGTATCTTGAAATTCATCAACTAAAATATATTTAAACTGCTGCTGGTATTTCTTGAGAATACTCGGATGAGCGCGCAATAGATTTAAGGCCAGATAAAATTGGTTGCCAAAATCAAGCAAGCCTTCTTTGGCTAATAACTCCTGATATTTGGCATAGGCGCAAGCGACTTCCAGATGTTGAATTGATTCTTCCTGAAGAGCAAGGTCTTCGGGGCTCTCTTTAGCTTTTAGACTTAAGTCTTGAGCGAATTTTATATACGCTTCAGGTGAGATATCTTCGTCTTTGGCCCGGCTAAAAAGCTGAATTAAGGCTTCGATAAAACGCGTAGGATCGGCAAGCGGACGAAAATAATTTAGACTGAACTGGAAAATATGCTCGCGGAAGAAAACCGCGGCCTCGCTCCGTGTTAAGACCTTAAAATCCGGATTTAGCCCGGCAATCAGGGCGTTTTCGCGTAGAAGTTTGTCGCCAAAAGCGTGAAAGGTAGAAATCCAGATATCCGTATAACCGTAAGGAACTAACTCATCTACGCGATCCTGCATCTGACGGGCTGCCTTATCCGTAAAGGTGAGCGCCAAAATTTCGTTGGTTTTACATAATCCTTCGGATAAAAGCCAGGCAATCCTGCGCGTAATCACCGTGGTTTTGCCTGTACCTGCTCCGGCAATAATCAAAAGCGGTCCTTCTTCATAGGTAACCGCCTCTCTCTGCTCGTGATTTAGCCCTTCTAAAATATTATTCATCTGCATTATATTCTATCTTGACAAGATACAAAATTCAAGTATACTTAATTACCTAATTAAGGAGTAATAAAAATGCTTAAAAAATGTGCTTTATGCGGAAAAGGCGCGCTTAAAGGTAAAACTGTTACGCGCAAAGGCCAATACAAAGCCAAAGGCGGCACAGGTTCCAAGATCAGCCGCTGGACGATGCGTAAATTCCTTCCTAATTTACAAAAGATGCGGATCCTTATTAAGGGTCATGCCAAAAGAGTCTACGTCTGCGCAAAGTGTATTAAAAAAGGCGAGCTTAAGAGAGCCTAAACTTCCCCTATCCTACTTAAAGAAAATATCTTTAACCTCTAAAATGATCGAGGAATTATCCAGCCAGTTATCCATGCGCGGGGTATAGACTATATCCAGCGCATTCGCCTCAATCAGGCTCATACGCAGCCCCTCCATCCCAAAGCCAATTACCTGTAAACTGGCCTTACCGTCAGTAACCCAGAATTTCAAAGTTTGACGCGCTAAGCTTTGCGGCTGGCCTTTTAACTTAAGGTTACGGGTATAAAAAAGCGGCTCGGGGTTTCCCGCGCCAAAGGGCTCTAATTTCTCCAGCTCCTCTACCGCGCTCTCGTTTAAATCCGCTAGATTCAATTCCATATCAACATCTAAACCCGGTAAAAGATCTTCAATGGACAATTTTTCGTGCGCGAACCGGTTTATACTCTGCTTAAAATCATTAATCCTATCGCGCGTAATCATCAGGCCGGCGGCATGAGCATGTCCTCCAAAGGTGTGTAAAAATTCCCGGCATTCTTTAAGCGCCGAAAATAAATGAAAATTTTTGATTGAACGTCCTGAGCCCTTGCACATCTTATCGTTTAGCGAGATGACGATTGTCGGGCGGTAAAACCTGTCCGCCAGCTTCGCCGCCACAATCCCCAAAACACCCTGATGCCAATCTTCTTTAGCTACCACAATAACTTTATGCTCCTTAAAATTGATTTCCTTGTTGATAATATCCTCTGCCTCCTCCATAATCTTACCTTCAATTTTCTGGCGAGAGCGGTTATGCTGTTCAAGTTGACGGACAATCTCCCCTGCTTCTTGGGAATCCGCGCTCATTAATAATTTTAAAGAAGTTTCCGCCGAATCCATCCGGCCTGCAGCATTTAAGCGCGGAGCGAGCATAAAACTTATAGAAGTAGCGTTGAATTTCTTATTTTTTATCCCCGCGCCTGCAATCAGCGCAGCCAACCCCGGTTTCTTAGTCTTAGCCAGCCTAAGTAATCCTTCTTTAACGATTACGCGATTCTCTCCGGTCAAGGGAACGACGTCAGCCACTGTCCCTAAGGCCACTAGATCCAGCTCGTCAGTTAGTCTGGAGTTACTTAATGCCTGACAAAGTTTATAGACAACGCCGACTCCTGCCAGTTCCCGGAATTTATAACCAGAGTCTTTGGCTTTCGGATTAATTATGCTTACGGCGGAAGGCAAAGCATCCCTTTGCGGCTCATGATGATCGGTAATAATCGTATCGACATTATGCTTACTTAATTCCTCTACCTCGCGGTGATTAGCGATACCGCAATCAACTGTAATTAAAAGTTTTATCTTCTTCTCTTTAGCGATATGCCCGATATCCCTAGTCAGGCCGTATCCATCTCTTATCCTATGTGGAATATAGTGAGAGACATTCAAACCGGATCTTTCCAGAACCCCCTTTAGCAGGGCAACGCTGGTTACTCCGTCAACATCATAATCTCCAAAAATCATCACTTTTTCTTTTCTACTTTGAGCTTCTTTAATGCGGTTAATCGCCCTCTGCATGGAATGAAAAGAAAACGGGTCGAGTAAATGGCCTGGCTTTACGTCAATAAAGTTTTGTGCTTCCGTAACGCTAGTGAACCCGCGATTGATCAAAATCTGGGCAAGGATTTTAGAAATTTTGAGTTCTTGGATTAATTCATTTTGAAGGCGCGTATGAGAGGAGGCGATTCTTAATATCTTGTGGGAGTGCATAAGTTACATCTTTTCAGGCTTAGAGACACCCAATAGATCCAAGCCGCAGGCAATCACGATCCTTGTTCCTTCGATAAGACAAAGCCTTCCCTGGGTAAGCTCGGCATCATCGCTTAAAACACGATGCAAATCATAGAATTTATGGAAGGTCTCGGAGAGCTCCTGCAGATAAACCGTGAGCATATAGGGATCCCGGGTCTTCAGGCAAATATTTAAAATATAGGAAAATTGCAGTATCTTCCTGATTAAAGCTAATTCTTCTTTTTCTTTTAAAACTGATAAATCCGTATCTTTATTTAATTTAAGCGTAGAGTTGCGCACAATACTCGAGATACGCGCATGGGCGTATTGCACATAATATACCGGATTCTCGGAACTCTGTTTTTTGGCGACATCCAAATCAAAATCCAAGTGGCTGGAGGTACGCCGCATAAGAAAAAAGAACCTGGCGGCATCCCTGCCCACTTCATCCAATACCTCTCTTAAGGTTATATACTCTCCGCGGCGGGTGGACATCTGCACAGGCCTGCCATCCCTAAAGATCGTCGCTAACTGCACAATAACTATTGCCAGCGAATCCGGATCGCGTCCGAAGGCTGCCACTGAAGCCTTAAGCCTGCTGATGTATCCGTGATGATCAGGGCCCCAAAGATTGATTAACCATCTAAACCCGCGCTTATATTTATCGTCATGATAGGCAATATCAGGGGCTAGATAAGTGTAGGATCCGTCGCTTTTAATCACCACCCTGTCTTTATCATCGTCAAAAGCAGTAGATTTGAACCAGAGGGCGCCCTCCTGCTCATAAAGGAAACCTTTCTTCTTTAAATACTCGAAGGCCTTTTGAATCTTGTCGCTCTTTTCCAGTGCTTTCTGAGAATACCAATAGTCAAATTTTACACCGAAATCATCCAGTTCTTTTTTAATTATGTTTAGAATAAAATTTGCGGAAAAATCTCCCAAATCTCGCGTTGCTATCTTTTTTTCCTGAGCTTGCTTGGCGATTTCATAAATATACTCGCCTTGATAATAGTTTTCCGGAAATTCTATCTTCTCTCCTGCGAGTTCCTTCATTCTTAATTCAACGGAATTACCGAGAATATTGATCTGATTTCCCTGATCATTAAGGTAATATTCTCTTTTAACCTGAAAACCTAAAAAGTTTAGGATATTCGCCAAGGCATCCCCTACTGCTGCTTGACGGGCGTGGGCCACCGAGAGCGAACCGGTAGGATTGGCGCTGACAAATTCGATTAATACGGGCTTTTCTTCACCGAGATTAACCTTGAGGCTTTCTTTTTCCCGCTTTACAATATCCTGCAGCTGCTCATAGAAATATTTATCGCTAAAATAAAAATTAATGAATCCGGCGCCTTCGACTTTAATTTCCTTAATATCATCTTTTAAGGAACTCTTAACTATCTGCTTATTGATTTCCGCGATTAAATTATTAGCTATCTCGCGAGGAGATTTCCCTAAAGGCTTAGCCAGGCGCATGGCGACATTCGCGCTCAGGTCTCCGAAACGGCTCTCCGCGGGGATATCTAAATACAACTCTTCGCTTAAGGAAGGATCTAAACCCGCTTCCTTTAAGGCAGACTTGATTAGATTAGTTACTTGCTCCTGGATGTTCTCTTTCATTTAAAATTAGTGCGGCTTACGTGGGAGGGCTACCTTCTTTGCGTCAGACCAGAGGCGCTCTAAAGCGTAAAACTCGCGCACCGGCTTATAGAATACGTGCGCAATGGCTGAACCAAAATCCAAAACCACCCACCCTGATTCATCGTTAACAGGAAATTTGGAGAGTGATTTTATATGATCCTTGGCTAAATCTTCCTCTATCCCCCGGGCAACGGCATTCGCGTGCCTTAAGGATGTGGCGCTTGCAATAATAAAATAATCGCAGAAGGCGGCAACCTTACGCATATCCAAGATTACTACCTTCTGCGCTTTTTTCGACTTAGCAGCTACCGCGATACGTTGAGCTAACTTTTTTGTATCTATTGATCCGACCTCTTATATTAATAAAGTTATTTGCCGCCTAAGATTTTATACATACCAGTGCCGCAAGAAGTACATTTTCCTTTCATTGCGTTACGGCCGTTCTTCATCGTTACTTTCTGCTCATCTTTCATCTCTTTTTTGGATTTGCATTTGACGCAATAACCTTTCTCTGCCATTTCATTCCTCCTTGTTTGTGGAACTTATTGTTTTTTATTATACAACTTTTAATTTAAAGGTCAATTTTTATTTATGGGGTTCCCGGGCCCCATGCTCCTCTTCTATCTCTCCGACAATCTCCTCAATCAGGTCTTCCAAAGTAATCAGCCCCAGCGTCTTCTTGGCGCTATCTACCACTATGGCTATCTGGAGTTTATCCAGCTGAAACTTTCTCAAAAGCTCATTTACTCTCATACTTTCCGGGACATAATAAGCCTCGTGCACCAAATCCTGTAAAAGAAAAAGCCCTTTATCTCTTAATATATAAAGCAGGTCGCGGGCATAAATAATTCCCACGATATTATCAATCGTCCCATTAAAAACCGGCAGCCGGGCATGCCCTTCTTCTACAAATATATTCAACAGCTCTTCCGAAGTGGTATTGATATTGACGGCGGTCATTTTCTGCTTAGGCACCATAACATCATTTACTTTCGTATCGCCGAACTCAAAGATACGATGCAGCATCTTTCTTTCCTCGTCGCTTAATACGCCTTCTTCCTTTCCGACTTCGATCATCACCCTCAGCTCTTCTTCGGTAATAAGAGGGGACCTGTTACTCGGGCCTACATTAAAAACTCGAAGGATAAAATTACTTATACTAACAAAAAAATTAATGATAGGATTCAATGCCCTGATAAACGCCTCCATCATGGGCGCGATAATGAGAGCTGACTTTTCTGTATGTTTCGCGGCCAGCATTTTAGGGGTTATATCGCAAACGATGAGCACAAATAAAGTGGTAATAAAAGTAGCTATGGTAGCGCCTAGTCCGGCGCCAAATAAGGGCACGAACAATATAGTCATAATAGCCGCCATGGCAATATTTACGAAATCATTCCCGACCAGGATAGCGGCGATAAATTTATCCAGCTTGGTAACCAGGTTTTGTATGCTCTGGGCGCGTTTTATGCCTTGAGAAACCATATGGCGCAGCCGGATCTTACTCAAGGCAATCACTGAAGTTTCGGCAACCGCAAAGAAAAAAGACATAACCGCCAAGATACTAAATAAAAACATTAAAATAAATATTGCCATGGCCTATCCTATGTATAATCCTTGACGTATTTTATTTTCTTTTCCGGCCAACGGGCCGATCAGGCTCAAGTTAATATTATCGTCGATAAATACCTTCCGCGCTACCTCGCGGATATCCGCTCTATCCACGCGGTTTACCTCAGCGATAATTTCATCCAAAGAAAAAGTCTTGCCTAACATCAGGGTATTTTCGCCGATCCAAAGCATATATTCCAAGGTATCTTCCAGCGCAAGTTTTAACTGTCCAATATAGAATTCTTTAGCCCGCCTGAATTCATCGGCAGTAACCAAATGATCCTTCGTCTTTTTTAATTCTTTCAGGATCAATTGAATCGCCTCGGATACTTTTTTATTGTCGATGCCGGCGTGCACCACAAACGCGCCTGTATCCTGAAAACGCTTGGCTAATGTCCCTATTTCATAAGCCAGCCCGCGCTTCTCCCTTAATTCATTGAAGAGGCGGCTCGACATATTTCCGCCTAATATAATATGCAGTAAACCCAAGGCATGCTTTAAGGGATGCTCTCTTCTAAAACTTCTAAAACCCAAAGCCATATGCGTTTGCTCCGTATCCTTAGGAAAAACTTTCAGACCCGGCCTACCTTGTTTTTCTTTTGCCTCAGTAAAAGTATTCAGCCTTTCGCTTTTAAGGCTAGAGAATATTTTCTCTACGCCTCGCTCTAATTGACGATAATCTATATTTCCGCAGGCGCTCACCACAATATTGGAGGTTGTATAATGTTCTTCTTTAAAATCTGCCAGCTTCTTACGGTCAATAGCCCTTACAGAATCAACCGTTCCTATGATCGGCGCGCCCAATGGCTGATTTGGCCAAAGTAACTCATCCAAAAGCTCATATACATAACTTTGAGGAAGATCTTTATACATTTTTAGCTCTTCCAGAATTACGGTTTTTTCTTTTTCAATCTCTTGAGCGGGTAAAGTCGGATTGATGACCATCTCCGATAAGACGCTTAAACCGATATTGATGCGGCTGGCGGGAACCTTAACCAGATAACAGGTGGATTCTTCAGAGGTAAAACCATTGAGGGAACCACCGATCCCCTCGATTGATTCCTTAAGCTGGCGGCAAGAGTATTTTTTCGTTCCTTTAAATAAAATATGTTCTAAAAAATGTGAGATCCCTTTATTCGCGCTAGTTTCATACCTTCCTCCGACATATATCCAGATACCTAAGGCGGCAGAGTGACGCTCGGAAATAACATGGCTAATAATCCTCAATCCGTTATTTAGCCGCGCTTTATGATAGATATTTTTCATGACTTAAGTTGGGTTACAAAGTTGCTTACCTTCTTGATTAATAGAGGCGAACCAATATTCTCTTTTATCTTTTTTACGATCGCGCTTCCAATGATTACTCCGTCGCTAAACTTCTTGACCTCTCTTGCCTGAGACGCGGTGGAAACCCCAAAACCGACACAAACCGGCTTTTTAGTATATCTTTTAATCAAATTAATATTTTTGCGGATATCCTCCCCAAGCTTCTTACGGGCGCCGGTTACTCCTGTCAAAGAAACGTAGTAGATGAATCCTTTTGAAACCTTGGAGATAAATTTTATCCTTTTTAAGGAACTGGTAGGCGAAAGGAAACATATCGTATCCAACCCGGCATAATGCGCGGCCTTGATAAAATCTCTCCCCTCTTCAGGAGGTAGATCCGGAATGATTATTCCATCTACTCCGGATTTTTTTGCCTCGCCAATAAACTTCTTATCCGGAAAACAAAATATCGGATTATAATAAGTCATTAGGCAAATCGGGATATTTACGCTTTTACGCGCCTTTTTCACCAGTCTCAATATATCGACTAGATGCGTGTTTTTCTTTAGGGCTTGCTGAGAAGCTTCCTGAATTACCGGGCCGTCAGCCATCGGATCGGAAAAAGGCACTCCTAACTCTAAAATATCCACGCCAATTTTATCAAATTCATAAATTAGCTGCTCAGTTACAGCCAAACTTGGGAAACCCGCGGTAATAAAGGCAATGAATACTTTTCTTCTGGTTTTTTTTAATTCTTTAAATTTTTTATCGATGCGATTCATATCCTGCCTTTGGTAACTATCCCCAAATCCTTATCGCCCCTGCCAGAGAGACAAACTATAACCGTGGATTTTTTATTGATTTTATTGGCTAATTTTTTTAAGTAAGCAATGGCATGAGCGGATTCTAAAGCCGGGATGATACCTTCTAACTTCGAGAGTAAATTAAATCCTTCTAGCGCTTCGTTATCATTAACCGAAACATATTCAGCCCGGCCGATCTTCTTATAATAAGCGTGCTCAGGCCCTACTCCCGGATAATCCAAACCCGCGGAAATCGAATGCGTAGGCATAACAAGCCCAAATTTATCCTCTAAAAGCCCTGATTTTGAACCGTGCAGCACTCCGATATCTCCGTTAACCAGAGTGGCCGCGTGTTTTCCCGTAGAGAGGCCTTTACCGCCGGCTTCCACGCCGATAAATTTTACTTTTTTGGTGTCGACAAAGGGATAGAATAATCCCATAGCATTACTTCCTCCGCCAACGCAAGCGACTAAATAATCAGGTAAGGCAATCCCCTTTTTCTTAAGTTGAATTTTTGCTTCTTTGCCGATGATAGACTGGAAATCCCTGACTAACATTGGATAAGGATGCGGCCCGGCGACTGTCCCGATAATATAATGCGTATCGCGCACATTGGTCACCCAATCACGCAAAGCTTCAGTCATCGCGTCTTTGAGGGTTTTGGATCCGCTTTTTACCGGAATGACCCGCGCGCCCAATAAGTGCATACGAAAAACATTCTGCTTCTGCCTCTGTATATCTTCTTCACCCATATAAATATCGCATTTTAAACCAAAAAGAGCGGCAACGGTAGCAGCGGCAACGCCATGCTGGCCTGCGCCAGTCTCAGCGATTACCCGCTTCTTTCCCATCCGCAGGCAAAGCAGCGCCTGCCCTAAGGTATTATTGATTTTATGCGCTCCGGTATGCAAAAGATCTTCCCGCTTAAGATATATTTTATTTATCCCAAAATAATCGCTTAATTTCTTGGCAAGATATAGGGGCGTTGGCCTGCCAGCGTATTCATTTAAATAATACTTCAATTCGGCATTAAATTTTCGGTCATACTTAGACTTCTTGTACTCATTTTCCAGTTCATCCAAGGCAAAAATAAGCGTTTCCGGCACAAACCTGCCGCCGAATTCCGCAAAATGCCCAAATTTGTCAGGTAGCTTCTTCATTTTACCGCCTCGATAAATTTCTTAACTTTTGCATGATCCTTCTTACCCGGCCTGGATTCCACCGAGCTGGAAACATCTACCCAATCCGGATGGAGCTTTTTTATCGCGCTTTTTACATTTGCGCTAGTCAGGCCGCCGGATAGAAAAACCTGACCACTTATTTTATCTATATTCCTCAATAAATTCCAGTTAAACTTTTTTCCTGTGCCTCCGGCTTTGTTTTTAGAGAAAGTATCAAAAAGATAGGCAAAGGTTCTATATTTTGATATCTCGGATAAATCTAATTTTTTATCCAGCCTAAAAGCCTTGATCACTTTATACACCTTAAACTTCTTACAATATTCCGGGGCCTCATTCCCGTGAAATTGGAGCATATCCAGGTGACATAACTTAGCAATCTTTTTGACTTTTGCCTCCTGCTCATCGACAAATACGCCGACCCTTAAAATATTTTTAGGAAGGATTCGCGAAATATTGCTTGCCTTTATCGGCTCGATAAAACGGGGGCTTTGTTTATAAAATACAAAGCCGATAGCGCTGGCGCCGCTAAACAGGCTGGCTAGCGCGTCTTCCAAATTAGTAATCCCGCAAATTTTTACTTTTACCATGCCATTAGTTCTTTAACTTTATCCGCGATATTTTCCGCCTGCATAAAAGCTGTGCCAATCAAAACAGCATGCACGCCCAATATTTTTAAGAAGAGAATATCCTGATAAGTTTTCAGCCCGCTCTCTACCACCACCAGCTTATCTTTAGGAATAAGGGTAAACAATTTTTCGGTAGTCTTAGGGTCAACTTCGAAAGTGCGCAGGTCGCGGTTATTTATCCCGATCAGCGCTACGCCTTTTAATTTTAATACCTTCTTCAACTCTTTCTCGTTGTGCACTTCCACTAAAGAATCCATACCCAATTCCGCGGCGATTGCCGTAAATTGCAGGATTTCATCCTGCGTGAGTAGGTCCGCTATAAGAAGTATTGCATCAGCGCCGTAAAAACGTGATTCGTAAACCTGATATGGCTCGAGGATAAAATCTTTACGCAATACCGGAACGCTGACCAGGTTTTTAATTTCATTAAGATAAGAAATATTTCCTAGAAAGTAGTCTTCTTCGGTTAAAACCGATATCGCCTGTACCCCCGCTTCCTGATAAGCGCGGGCAATCTCCAGATGGTTAAAATCCTGACGGATAATTCCTTGCGAAGGAGAAGCCTTCTTTATCTCAGCAATCAGGGAAATCTGGTGGGGTTTCTTGATCGCCTCAATAAAGGCCCTGGCAGGCGTAACCGCCTGAACCCTTACCTTCAATTCCTCCTCAGGAATTTGCTGCTTGGCCAAGGCTAGGCGCTCTTTTTTCTTTAAGATAATTTCTTTCAACCTGTCTATTTTTGACATTAACGCGAATACTCCTTCAATAGCTCCAGCTTTCTTAAGGCTGCCTTACTATCTATCGATTGCCTTGCCAACTCTATCCCTTGCTTAATTGATTTGACTTTATCCGCGGCGTAAATAGCGCAGCCGGAATTTAACAAAACTATATCGCGTTTAAATCCGTCTTTTCCTTCTAAAAGATCTAAAACAATCTGCACATTATCAAATAAACTGCCTCCTGATAAATCTTCCGGACGAGCGCGCTGAAAACCAAAATCTTCCGGTTTTATTTCGTAATCTTTAAATTCACCATGGTTTACCTCGGCAATAAAGGTCTTATCCGCGGTGGTCACCTCATCCAAACCGTCAGCTCCATGCACGACTAAAACATGCTTTGAGCCCAAATTATGCAAAACACGGGCTAAGATCGGCGGCCATTGGGGGCTATAAACCCCGATCAATTGGTTGGTCGCCCGGGCAGGATTAATTAACGGGCCTAAGATATTGAACATTGTTTTACCCGCGATCTGCTTACGCGCCGGGTAAACAATTTTCATCGCTGGATGCAGTTTTGGCGCGAATAAAAAGGCAATACCTATTTCTTCGAGGCACTTTTTTATTTTTGCCTTATCCATATTTATATTTACGCCCAAGGCTTCTAAAATATCCGCGCTTCCGCACGAACTGGAAACTGAACGGTTCCCATGCTTAGCCACAATCACTCCGGCGCCGCTCGCCACCAAGGCGCTGATCGTCGAGATATTAAAGGTCCCCTTTTTGTCCCCTCCCGTGCCGCAGGTATCCAGTATATTCGGTTTATCCACGATGATCGGGTCAACATATTTAAGCATCATCTCGACCGCCGCGGTAAGCTCTTCTACTGTCTCTCCCTTTTCGTTTAGAGAAGTCAGAAAAGCGATAATATCCGCGGTTTCAGTGACTCCGTTTAAAATATCATACATTACGCCTTGCATCTCTTCGGCAGTAAGATCTTTCTTCGCGATAAGTTTATTGATCGCTTCCTTGATCATCATAGATTGACAAAGTTAGCTAAAATATCTATTCCGCGCTTAGTAAGAATAGATTCGGGATGAAACTGCACTCCCCAAAGAGGATATTGTTTATGTCTTAATCCCATAATCTCTTTTTCCTTAGTCCAAGCGGTTATTTCAAGACATTCAGGAAGACTGTTTCTTTCTACAAGCAAGGAATGATAGCGCGTCGCTTCAAAAGGATCAGGCAGGCCTTTAAATATCTCCTTATTGTTATGATAGATCATTGAAGTCTTCCCATGCATTAGGTTCTTCGCATTGACGATCTTTCCTCCGTAAGCATAGCCTATAGCCTGATGCCCAAGACAAACTCCTAAAAGAGGAATTTTTCCGGCTAATTCTTTTACCGCCGCGCAAGAAATACCCGCGTCTTCCGGCCGGCCCGGCCCGGGAGAAATAACGATTTTCTTAGGTGAGAGTTTCTTGATCTGTTCCACGCTAATTTTATCATTACGAAATACTTTTACCTCCTGATGCAACGAACCCAAATATTGCACCAAGTTATAGGTAAACGAATCGTAATTATCAATCATTAAAATCATTCTTTTTCTCTCCAAATTTTAGCCCCCAGTTTCTCTAATTTTTCCTCCATATTTTCATACCCGCGCTCCAAGTGGTAAATTCTGGAGATGGAGGTTTTACCTTTCGCGGCTAAACCGGCAAGCACTAAACACGCCGAAGCCCTTAGATCCGAAGCCATCACCGGAGCTCCGGAAAGCTCTTCTCTCCCCTCAACAATAGCGTGCGGGCCTTCCCTCTGAATACGCGCGTCCATCCGGTTAAGTTCAGCTACATGCATAAACCTGTCCGGATATATTTTTTCGGTAATCACGCTTATACCGGGGGTCACACTCATTAAGCTCATCATCTGAGCCTGCATATCCGTAGGAAAACCCGGATAGGGAAGAGTATTGATATTTATAGCCTTAAGCTGTCCTCTATAACGCATGTGTATAGTATTTTCTGTCTTAGTCATTAACGCGCCTGCTTCTTCCAGCCTGTCAATGAGCGCGCCTAAATGTTTATAAAAAACATTTTTAATCAGGATATTTCCGCGCGTAATTAAAGCCGCCAACATCATGGTCCCTGCTTCAATCCTGTCAGGGATGATTGTGTGGCTGGCGCCGTGTAAATGACGCACCCCTTCTATCTCAATGATAGGCGTGCCATGGCCTTTAATCTTGGCGCCCATCTTAATCAGAAATTCCGCTAAATCCTCTACTTCCGGCTCACAGGCAGCGGACTCAATCACAGTTTTTCCGCTGGCCAATACCGCGGCCATCATTACGTTATCCGTAGCCAAAACAGATGAACCGTAGACCCCGCCTAAATAAATATGGCTGCCTTTTAATTCTTTAGCCTTGGCAATCACATAACCGGATTCGACATTAACCTCCGTACCCAGCGCCCTTATCCCCTTTAAATGCAAATCCACCGGCCGCACACCGATAACGCAGCCGCCGGGAAGAGAAACTTTGGCTTTCTTGAATTTACCTAATAGAGGGCCTAGAACACAAAAAGACGCGCGCATCGTAGAAACCAGTTTATAATCCGCGACACAATTTGTCTTCTTCAGACTACTGACCGAAACAATACCATTTTCTAAATCCGCGTCCTTCCCCAAAGAACGCAATATTTTTATCATGGTATTCGTATCGCGCAGATCCGGCACGCCTTTAATAATGCAGGCGTCATCAGTAAGCAGGGTCGCCGCCAGTATGGGAAGGACCGCGTTCTTGGCCCCTGATATCGTGACTTCACCCTTAAGTTTTATTCCGCCTTCAATCACTAATTTATCCATTTATGTCTGCCTTTCTTGCCACAATCACTCTATCAATATTATTGTAATCTTTAATAACTTCTATTAACTTAAATTTTCCTAAATCTAAAAATATTGTTTCTATATCGGGCTTTTGTTCAAAACCCATCTCCATAATTAAGAGGCCGTTTTTTTGTAAATAATTTGCTGAGCCTGAAATTATACGGCGGTAAAAATCTAATCCGTCTGGCCCGCCATTTAAAGCAAGCTTAGGCTCAAATTGCAACTCTGGCTGCAATTTTGTAATTTCTCCCTCTCTAACATAAGGCGGATTACTGGTAATCAGATCATATTTTTTATTTCTTAGCCCCCTAAATAAATCGCTCAACACAAAATCTATCTTTACTCCGTTTAAGCCCGCGTTCTCTTTAGCAACGGCTAAAGCCGAACTCGAGATATCGCTGGCATCTATTTCTAGATTCGCTGAATTTTTGCCTAAGGATATGGCGATACAGCCTGAACCTGTCCCTAAATCCAGGATCTTTCGCGATTTTTCCTGCTTAATATATTTTAACGCTGTTTGAACGAGTATCTCTGTCTCCGGCCGGGGAATCAGCACATCTTGTTTTATCTTTAGCTCTAGCCCCATAAACTCCATCTTACCCAAAATATATTGAATGGGTTCGCCTTTTATTCTTCTCTTCAGGCTACAAGTAATAAAATCGAGCTCTTCCCTGCCTAAATACCGATCCTTGTTTAAAGATAAGGCCAGCCGATCGCAGCCTAAAACCTGGCTAAATAATAATTCCGCTTCATTCATAAGACGCCTTCTGTTTCTGCTCTTTTTCCGCTTTAATCAGGGCTTCAGATATTTCATCAAAATCACCTTCCAGTACAGCTTCTAACTGATGGGTAGTAAAATTTATACGATGGTCCGTAACTCTGCGATCCGGGAAGTTATAAGTGCGGACTTTCTCGCTCCGGTCCCCTGAACCGATTTGGGATTTTCTTTCTTTAGATAATCTCTTGGACTCGGCCTCTCGTTTAGCATCAAGGAGCTTGGCGCGTAAAACTCTCATCGCCTTGTTCTTATTTTTTAACTGCGAACGCTCGTCTTGACAGGCAACCACGACCCCCGTAGGAAGATGCGTAATGCGCACCGCGGAATCGGTTTTTTGCATATGCTGGCCGCCCGGGCCGCTTGAGCGGTAAGTATCGATCCTTAAATCGGCAGGCTCAATCACTAAATCCACCTCTTCCGGCTCGACTAAAATCGCCACTGTCGCCGTCGAAGTATGAATCCTTCCTTGCGATTCAGTTGTCGGAACGCGCTGTACCCTGTGCACTCCGCTCTCAAACTTTAACCTGCTATAGGCGTCTTTACCTTTTACGCTAAAAGATACTTCTTTAAAACCGCCGGATTCATTAGTCGCCGCTGACATTAATTCCACTGACCAGCCTTTGTTTCCCGCGTATTTTGTGTACATCCGGTAAAGATCCGAGGCAAATAAACCGGCTTCATCTCCGCCCGTCCCCTGACGTATCTCCACAATGATATCGTGTCCGGCGTCTTTATCTTTCCCGGTAAAGGCCTCTTTTATTTTTGTCTCTATCTCTTGCAGCTTACCCTTAAGCTCTACCAGCTCTTTACTGGCTAAATCCAGGAATTCCTGGTCGTGTTTTTCTTTGGAAACAACTTCTAATTCCTGAAGTTCTTTTAAGATGCGTTTATGCTCACGATATAAAGCAACCGGCTCCTTTATATCGGAGAGCTCCTTAGCCAACTTATTCGATCGCTCACGGTCGCTAAGCACCTCCGGAGAACTCAAAAGCCCTTCCAGCTCGTTGTAGCGCGCTTCTAATTTTTGCAGCTGTTCAAACATTATTTTTTACCGTATTTCTTAAGAAACTTATCCACCCTACCGGCAGAATCAACAAATTTCTGTTTTCCGGTAAAAAACGGATGGCACTTCGAACAGATTTCTACTCTTACCGAAGGTTTGGTCGAACGGGTATGCACTGTCTCTCCGCAAGCGCAGATAATCGTGCTTTCTTTGTAGTTGGGATGAATCTTGTCTTTCATTTTTTTTACTCTCCTTTTCTGGCTTGGTTATTGATTCATGCTGCTTAGAAACTCTTCATTATTCTTGGTCTTGCCCAACTTCTCAATCAACAACTCCATCGCCTCAACGTTATTTAATTCATTAAGCACTTTCCTTAAAATCCAAGTCTTCCCCAACACATCCGACTTAACCAATAATTCTTCATGGCGGGTATTGGAACGCTTAATATCAATTGCCGGATAGATCCTGCGCTGGAAGAGGTTTCTATCAAGCTGGGTCTCCATGTTACCGGTGCCTTTAAACTCTTCAAAGATAACTTCATCCATCCGGCTGCCGGTATCCACCAGCGCGGTCGCGATAATCGTTAAACTCCCGCCTTCTTCAACCGCGCGCGCCGCGCCAAAGAACCTCTTGGGCTTTTGCAGGGCATTAGAATCAATACCGCCTGAAAGAACCTTGCCGCTATGCGGAACAACCGCGTTATAAGCGCGGGCCAGACGCGTAATGCTATCCAGTAACACCACCACATCGCGCTTATGCTCAACCAACCGCTTGGCCTTTTCCAAAACAATTTCCGCTACCTGAATATGCCTCTCCGGGGGTTCATCAAAAGTCGAAGAAATAACCTCTCCCCGCACATGCCGCTGCATATCCGTAACTTCCTCCGGACGCTCATCAATCAAGAGGACAATTAAAATCACATCCGGATTATTAGTAGTAATGGCATTAGCCAATTTTTGCAAGAGCACGGTTTTACCGCTATACGGCTGGGCAACAATCAGGCCGCGCTGGCCCTTACCTATCGGAGCGAGCAGATTCATGATACGCATCGATATTTCATCCGGCTTGGTCTCTAAATTAAACGCCTCCTTAGGGTAAACTGGAGTAAGATTATCAAAGAGAACCTTCTCTTTTACTTCTTCGGGATTTTCGAAATTTACCGCCTCGACCTTAAGCAGGGCAAAATATTTTTCGCCCTCTTTAGGAGGACGGATTTGGCCCGAAACCGTATCCCCTGTCCTTAAATCAAACTTCCTGATCTGCGAAGGCGAGATATAGATATCGTCCGGACAGGGAAGATAATTATAATTCGGGCTCCTTAAAAAACCGAACCCCTCGGGTAAAATCTCTAAAACTCCTTCGCCGAACATCAGCCCTTCTTTTTCCGCCTGCGCCTGCAGAATTTTAAAAATCAGGTCCTGTTTCTTCAGGCCGCTGGTCCCGTTGGCGTTAAGTTCTTTAGCCAGTTTATTTAGTTCGGTAATTTTCATCTCTTTCAGGTTCTTTATATCTAACTTTTCCACAACTTCCTCCTTATTTGTAATACTTGTTTTTTTGTACTCCGCAACGAACTACTGTTATCTATAATAAAATTCGCAAAACGTGACTTCGCGTTTTGCGAAATCTGAGACCTTATTCTTTTCAGGATATCTGCCCTCTTTAAGCGCGTTTTCTTAAGCAGACGCTTAATTTGCGTATCTGGATCTATGGTTACCACAATTAATTTATCTACCGCCTTCACCAAACCCGCCTCCAGCAATAAAGGCGCATCCAAAATAATCACTCCTTTCTTTATACTGTCAATTTTTGCTTTAATCATCCTGATTACCTCAGGATGGACAATATGATTTAACTTTTTCAATAATTTCTTATCGTTAAAAACAATCTTAGCTAAGCCGGCCCGGTCAATCTCGCCATCTTTAGCGATAACCTTATCGCCAAAGGCTGAAATTACCTTTTGGTAAATCCTGCTTCCGGCCTTAAGGCAGTTTGCCGCTATTTTATCGGCATCGATAATCCGCGCTCCGTAAGCGGCAAGTATTCCGCTAACCGTGCTTTTACCGCTCCCGAAACTTCCGGTAACGCCAATTATAATCTTCTTATTTTCTCTTTGTTTTGGCATACAACTCTAAATACTTCTTGGCAGAAGCCTTCCATGAAAAATCCAGTTTCATCGCCCGCTCCACCAATTGAGCCCAATCAGCTTTATCTTTAAATGTGTCAGCCGCTTTCCTGATCGTTTTTACCAGCCGGATTTTGGAATAATGATCAAAGACAAACCCGTTTTCTGAATTTACCGTATCGGCGAGCCCTCCGGTCTTAAAAACCAAAGGAATCGTCCCATATCTCAAACTGATTAACTGTCCCAAACCGCAGGGCTCATACTTTGAAGGCATAAGGAAAATGTCGCTCCCGGCATAAATCTTGTGCGCCAAAACATCGTCGAATTTCAAGGCTAAAGAGATGACCTTGGGGTATTTAGCGACCATGTTTTGCATAACTTCATGGTATTTTAGATCACCTGTTCCCAAAATTACCATTTGAATATTCATTTTGCAAATCTCATCAATACCTTCAGCAAGGATATCAAACCCTTTTTGTTCTGCCAGCCTTGAAACTATACCGAATAGAGGTACATCTTTTTTAAGCGGAAACTTGCAAAGCGACTGGAGGTCTTCTTTGTCTTTCGCTTTTCCTGCTGGCTCTAACCTAGAGAAATTTTTGGCGATAAATTTATCCGTCTCCGGGTTCCAGATATCATAATCCAAGCCGTTTAAGATACCGAAAACCGCATCCCGGCGCTTATCTAATACTCCCTCTAACCCAAAACCAAATTCCTTGGTCTGGATTTCCTCTGCATAGGTAGGGCTGACCGTATTGATAATATCGGAAAAAAGCATTCCGCCTTTTAAAATATTTACCTTGCCGTAAAATTCCAACCCCTCCATATTGAAAAAGCTCCAATCCAGGCCTAGCTTCGGAAATTCCTCCTTAGCGAAAAGCCCCTGATAGCCGATATTGTGGATGGTGAGGATAGTCCGGATCTTTTGGTAAAATGGATCTTTGGCGTAAATAGTCTTTAAGAAAACCGGGACTAAGGATGATTGCCAATCATGGCAATGGATAATCTCCGGTTTAAAATTAATCTCTTTCAATAAATCCAAAGACTTCCGGCAATAATAAGCAAACCTGTCTAGATTATCTTGGTGGTCGCCGTTTTTATCTCCATATAAACCATCGCGGCCAAAATATCCTTCCTTCTCAATAAAATAAACCTTAATATTTTTCCCCGTTACTCCGGTCAAAACCCCGTCTTTTAATTTTTTAAGGTTGAATTTAGCCGCATCGATGGCCTTATAGCGCGGCATAATGATAATTACTTCCTGCCCCTCTTTTTCCAAGGCCAACGGTAATGCCCCGGCAACATCCGCGAGCCCGCCGGTCTTAGCAAAAGGAACTACCTCTGATGCGCACATAACTATTTTCATTTGACCTCCTCCAATGAGCTAACCTCTTCCATTTCCAGCCAGTTATGGCCCTTTTTGATATCCACCCTAATCGGCACATCCAGCTTTAGAACATTCTCCATCCTCTCCCGCGCCAGATTCACCAAGGCATGCAATTCACCCTTAGGTAAATCGAACAAGAGTTCGTCGTGAATCTGTAAAACCATCCTCGATTTCAGTCCTTTTTTCTTAATCTCCCTATCGATGTCAATCATCGCCAGCTTAATTAAATCCGAGGCTGAGCCTTGAATAGGAGTATTCACTGCCTGCCTCTCGGCAAACTGCCTGATCGCCTGATTCTTACTATTAATCTCTGGGATATATCTCCTTCTGGCCAAGATGGTCGTGACAAAACCTTCTTTTTGACAAAGCTTGATTTGTTTATCGATATATTCCTTTACTCCCGGATAACGGGAGAAATAAGCGTCGATAAAACTTTGCGCTTCATCCAAAGCTACCCCCAAGTCCCTAGAAAGCCCATAAGCAGTAAGGCCATAGACGATCCCAAAATTTACCCTCTTTGCCCTGTCACGCATCTGATCGTCGACTTCACTTTCTTTTACTCCATAAATTAGAGCAGCGGTGGCTTTATGGATATCCATTCCTTTCTTAAAAGCGTGGATCAACTGTTCGTCTTGGCTTAGATGCGCCAATATTCTCAAATCTACCTGCGAATAATCGCAGGAAATAAGATAATTTTCTTTTCCTCCTGCTATGATCGCCTTACGAATCTCAGCGCCTATACCGGTCTTAATCGGTATGTTCTGCAGATTGGGGTTACTCGAGCTTAAACGCCCGGTCTCCGTGCCTGTCTGATTAAAAGAAGTATGGATCCTCCCGGTTGCAGGGTCTGCCAATTCAGGCAGGACATCAATATAAGTAGTCTTTAACTTATTAAGCAGGCGGTATTCAAGCAATAGGGCGGGAAGTTTATGTTTATCCGCTAATTTCTTTAAGACATCTTCATCCGTCGATGGCCCGGTCTTTGTCTTCTTAATTACCGGGAGCTTGAGCTGGTCGAACAAAACTACCCTTAACTGCTTGGGTGAATTGATATTAAATTCAGCGCCGCTGGTTGCATAAATATCCTTGGTCAGCTTAGCCAACTTTTTTTCTAATTCTTTGGAAAGCGACTCTAAGAGTTTCAAGTCAAGTTTTATCCCCAAGCTTTCCATCCCCGCCAAAACCTCTACCAGCGGCATTTCAGTATCATAGAAAAGCTTATCCAGTTTTTTATCCTTAAGCTCATCCTCTAATTTTGGCTTTAAATCTTTGATCAGGTTTAAGGCCTCTTGGGCAGAAATCAGTTTTTCCCGGGACGAGAACTTATCCAAATGATCTAAGGCAATAGCCTCCAAACCATAATTACTTTGAGATGGATTCAATAGGTAAGCGGCAATCATCGTATCGAAATATAAACCTTCCAAAATAAAACCTTCCTTAGCCAAAGCGACTTTTATTTTCTTAAGGTCGTGGCTAACTTTTTTTATTTTCGGATCAGCTAAAATCTTCTTTAATTCGGGATCACTCTTATCCAAACGTAAGAATTTTCCATCGCAAGAAAAGATTAAGTTATCCGTCCCTTCCCCGCTCAGAAATAATTCTTGCTTAGCCTGAATAAACTTCTCTAAAACCTTTTGCCCCCAATCCTCTACCGCCGAATCCACATGCGCATCACCCTCTAAAGTAATTTCTTTCAAGAATTTCTTAAATTCCAGATGTTTGAATAACCGGCTAAGCTCCTTAAGGTTAGGTTCTCCTATCTTTAGATCTTCCGGCGTAACCCCCCCTAAATCAACATCCTCGCACAGTTCTGCCAATTCTTTATTCAATTTTATCTGCTTAATATTCTCTTGCACAGACTGCCTTAGTTTATCTTTACTGATTTTATCGGTATGAGCCAATAAATTATCCAACGAACCGAATTCCTTAATCAAACTCGAAGCGGTTTTCTCGCCGATTCCGGGAATTCCGGGAATATTATCCACGCTATCGCCCATCAGGCTGATCAGGTCGGCGATCTGCTTGGGGCCGATCCCAAAACGCTCGCCTACAATTTTTTCGTCATAAGTCACTCCCTCATCTTTATAAGGGCTAAAAATCTGCGTATCTTTATTCACCAATTGCAACAAATCCTTGTCAGAAGTAACCACAACCGTATGCAGGCCTTGAGCAAGCGCGCTTTTAGCTAAAGTAGCGATGACATCATCCGCTTCAAAACCGGCCTTTTCTAAAATCTTAATCCCGTAATTTGAGATGATCTCCTTGATCAAAGGAATTTGCGATGAGAGATCGTCAGGCATAGGCGGACGCTGAATTTTATATTCCGCGAATTTTTTCATCCGAAAGGTATCCCGCGAGACATCAAAACAAGCAGCCAGATAATCAGGTTTCTTTTCCTTCAATATCTTATTTAAGATATTGATAAACCCGTAGATAGCTCCTGTGGGCTGGCCAAAAGATGTGGCTAGGCCTCTAACAGCATAAAATGCCCGATAGCAAAAAGCTGTCGCGTCGATCAGATATAACCTTTTTTTATCCATTTACTGTCAGTAGAATAATTCGGATTCAATTTTGGCAGGGGATTCTATTGTGGTTTATTATTTGGCCTTTTCTCTAGCAAGGTGATTACCAACCTCTCTAGCCAAATCATTAACTTTTTTCTCGCGGACATCCGTCATAGGATTTTGAGATAAAACAAGGCGCACATCTTTAAGCCGCTGTTCGGCCCTCATCGTCCAAGGGTCGTCAGGATCTCCTAGTTCTGCTCTTTTTTTCCAATAATAAACAGCTTTATCCAAATCGCGCTTGTCTTCATATAAAAAAGCCAGGTTCGTGTAGACGCCTAAAAAGCGGGGATCTATCTTTAAAGCCTGAAGATAGCTATCTTCTGCCCGGTCAAGCTGGCCTTGGGCTTCATAGATTATCCCTAAATCGTTGCAAACAACCGCATACACCGGATCCAGCTCTACTGCCTTTTGGTATAGCGTCAAAGCGGAATCCAAATCTCCGGCATCCTGAAACTTAACGCCCTCAACGCGATAGAGCCTTGCTTGCTCCTGCAGGCTGGTTAACTCACCCTCTTTAGCCTTGCCAACTTTATCCGCGGCAAAGAGATAAGAAGTAAACACGCATAAAAAACAATTAACTATGAGGGTTATTTTTTTCAAATTTTCTTTGAGGATTTTGATTGGCATGTACCAAGTGTTATTATATACACTAAATACAGCGCGTCAAGGAAATTTTTAATTACATCAAAGGTTCAAGCGAGGCAACCGGATGCTTAACCTTTTCCAGATAAGCTGATAGCTCATCCGTAGTTGTAGCTACTGTTTCATCCGCGATTCTTTCCAATAAATCCGGCTCGCCTATTTCTTCGCAGCGCTTCTTTAATTTATCCCCTAACAACTCCTTCAATTCTTTAGGCATCCAGACCAAGCGCTTTAAGCCCCCTTCGGCAGAAATAAACTTTTTACTGATGATGTAGAGCTTGCCTACGCCAAGGAATCCTGGAGTCTGCACTCCTCCGCCAACTGAACCGGCTAAAGTAGTAAAACTCATCCCGCAAGGAGTCATCCCGGAAAAATCTCGATGCACGATCATCACGCCGTTTACCTCAGGGATAATCGCTAAAATACACTCGAAGCAGCCACAGGAACTTTGAGGGGAATCCATCAAAGAATACATACTTACCTTATCGATACTCTTATTGGATTTCTGGCGCACAAATTCATTGACATTCTCCCATTGCCCTAACTTTGCATCAAGCGTCGCTCCTTTTGGGATAGGCTGATTCGGGCCTGTAGGCGTAATTTCAAAAGAAGCCTTGGCATCTAACCAAGAATAGGCGCCGCAAAGGCCTAAGCGCTCGGGCGTAACCACACAGACATGGTTAGGCGCAAAAGACTGGCACAATAAACAGGAATAATAGGTGTCGATGCTTTCATCGGTCATCCCGGCTATCCGGCTGTCCCGTTCATCAAAAACTTTTTTTGCCGCTCCCAGCAATTTATCCACATCTTCCGCTTTAGTGTAAAGCTTAACCTGAATTTTATCCACAATCGCGCTATACTCCTGATGCAGCATCGCGTGCAAGATCACACCGATATGCTTCAGGCGAAAACCTTTGGCAAAAGCGTCTTTACTGATCCTGATCCAATTCATATCGCGCTGGCCCACATGCATCAGGCCCATGGCGTAATTAACAAAGCGGTGAACCTGCCTTTCTAAAATTGGCTCAAAATCTCTTTGCATCTTGCGGCCGTAAACATCGACGATAATCGCTAAAGGAAGTGATTTAGCCCCCGCGGGGAGCGCGTCAACATCCGGGCCGATGATCTCTACCTTGCCGTCCTCAACTTCATTTTCTTTATTCGTACTTAAGAATTCAAAGGCAGCGCTGGCCTTACCTCCGAATTCCACATGCAACTGTTCTTTCCTCACCCGCTCTCCTTCGAAGGCCGCCGCGTAAGCAACAGGTATGGCTACTGAAGCAACTTTAACCTTTACTCCCCTGACTTCAATACAGCGCTGAACAATCTTTTTATAATCTAACTCCTTGACCAATGCTTCATAAGTGGTAATACCCGAAGGCTTTATTTCCGGGATATCTGTATCGGCGATAATCGGAAAACCCATATTGATCGCTCCAGCGCCTGTAGCGTATTTCAAATCATCCAATGGCCCTAAGGTTAAGCCAAAAGCAAAAACACGCTCTTTAGTATATAAAAGACACTTTTCTGCCTGACCCGGTTTAATTCCGCCAAAGGTTAGTGCCGAACGAATCGCCCAGTTAAGCGGATAGATTCCTGAAAGCGTATCGCGGCCATAAGGCACGATATAATTATCCCAGCCCATCTGCACATTCTCCTCAATCAACTGGTCGATAATCGAGCGGCCGTTAGAGGATGAACCGACAAAAACCAAAATATTCCGCTGTTGAAATCCACGCACAATCTCCACCGCGATTTTATTATCCGGCGCGGCTCCGAGGATCGCCGCGAAACCCGCCATCCGGCCGTCTACCAACTGTATACCTAAAGAACGCATAATTGTATCGCTAAAAAAACCAATGCAATCTTTTTGCGGCTCCTGAGCGTATAAATAACGCAGGGCCATGATGATTTCTTCACAAAATAAAGTGGACATTCCGGCATTTAAGGCGTCGCCCAAATAAGGAAGCCAGACTTTTTCCGAAGGATCAAGCGGCAGTAAAGATTTCGCGTGTTCCAAAATCGGCAATGCCTCTTTTAAAGTTTCCACCTTAACCCCTAATAAAGCATTGGCCATTGGCAGATAAAAGGCAGTCTCCGGAAAGGATATTTTTTGCTCCGGGCCTTTTTCTTTAATTGCCTTATTTAAAAAAGTCTCCGCCTCTTTAAAAATCTGCTTTGCTCCGCGAATAACCGAAGTAGCGACAATCTTAGACATATACCTTCTCCTTATCCTTGACTAGATCTAAAATATCAGGGCAACCGAAATCATCCGCTAATAACCTATCTTTGATGGATGATAAATCTATTTTTTCGCGGATTAACCTTAAGAACACTCCGCTATTCTTGATTTTACCGGCTAATATTACGCCGACCAAAATATTGCCTTTTAAGACTAACTTCTTGTAGGTATTTTCTTTCGGGTCGCAAACTTTTAATTCCTCATAAGCCGCGTCACCTTCTTTAGTTTTATAGATGCCTAAAGAAATAACCGGCAGGCCGAAGAACTCAATAGAGTTCATCCCTAAAGACCCGTCATAAATAATCTTTTCTCCTGCCATATTTAAACCTGCCAACCTCCCCTGCTCAACAGCAATCGGCCAAAGGGCGTGGGACGACGCGCAGACATCCCCTCCGGCGTAAACATTCGGGATATTTGTCTGCAGTAGATTATTCACGATAATCCCATCCTTACAATCTATCCCGGCTTCTTTCACCAAATCGATATTCGGCTCAACCCCTTTTCCCACTACCACCATCGAACAGCCAAAGACCTTTCCGGAACCAAGCTTGACCGCTTGGATATCGCCTTCACCGATAATCTCGGTTACATCCTGTCCTAAAAGCAGCTCAATACCATTATCCTCCAGGCGTTTTTGCAAAAAAGCAGCGGCAGGGTTATCTAACATCTGGGACAATATTTGCTTAGACTTAACCACTACCTTAACCTCTATCCCTCTTTTTCTTAAAGCATAGGCCGCTTTCAATCCAATCAGGCCGCCGCCCAGAACAGAGATACTTTTAGTTACTGGGATTAAACTACTGATCTCTTTAGCATCTTTTAACGTACGCAGGCCAAATATCCCTTTTTTCTTGATCCCTGGAATAGCAGGAAATCTGGGACGGGCACCCGTAGCAATAAACAAAGCATCGTAACCTACTTGCGTCTTGTCTTCGCAGACTACTCTGTTCTTTTTAGGATCAACCCGGCTGACTTTTTTATTGAGAATAAGTTCTAAATTATTTTTTTGGTAGAAATCCTTCGGCCGGTAAAAGAGCTTCTCCTCTTTCACTTCCCCTGCCAAATAATATGAGATCATACAGCGGCAATAAACCGGATACTCTTCATTAGAAATGATGGTTATCTTGGCGGTTTTATCCTTAGAACGGATCGCCTCCACTGCCGCAATCCCCGCTGCCGAGTTACCGATAATCACGAATTGTTTCATAGGGTTTCCTTCCAAATAATCGCGCCGGTAGGGCAGGCCTTAACACAGGCCGGTTCATCTTTATCTTTACATTTATCGCAGCGCAGCGGAATCTTAGTTTTTAGATCCGGCCTGATTGCCCCATAAGGACAAACCATTACGCACATCCAGCAGCCCACGCAACGGCTCTCATCATGCATAACCATACCTTTATCTTGATCATAAACCAAACATCCTGACATACAGGCAGTTACGCATTTGGCGTCATCACAGTGGCGGCAGGATAAAGGAAAATTTTTCCCTTTTACCGCGTAAACATTTTTACGCGGAAGAGACAATTTCTCTTCTTTAACTGCCTTGAACAAATCCTGCGTCAGTGAATGCGCAAGTCCGCAAGCAATCTCACAGGATTTACAACCTAAGCACTTTTTGACGTCGTAAGATAAACTTTTCATTACTATTAGTACATCGCCGGTTTCAACTTTAACGCTTGGCGTTTCTTATCGATATGCGCAATCATTAACCGAGCCATCTCTAGCGGATCATCAGAGAAGGCAAAACAGCCGCCAACCACACCTTCTATTTCATTAGTTAAATAATTAGTCAGGTTTTTACTTCCTAAAACCGCAAAGGGAGAAGCGCCGAAAATAGTATAAACTCCGGAGGCGACAAAATATAACCCGATGGTAATAGCTTTTTCAGACATCCATTCCGGGGCGCAGCCTGCTGCCGGAATATCCGATAGATCTTCCCCTAAACCGCCCTGCGCGATAACGTGTGAAGCAGCAGTTAAGATGCGTGAATTATCCACGCAGGCGCCTAAATGTAAAACCGGCGGGATGCCTACTGCCTCGCAAATTTCTTGCAGTCCTTTTCCCGCGTAAAGCTTTGCCGCTTCAGGAATTAATAGTCCCTGTTTTGCGCAGGCAATCGCCGAGCATCCGGTCTGTAGAACCAAAACATCGTTTTTAATTAATTCTTTGACTAAAACAGTGTGAAATAAATCATGGGTCTGCTTGGGATTGTTACAGCCTACGACGCCTGCCAGGCCTCTTAACCTGCCGGAAACAATCGCGTCATTTAAAGGCTGGTAAGTAGAGCGGTACTGCCCGCCTAGAATATTAAAAACCACCTCTTTGGTAAAACCCGCCACTAAATCCATCTCGTGTTTCGGGATACTTACCCTTTGCTTATCCCGGTTAGGAAAATTTTCTACGCCTGCTTTGATAATCGCTTTGGCTGTTTCATAGGCATTATCGATAGTGAAATCAATGTGCATTACCCCGGGAAAACGCGCCTTGGAGCTGGTAGTAATCAGCTTGGTGTGAAAACAATTCGATACTTCATGCAAAGCCGGCATAATACACTGCACATCTACCAGCATTACTTCGACGGCGCCGGTAACAATAGCCAATTCCTGCTGTAAGAAATTTCCCGCAACCGGGACCCCATGGCGCATAAGCACTTCATTAGCGGTACAGCATATACCCACTAAGTTTATCCCCTCGGCGCCATAACTTTTGGCTAATTTCACTAACTCCGGATCATTAGCCGCCTTTACCGCCATCTCGGATAAAACCGGCTCATGGCCATGCACCACAATATTCACATAATTTTCTTTTAATACGCCTAGGTTTACTTTGCCCCTTATCGGCTGAGGGCTGCCCAAGATTATATCCTGCACCTCTGTGGCAATCATCGAACCGCCCCACCCGTCGGAAAGCGCGCAGCGCATCGCTGTATTCAAAATATTTTTGTAATCATTATCCACGCCCATAGTCGTGGTATGCAATAATTCCACTACCTCCCGGTCGATGCCGCGCGGGGTAAGCCCTAATTTTCTCCATAACTGTTGGCGTTTTTGAGGGGCACGCTGGCAAAAAGCAAGCTCTCCTTCCTGCTTGCCAAATTCTTCCAGCAACTTTTTGGAGAGCTCCTTAGCGATCTCCTCTTTACTTTTGTTCTCAGGATTGATACCGAATTCCTTAGCCAGCTTATGAAACTTTTCTGTATCCACAATTGTATAATTATGCGTATGCGTGCCGGAGGCATGTTTATGTTCGCCTTCTTGCGCCAATAAAGCTAAGGTATGCGCTACATCCCTTCCATGATCAGAATGGGCTGATGCGCCAACAGCAACTTTTCTGGCTAAGTTCCTCGCCGCAATCGTATCAACATTAGCTCCGCAGACTCCCACTTGCGCACCCTCTCCAAATGGGTCTATCCGGCAAGGCCCCATATTACAAACGGTACAACAGGAACCCAACTGCCCAAACCCGCACTGCGGCTGCTGACAATCCAACCTATCCCAAGTAGTTTTAATATTTTCATCTTGAGCCTTTTGTAAAGCTTCCTGCGTGGCTAAGTCTATGGATTTCTCTTCAATCTTTGACATTTTACTTCCTCCACTATAATCCTGCGGCATCCAAAACTAACGGCACTTTGGTATCCCAGCCAATGGGCATAATATGGATTCCGTCGCACATCGGCTTTAACTCTTTAATTAAACGGCTGGCAATCTCAACAGACTGAGCTACTTTATCTTTGGTTTCTTCCATTTCTTTGATCAGGTTATCCGGAACAAAAACCCCCGCCACATTTTTATTCATATAGCGGGCCATTCCCGCTGATTTCAATAAAACGATTCCCGCCATAATTTTAGTTTTTAAATGTTTGGTTTTATTCAGGAAATTCTCGAATACCTTAACCTCGTAAACTGCCTGCGTCTGGAAAAATTCCGCGCCGGCAGCGATTTTCTTCTCCATCTTCATAATCTGCGGCTCTAAAGGGTCTGCACCGGGATTAACCACCGCGCCCATACAGAATTTCGGCGGCTCACCACTTAATTTATTCCCTTTCATATCAGCGCCTTCTTGAAGTTTTTTGACCACCTGTAATAATTGTACTGAATCCAGATCAAAGACGGGTTTCGCTTCGGGGTGGTCTCCTAAGGCAGGATGATCGCCGGTCAACAGCAGGAGATTTTCAATACCTAAGGCAGCAGCGGATAAAATATCTGATTGCAAGGCCAAGCGGTTTCTGTCGCGGCAGGTTAACTGATAGATCGGCTCAAATCCGTGCTGCTTAAGCAGAGAACAAACTGCTAGCGACCCAAGCCGCATCACCGAACTCTGTAAGTCCGTCACATTGATCGCGTCAACGCGAGTGCGGATTAATTCCGCGTCTTCCAAAAGCTGCTTGATATCAATCCCCTTCGGCGGCCCGATCTCCGAGGTCAGCATAAACTTCCCAGCTTGTAATTTTTCTTTAAAAGTCATAATTCATCTATTGTTGCTGCGCTTTGGCTGCTTCAACTAAGTTACGCATTAACATGGTTACGGTCAGCGGGCCGACGCCGCCGGGAACAGGCGTAATAAACGCGGCGCGTTTTTCTGCCGCTTCAAACTCCACATCGCCGACTATTTTTTCTGCGACGCGATTGATGCCTACATCTATAACTACGGCGCCTTCTTTAATCCAATCGCCTTTGATTAATCCGGCTTTACCCACCGCCACAACCAAAACTTCAGCTCGTCTTACATGCTCTTCCAGCTTGCCGGCCTTACTTGTGCCGATATGACTTACCGTAACCGTGGCGAATTTATCCAACAATAAAAGCGCTAACGGCTTCCCGACTATCTCGCTATGGCCCACAACCACAACCTCTTTACCGTATAAATCAATCCCGCTGGAATTAATCAGTTCCATAGCCGCGGCTGCGGTGCAAGGAATAAGTTTGGCTTTACCGAATAAAAGCTTACCGATGTTTTGCGGATGCATCCCTTCGATGTCTTTTTCAGGTGAAATAAACTGGCTGATCTTTTTATAGTCTATCGCCGCCGGAAGGGGCATCTGGATAATCATCCCATTGACCGATTGATCCACATTCAGTTTGCGGATGAAATCAATTAAAGCATTTTCCGTAGTATCCTGAGGCAAGGTTTGTAAACGGTACTCTATCCCTAAATTTTCCGCGGCCTTAGCCTGCGATTTAACATAGCTGGCTGCGCCGGCATTTTCTCCCACCATAATGCTGGCCAAAACCGGCTTAACTTTCAAAGAAACAACTTGCTTCTTGATTTCTTCTTTTATTTTTTCCGCTAACGGTTTACCCTCTAATAATTGTGCCAACTTTCTCCTCCGTATCTAATCTTATCCTCCTGATTAATCTGCCTTTTTGATTGAGCTCTTTCCTGATTGCTTGCGCAAGCTTCCGGTCATTCAGGGTTTTTAGATTGATTTCGACGTTAAAATACGCGCTGGTAAAAGCGCCTTCCAATAAGGCCCCCGCCACAGCCACATCGCTGATTAAATTAACATTCCCTTTTTTGATCAGCGCGGGGCATAACTTCATCCCCTCAAAACAAAGCCTCGCTACCATAAAAGGCGTATTCAAGGCATCCCGCGTATTCTTGCTCTTATAAACAACAACATCCAGATCTGTCAATCTCAAGAATTCCTGCCTTAAGCTTTCGGATTTGTGAAGAATATCCTTTAATTCATGCTCATATTTGGCGTATTGAGGTTTACCTAAAGTAAAATTAACCACCATGCTGATTAATGCCGCGCCCATCGCGGCGCAAAAAGCCGCGGCTGAACCGCCTCCCGGAGCAGGAAGCTTGGCTGCTAAATCATCCAGATATTTTTTAAGCGATTGGCTTTTGTACATTTTAATAGCTAAACCTTGCGTCTAAATCAAACGCGTTCTTGATCAGGGTAATTTTTTCTGCGCTCCCCGAACAATCCAAGGACAAAACATCAAACCTCGCTCTTTTGTCCAAGAGATTTTTTTCCTTTAAGAAACTCAAAGCTGCCTTGGAAATCTGCCTCTGTTTTAACCCGGATACTGCCTCAAGGCCCGAACCAAACCTGTCGGATGAACGAAACTTTACTTCAATAAAACAAAGCGTATCTTTATCTCTAGCGACAATATCTACTTCACCTAATTTAGTTTTATAATTCCGTTGCAGGATTTTATAGCCGCTTGCCTTAAGGAATCCTTCCGCCCTATCTTCCGCCAGAACCCCTGATTTCAAATTATCTCTAGACACCGTAAAAACTCTTCCTATGGATCGCGCAGGGGCCTTTTTCCCGCAGGATGCCCCGATGCCTCTCTGTGGGGTAACCTTTATGCTGAGCGAAACCATACTCCGGATAAAGAGAGTCGTATTTTTGCATAATCCGATCGCGGGTAACTTTAGCTAATATTGAGGCGGCGGCGATGCTCTTGGACTTAGCGTCCCCTTTAATAATATCAGTGCAAGGCCAAGCTAAATCCAGAGACATCTTCCCGTCAACAATCACGTGGATATTTAAAGAATCGAGGCCCTTAAGATTACTTGTCAAAGAAATAACCGCTTTTTGCATTGCCCGGCGCGTAGCTTGTAAAATATTAATCCGGTCGATTAATTTTTCACTGACTATACCTACGCCAAATATCGATTTTTTGGTAATTTCCGCGAAAGCCTTTTCGCGTAAACTGGAACTTAAACGCTTAGAATCATCTATCCGGTTTTTAAAATTTATAGTTTTAAGCGCGACTGCCGCGGCTACTACCGGCCCGGCTAACGGGCCGCGGCCAGCTTCATCCACCCCAATAATTAAATCGCAGCCGTCTTTTTTAAGCAAACGCTCGTAATAAAGTAAATCTCTATTTCTTCTCTTGCTTGCTTTCGATTTTGGTGGCGCGCTTGCCAACTTTACCTCTTAAATAATAAAGCTTAGCCCTTCTTACTTTTCCTGAGTGGATAAGTTCAATGCGCTCAATACTCGGAGAATAAAGCGGGAATACGCGTTCAATCCCCTCTCCGTAAGAAATTTTTCTCACCGTAAAATGTTCCCTTGCCCCGGAACCTTCTTTAGCAATAACTACTCCCTCAAAAGGATGCAGGCGGAACTTATCCGGGCCCTCGGGGATTCTAGTCATCACCTTGACCGTATCTCCGACCCCAAACTCCGGTACGTCTTTTTTCACAAATTGTGACTCAATGAGTTTCATTTTATCCATGTGTGTTTGTTTCTCCTCTCTTACTTACTGTTTAATAAATCTGGGCGCCTTTGCTTGGTTCTTTTGAGCGCCTCTTTCTTTCTCCAGGCTTCGATTTTTTGATGGTCTCCGGAAAGCAGCACTTCCGGAACTTTCATCCGCCGGAAATTTGCCGGACGGGTATAATGCGGATGTTCTAATAGATTACCTTCAAATGACTCAAAATTCAAGGAATTTTTATCCCCTAAAACTCCCGGGATAAGCCGGACAAGGCTATCTACCAAAACCATAGCCGGCAGCTCTCCTCCGGTCAAGACATAATCTCCAATGGAAATCTCTTCATCAACCAATTTTTCGCGTACTCTTTCATCCACTCCTTCATAATGGCCGCAAATCAGAATGAGATTCTTCTCTTTGGATAATCTTTTGACAATCTTCTGGTCTAATTTTTTCCCTTGAGGAGAAAGTAAAATTACCTTGGCTTGACGCTTTAATTTCGCTATGGCATTAAAAATCGGTTCTGGCCGCATCAGCATACCTGAACCGCCGCCAAAGACCCGGTCATCCACTTTACGGTGTTTATCACTGGTATAATCCCGTAAATCATGGATAAAGAACTTAACTTTACCCTTAGCCTGCGCGCGCCGCATAATTGACTCATTCAACACCGGCTCAAACATTTTAGGGAAAATAGTGATAATATCAATACGCATAGTTAAATCCATCCAAACCTCACTATTAGGGGACACTTTCCATCAAAGCTATCGGAAATACTTTAAAGGAAAGTGTCCCCTATCAAACTATTATACTGACTCAAGAATTCTTTTTTGAAGTCACTAAACCTATCCTGCCGAATTGCCTCTCTGATCTTACGCGCCAAATCCAAAAAGAAATAAACATTGTGTAAAGAAAGTAAGGTCAAACCGAGCATCTCCTGCGCGTTAAACAAATGGCGCAGGTATGCCCGGCTGAAAGTCTTACAGGTATAGCAGCCGCATTTAGCATCGAGTGCCCTAAAATCTTCGGCAAAGGGAGCGTTCCTGATAATTATCTTTCCGGTACTGGTAAAAGCGGTTCCATTCCTGCCGTAACGGGTAGGAACCACACAATCAAACATATCAATCCCTCGCTCCACTGCCTCGATGATATCCGGCGGATAACCTATGCCCATAGCATAACGCGGCTTATGCTGAGGAAGTAATTTCGCGCTAAAAGATAATATATTATAGATTAAATCGCTGGGTTCGCCAACAGAAACTCCGCCAATGCTAAAGCCATCGAAATCAATATCGGTTAATTCCTTGGCGCATTCAGTACGCAGGTCTTCGTAGGTCGCGCCCTGCACAATACCAAAAAGGAGCTGCTTCTTGGTTGGACCATGCTTTTTATGCTCTTCTAGATGCTTATGCGAACGTTTAGCCCAATTGATCGTGCGCTTCATCGCTACTTCCGCCTGATCTTTTCCGCAGGGGTAATGCACACATTCATCCAGCGGCATCATAATATCCGAGCCTAAATCCTGTTGTATGTCGATTACATCTTCAGGAGTCAGGAAATGTTTAAATCCATCGATATGCGACTGAAACTCCACGCCTTTATCGCTTAGCTTCCTTAAAAGCGCTAAACTAAACACCTGATAACCACCGCTATCCGTAAGAATCGGCTTTTTCCACGCAATAAAGTTGTGTAATCCCTTGGCTTTACGGATAATCTCCATTCCCGGCCGTAAGAACAAATGATAGGTATTAGAGAGCATAATTTCCGCGCCTGCCTCTTCCACATCCTTAGGATAAAGCCCTTTGATGGTCGCGTGCGTCCCAACAGGCATAAAACAAGGCGTATTGATTACCCCATGCTCCGTAGTCAGCTTTCCCAGCCTCGCCCCGCTATTTTTATCTTGCTGAATTAATTCAAACATTTTTATTCAATACCCTGACCGCCCAGCCAATGAAACGGATAAGTAATAAGAAAAGATAGATAGTTAATGTCCTAAAAGGCAAAGGTTGAAACAGGAAATTAAAGTATGCCCTATACAGATAGAGCTGTTTTTCATTCACACACTTTTTATCAACCAGCGCTGAAGTCTTTTTGTTCTCCTGGATGAATTTATCGATCCGCTTGGAGATAAGTTCAGGGGTTGGGCAATGATATTTCTTGATCAACCCGCTTGGGCCGATCTTACCCGCGAGCTCAGAGGTAGTCATCTCCGGATAGATCTCTATAATATTCGAGGTTCCATCCTGGAATGCTAATTTCACTTTCGGATAAGGGAACGTGAAAGAGGGCACGAATGTCTTAAAAATATACATTATCGCCGCGATGGCGATAATGAT
Source organism: Candidatus Omnitrophota bacterium (assembly GCA_030650425.1). Taxonomy (GTDB): domain Bacteria; phylum Omnitrophota; class Gorgyraeia; order Gygaellales; family Profunditerraquicolaceae; genus UBA6233. The sequence continues at coordinate 248,959 of JAUSED010000003.1, read as the reverse complement.
CAACCCTTCTTTAGCGATTATCCGCTTTATCTTCTTACCCATAACATCTCTCCTTGCTATTGCTTAATTTTCTTAGCTGTTTCTTGTATCTCAGGGCTTTCTAAAACATCCGTAAACTTTTTGTTACTGAACAATTCTTGGATATTCCCGGACTTGGCGGCATTGACAATTTCCGGATCTTCCGCTAACGCCTTAATCTGAGGATTAGCAGATAGACTTTTGATTGCGGCGGCTGCATCCGGATTACCCATAATTTTTTGCTTATAGCTGTTAATTTGTGCCGGTGTAAGATTAATTGCTGAACTAAGCGCGGAGGATTTCACTGATTCAATTTTAGCGACCTTTGCCGCGTCAATTTTTATTACGCCCATAGAAGCGGTGTTGATAGTATAAGTGCCGCTGGCTAAAGAAGTTACTTCTCCGTTAAGCACGCTGCCATCAGTCAACTCAATCCTGCTTTCCTGGCCGCAATAAACGTTAATATTCAAAGCCAGGAAAAATAAGAGAAAAATAATATACTTTTTCACCTTTCCCTCCCTTTGAGTAGTGTCTGCGTTTCCGATAACCTTTGAGATCACAAATTGCGATCTTGAACAATACGTTCAGCGTCTATTTTTCACTTTAAATCTTGAAGTCACAATTTGTGACTTCAAGATTAGGCTGAATTAGTTCAAACATTGCATTTGCCTTGTTATTTAAATAATTCTTTGTTAGATTTTACCTTATCTTACGTCTATTATAGTAGAGACGAGAATAAAATGAAAGAACTAATACCGCTTTTCACCATGATTTCATGTTTCAAATTACAAATGAAGAATTGGATTCTTTAAGATCACAAAATGTGATCTTAAATTCAAGGTCGCATTTTGCGTCCTTGAAACAAGGCCAAAACATTAAATATCTACCTTATGTCTTTACCGAACAAGGAGTGGCTATGCTCTCAAGTGTGCTAAATAGTGAAAGGGACATTCAAGTAAATATATTAATTATGCGGGCCTTTACTAAACTAAGGCTAATTCTTTTAACGCATAAAGAATTAGCTGTAAAGATTGAATCACTTGAGAAGAGATATGCCGAACACAACCAGACGATCAAAGAGATATTTGAAGCCATCCGCCAGCTTATGGCTCCCCCGGAAAAACCCAAGCGCAGAATAGGATTTTATAGGGATTAGTTACGATTCTTCATCGCATCAGCTAAACCAAGGGTGTCCCTTTTTGGGACGCCCCCCGTTCGTTCCTTTTCTCCGAGGAATTAAGTATCGGTCGAGTAGGCCCGTATTTCAGAGCCCCTCACAGAACCGTACTTGCGGATTTCCCGCATACGGCTCTTCAGTAAGTTTCCATCAGTATTCGGTTATGCGTAAAAGTTACATACTATGTGCGGCTTGGGTAATGGAAACCGTTGCAAGTATTTGCAGAATCCCCGCCAGTTGAAGGACTTCTTATCGCACCGCCGGTTGAGCAATTTAAAGGCCATATCTTCTATGTGGTGGTAAAATTCTTGCAACCTCCTAAGATTTTCACTCACACCATAATATTGATAATGCCCTCTTAATTTACTTACAAGCTGTGTCCATAACTCCTTAATGCTAATCGTATTCTTGAAAGCCTTGAGCCAGAGATATATTTCTCTGAGGCTCTTACGGAATCTTTCAGCACTTGTCCTTCGACTAACCTTGAATTTGCCTTTACGTGTCAAAGCGCAGTAATGCGTAAACCCTAAGAAATCAAAAGTATTTGCCCGCCTTAGCTGTTTTTCGGCATTTTCCCGCTCATAGCGGCCAAAACTTATTACTCCTGATTTCTCCGTGTTGAGTTCAAGGCCATATGCCTCGAATCTCTCTTGCAGCCGGGTCATTACCGTCTTTGCCTCTTGCTGATATTGCGTCAAGATAACAAAATCGTCGCAATACCTCACCAAATAACACTGGCCTACAAGAGTCGGTTTCAACTCCTTTTCAAACCATTCATCCAGCACATAATGCAGAAATATGTTAGCCAATAACGGGCTTAAGTTTCCTCCCTGCGGAGTGCCTTGTTTTGCTTCCTTTAACAAACCGGATTCAATATATCCGGCTTTCAGGAAGCGCACGATATAACGCAGGAATTTCTTATCGGTAATTCTCCTTCTTACCAATTCCATTAGCTTTTCGTGTCCTACGTTATCGAAGAACCCTTTGATGTCCGCTTCGATAATATGGTTGATTGGCTTAAAGTTGATAATTTCGCCGACTCGCTTAAGCGCCTGATGACAACTCTTTCCCGGACGGAATCCGTATGAGAATTCATAGAAGTCTTGTTCATAAACCGCTTCCATAATCCGGCTCATTGTCTTCTGCGCAACCTTATCTTCTACCGTGGGGATACCCAAAGGCCTTTTATCATTCCTGCCTTTAGGTATATACACCCGTCTTACAGGTTGCGGCCGATAGCCCATTCTCTTCATCCGTTCCAAGAGGTTATCGATGTTGGCATCTAATCCTTCTCCATATTCCTGCCAACCTACGCCATCCACTCCTACTGCACGTTTCCTGCCGAGCAGATAGAAGTTCGCCTTCAAAGAACTTTCGTTAACCTGATACATTATGTTAACGAATTTCCGCTGAGGTTCTTTTGCGGCATACTGACTTAGTGAGTCTAATTTTGTTTCCATTGCTTTCCACAGACTTTGAGTCCGCTCAATGTTTCCTTAGCCTCGTGCAACTTTAACTGCTAACCCCTTCCCCTTGTTATTGGCTTTCCCAATATCATTGAGTACTATGAGTTAGTCCGACTACCAACGTGCCTTATCATCTCCTTGCTTCTTTAGAAGCTCGTTGACGACTTATGGGAAACACGTTGGTTCTCACAAGTTCCAATACAAACATATTGATTGCCCACTGTGGCTTACAATCCCGGCAGGACATCACGCACTCACCTTTACGCGCGTGATACTGCTGGCTTCATAGGGGACAAACCATTAGCCCACTGCGACGTATTCATTTCGGGACTTACTGCCTTCACTTGCGTTACGGTTGACAATCTCCTTCACTCTGGCTTCATACAGCTTATTACCTCGCTGTACGCAGAGCTATAGTAACGGCCTGATGGTTAGTCTTTGACCGTGCCGTTTATTACGGCCTGTTCATATTAGCTTTCTTGGCGCACTGTCCCCTGAATTGCGGAATTGCCGGAATTGCGGAATTGCCCGGAATTGGGAATTCTTCTGCCCGGAATTCTTCACGGAATTCTTCAGCGGGTTAGCGGGTGAGCCGGTTGTCTTCTTTACCCTTCCGCCGTCTCCATCGTAGGCCTGATGCGGTTTTAGCGCCGGAAGATTTGGCAGATGTATTCCCTCTGGAAGGAATACAGTTTTAATTTATCAAAGAGCGGAGATTTTATTTACAACTATTGAAATTGCTAAGTGTTAGGGAACACGTCTGTTTCGTTTCTGTTTCCAAAAAAACATAATAGGGATGACGATAATCAATCCAATTATTAAGGATAGATAAAGTTTGAATTTACCGGGAAGGTCATCCTTTTTAAAAACAAGCTGAGGATTGTCTTGTTTATAAAGTACATCAAATGTTTTTCCAGGAATATAATTAGTTACATATTCTTGTTTCATTTGGTTAATGTATTCTTTTCCATTTACGTTGTATGAATATTTAATAAAAAATATAGTGTAGCAAGCGCTAGATCTTTCTGGTGTTTCACAAACGATTTCAGGTTCAACGGAAATAACTTCGGCTTTAGCTTTAGGCCAGTTAGCTATATTTTGAGTTAATAATGAAGCATTCCCTCCTATAAAAAATACAGCTATAAAAATTAGTCCAATAAAAAATAATCCAGCTAAACTAGTTGGTTTCTTATTGTTTATTTTAGCTCCTAGCGTAGTATTGAAATACATAGGTTAAGAAAGTAAAGGTTACTATACACAGAATTTCCGGGGACACATTACTTAATTATCTTTTCTCCGAGGAATTAAATGTCGTGTCCCTAGAATGCTTCAAGAACAGCTTGTGCTCAAAATGTGCCCATCATTGAGACTTTTTTATTATTTTTTGAGCATTTCTAATATATTTATCTAAAAGGGTATCTTTTACATCAACGGCGGTTATCAACCACTTATTTTCTCTTTGTATGAATGCTTCTGCAGCCCTTGGATTATTAGTAAACGTAATAAAGAAAATATATAAAATACCCCCAAACATAACGAAGCAAATATCATCACCATTCATTTTTCCCAGATGAGGATCAATAAACCAAGCTCTTTTAAAAGAATTATTCATTAAGGGGACTATAGCAATGTAACCAAACTCATTAGGATTACCGGGATCATCCCTATTAAGTAAATCTTTAAGTTTTCCCTCATATTCAGGAATTGAAAAATTCTTAAAAAATCGTTTAGTAGCAATACTCATACGCCAAAGAATTGAAAGATAACAAAGCCTGATTTTTTTATAATTGACGTTAAAATATAACTTATCTCCGACTTTTAGTTCCATAATTTTAGGATATTGTTCAAGAAGAACGTCCCTCAGGTATTTTTCGTAACTACTTAATTTTTTTTCACAGTCTTCACAGAGTAGACGTTCGCGAAATCCCTTAAAGTGAAATACGATTTTCCCCCAGATTGAATATACTCCTTTAAAACGATGTTTTTTATCATATAACTCTTTGTAAAAGAATTCGGGAATTATATGGGATTTACAAAGTTTTTTTGTATTTTGACAAAGTGCACATTGCATAGTTATTTCTTCCGCTTATAAAGTCTTACCGCGTTAACTTGTTAATAAAATAGTAGATTATAATAATCTACTATTTTGTGCCAAAAAAGTGCTTGCATAAAGCCCCATAGGCATGTCTTCTATTTTTCTCCTAACACCTCAAGCATCTCTTTGTGTTTCTTTACGCTCTCATCACGGCATTTCTTAAATTCGGTTACCATTGCCAAAGCTAATTCTTTAGGCATACCCTTTTCATCTCTATATTTTTCTATTACAGTTATATTATCTAATAACATCTTATCTGATTCCTGTATCAAATTAAAAATAGCACTTACAGTTGAAGCTTTGGATATTCTCGACTGCATTTCTAATAATTTGTTTTGTTTTATAGAAATCCATACCTGGATTCCTACAATAACAAGCATAAAAACTGATGTCATTGCCATTATAGTATTTGGATCTGGCATATATTTCACCATTTGCCCTGCTTTCTTAGACCTGCTTACTTTACTTTTGGAAAGAGAAACTAGATCCCTATTCTTATAAATGAACCTGGCAAGTTTCGAGCGAATCACGATTTTAGCCAATGGAGCTTGAGCATTGAAAGATCATTGGCGTTAAAAAATCGTGCTGAGCGAGAAAATTGACAGGTGCATGAAAGAGCAATTAGAGCAAATGACCCCAAGGGACAGTTTCCTGTCCAAGCTTCGCAATAGCCATCTGCGGAAACTGTCCCTTTCGGTGTGTTAAATTATCAACATTGCGTCGCCGTAGCTGTAAAATCGGTATTTCTTATCCAGTGCTTCCTGATACGCTTGTTTGATTAATTTCTCTCCGCCAAAGGCGCAGACGAGCATAAAAAGCGTGGTCTTGGGCAGATGGAAATTCGTCAGCAGGCAATTGACCAGCTTAAATTTATAACCCGGGTAAATAAACAGATTAGTCTGGCCTTCTTTGGCGCCTGCGGCATAAGCCTCTAATGCCCTCAGCGACGTTGTCCCTACGGCAATGATCCGCGATTTGTTCTTGCGCGCTGCTTCTATCTTCTCCTGCGCGCTTTTGGAAACCTGAAAAGTCTCCGGCTCCATCTGATGCTCAGTAATATCATCAGTGATGACCGGCTTAAATGTGCCCAAGCCGACATGCAAAGTTAAATGCGCGATATTTACCCCTTGCGCTTCTATTTGCTTTAATAAATCCTTGGTAAAATGCAGGCCCGCGGTCGGAGAAGCGATAGCGCCTTCCCTATCCGCATAAACCGTCTGATAATATTCTTTATCCAGCTCTTCAGGCTCTCTTTTTATATAAGGCGGAAGCGGAACCTCTCCAAACCCATAGATTCTATCAGCATCTTTTGGCTGAAAAGTAATCTCTTTGCGGTTAGTGACCACTCCCGCGATTTCATTTTTACCGAAAAAAATCTTTTCGCCGATTTTGGTACGGCTAGGCTGGATCAGCGCGTCAAAAGTAGAGCCGCTCTTACGTTTCGTTAATAAAATCTCGACTTTTCCGCCAGTAGCCTTATGGCCCATCAAGCGGCAGGTAAGCACCTTGGTATCATTTAGAACTAAAAGATCGCTTTGTTTAAGGTAACCCGTTAGATCTTTAAATATTTTATGCTCGATTGAATTATCGCTCCGATTAACCACCAGCAGCCGCGCGCTCTCCCTCTCCTTAAGCGGATATTGGGCGATTAATTCTTTAGGTAAGGGATAATCGAAATTAGAAAGTTTTAACATTTGTCCCCGGATAGTAATATTTTAAGATCTCTTCGGCGCTCTTGCCATCCTTAGCCATAAAATAGGCGCCCCACTGGCAAAGCCCCACGCCATGTCCCCAGCCAATCCCTTCAAAAACCGCGTCTTTTCCCTCTATGGCCACGGAAAAATTAGTGCTCCGGATAAGATTTGGGCCGATCGTCTCGCGAAAATCTTTAGCCGAGACTTTAGTTTCTCCCTGCTCTGAATTAATGATGAGATTAGTAATCCTTCCCGAAGCATCTTTTCCTTCTATCCCTAGATTAGTTATATTTTTTAGCTTAAATCCTTTAGCGGATAACTTCTTTTCTATATCCTTTAGCCCAAAATCATAATGCCAGTTAAAATGCGGTGATTCTTTGCAATAAGGGCAGACTACTCCTTTTAAAGGCGCTAAATCGATATTCCAAAGGAGAGCCGCGTCTTCCGTATGCCCGCCGCAGGTGGCGTGAAAATAAGCCGGGATGATCTTTCCCTTAAAAAAGAGAGCTTTACCTTGCGTCTCATCCACTGCCTTGTTCGTGCGAAAACGCTCAGAAGCTTCTCCTCCATAAACCTGAGAATAAATGTCGCTGGTCAGATCAAAATCTTTACGCCTATTTTCCTGCATTTGATAAAGCGCGTAAGTACGCGAGATAATCGCCTGCGCCTTTAAAGCCTCCATCGGCCAATAATGCGAAGATTCATGATACAGAATTCCCTTAATATAATCCTCAAGCTCAATACAATTAATCACCAATAGTTTATTATTGCTCTTCTTGATTAGTTGGATATTCCCCCGGAAGGACTTGCCATTAATCAGGAAGGCCTCAGGGTCATCTGACTCAATCAAGAGCTTATCTGAAGCCGGTTTAATCCCTCCGATAACAATCCCGCTTTTATAGGTGGTTACGGTTGTCTCGATGCTTTTAGCGTGGTAGATGATTTTATGCTTTTCTAAATCCCTGATTTGGAAGAAACCTTTAATCTTAAGGCTTAGGGATGAAGTGTCTTGGATAATCGCTATACGCACGGTCTCGGAGGCATAAGTAGGGCTAAAGATACTAATCACAAGCAGACAAGTCAATGTTATAATGGATAGTTTGTTATTCATTCTTTTTTATAGAGCGTTCTATTCCCGAATAAATACAACCGCAATATTTCTGGCAGTAAACGCCTTTTGCGCGCGCTTCATTATGCGCCTGCCTAAAGCCGGGCCGGAAATCAGCGTAATAAAACTCTACTCCTTCTTCCTTCCCGACCTCGCTTCCAATCTTTTTCAATAACTCCTGATCCTGATAAGGGCTGACTAAAAGCGTAGTGGTAAAATATTGAAAACCCGAACCTTTGGCGGCTTGAGCTGTTTTTTTGAGCCTCAATCTCCAGCATAAAACGCATCTTTCCGGAGCAGCCTCTTGCAAATTAACCGCGCGGAAAAAATCGCGGGGAGAATATTCAGGATAAATAATTTCTATAGCTGAACCTAAAACTGCCAAGGCCTCTCTTCTCTTAATATATTCAGCGAGAGGATGGATATTCGGATTATAGAAAAAACCCGTGACCTTAAAACCTTCGAGCGATAATTTTTCCAGAGGATAAATCAGGCACGGCGCGCAGCAGGTATGCAGTAAGAGCTTCATTTGACATCCTTAAAACAATTCTTTTTGCTGCTCTTTGGTATATTCTTTACCAAAGTGATCGAAGGCGATTTTTGTGGCGGTGCGGCCGCGCGAGGTCCGCTTAAGGTAGCCGGCCTTTAAGAGATAGGGTTCAACCGTATCAGCAAGCGTATCCACTTCTTCATTTAAACTGGCAGCTAAAGATTCCACTCCTACCGGGCCGCCGTTATAAGAATCTAAGACGAGCCTGAGGACTTTGCGGTCAAGTTCATCCAGTCCCGCCTTATCAATCCCTAAATCATCTAACGACTTAGCGGCCATACTTTGGGTGACTTTCGCTGTATTAGACACCTGAGCATAGTCTCTGATCCGCCGAAGAAGGCGATTAGCTATCCTAGGAGTACCCCGAGCCCTCAGGGCGATCTCAGTTGCAGCCGCATCTTCTATGTCGACACCCAAAATCACCGCTGAATGCTTAACTATTTTAGCCAAATCCTCGATTTTATAAAAATCAAGGCTGTAAAATATTCCGAATCTTCCTCTTAAAGGAGCCGCCAACAAACCTGAACGGGTAGTCGCGCCGATTAAGCTAAAAGGCTTAAGGTTAAATTTGATGGTTTTAGCGTAAGGCCCTTTATCAATCACAAAATCTATCTGAAAACCTTCCATCGCCGGGTATAAAAATTCTTCTACCACTTTTGAAAGACGATGGATTTCATCGATAAAAAGGATGTCCCCTCTTTCAAGGTTGGTCAAGATGCCGATCAGGTCTCCGGCGCGCTCAATCGCCGGCCCGCTCGTCGCGGTAATCTTCGCGCCCATTTCATGGGCGATAATATGCGATAAAGAGGTCTTGCCCAAACCGGGAGGCCCGCTTAATAAAACATGCTCCAGAGGCTCTTGCCTCTGCTTAGCCGCCTGAATAGAAATCTTCAGGTTATCGACTATCTCTTTATGCCCGACAAATTCCGTAAATTTATTCGGACGCAAAGAGATATTTAAAACCACATCCTCTTCGGATTCCTTATTATTAATTATATTCGGCGCTCCCCTAAGCAGCGCTTCCCGGGTCTCTTCGCTCATAAGGAATGATGTTCTCCTTGTTTCTGACGATCTCTATCTCCTGAAATAATTCCGATTGACGGGCAGTAATTTCTTTTACTTTGATTAATTCCAATATCGCTAAGAAGGTAACGATGATCTCTAATTTATTTTTAGCTTGGCCAAAAAGTTCGGAGAGCTTGACTTCCGGTTTAACCAATAATAAATGGAGGATTTGATGGGTGGCCTCCTCCACGGTGAATTTATCTTTAACTACTTCATAAAAAACTTCCTTGGGAATATCTTTGAGCGCCTGAGAAAAAGCATTGATCAGATCAAAGATGCTCGCCTCAAAATAAGTTTCTTTATCCTCTTGCGGCTTTTTCTCCGCCTCAAGCTTAGGCCGCTTGAATATTTCACGCTGGTCAGTTTCTTTTTTACGCAGGTTTTCAGCTATCTCCTTGAATTTTTCGTATTCCAGCAGGCGCCTGACCAGCTCTTCGCGCGGATCCTCCTGCGCTTCTTCCGTCGCTCCTTCTTGGGCGGGAAGCAGCATCTTGGATTTAATCTGCATCAGCGTAGCCGCCATCACCAGAAATTCTCCGGCAATATTTAAATCCAGCATCTGCATCAGATTCAAATATTGCGAATACTGCTCAGTTACCTTGGAGATAGGAATATCATAAATATTCAGGTGGTCTTTTTTGACTAAGTAAAGGAGCAGGTCTAAGGGGCCTTCAAAGATTTCTAATTTTATCTTGTAATTCATAAATTTATCGCCTTACGCGCTTCTTTCATTGTCTCGGACGCGATACTTGAGGCTTTTTTAGCTCCCTCATCCAAGATCTTCTTTAAGCCCGCCTTATCTTTTAAGAGGAGCGCTCTTTTCTGCTGGATAGGCGCGACTTTCTCAATGATATGCGCGGCCAGCCTCTTTTTACACTCTGTACAGCCTGATTTCGCGTTTGAGCACCAATTATAGACATCGTTTTTAACTTCCGGAACGAATATGGAATAATAAGAAAATACATTGCAGATATCCGGATGGCCCGCGTCAGTTAACTTAATCCTTTTAGGGTCAGTAAACATGGTTGAAATCTTACGCGTGATCAAATCAGCAGTATCGGAAAGATTAATTGTATTCATATAGCTCTTGCTCATCTTGCGGCCGTCAAGGCCCAAGAGCTTTGGCGTCTTAGTTAAAATCGCGTCCGGAGAAGGAAAGGTTTCTTTCTTGGATAAATTGTTAAACAGCCGGGCAATCTCGCGGGTGAGCTCCAAATGCGGCAGTTGATCCTGGCCTACGGGAACTTTATCCGCCTTATAAAGCAGTATATCTGCCGCCTGCAGGACCGGATAACCTAAAAATCCATAGGTATTTAAATCCCGCGTCTTTACCTCGCGCATCTGTTCTTTATAAGTGGGACAGCGCTCTAATATCCCTAACGGGGTAATACAGGAAAAAATCATATGTAACTCCGCGTGCTGCGGAACATGCGACTGAATAAAGATGGTGGCTTTATTAGGGTCAATCCCCGCGCTTAACCAGTCAAGCACATTATCAAGGGTATTTTCAGAAAGAAGAGCGGTATCTTCATATTCACTCATTAAAGCGTGCCAATCCGCGGCCATGAATAAACAATCATATTCATCCTGAAGCTTGATCCAGTTATCCAAGGCGCCGACTAAATGGCCGAGGTGCAATTTCCCGGTTGGCCGCATTCCGCTAAGTATTCGCTTTTTCATTACAACTTCCTTGCTATCTTCTCTATCTCATACCCTTCAATCAGATCGCCTTCCATCACCTGGTCAAACCCCGCTATACTCATCCCGCACTCAAAACCTTCGGCTACTTCGCGTACATCGTCTTTAAAACGCTTTAATGAAGAAAGCTTACCTTCAAAAATCACCTGCCCGTTCCTCACCAAGTCCACTACGCAATTACGGGTAAATTTACCTTTTACCACAAAACAACCGGCAATGATCCCTGAGCGCGATAATTTAAAGACCTTTCTGATTTCAGCTCTCCCCAATAAGGTTTTCTTTAGCTTAGGGGTGAGCATTCCTTCGATAGCCGCTTTCACATCATTGGCTAATTCATAGATAATGTTATAAGTTCTAACATCAACCCCTTCTTTGTTGACCAATTCACGGGCCAAGTCGTCCATCTCCACATTAAATCCAAGGATAAGAGCATCAGAGGCCATCGCCAGGATGACGTCGGAATTATTAATATTACCCACGCCGGAGTGTATGAACTCTAGTTTTATCTCCGAGACATTTAATTTACTTAAGGTCTCTTTGATAGCCTCAAGTGAGCCCTGCACATCTGCTTTGATAATCAGTTTCAAATCCTTGATTTTACCTGCCAAAATCTGGGCGTGCAGATCTTCGAGGGTGATGTGTTTAACGGTTTTTACCTGTTGTTGCTTTTCTTTTTCCAGGCGGCCCGCGGCCAGTTCTTTAGCCTCTTTTTCGTCGGCGATAGCAAAAAATTGCTCTCCGGCAGCTGGAACGCCTGAAATACCTAACACCTCGACAGGCACGGAAGGAGTAGCGCTGGTCACTGCCTGGCCATGGTCGTTAAACATCGCCCTGATCTTACCGTAAAAATTTCCCACAATAATATTCGCGTTTAAATGTAAAGTTCCGTTTTGGACTAGCAAGGTGGATACAGGCCCGCGGCCTTTAGACATCTGGGCTTCAATCACTATGCCGCGGGCAAGGCGGTTAGGATTGGCTTTTAACTCCAGCATCTGCGCTTCCAAAATAATCATCTCCAATAAATTATCGATACCCTCCCCTGTTTTTGCCGAGACAGGTACGGTGATCGTCTTACCTCCCCAATCTTCGGGGTTTAAATCAAGTTTAGCCAATTGCTTTTTTACCATATCTATATCCGCGCCTGCTTTGTCAATTTTATTCACGGCTACAATGATCGAAACGCCGGCTGCCCGGGCATGGTCGATAGCTTCCTGAGTCTGCGGCATTATTCCGTCATCCGCTGCCACCACCAAAACAACAATATCGGTGATACTTGCTCCGCGCGAACGCATGGCTGTAAAAGCCTCGTGTCCCGGCGTATCCAGAAAAGTAATTTCTCCGCTCGGTAAAACTACCCTGTAGGCGCCGATATGCTGGGTAATACCGCCATGTTCACCTTCAGCAACTTTCGTTTTTCTTATCGCGTCCAAGAGCGAAGTCTTCCCGTGATCAACATGGCCCATAAAAGTAACGATCGGAGAACGCGGCTTCAAATTTTTGGGATCGTCTTTGGCCTGATGACTGCTCAAGGCTATTTCTTCCTGATTAAGCGCCTTCTTGATTTTGCAGCGGTATTTCTCGCAGATCTTCACCGCTACCGGCTCATCCAAAACCTGATTTATCCCGGCCATTATCTTGGCATCCATCAGATACTTAATAATAATCGAAGGCTTTTCCTGCAATTTAATCGCCAAATCCTTAACGGTAATCGGAAGTTGCAGCTCTAATTCTTTAAGTTCAACGACTACGGCAGCGGGAACAGCCTTAACTTCGGGTTTTATCTCTTCTCTTAGTTCTGGTTTTAGCGCATGTACATGTACGGGGGGCTTAGGATGTAATTTGACCGGTAGGAGTTCTTGTTTCGGAGGATGGACTATTGGTTTGGCTTGGAGTTGGGCAGGCTTAGCCGGAGGATAGACTACCGGTTTAGGTTGCGGCTGAATCGGCTTAGGCGGAATTACCGGAGCAGGATGAATAGCCGCGGGCTTCTTGGCCTTGACCGCGATTTTCTTAACCGGTTTCACCACAGTTTTAGCCGGCTTTTTAACCGGCTTGGCTGTTTTTTTAGTTACGGATTTGACTACCTTTTTCATTGGCTTCTTTTCTTTTTTTATTTTCACAACCATCATCCCTTCTTCCTCTCTTAATTATTTCTTAGCCTTGGCTTCGGCAATCAACTTCTCAGCTTTTTTCTCGCCAATACCCTTTATTTTCAACAGGCCTTCTAATTTGGCTTCAAGTAAATCAGCAATGGTATTAATCCCCGCAACTTTTAGGCTGGCTAAAGTTTTTTCTCCTATACCGGATAATTCTTCCAGCGAAACCTCTGCCTTCTTCTTTTTCTTCTCTTTCTTGGGTTTCTTGGCCTCAGTTTCTTCAACCATCGCAACTTCCTCTTGAGCAGACTTGGCGGCCTTTTCTTTAGCCAAGGCTTCAGCTGTTGTTGTCTTGGTTCGGATATCCAAATCCCAACCGATAAGCTTAGAGGCAAGCCTGACATTCTGGCCGTGCTTACCTATAGCTAAAGAGAGCTGGTCATCTTCAACGATGACTTCAGCCTTTTGGTGTTCTTTATCCAGATTGATCTGCGAGACCTTCGCCGGAGAAAGCGCGTTCTTGATATATTCGCGGATATCCTCATTAAAACGCACGATATCAATCTTCTCTCCGTAAACCTCATTGACAATATTCCTTACCCGGTTACCGCGCATACCCACGCAGGCGCCTACTGAATCTACTTTGTCGTTCTTGGAATAAACAGCGATTTTAGTGCGCTCCCCTGCCTGACGGGAGATCGCCTTAATCTCAACGATCCCTTCATAGATCTCGGGAACTTCCAGTTCAAATAATTTTTTCACCAGGCTCGGGTGCGTACGCGAGAGGATAATTTGCGCGCCCTTTGTATCTTTTTTAACCTCTAAAACATAGGCCCGGATACGCTGGCCCTGTTTGAATTCTTCCTTAGGAGACTGTTCGCGCTTAAGCAATACCCCTTCGGCTTTACCCAAAAGATCGATAATAATGTTTCCCTTTTCAAAACGATAGACCGTGCCGCTGACAATCTCGCCTACCCTGCCTTGGAATTCATTGAAAATAACGTCTTTTTCCGCTTCGCGCATCTTTTGAATAATCACCTGACGCGCGGTAGAGGCGGCGATCCGGCCGAAATCAATAGAGGTAATCTCTTGATTACTCTTCCAGGCGCGGATCTTACCGCTATTCCGGTCGATCTCCACTCTAAATTCCTCATCCGGCTTAAGATCAATTACGCGCTTAGCGGCGCTGAGCATAGCGCTCTCCACCGCCTGAATTAGTACTTCTTTTTTAATCCCTTTTTCTCTTTCAATCTGTTCGATGATTGCCAATAATTCCTGACTCATTTTTTCTCCAGTCTTAAATAATTAGTTTTGCTTTATTGATCTTACCCAAAGGTATTTCAAGAATAACTTCTCCTGTATTAACGTAAACCTTCCCTTCATTAACCTTATTAATCACGCCGTCCCATTCCAGTTTCCCGTTGATCACTTCGCTCAAAAAGAATTTTGCCTTCTTATTCAGAAAACGGATAAAATCAGCCTCGGTCTTAAGCGGCCGATCTAAACCGGGAGAAGAAACCTCTAAAATATATCTTTGCTCCAAGATATTCTTTTCATCGAGAATATCGCCTAATTCCCGGTTAAGTAGGGCGCATTCTCCGAGGCTTATCCCACCTTCGGGTTTATCTACCAAAATACGCAGGAATAAATCTCTTCCCTCATACCGATGGATTACCTCGATTAATTCTAGATTTCTTGCTTTCAAGAAATCCTTCAAGAAAACTTGAAATTCTCCGATTATAGCTTCTCTATCCATTGGCTAATCTTATTATTTCTTGCAATACCTCTGCTTTCGGTTTAATGATTTTTTCCTGGCTGCGCCGGATTTTAAGTTCCAAAGAGCCATCGCGCAACGCGCCTTTACCGATAATTATCTGCAAAGGAATCCCCAGAAGGTCGGCATCCTTGAATTTAACCCCTGCCCGCTCGTCACGGTCATCAAACAAGGTATCCACCCCTGCCTGCTGTAATTCCTGATAGACACTTAAAGCTAGATCCATAATATTCTTATCTCCGGAATCTAAAGCCAGAATGATGGCCTTATAGGGGGTTACTTCATTAGGCCAAATAATCCCGTTGGGATCATTATTCTGTTCAATTACCGCTGAAATTAAGCGCGAAACGCCAATCCCATAACAACCCATGATTATCGGCTGCAGTTTACCTTTGGCATCCAGGAATTGCGCGGCCAAAGAAACGCTGTATTTCGTCCCCAACTTAAAGATATGCCCAACCTCAATGGCATTTACTTTTTCCGCTCCGACCGTAACCACGTCTTCGCCGTCTTTGGCCGGGACCATAAATTCATGCGAAACCTTTCCTCCCATTACTCCTGAATCCGCTTCGGTGGTAACGATCCTTAACCCGCAGCGCTTGAATATCCTCTGATAGGCCTCATACATCGCCTGATAATTCTTATCTAAACCCGCTTCATCTTGATCAAAACTATAAGCGTCTTTCATGATGAATTCGCAGGCGCGAATCAACCCGAAACGCGGGCGCATCTCATCGCGGAATTTAGTCTGAATCTGGTATAAGACCAGCGGAAGCTGTTTGTAACTTGAGACGTGGCTCCTCACTAAATCCGTGATTGCCTCTTCATGCGTCGGGCCTAAACAGATTTTTCTCCCCCTGCGGTCGGTAATCTTCAGCATAACCTCGCCTAGATCTTTATCCCTACCGGTACGCTGCCAAAGTTCCAATGGCTGCAATGCCGGCAATAATAATTCCGCTGCCCCGCAAGTATCCATCTCCTGACGGATGATCGTTTGTATATTCTCCAGCACTTTTAAGCCTAAAGGCAAATAAGAGTACGAACCGGCCATCAACATGCGCACTAACCCCGCGCGCAGCAACAGTTGATGACTAATAGACTCGGCTTCCTGCGGGACTTCTTTTAATGTCGGAATAAATGTCTTTGACCAAAGCATGTTTCCTCGCTTCGCTCGGAAGAAAACAGAATACAGATAACAGAAAAATCTTATTCTGTCCTCTATCCTCTATCCTCTGTCCTCTTCGATATTTCTTCTATCAACACACCTACGCACTTATCAAAAGGAACCTTTCTTACAGGTTTCCCACCTTTAAATAAAAGGCCTTCGTTTCTGCCAAAGGCTATGCCGATATCAGCTTCCTTAGCTTCACCCGGGCCATTGACTACGCAGCCCATCACGGCCACTTGCAGCGGCCTAGCTTGAAGCTTGAAGCTTGGCATCTGAAGTTTATCTTCCAATTCTCTCACTAATTTTACTAAATCCACTTCGCAGCGGCCGCAGGTAGGGCAACTGATCAAAGTATGCCCGAACTTACGTAAATACAGCGACTCTAAAATAACTTTGGCGCTATAAACTTCCCTGGCAGGAGTATCTGTCAGGGATACCCTTATTGTATCACCAATCCCCTCTAATAGTAAAGCCCCTAAAGCGATACTTGACTTTATCGCGCCGCTAAAAGGCGACCCTGTAGCCGTAACTCCCAGGTGCAGAGGATAATCACAAAGCCGGGCAAGTTTTTGATAAGCGCTCACCGTATCCAAAACATTCGAGGCTTTTAAAGATACGACTATATCGCGGAATTTAAAACCTTCGATTATTTTTAGGTAACTAAGCGCGCTCTCGACCAACCTATCCGGCATATTTTTAGAGCGCGCCTCTTTTACTGAACCTGAATTTAACCCGATCCTTAACGGGATTTTTGCCGCTTTAAGCCCGGCGACCACTTCCCTGATCTCTTCTTTTTTATAAATATTCCCCGGGTTAAGCCTGATCTTATCCACCCCGCTATCGATTGCTTCAAGCGCCAGACGGTAATCAAAGTGGATATCCGCGACGACCGGAATTTTTACCTCTTTTTTAATCTTTTTTAACGCGCGGGCATCCTGCGTATCTTTAATTGCCAGCCGCACGATCTCGCAGCCAGCGCCTTCCAATTCCCGGATTTGCCGCTTGACCCGGTCAAGATCAGAAGTCTTATATTTGACCATCGACTGGATAGCCACCGGATGGCTTCCTCCGATTGCAACCCTGCCTATTTTTACCACCCTTGATTTTCTTCTCTTAATCCGCATAGTTATTTTATAAATTTGGAGATTTTATCCCCGAAGTTCCTGACGATATCATTATAAGTAACCAAGACTACCAATAAGATAATAAAAGAAAGCCCTATTTTATTAATCACCTCTTCGGTTTTAATACTTAATAATTTTCCTCTTATCTTTTCCAAAGCTAAAAGCGCGATATGGCCTCCATCGAGTATAGGCAGAGGCAAAAGATTAAAAATTGCCAAGCTCAAAGACAAAACCGCCATTAAATGGACTATGGCAATCGGGCCAAGTTGAGCGGCTTTGGAAGTAATGAAAAATATACCCAGCGGCCCGGTCATCGACTCGCGCATAGACAGGCTTCCGGTAACCAAACGGCCAAGAGCTATATAGGTAATGACGGTCAAATCCCAGGCTTTAGCCAAACCTAAACCGAATGACTCAAAAAAGCCGTGCCTCACCTTGATAATTTCATCGCTAGGGGTAATCCCAAGCAGGCTAAGCTTACGTTTCTGCCCTACTGTATCCTCCAGAACCTTTTGCTTAAGCCTGACATTAGCGGTTAATTCCTTCCCCTCTCTTAAGAAAGAAACATTTACTGTTTCGGCCTGTTTCTTCGCATAAATAATCTTCTGCAGGTCTTCCCAATTTTCTGTTTTTTGGCCGTCGATAGCCATAATCTTATCTCCGACTGCCAGCCCCGCTTCTTTAGCCCCGAAATTATCAATCAGGCTCCCTATTTTAGTGGTAAGCGTGGGATAACCTACAAAAAAAATCAACCAAAAAAGTAAAATCCCCAAAACATAATTTAATAACGGCCCAAAAAAGATTATCCAGAAACGTTTTCCCGGCGGCTTGGAAAAATATTCATCAGGCTTACCTTTGTATTCCTCTAAATTATCTCCGGCAAGCTTCACAAATCCGCCTAAGGGAATCGCGCTTAGGCTATATTCCGTTCCCTTGCTCTTCTTCTTAAAAAGCGCCTTTCCGAATCCCAAAGAGAACTGCTCGACGCGCACGCCTATTTTCTTAGCGACAATAAAATGCCCGAATTCATGGACAACGATTAAAACGCTTAAAATAAAGAAAAATACAAGTAAGCTAAACATCGGTTAGTTTAATCTCCTAATTATCTTACGCGCCTCTATCCTCGCCCAGCTATCCGCTTCCCAAATATCGCGCAGCGCGGGCTTAGGATTATTTACGTGGCTGCGCATTACCTTTTCCACTACTTCCGCTATATCAATAAATCTCAACTTCTCTCGCAGAAATTCCCAAACAGCAACCTCATTGGCGGCATTTAAAACACAAGGCAAAGTCCCCAGCTTTCTGGCAGCTTCATAGGCTAAACCTAAACAGGGAAATTTCACCATATCCGGTTGTTCAAAATGCAGCGCTCCCACTTTACAGAAATCTATGCCGCCCAGTTTACTTTCTAATCTTTGCGGATAGGAAAGGGCGTATTGAATAGGAATGCGCATATCCGTAATCGAAAGCTGCCCGATAATTACCCCGTCAATAAACTCGACCATCGAATGAACCAGGGCCTCTGGGTGGACTAAAACTTTGATTTTAGATATATCTACGTTAAATAAGAACATCGCCTCTAACAATTCCAAACCTTTATTCATCAGCGTCGCTGAATCTACACTAATCTTCTTCCCCATCTTCCACCGAGGATGCTTGAGCACTTCTTTTAAGCGAATCTCTTTTAAGGCCTGCTTATTCAATTTGCGTAAAGGCCCGCCTGAAGCAGTAAGATAAATATTTTTTAGTGAGCGGCCATCTTCGGTTTTAAGGCACTGCCAAATAGCCGACTGTTCGCTATCAACGGGTATAATCCGCGCGTTCTTCTTCCCGCTTAAACGCATGATTAGCGGCCCAGCCATTACCAAGGCTTCTTTATTCGCTAAGGCGATATGCTTACCGCTCTCTATCGCGCTCAGTAACGGCATAAGCGCCCCTGCGCCGCTTATGGCAAATAAAATCTGGTCGATACGTTTATCTTTTACTAACTCCACTAAGCCCGCGGAGCCGGCAAAGACCCTTACTCCGGGCTTGACCATTTTAGAAAGAGCGAGCGCCCTTGAGCAATCATTCACGCCAACAGAAAACGGCTTAAATTCTTTTATCCGTTCATTTAATTTATCGATGTCCGCATTAGCGCTTAAAGCCACTACTCTGAATTTATCGGGAAAATTACGGATTACCTTAAGCGCGCTCTCTCCGATTGAACCGGTGGCGCCGAGAATCGCGATATTCTTCATCTCAGGGCTACGCTCATATAAAAATAAAAGACCGGAGCGACAAAAAGCAGGCTGTCAATCTCATCCAATACCCCACCCATACCGGGGAATATTCTTCCTGAATCCTTTACTTCACAGTCGCGCTTAATCAAAGATTCGGAAAGATCCCCTAACTGGCCCAGTACACCCATAGCGAGAGCCAAGACAATCAGATGAAAATAGCCGAACCCCAAAAACGGCTTGCAGGCCAGCGCCGTAAGTATATTAAAAACCAACCCTCCGAGTGAACCTTCAATAGTTTTTTTCGGGCTTATGCGCGGTAAAAGCGCAGTCCGGCCAAAACGGCTGCCCACTAGATACGCCCCGATATCCCCTGCTTTGGTGATCAATAAGACTGCCGCGAGCAATCCCAGCCCTCCCTCGAGGTACCTGATTTTTATCAAAAAACTGAAAAACCAGGAAACATAGATTATCCCAAAGATGGTAGTCGAGATATCCACGATCGCGCCTGAATTTTTCCTGCGCTTGAACTGCATAAGGATAAGAAACAATAAAGCTAAAACGATAAAGAGGAACTCCCAGCCACGGGTGAGCTCAAAACCCCGCATAATCGAAAGCGGTATGACCATCCCTAAACCTATGCCAAAATATTTATAGGCGCTTATCCCTTTTTTATCAAGCATAGAAAAGAATTCATATAATCCGCCGATAATAAAAAGAGTAACCACCAAACCGCAGAGCCAATCGATAAAAATCACGCCGATAATCATAGCGATCAGTAAAATAGAGGTGATTATCCTTTTGGCAAACATATTTTATATACCCCCGAACCTTCTTTTACGCGACTGGTATTCTTCTATCGCTTCCTTTAAATCATCGGCCTTGAAATCCGGCCAAAATTTTTTGGGGAAATACAGCTCCGCGTAAGCAAGCTGCCAAAGCAAGAAATTACTGACGCGCAACTCGGCGCTTGTGCGGATTAAGAGATCCGGATCAGGCAACTTATCCGTATAAAGGTAACGGCTAAACATTCCTTCGTCCAAAGCATTTAAATCCGTTTTGGAAGAAATAACCTCTCCGGCGAATTTCTTGGCGGCGTCCACTATCTCCTGCCGGGATCCGTAATTGAATGCTAAAACAACCGTAAGTCCGGTATTATCTCTTGTCTTAGCTTCTGCCTCTTTTATCCTTTTCTGGATAGCTAAAGGGAGCGGCTCATCCCTGCCTATGCTCAAAAAACGGATATTGTTTTTATCCATATCTTTTATCTCTCGAACCAAAAAATTATCCAGATACCTCATCAAAAAATTAATCTCCCTCTTTGGCCTTGACCAATTCTCGGAAGAAAAAGCAAAAAATGTAACTACTTTGACCCCTAATTCCCGCGCAGCCTTGACAATCTCTTTAACCCTTTTTGCCCCTTCCCGGTGCCCCGCGGTACGCGGCAATCCGCGCGCCTCGGCCCAGCGGCCATTCCCGTCCATGATTATCGCGATGTGTTGAGGAATATTGTTTTTATCAATCATATAGATGATTTTGGTTCTAGGTTCTAGGTTATCGGTAATTGAAAAAACCTAACACCTAACACCTAAAACCAAACATACCTATTGGTGTAGGCGATAATCTATCCCGGGGAAAATGTTGTCTTTGTATTCTATATCCGCCAGCCATGCTTCATCGATGGAGTTCGAATTCAACTCTTCGTAAAGCCGGTTAAACCTTAAGAGATGATCTTTGGTGCGGCGTAAAGCGTATTCCGTATGCGTACCTGTGCCCAATATAAACGCCCAATCAGAACTCTGAGCCAATAATAATTCACGTAGGGCCTGATTCAACGCCCTCTTGGTTAAACCGTTGACCTCGGAATAACTTTTAGCTAAACCCGTCATTTTTTCCGAGGCAATATGCAGATGCCGGTAGATCCAATCATTTGAGCCCTGCAGCCACATTTCACTGTAACCCTTCCACCCCCAGCTGGACATTGACGGTGTAATTACTTGATTGCGCGGATTCTCCTCTAAATATTCCGAAGGCGTAATCAGGCGGAGTTCATCCTGATCGCAAGCAATCTTTCTAATCAAAAATTCCAGCCACATTGGGCCTTCATACCACCAGTGGCCGAATAATTCCGCGTCATACGGCGAAACAATGATCGGCTTTTTCTGCATAAAATCATAAAGATATGCCGCCTGCTTCTGGCGGTTAAACATAAAGTTACCTGCCTGCTCTGCCGCCTTACTTTGCGCCCAATGCGGGACATATGCTTCTTTGTTATTGCCTGAACCGGTAATCCGGTAATATTTGATTCCGGTATTGATTCTCACTCCATCCGGATGAATGTAAGGCCTGATATAATCATATTCCAAATCAAAACCTATATCGCGGTAAAATTCGCGGTAATTATAATCTCCGGGATAACCTTCTATCGACGACCAGACCTGCTTTGACGATTCCAAATCCCTGGCAAAGCAAGCAACTCCCGTACCTTTACAATAGACCGGGGCAAATACGCCGTATTTGGGACGAGGGGTTCCGTGCAATACCCCATGGGAATCCGAGAAAAAATAGCGTATCCCTGCTTCCTTCAGTATCCCATCCTGTCCCGGATAATAACCGCATTCAGGAAGCCAGATTCCTTTTGGTTTTCTCCCAAAAACACTCTCGTAATGGCTTACGGCAACCTTAACCTGCGCCCTGACTGATTCCCTATGCACGTCCATCAGCGGAAAATAACCGTGGGTCGCGCCGCAGGTAATGATTTCCAATTTTCCTAAATCCTGAAAATTCTTAAAAGCGTTTACTAAATTCCGGTTATACCTTACAAAAGTATCCCGGGCCTTAGAAAACTCGGACAAATACATCAGCGCCAAATGATGAAATTCAGGTTGCCAACGGGTCCGCTCTATTTCTCTATGCGCTAATTCAATAAGCCTATTGATATGTTTTAAATACCTCTCCTGAAGCAAGGGATCGCCTAACATCGAAATCAATGTCGGGCTTAAAGTCATGGTCAGGCGAAAATCTATCCGGTCGCTCGCCAGCCTTTCGAATACCATGATCAACGGAACATAGGTCTCGGTGATTGCTTCATAAAGCCAGTCTTCTTCCAGAAAATCTTCGTGCTCGGGATGACGTACGTATGGAAGATGGCCGTGCAAAACTAAGCAAAGATATCCTTTATGCATTTTATTTAGTCTCTCTCGTAACGATAGGCGTAATCACGCGCTCTTCTACTTTATCCGCGGATACTGCCTTAACCGGAATCACTTGTTTTCCGTCAGGCAAGGCAAAACGCAAAGTGAACGTGCCATCCGGCCTTAAGTTTATCGCTTTTCCCTGCACAGTAACTTTTGCGTCGGGAACAGTCGCGCCGTAAACAATCAGCTCGCAATCAACTCTTAGCCAAAAACCTCTCTTCTGCGCTTTCTTTACCGGGCTGGCCATCGAGGCTATCCCGGGAGAACTGATCATTCTTTCCCGCCAGGCCTTACCTACGGGCGAACTCCTCCCTAATCCAAAACCCATACCGTAAAGACGAGCAAACATATCATCAGGAATCATCCACTCTTCATCCGTAATCTCTGACGGCCCATCCAGCGGCGTCTGCACGACATTAGAACGCAGTATAGTGATGAATCTTCCGTCGCTTAATTTTAGGCCTAAATCCACACACCAGCTTTTTCCCGGGGAGCCGGCGTCAATATACCAATTATTGGCAAATTCGTGTATCTGGATATCAAAAAAATGGTTAGCGTTAGAGCCGTTAAAAATAATATTGGTCACGTCATAGACCCTGAGTACCCGCTTGGCTATATAAAATTCATCTTTGAGTTCGGATTTTAGCCTCTCCACGGTCTCCTGTTTTATCTCCCAATAGGTATAAAGCCACCATGGGTCGCGTACCAAGAGGGCCATTTTATCCACTCCGTAACCAGAAGGCAACTCACGGGAAAAAGTTT
This sequence comes from Candidatus Omnitrophota bacterium, assembly GCA_030650425.1. Lineage (GTDB taxonomy): Bacteria > Omnitrophota > Gorgyraeia > Gygaellales > Profunditerraquicolaceae > UBA6233. The sequence goes on along the minus strand of JAUSED010000003.1, from coordinate 225,748 downwards.
TAGGCAAACGCTGGATTTCCGGATTAGAAAACTTCGTTGTTCCAACACTGAGCTCCTGAACCCCAAGACTAACCTTACCTGTCTCCGTCCTTAGGCCGGTTTTGGCTTTGATTATCCTTATCCGGTTATTAGTCGAACGCGTTTTCTTAACCACAACTTTTTTTGCTTTCTTTACTCTGACCATGCCTGCCTCCATCTTTGCTAATAAAAAAGGGGATATATCTCCCCTTTTTCAAAGAACTGTATGGACTGTCCTTTATCTTACCCCCTATTTCATTTCCTAGCCTTTTTTGTGTTTACCGTTTCTTTTTTAAGCTCTTCCTCTAAGGCCGCTTTAACCTTGGTCAAATTCTGCAACTCTTCCTTAAGGCTGTCATTCACCAATTGTTCTTGAGTTAATGCCCTCTTTGCCGCCTGAAAATTTGCCTTTTCGTCATCCAACTGTTTCTGGAGTTCCTTAAATTTCGCGGCAATGCTGGCATTCTCCTGAACAGCCTTAGCCATTTTCTCTTCCAAATCCATTCTTTGGAACATTTCCTTCTTACGGTTGGAATTCTGGCTATAGGCATTAATACATGAACCTATATTAAAAACCAAGAGCGCCAGCACTAAGACCGCTAATATTATTACTACCTTGTTTTTTCCCATAGACTTCACGTAACTAATCGGATATTTAGTAGCGGACGTTTAAACGTCCGCTACCTTGGAACTAACCCGCTATTTAAGATTTTCTTTTGGTTCATTAAGCTCTGTTTCTTCTTTTTTTACGGCCGCGCCATCTTTAACCTTGCTTACTTTGGGCTGTATAACAATTTCGACTCTGCGATTTTGCTTACGCCCTTCTTTTGTATCATTAGAGGCAACCGGGCGAAACTCGCCAAAACCAATAGCTGAAAGACGCTCGGGAGAAACGCCTTCTTTATTAACCAGATAATGTAGAACGCTTAAAGAACGCGCGCTGGACAACTCCCAATTGGATTTCCACTTCGAATGTTGAATCGGAACGTTATCGGTATAGCCTTCTATGCCGACATTAAAACTAGCCATGTTATCTTTGAGGACAGCGGCGACCTTATCTAAAAGCGGATACGCCCCGGGCTTGATTTTGGCTTTTCCGGAATCAAAAAGAAGGTCTCCGACGACGGTAATGACCAAGCCTTTTTCCATCATCTGTAATTTTACTTCGTTATCGCTAATCTCTTTTCCCAGCCGGTCTTCAAGCAGCTTTTTGGCTTGGGCGAGATCGTCTAATTGTTGTGAAAGCTCATCGATTTTCTGTTTATCGGAACGCCGGCCGCTCTGAAAGATAAAAGTACAACCTGCTAATGAAAAACCTATAAGGACAATTAAACCAATCTTTATCGCATTTTTCATAATTCACCTCTCAAATTTTGTGAAACAAAATTTGATCCTGAGCACCCGAATGGTGCGAAGGATCTCTCTATATTAATTATTAAAATTAACTATAACATAAGCTTAAAATCTAGTCAAGGAAAATAGTATCTTCTCTGGCCGAGCCGATGGAAACCAGGGAAATTTTGGTATTGAGCATATCGGAAATACGGGCGAGATAGTTTTTAGCGTTGGGCTGTAACTGACGGAAACTCCTCGCTTTCCTGATATCCTTCCCCCACCCCGGTAAGGTTTGGTATACCGGCTTCAATTTATTGAGAATTTCAAAATCATGCGGGAATTCGCGAAAAGTCTTACCTTTATATTTATAAGCGGTACAGACTTTAATCTCCTTAAGGCCATCGAGTATATCCATCTTCATGACGGCTAATTCTGTTATTCCGTTTAGCATAACCGCCTCTTTTACCATAACGCTGTCAAACCAGCCGCACCTGCGCGGCCTGCCGGTGGTCGCGCCAAACTCTTTCCCTTTCGCGCGCATAAATTTAGCGAACCCGGCTGGGTATTCCGTTGGGAAAGGCCCCTCTCCGACCCGTGTTGTGTAGGCCTTGGCCACACCAATGACTTTATCGATCTTTACCGGAGAAACCCCTGTACCGATACAGGCACCGCCTGAAGTAGCTGACGAAGAAGTTACAAATGGATAAGTACCGAAATCAATGTCCAAAAATGTACCCTGCGCTCCCTCAAAAAGAATATCTTTCTTGGCGGTTATCGCCTGATTTAATAAGAGGGCGGTATTGGAAATATAGGGCGCGAATAACTTCCCGTAATTTAAATATTCCCTATAAATGGCATTAAAATCGAAGCCCTTATGTTTATAGACCTTCCTGAATATTTCATTCTTTTCTTTCAGGTTATCCTTTAATTTCTCGCTTAAAACTTTGGGATTAAGCAGATCAACCATCCTGATCCCGCAACGGATAATCTTATCCGCGTAACACGGACCGATCCCCCTTCCGGTAGTCCCAATCTTATTTTTTCTTTTGGTCTCGCGCAATTGATCTAGAATCTTATGATAAGGAAGGATTACGTGGGCGAGAGTAGAAATCTTTAAACGTCCGTTAATATCAATCCCGGTATTCCTGATTCCCTCTATCTCTTCAAGTAAAACCAAAGGATCGATCACTACGCCGTTACCTATAAAACAGGTTTTAGCTTTATGTAAAATACCCGAAGGCATAAGGTGGAATATATATTCCTTATCCCCGACCACTACAGTATGCCCGGCGTTATTGCCGCCTTGATAGCGGACAATACAATCTACTTTAGCGGATAAGATATCGATTATCTTCCCCTTACCTTCGTCTCCCCACTGCGTCCCTACTAGTATTATATTCATTTTACTATGGTGTCATGGTAAAAATCTTGCGCGCGATATCCGGATACTTAGCCACAAATTTCAGCTCTTCATCTACCAAGGGTTTTTGATTATGCACATTGGCATACCTGACTAATTCTAAAACTTTCGTCGCCTCGGCGTCGTCTTTAAAAACAATTTCTAATTTATCATAGACATTTCTAAAACCCTTGATCCCTGAATATTCTCCGGCGGTAATCTTGCGTCCCGTATCAATGATCTCCGGCTCCCCCCTCCCTAATTCCTCATAATCATAAAGCTCGTAGTTGCGCCTGTCCTTAAGCGCGCCATCCGCGTGAATCCCGGATTCATGAGCAAAGGCATTAGAGCCTACTCCCGGCTGATTGATCGGTATAGGCACGCCAAAGGCGTAAGAGGCGTATTTACAAATCTTCCAGGCTATCTTCAGGTTTATCCTATCATCGAAAAAATAGTTTTTCATATCGTTACCATATTTTATAGCCAAGATTACGGAAACTAAATCCGCGTTTCCCGCCCGCTCTCCCATACCATTAACACAAGTATTAATATAGGCGTCGCATCCGGAGTCATTTGCCGCCTTGGCTCCGGCAATGGAATTGGCAACTACCAAACCCAAATCATTATGGCAATGCACCTCGATCGGTAAATTTAGCGCCTCTGCCAATAATTTTATCCTTTCGTAGATTGAAAAGGGCGTATCGCAGCCTAATGTATCACAATAGCGAATCCTCTCTGCTCCCGCCTTCTTCGCTGCCTGAGCAAACTCAATCAAATAATCCATATTGGTCCGGGAGGCGTCTTCCGCGTTAACACCTATGGATTCAACTCCCAAACGCTTGGCTTCTTTGACCGCCTCAATCATCTCTTTGATCACCGATTGGTGGTCGAGCTTTCCTTTAAATTTATGGATAATCATCTGATCGGAAGTAGAAATGGAGAGATTTACATGCTTTAAGCGGGGAACGAGCTTAAGGGCGTTCTTCACGTCATCCTTAGTTGCCCGCAGCCAACCTCCCATCCTGATTGGCGCAAGCGCGCCATTTTTTACCAATTCCAGATTAGCGTTCAAGTAATTTGTCTCATGACGCGTAAGTGGAAAACCAAATTCAGACTGGAATACGCCCATCTCATTGAGAAAAATATTGAGCATAGTCTTCTGTAGTTTAGAAAGGCATATCCGCGAAGTTTGCACACCGTCGCGGTTAGTTACATCAATAAGGTAGATTTTTGGTTTAGTCATCATTAACTCCTTGTGATAAACTAGCTTTATTTCTTAATTATCTTCTTCAATTCCTCTTTAGAAGGCGCTCCTTTGGAAGAAAAAATCTGGTTATTATCCAATAAATACGTCGGGCCAAACATAATTTTGAGTTCGCTGTTTAAACCCGTATTTTCTTTTAGTAACGATTTCCCTTCAGGCCCCCGGCTGCAGGTTTTTATCTTATTTGCGTCCATATTGGCCGCGCAATCATCCCACCAAGTACTGTTGATGTTTTTTGCCCTGCAGGTGATATAATTCCAGAAAGCTTGAGGATAATATTTTTGCACGCAGAGGGCGCGCAGATCCTCTTCAGACTCCCGAACGCCTGCGGATGAGCCGATCTTATCGTCCTGCACCACAGCCAGAAAGTGGACTATCGGATTAAACTCTTTCATTACATTTAGCACGCCGAGGCTCTCTTGATCAAAAAGGCTGATAAATAAATCTACTCTCCCCTTGGCCTTTTGGCGGCCGGGAAAATAACTTAAACCGCTGGCCTCGGGCTTTAGGATGTAGAAATTATCTTTCTCTTCTAAACCGGCCTTTAGGTTATCAAAATTCTTATCTTTTGCCAACTCCTTGCTAAAAAGATATGCCGGTAACCCTGATAGTTTAAGGTCGCGAACTACTTTAGCCGCCTGCTTATCGGAATAATCAAGGTAGGTAACAACCAAACCGGGAAACTGTTTCTTAAGCGAATTAACCAACGGCTCCGGATTACAAATCGAGCATTCCTTAGAGCTGATTACCGTGAGATTAATCTTAGCTGCCTCGCTAAATAGACAACTGGCGTTAATATTACCGGCATTCCGACAGTTTCCTACCAACCCTTCTTTTTTACAGTCATTATCCGAAAAACAACGCGGCAATATAGAAAGAATACCCGGATCGTCGCTGATTTTATCAGAGAGCCTTAATTCTTCAACACTGACTTTCTCTATTTTATCACCCTTGATACTAAGTACGGCTTTACCGAGCCTGCGCCCCTGCCAGTTCGGACGTAAAACAACTGTGCTCCCTACCTTAGCAGATGATTCATTAACAGTATTACCACGGCCGTGGCCGTCGATAACTACGGATATTCCTGCTACGCTCTTGATAATTTTTGTGTCCTCACTTTCACCTAGATTACTTAAGAGAATAATCAGGCCTATACCTTTCTTCTTTAATTCCTGAACATATTTCTCTACAGCCTGTTTAGGTTCGATAAACTTTAAGTCTTGCGCCTTCTGCTTGGCGGCTAAGTTCGTCAGCCCGATAATACCTATTTTAATCCCCGCTACTTTCTTAATGATATACGGCTTGGCCAGATCCGAACTTAAATTGGATGAAATAAAATCCAATTTTACTTTAGCCATATTTTTTTTCAGAAAATCCGTGCCGAAATTAAATTCATCATCACTTAAGCATAAGGCGTCATATTTCATCAGCTGAAGCGCGGCTAAATTTATGGCCGCCCTTTGCATATCCAATTGCGGATCTTGCGTATTTTGATCCAAGAGCCCGCCGCTAAAGAAATTTCCGGAATCCAAAACCAGAGAATCAGGGTATTGCTTTTTCAATTGCTTGATGAGACTCGCTCTGCGGGCCACCCCGCCATCCGGCTCAAGAGGGCAATTGCAATGATAGAGCATAGAATGCGTCTCTCCGGTATAAAGCAAAACCAAGTCTTTATCTTTAGCATAAGCCTGAGTTATAACCATAGAAAATAAACCATAAACGATCGCCGATAGAATCAATATAAATAGCTTTTTCATATTCTAATGCCCTTTATGGTCAATATATTCTCCAATTGTTTGATCTTAGCTGCCAATTCCGCCGAAACAGGGCTGTCTACGCTTAAAACACTGATTGCCTTTCCGCCGGGCTTATCCCGGCCAAAAGTCATCGCCGCGATATTTATACTGTGTTTACCTAAAACCGTGCCTAAACTTCCGATTAAGCCGGGCCTATCCCAGTTTTCAATATAAATCATTTCTCCGATAGGATACAATTCCACATAATATTCATCTATCTTAACGATCCTTGCCTGTTTATTCCCGGAAAGTGTCCCCCAAATTACCCTTGTTTCTTTATCAGTTTTTAGCGACAGCTTGATCAGATTGACAAACTCTTCTTCCTTGGGAGACTTTGCCTCCTTAATTTTTATTCCTCTTTCTTTAGCGAGCGAAACAGCATTAACAAAATTCACCGTCTCCTTTAATATAGGAGAAAGCAACCCTTTACAAAGCGCCATGGTCAGCGGGCTTAAATCATAAGTGGCAATCTCTCCGCTATAGCTTATATCTAACTCCTGAAACCTTCCTTCGATAAGCTGAGAGGAAAAAGCGCCTAATTTCTCGGCCAAAGTTATATAAGGATTAAGCATTTTGCAAACTTCCGCTTCTAAACACGGATAATTAGCGGCATTACGTATTCCTTTCCCCAAAAGCGCGTCCCGCACAATCTCCGCCACTTCGATTGCCACATTCACCTGCGCCTCTTCTGTGGAAGCGCCTAAATGCGGAGTAACAATCACATTATCCAATTTTAGAAGTTCGCTTTCAGGAAGAACAGGTTCTTTTTCAAAGACATCGAGAGCGGCGCCGGCAACCTTGCCTTCCTTGATCGCTACGGCAAGGGCCTCTTCATCGATAATCCCGCCTCTTGCGCAATTAATAACACGCACCCCTTTCTTCATCACGCTAAACTGCGCGGTTGAAATCATATGTTTTGTCTCATCGGTTAAGGGGGTGTGCACCGTGATATAATCAGAGTGCTGAAATAACTCATTGAGCTCAACTACCTTGATACCTAAAGCTTCGGCGATCTCGCGCGATAAAAACGGATCATAGGCTAAGACCTGCATTCCAAAAGATAAAGCCCGTTTGGCTACTTCTTTACCAATCCTCCCAAAACCGACTATCCCTAAGACCTTGCCATAAAGCTCAACGCCCATAAACTTTGAACGTTTCCATTCGCCTTTCTTAGTCGAAGCGCTGGCCTGCGGTATATTCCTAGAGAGTGAAAGGATCATGCTCATCGCGTGTTCAGCTGTAGAGATAGTATTGCCTGCCGGCGTATTCATTACAATAACGCCTTTTTGCGTGGCAGCGTCAAGATCCACATTATCGAGACCTACTCCCGCGCGGCCGATCACTTTAAGTTTATCGGCGGCACCAATAATATCCTTGGTAACCTTGGTAGCGCTTCTTACCAAAAGAGCGTCATAGTCCCGGATAATCTTTTTTAGCTCATCGGGTTTTAATTCTGTTTTTACATCCACCTGAAATTCTTTTACGTTTTTAAGGATTTTTAATCCCTCTTCGGATAAAGGATCGCTTACTAAGATTTTAATCATCTTTAACTCCTATTTTATTTCAAAAATATCTCTTCCGCCGCTTTTACGCCGGCGCCCAACGGGAATTTATAACCCATCTGCGTCAAGACTTTTTCCAAACAGGAAATACCGGTGATAATATCAAACTCTTCGATAAAACCCATATGCGCGATGCGAAATATTTTACCTTTTAATTCTTCCTGTCCGCCGGCAATGGTAACGTCGTAGGTATCACGCATAGTTTTAACTAATTTTTCGCCGTCAACGCCCGCGGGGATCTTTGCTGCTGTAACCACATCAGAAGAAGCAGTTGGAGCAAACAACTCCAAACCCAATGCCTTTATTGCGGCCCTAGTGGCATCCGCCATTTTCTTATGCCGGATAAAAATATTCTCCAGACCATCCTCGCGCATCATCTTTAAGGCCTCCCTAAGCGCGGTAATTAAGGTGATCGAGGAAGTAAATGGGGTATCCATCTTATCCAGCGCTTTTTTGGCTTTCCTTAAATCAAAATAGTAGCGCGGGCTCTTGGAGTTTTCGATCAATTTAACTGCCTTGGGGCTAACGGAAATAAATCCCAAGCCCGGAGGGAGCATCAGGCCTTTTTGCGACCCGCTGACCACAACGTCACAAGCCCACTCGTCGGTCTTTAAATCAATCGCGCCCAAGCTGCTGATCGCGTCTACCGCCAACAGGGCATCGCTATTCTTAATCACCGCTCCAATAGCGGCGATATCATTGACTACGCCGGTAGAAGTTTCGCAATGCGTGGTAAATACCGCTTTTATCTTAGGATTGGCTTTTAATTTTTTCTCTATATCAACGGGATTAACCGCCTTACCCCATTCCACATCAATCACTTCAACATTTACTCCATAAGCCTTACATAGTTCTGTCCATCTCTCCCCGAATTTACCGCCTTGGATAACCAAGGCTGTATCTTGGCAGGATAATAAATTGATTACCGCCGCTTCCATTGCTCCTGTCCCTGAAGAACTTAAAATAAAGACGTCATTCTTAGTCTGAAACGCATATTTTAACCCTTCAGTCGCTTCTTTTAAGATCGCCTGAAATTGCGGTGTACGATGATGGATAATCGGCCGGCTCATCGCCTCCATTACCTGCGGCGGTAAAGGTGTCGGCCCGGGAGTCAAAAGATAATTTTTTCTCATAGATACAACCTCCTATTTCTTTTTTGCCTGCGGCATAATTACTTCATCAACTAATCCATAAACTTTAGCTTCTTCGCTTGACATAAAATAATCCCTGTCCGTATCTTTTTTTACTTTTTCCAGCGATTGGCCCGTATGCTGCGCGATTATTTCATTGAGCCTGTCGCGCATTTTTAAAATTTCCTGCGCGTGGCGGGAGATATCCTCCGCCGGCCCCTGCACTCCGCCCCAAGGCTGATGGATCATAATCCTTGAGTTCGGAAGCGAGTGGCGTTTTCCTTTTGTCCCCGCGCATAAAAGCAGGGCGCCCATACTGGAGGCCTGTCCCACGCAATAAGTAGAAATATCGCACTTTACAAACTGCATCGTGTCGTAAATCGCCAGTCCCGCGGTAACCGAACCTCCCGGAGAATTAATATAAACGTTAATGTCTTTACCGACGTCTTCCATCTGCAGAAATAATATCTGAGCGATAATCAGATTAGCGATATAATCGTCTATGGGAGTGCCGATAAAAACTATGCGGTCCTTAAGCAGGCGTGAATAAATATCATAGGCCCGCTCATAACCTCTTGAGGTCTGCTCGATGACCATAGGAACCAAAGTCTGATTCTTAATTTCCATTCTAACCTCCTTGATTATGTTGTTTCAACCTTCCAATCAGCCTCTCTCAACAAAAACTCCATCACCCTGCGCGGCAAGTGATCGTCTTGCGCTATATTTTCTTTTTTGGCTATCGCCGCTAAAATCAGATAAATCTTTACCTGCTTAGCCGCTTCCGGCTCCAGCTCCTCGCGCATTTTTTTATCCTGCTCTTCGATTTTATCGCGCGCTATTCCCTTCAAAGCTAAATCCACCTTAGCCTGTCGCAGCATATCTTCCAATTGCCGCTTAACCAAACCCTGCGGCGATTTAAAATCCACGCTTTTAAGCAGATGCTCGACAATTTCGCCTTCTACCTTCTGGCGCTCGGCATTTTCTTTCTGGATAAAGATTTGTTTATCTAAAACCTTCTCCAGCTCATTCAAATTCGGGTAGCCTAAAGACTTGGCGAGGTTATCGTCGAGATTATCGATCTTGCGCGATTCTTTCAGGGAATCGATAGCCCGCTTGACCTCATCCGGAACAACGTTTATGCCCTTGTAATCAATTTTAATCCCCTTATAATCCCCAACGTCAATCTCCGGGCTGACTTCCACCTTAGCCTTAAAAGAAAGGGACTCCCGATCCAGCTTTACCTCGGATATCTCGGGCAATTCAATCACATCCAGCCCTTCTTTATTGATTGCCTCATTGTAAATATCCGGGACCAATTCCTTTAATACCTGTTCATGCGCGTTAGCAGAATAATTTTTCTCCAGGATATCCCGCGGGGCATGCCCCGGCCGAAAACCCGGAACCTTAGCTTCCATTCCTATACGTTTAAAGACATCTTCGAATTTATTTTTTACCACATCTCCGGTTACTTCAACATTAAGTTCCTTTATATTACTATCGAGTTTCTTTACTTCTGTTTTCATTTCTCCCTTTCTCACATCCTGAATTTTTCGCCCAGATAAATCGAACGGGCCTGCGCGTTATTAATAAGTTCATCAGCTGTTCCTGAAATAAGAATCTTGCCGTCGGCAATTAAATAAGCTCGATCGGTTATGGAAAGCGTCTCTCTTACGTTGTGGTCGGTAAGTAAAATCCCTAAGCCCTTATCCCTTAATTCTTTGATAATCTCCTGCGCCTCGTTAACCACAATCGGGTCAATCCCGGAAAACGGCTCATCCAAAAGTATAAAAGAAGGATTAGTAACCAGGGCCCGGGTAATCTCCAAGCGCCTGCGCTCTCCGCCGGATAAAGTAAAAGCCTTGGATTTAGCTAAATGCGCTATATTTAATTCATTAAGCAGGCTCTCCAGCCGACGCCTTCTTTCGGCCTTACCTATGGAAAGAGTTTCCAAAATTGCCATGATATTTTCTTCAACCGTAAGCTTACGAAATATAGAAGCCTCCTGAGATAAATACCCGATGCCAAAATGCGCCCGCTCGTGAATCGATAAATTAGTTATATCATAATTATCAAAGACGATTTTTCCGCGGTTAGGCGGGACAATCCCGACCACCATATAGAAAGTGGTGGTTTTTCCCGCGCCATTAGGCCCAAGTAAACCGACGATCTCTGAGCGTTTCACCGTGAGGTCAACACCCTTAACTACTTCTCTCCCGCCGTAAGTCTTGCTTAAACCTTTAATTTCCAAAAGATGCATTCTTCAGGTCCTCGGTAGAATAAAAAACTAATTTTGGCCTTCCGCTTAAGACTATTTTCTTGTCGCTAGCGGTATAAACCGCTTCTTCGCTATATGAAGTATTTTCACCGCGGACAATCTTGACATTACCCTGCGCTACAATCTTATCGATTTTATTATTACCCATCAGCCCGGGAGTTTTATCCGCCTGCTTGGTATCCTTGCCCGCGCTAAAATAAAGATGCATTATATCGCTATAGATCTGGGAATCACCCCTATCCACTAAAACATTCTTATTAAAGGTAGCGATATTTTTCTCGTAATCAATTTCGAGTGAACTATCACAGGTAATCGTAACCTTATCTTTTACTGCCAATTCATCGGATTTGGCCGCGGAACTCTGCGTCGGGTTGATGTCGACCGTAACGTCTTTATTTAACGCCAGTTTTTTAAGGTTTGGTTCTCCGTGGGCCCCCGTACCGGTAATATTCATATTGTCTTTGGCGATGTTTACTTTATCTTCGGTAGTAACTAATTGCTTATTCCTATCCCAATCCATGGAGTCGGTAGTAAGTTTCGCGCCCTTAGAGGTGGTAATCACCACATCTTTTTCTAAATGAACCTTCCCGTCTTTTTTATTGAAATTTCCGGTCTTGGCGGTAAGATTCACATCTTCATCTTTTCCGTAGAGATTACCGTCCACGTCCTTTAATTTAACCTCATCCGTGAATATATCCGCGGTTTTACCGGCAATATTCCAACTCTTCTTCCCTTTATCCCCGTAACCCGACAAAGAAAAATCGCCGATCTGCTGGTCAGAGGGTTGATCAGGGGTAGTGGTTTCGCCAAAAGCGGGAATAAAAAATAAAGAAATCAATATAAAAACTAAAAAACCTTCTTTAGGCCTCATAAAATCTGATCATCTCTCCCCACTTACCCTGCGCTTTAAGGATTAACTCGGCGATCTCGCGCACCGCGCCCCTGCCGCCATATCTAATAGTGATGTAACTGGCGGCCTGCTTGATTTCCGGGCAGGCGTTAAATACAGCGACGGGAAAACCTACTATTTTCATCAAGCCTAAATCCACCAGATCATCCCCCACAAAACAAACCTCTTCTCTAGTCACCTGATATTTCTTCAAGATTTTATCCAATACCCCGCTTTTAGGAGAAACATCCGCGAATACCTCGGTGACCCGCATATCGCGCGCCCGCGGCTTAATTGCCTTAGAGCTTTTAGCGGTAACAATAATGGTTTTAATCCCGGCTTTATTGAGAATATAAACCCCCAACCCGTCATGCACGTCAAAAAATTTTGAATCCCTCCCCTTAGAGTCATAAATAATCCTGCCGTCAGTGAGCACGCCGTCCACATCCAGCAATAAAATCTTTATTTTTCTGGCGCGTTCATCCAATTCCTGTTTAAACGTATCTGCGGGCATTTTCTATAATAATCCTGCTTTCAAAAGATCCTGCACATCCAATAAACCCACCGGACGCTTATCTCTATCCACCACCGGAAGTTCATCGACCCTTTTTTCCCGCAATATACGAATGGCTTCGGCCGCGAGCATTTCCTGATGAATAACGGTTGGATTTTTAGTCATTACTTCTTTTATTTTACGCGTCGGTAAATTTTTATCTGTCTCAAGATGCCGCCTAAGGTCGCCGTCGGTAAATATCCCTTTTAACTTACCTCTCGCGTCCACCACCGTGGCTGAACCCGCGCGCGCCTGAGTAATTTTAATCAGTACCTTAGAAACCTTTTCTTCTTCTTTGACAATCGGATTAGCCTCTCCACGGCGCATAATATCCTCCACCTTCAAAAGTAAGCGCTTCCCCAATGCCCCTCCGGGATGAAAAAAGGCAAAATCTTTTTCTTTAAAACCTTTAAGCTCTAACAAGCAAACAGCCAAAGCATCTGACATAGCCAGAGCCGCGGTGGTGGAAGCTGTCGGAGCCAGGCCTAAAGGGCAAGCCTCTTTTTTTACCGAAACATCCAAAACCACATCGCTATATTTTGCCAGAATAGATTTAATGTTACCGGTAAGGGCAATCACTTTACAACCTATCTTTTTTAATAAAGGGAGGAGCTGCTTCATCTCTTCGGTTGAGCCGCTATTCGAAAGGATAATTACCACATCATCGGAAGTGACTTTTCCTAAATCTCCGTGAATTGCTTCAGCGGTATGTAAAAATAAACTCGGGGTCCCGGTGGAAGCCAAGGTAGCGGAAAGCTTCTGGGCGATGATTCCGGTTTTGCCCATCCCGCTGACGATCGCCCTGCCTTTGGTTCTATGGATTAAATTAACGGCATCCCTAAAATCATGATCGATGCGCGCTTTTAAGTTCTTGATCGCAGCCGCCTCGATATCCAAAACTTCCTTGGCCCTTTTGACGATGTTTATTTTCATAAGGCTGCCTCAATCTTCTTAACCTGTTTTAATAGTTTCTCTAAGTCTTTTAAATTAATCATATTTGGGCCGTCGCAAGGAGCTTTATCCGGATCCGGATGCACCTCTAAAAATAAACCGTCGCAGCCAAAGGCAACTGCCCCCCGGGATAAACCCTCGACGAATTCGCGCTCTCCGCCGGATGAAGTTCCTTTTCCTCCGGGGACCTGAATGCTATGGGTAGCATCATAAATCACCGGGTAGCCGAAACCACGCATAATCTGTAAGGCCCGGAAATCCGAAACCAGATTATTATAACCAAAACTTACCCCCCGCTCGGTAATAAGAATTTTTTTATTTCCGGTAGACTCCACCTTCTTGATAATCGGCAGAATATCCCAAGGCGCCAAGAACTGCCCTTTTTTGATATTCACGACCTTTCCGGTACGGGCTGCCGCCAGCATAATATCTGTCTGACGGCATAAAAACGCCGGGATTTGAATAATATCCAAGACCTTAGCCGCTTCGGCCATATCTTTTACGCAATGCACATCGCTTAATATAGGAACCTTCACTAGTTGCTTAATTTTATTTAAGACTTCCAAGCCTTTTTTGATCCCCGGGCCGCGAAAAGAATCCCCGGACATGCGGTTGGCTTTATCAAAGCTGGATTTAAAGATATAGGGAATTCCGAGTTTAGTCGTAATATCTTTTATTCTTTTAGCGGTATCCAAAACGAGTGTCTGTGATTCAATCACGCACGGCCCGGCAATCAACACTAAAGGGTTATGGTTACCAATGCGGATATTTCTCACCATGATTTCATGCATTATATTTTATCCTTCTCTAAATAAACTTTAACTTTCTCCAAATCCTCCGGCGTATCTACTCCCACGGTATCGAATTTAGTTTCAATAACCTTAATCCGGAATCCTCCTTCAAGCACCCGTAATTGTTCCAGCCGCTCGGTTTTTTCTAAATTAGAGACCGGCAGGTTTTTATAAGTAAAAAGGAAGTCTTTGGTATATCCATAAAGCCCAATATGCTTAAAATACACCGGTTTGGCAATTTCAGCGCCCAACGCTAAATGCGGGATGGCCGCGCGCGAAAAATAGAGCGCGAAATTATTCCTATCCACCACTACCTTGACCACATTCGGATCATTGATTAAAGCGGGGTCTTCTATTCTTTTCATCAACGTAGCCATATTGATATCTTTATTATCTAAAAGCGCGCTCGCTACGCTATCGATCGTACTGGGATGGATTAATGGCTCATCTCCCTGAATATTTATAACTATTTTTACCTCTAGCGGATTGACTACCTCGCTGATCCTGTCTGTACCGCAGGCATGCGCCTTAGCGGTAAAGACTACCTTAGCTCCAAACTCGCGGGCAGTAGAAGCCACTAATTCATGGTCACAGGCAATAATCACATCGTCGAGCATCCGGGCAAGTTTCGCCCTTTCCCAGACGTGCTGGATCATCGGCTTACCAAGTATCTTAGCCAAAACCTTTCCTTCAAATCTGGTGGAAGAATACCGCGCTGGTATGACTCCGATTACATCCATTTTAACCTAACCTTTTTAAAAGTTCTTCCCGGGTAGTCGTGGCTGTGCCAATCTTGCCTACGACAATACCGGCGGCGTAATTAGCGATATGGGCAGCTTCTAGCCTGCTTGCCCCGCCGCATAAACCGAGAGTAAAAGTCGAAATTACCGTGTCCCCTGCTCCGGATACATCAAAGACCTCTTGGGCCACCGTGGGGATATGCGTGATCGCCCCATTCTTTTCAAACAGCTTCATCCCTTGTTCCCCTAAAGTAACTAAGAGTGACTCAAGCCCTAAATATTCCAATATCTGTTTTCCCGCGGCGTCAATATCCTTATCGGTAAATAATTTATCGCTCTCCAGCTTTAATCTATTCTTTTTGTCCTTAATCTTTAGATTTCTCACCGCGTTCTCCAATTCTTTGCGGTTAGGAGTAATCGAGGTCACCTGACGGTAATATTGGAAATGGTCTTCTTTCGGGTCGACGGTGACGATTTTCTTATGCGCCTGAGCCAGTAAAATCAAACCTGCTAAAACTTGGGCGTTGATTACCCCTTTTCCGTAATCTTCGATGATGATGGCGTCAAAATTATCGATATTATCCTTAATGAAATTAAAGATCCTCTGCGTTGTTGTCTTAATCAACGGCTCGGTATGCTCCCAATCTACGCGCACCACTTGTTGATGCCCGGCGATAATTCGAGTCTTCACCGTAGTATACCTCTGTGGCTCAACGAAGATGCCTTCGGTATTTATTTTATTTTTCTTCAATTCCGCGAGCAGGATTTTGGCGTTGGCATCGCCTCCGGTAACGCCGGCTAAATAGACCTCGGCGCCAAAAGAACGGATATTATTGGCTACGTTGGCCGCTCCTCCCGGAACATGTGTGCGTTTATTCGCCCAAACCACCGGAACTGGCGCCTCAGGCGAAATCCTCTCTACTTTTCCCCAGATATATTCATCAAGGATAAGATCGCCGATGACCAGAATTCTTGCCTTGTTCAGCCTGCGCACTATTTCTTTTAAATTTTTCATAATTTTTCTATAACTGCCTGCGCCAAAAGCGGGAGCATGATTTCATGGTGGCCGATGATATAGTAACCTTGGCCGCCTGAGATCACCGGGCGCGCCACGACATTCTGGGCCGCGCGGTATTGATAAATCATATCAAAAGTAGCCGTGGTGAAATCTTTCACTTTACTCCCTAAATTACGGGCTAAATTTAAAGCCTTCAAAAATACTTCCGGAAGCATCACTGCCGAGCCAAAATTTAAAACTACCCCTCCACCCTTTAAGGCGCGGATATTTTCCGTGAGCGTATAAAAATCACGCTGAGACCCTTCGCCAGTAAACCCGGCGTTAAACGAAGGATGCTGATGAATGATATCTGTGCCGATTCCGACGAAAACGCAGACCGGAACTTTGTATTTATGGGCATTGTACAATAAACTCAGATTTTTATAAGGCAATTTAGAATCGGCTATTTTTTTAGCGACGGAGAGCCCTAAACCTAATCCGCTTTCTACGCCTTCGGCTACCGCGTTATTAATGAACTCCGCGGTCTCCCTGCCCATTCCGAATTTACCGGTTTTAAGGTTTTGGCTGACATCTTCGGAAGTCTTTCCTTGAAAAGCAATTTCAAAATCGTGGATAATCCCCGCGCCGTTTAAACAGATGCAGGTAATCACTTTATTTTTAATCAGCTCGATTAAGACAAGATTAAGCCCGCATTTGATCACGTGGGCACCGGCCATAAATATCACTGCCTTACCGTTTTTACGGGCAGCGGCTATATCATTCACTACGCAACGTAAATCCTTTGCCTTTAAGATATTAGGCAAAGAATCATAAAAAGCCCTAAATCCCTTATTTTTAGCCGGAATGCGGGCAAAATCCGCGGAATTCACCTTACTCAAGCGCGCCTTAACCGAATATGTCTTAACTTTCTTTATATCTATCATAGTGAAATTATAATTTTAGCACAATCCGGCGCTTAATCAACTATATATTTACCACAATCACCAGATTAATTTCGATATCAATTTAATTTTGTAAAATTGCGTCCGCGGCCAAGACCACATCCTCAACACTAATTGCCTTAAGGCAAGTGAATTGTTTTTGGCAATTGTGCGCCAGGCATTCTATGCAGGCAGCTTTATGCAGGAGTTTATCCCGCTCTCCCACCGGCCCCCAACGTTTCGGGCCCAAACCTGCCTGATTCCTGCCAAAAATGGAAATCACCGGCGTGCCCACAGCTGAAGCAATATGCACCGGGCCGGAATCATTGGAAATAAATAGGCTGCATCTTTTTAATAAGCTGGCCAATTGCGTTACGGAGGTCTTTGCCGCCAGATTAATTGCCCTCGAGCGCATATTTTTAACTAAATTATCGGCAAGCCTGATGTCTTTTGGCCCGCTAATCACTATGATCTTAAATCCGTATTTTTGGGTTAACTTATCCGCTGTTTGGGCAAAGCGCTCAGCCGGCCAGATTTTCGACGGGCAGCTGGCGCTAGGGTTAAGCGCCAATAGCTTATCTGAACTACTTATTCCTTCCTGCCTGAATAATTCCTCTACCCACTTTTCAGCTTCAGGCTTAACCGGTATAAATAAATTTTTATCTTTTATTTCGACGCCTAAATACCTTAATAAGTCCAAGTTATAATCCAGCTCGTGTTTTTCTCCAAACTGCTTGGTATGTTTAATCCTATCGCTAAGCAAGAATCCCAGTTTACGGTCATAACCGACTCTTTTGGGTATAGCGCTAAGAAAAGTTAATAAGTGCGCGCGGTTAGTCGGATGTAAAACGAGCGCCAAATCAAATTTCATCTTCTTTAATTTCCGGATTAATTTAACCGAGCGCAGCCAATTTTTATGTTCTCCGTCCTTATCCAAAATGATTACTTTATCCAAATAAGGATTACCTTCGACTATATCTTTAGCATACGGAGAAACCATCATCGCGATAAAGGCGTGCGGATAACTGTCTCTTAAGGCCTTGATTACCGGCGTGGATAAAAGCACATCGCCGATCCT
Organism: Candidatus Omnitrophota bacterium; assembly: GCA_030650425.1. Lineage (GTDB taxonomy): Bacteria > Omnitrophota > Gorgyraeia > Gygaellales > Profunditerraquicolaceae > UBA6233. Next base: position 208,029 of record JAUSED010000003.1, on the reverse strand, counting down.
GTCGGTACGTACGACCAGTATCCGCTTAAACTCTTTTCTGTCTTCTGCCTTCTGTCTTCTGTCTTCACTAAGCAATATATCTTTCACTAGCCTAAAGACATCCTCTACTTTTACCAACGTGATACATTCCAAAGTCCCGAATTCACATTGCGCCTCTTGACAGGGCCGGCAGGATATTTCTTTTTTCGCTACCAAAGACCCTTCTGACCATGGCCCGTATTTGGCGTCATCAGTTATTCCGAATACAGCGACTACCGGAATATTCAGGTAGCCGGCAAGATGTAAAGTCGCGCTGTCATTACTAATCAAGAGGCTCGCCTTTTTTAAAAGATAGCTCAACTCATTGAGTGAAGTCCTGGCGCTCAAATCCACTAGTGGGACCCTTACCTGTTGGGCGATATATTGATTACCCTCCCTATCTTCCCGATCTCCCACCAAAATAATTTTTACCGGCAACTCTTGGATCAACTTCGCGATCAATTCTATGAATCTCTCTCTGGGCCAGCGCTTCGTGTGGCTGCGCGCTCCGGCAGCAACTACGATTAACTTATCTTCGCTATTGATTTTATTCTCTTTTAATATTTGATTAATCTTCTCTTTATCCGTTAAGCTGGGATATAATGCTACGGGTAAAATAGGCGCGTCCTTAATTTTGAATATACCCTTTATCTTATAGAGATGCCTATCCTTCATATGTTTGACGCGCTTGGGTATCTTCAAAAAAGGTGAAGTTTTATACTTGGCCGGAAGAAATACTCCGAATAAGCTATTGCGTAAATCAACTACTACGTCGAAGCTCTCTTTCCATAAAGAAACGAATAAATTTATTTTTTCTTTAAGGCTGGCGCGTTTATCATAGGTGATAAATTTGTGGATATCAGGATTGCCCGCGAATACTCCTTTTGTCCGCGGCCCAGCGATGACCGTAATTCGCGCTTCAGGGAATTTTTGCCGCAGGCTATCCAATACCGGCAGAGTGAGTAGACAATCGCCGATATTGCTGAGGGTAATGAAAAGTATTTTACGCGCCATCTTATTTTTTTATTTCTTGGAGCACGTCGGCAGGCGTGATCGCCTTCATGCAGCGGTTATCTTTACAATTTACTTCATAGCAGGAAATCTCGCAGCCCACGTCCTTCTGCAGGATAGTGACGTTTTTTGACGGATAAGGCCCGGTGACTGCCGGCGAGGTAGGGCCAAAGAGCGCGATTATTTTTTTCGCTCCCACGCTGTTAGCGATATGCAAAGGCCCGGTATCAGCGGTAATAAACAGGTCCGCTTTTTTGGCTAACGCGCCAAGCTGTTTTAGATTAAATACCCCGCAGGCAACTATAGGCTTATGCAGCATTTTTCCGCGAATGTAACCAGCTAAAGACAAATCATTAACTGATCCGGTAATAATTAACTTGGCAGCAGAATCTTCAATCAGCTTATCCGCTAATTCCACCCAATAATCTTTAGGCCAGCGTTTAGGCGGCCAGTTTCCTCCCGGGTTTATAGCCACGATAAAATCATCTTGCTTAACCGAGTTTTTATTCAGAAAGTCTTCCACAAAGGCTTTATCTTCAGTACTGATAAAGAATTCCGGATAGCGGTCTTCTACCCTTAACCCTGCCTGCTCAATAATATCCAGATAATAATCTATGCGATGAAGCGAATCCCTCTTCGGCGGGATGATCTTTTTGGTCAACAGGAAGGCCCTTTTTTTCGTATAATGGCCTATTCTTTCCGGTATCCCGGCGAGACGGCAGATAAGCGCGCGGCTAAATGACCTGTGTAAAAGAAAGACCATATCGAACTTCTTATTCTTAAGATTACGGATAAAGCCTAACCTGGCGAATAAACCCTTATGCCGGTCTTTCTCGTCAAAAATAATTATTTCATCCAAATGCGGGTTTCCCTTTAAGACGGGATAACACCTAGCTGGTATAATACAGGCCAAGAAGCTATTCGGAAAATTACGCCGGATATTCCGGATTACCGCCGTAGAGAATAAAACATCTCCCAGCCAGTTAACATTAAAGATAAGTATCTTCTTGGCTTCCGCGCCCATTTTTCTGCCCCTTGCTCTCCCTCATAAAATTATAATAGCCGCTTGTCTCTACCCAGAATATAAACAAATTATCGCAATTCTTGGAGATTCTGATCCGCTTGATGACGAATATATCGTCATCGGGTATTCTCTTCCCCGGATTAGTAGCTACAGCCAGTTTATATCCGGCATCAATCACCGCCTGCCGGGCGGCTTTACTGAATCTTCCGCTGGGATAACTAAAGGCCCCTACTTTCTTTCCCAACTTCTCCTCGATTATCTTTTTTGAGCCCTGAATTTCGTTTTTGATGGTTTCGCTGGAAGTAACCTCCGCCAGATTAGGATGATCAATCGTGTGACTACCGAAGGTAATCAGCCCTGATTTCTGTATAGCCTGAATTTCATCCCAAGAGAGCTTTTTATCCGGAGGAACCCCTACTTCATTCACTACAATAAATATCGTCGCCGTAAAATTGTATTCTTTAAGTATAGGGAGGGCATAGGTATAGTTATCTTTATATCCATCATCAAAAGTTATCGCGATTGTGCGAGGTGGAGGCCTTTTTTTATTTCTTATGAAATCAGCCGCCTCTTCAAGAGAAACCACATGGTAATCATGCTCCTTTAAAAAACGCATCTGTCTGCGGAAATTCTCCGGAGTAACCACCAAAAGGCTGTTGTTTTGCGTATCCGGATTAATGGAGTGGTACATAATTACCGGAAGAACGTATTTATGCCGGACGAAACTTAGAAAGGAAAATATGATAACCGCGAGTAACGCGGCGACAATTAATCTTTTACGCCTAAACACCTTGAGTACTCCTCCTCTGTTTCCAAGACCATCTTTTCTTGAGAAAAATTTTGTTGGATAAAAGCCTGCGCCTCTTTAGCTAAGGCCGTTCTTTTGACCGGATCATCCAGCAGGGTTAAAATTGCCCGGGCTAACTCCTGACTATCAGCCGGTTCAACCAATAAACCATCGCGGCCGTCCTGAATCAAGGTTTTAATCCCGCCGACACCTGAAGCGACCACCGCTCTGCCAGAAGCCATTGCCTCCATCAGCGCTAATCCCAGTCCTTCTTGCAGTGATGGCATAACAAAGATATCCATCGCGGCTAACGCGGCCGCCGTATCTTGGGTTTGGGGGACAAAAAATACATTACTGCTGATTCCCAAAGAGGCGGCTAAGCGGATCAACCCTTCCTTGGTTTTTCCCGTGCCGATAATCAGCAACTGGGCCACGGGATATTTTTCTAAGACGGGTTTCATCGCCTCGATAAGGTATTCATGGCCCTTGACATCTGAAAGCCGGGCGATAATCCCGATTACCGGGCCATCACCTAATCCTAAACTTATCCTATTCTGTCTTCTGTCTTCTGTCTTCTGTCTTCTGAACCTATCCACGTCTATGCCGTTATGGATTACCACTATTTTTTTCTCGTCTAACTTAAAATCCTTAACCAGATGCTCCCTTACCTGTTCACTTATAGCAATTACTTTTTCTCCCCAGCAGGGAAAAGTCCTGCGTAAGAGCCTGCGTTTAAAAAAACCGTGACAGGTAAAAATGTGCCTGGCTTTGGTAATTTTCCCTAAGAGGCAGCCTAAGACCTGAGTAGTCCGGCTATGCGAATGCACAATATCAATCTTATTCTTCCTTATTATACTAGATAATTTTATTAAGCTAAAAATTATTTTTAAGCTGATCTCTTTTTTCGTCCTCATCGGGATAGAAATATAATCTATTCCCGCTTCCTTAAATTTAAGGGCGCGCTCTCCTCCGGAAGAGGCGATATATAGATTATGCCCTCTTTTCCTTAAGCCTGAGGCAAGAGTAAACACGTAGCTGGTAATGCCGCCGGTATTAAGATGGTTTGTGATAAATAGAATATTCATCTAAGTAATTTATCTACTGCCTCCAACACTTCTTCAACCGTAATCATATCCATGCACTTTTTATGCCTGCATTTAGGCTTATAACAGGGGCTGCATTCCAATTCTCTGCGAATAATTACGTAATGTTTTGCCGGAGGCATATGTCTTGCCGGGTCAGTCGGACCAAAAAAGGCAATCACCGGTATGTTCACAGCCGCGGCTATGTGCAGAGGCGAGGAATCCGCCGAGATGTACAAAGAACAACGTTTGATCAGCGCGGCTAACTGATTCACGTTGGTTTTGGCGCAGGCATTGATAATCTTGGTATTCTTGACCATCGCGGTTAAAGCATTGGCTTCCTGCGCATCATTCTCTGTACCGGTAATCAAAACCCGGATGTTTTTTAGCCCCAGTTCATCGCACAGCTTGGCAATACGGTCTTTTGGCCAAGCTTTAGTCAACCACCTCTTACTGGCGCTGATATTTATTCCGATGATTTTCTGGTCAGCGCTCAACCATTCCCTGCTCAGGAAATTTTCGATATATTCTTCGTCTTCTTTGCCAGGCCATAACTCCAGACGGTTATCCCTTAAGTCTATCCCCAGCATCTTCAAGACACAAAATTGATGCGTCACAGGATCCAGCGCGGGCTTTTCATCTTTGATCCTGTGGTTAAGTAAGAAACCGAATTTTTTGTTATCATAGCCGTAACGGTCAGGGCTTAAAGAGAAGAAAGAAAGCAGGTGGCTGACGCGGTTATTCTGCAGGTCAATGACCAGATCAAAATTTTTCTTTCTTAGAATCCGGGCAATATTAAACAGGCCTTTTAAGCCTTTATCTTTATTTTTTAAGTTAACCACCAGCAACTCGTCTATATAAGGAGACCTCAAGAGTAGTTCTTTAGATTCTTCTCCGACCAGAAAACTTATCTTGTGGCGCGGAAACTTCTCTCTTATCGCCCGCAAGCCCGGCGTAGATAAAATGAGATCTCCCAACGAACTCAACTTAATGATTAAAAGCCTAAAATTACTCAACGCCTCCTGATAAACATTAAGCGTGTTATCAACCATTAACTCGACATTGTATTTCTCTTTGACTTTTTGATAGGCTGCTTCGCTAAGATTACGCGCTAACTCCGGATCCTTAAATATCTTGATCACTGCCTCGGCCATGCTTTGGGGGTCGCTCGGAGGAACGATTAATCCTGTGCGGCCGTGTTCGATGATATCCACCACTCCACCCACTTCAGTAGCGACAACCGGCACACCCGCGGCTTGCGCCTCAACAATCACCCTCCCAAACGCCTCATGCGTGGTGGTCGCCAGAACCACCAGATCTAAATTGGATAAGATCTCCGGTATATTTTTTTGCGTGCCCAAAAACTCTGTGCAATGAGCCAACCCCAATCTTCTGACTAATACTTGGATCTGCTCTTTATAGGCTTGGCGTGAACTCGGGGCGTCCCCTACGATCCAAATCTTTAACTGCGGGATAACCCGGGCAGCTTTTGCCATGGCCTTAATAAAATAGAGGTGGCCTTTTAACGGAGTGATTCTGCCGATAATCCCGATATTAAATTCCTTTCCCCGTTTTTTATCCGGATCAAAATATTTAAACTTCTCCAGATCTACGCTGCGCGGAATAAGCCTGATCCGTTCGTGCGGAACACTAAAGTCTTCGATCATATGCCGGGCGATGACATTACTCAAAACGATTACCCGCTTGGCCCAACCCATCACATAACTAAACGGATGTTTTTTATAATAGCCATGACAGGTAGTGATCAAGACGGTTTTTGTTTCGCGACAGGCAAAAAAAGCGATCCAGGCCGGCACGCGGGAGCGCGCATGCACGATATCGATTTTTTCTTTCTTGATAATCTCTATTAAAAGCGGAATCGCTTTAATCATCGAAAAAATAGATTTTTTGTGCACGGGCAATTGGTAATGAACGCCTCCCAATGCCTCCAAATCCTTCACCAGCGAGCCGCCCGCGGAGACCACTATTGCCTTATGCCCTAAGCGCACTAAATATTTGGAGAGATCCAAAGTTCCGGTCTCAACCCCGCCGACATTAAGCTCTGGTAAGATTTGTAAGATATTCATAATATTTTTTCTACCGCCTTAGCGACTAAATCATTATCGCTTAAAACATTTACCGCAGCTTTATCCTGCCATGCTTCTTCTATTCTCTGCCCCAGAGAATCAACTGCACTTAGAATTATATGTTGACTCCGGGATAAATTCTCAACAAAGACCCTATGTTTCCTGTTTAAACCTCCTACCCTAAAAACTACTACTGGTTTGGCGCTGTTCACTGCTTCAGAGATCATCGATATACTCTCCGGAGAACTCACGATTACCTTACTTAGACCTAAAATCCCCCCTACTGCTTCCGGGATGTTTTTCTCGTTGGCAATAACCATAAGTTTGCAGCGCGGATAATCTTTAAGCTCCTGTTTTATCAAATCTTCAGTTTCCGCACTTGTCCGGCGAGAAGTAGTCAAAAGTATATCCGCGTTGATTTTCTCAGCGGCTTTTTTTAGTTCAGCAATAACTTTACGTATTAAGTCATGCTCAAGGACAAATCTCTTGCTATCCCCGCCTATTAATACCCCGACATAACCGGCTTGCGGGTTTAAATTTACTCTCTGGATTAATTTACCCGATTCTTGCTTAAGATATTGTTCCTCTACAAGATTAAGGCTCCCCGCGGTAACTACTATATTCTTTCTCTGCGGAGGATGGTCATGCCGCGGCATAATCACCAAATCAAATCTCTTCACGCTCAAAATTGACGGCCGCATAATCTGAATAGATTTGCTTAGGCTTTCACGCGCAATCGCCAAGTTAACCGCCGCAAGCCCTGAACCAGAAGAAATAATAATATCCGGGCTCAAACGCATGAGCATTTTATATGTATCTTCATTGAGTGATTTCTTCAAGCACCAAAGCCGCCCCTGACAATGATACTTTCCCGTAAATAGACTGCTTAAGGAAAGGATTGTTTTGCCTAATTTATTTTTGAACCTTACTTCCATGAAATTAACTTTTGCCTGTATCCCTTTATTTTTCAGGCGCTCTACAACTATCTCAGCCACAGCCTCTGACTGGCGCGAATGCCCGGCCTTGCCATCGCTTAGGATAAGAATATTCCGCTGGTCCGAATATTTCCAGATCTTGTAGGTCCAAAGATATTCTTTGGGGTACTTACGGATTAATTCTTCGAAGTACTTAGTGAATCTCCGCAGGTTATCTTTCAGGTCAGTATCCGAATTTCCGGTTTTGGTTAATTCCAACTCTTTTCCCACCAATACCTGCACATTCGGGCCACGGGTCCGCTTAAAATATACCGGAACAACCGGACATCCGTATTTTAAAGCCAGTTTTATCCCGCCGGTAGACATCGAGGCGCTCCTGCCAAAGAAATCCACCAGCTCTCCTGTCTTACCGCCCTGATCCAAAGTTATACCCACCGCCGAGTTGTTTTTAAGCGCTTCGATTAATTGTTTGAGCCCCCCTTCTTTAGCAATTATCTTGCACCCTTTTTGCCGGCGGTATTTATTCAGTAATTCGTTTAAACGCGGGAAATCCTGATCCTTAATAAAAAGATAAAACGGAAAACCGAGGTTGGCGCAGATAATATTAGCCAACTCCCAGCTTCCCGCGTGTATCGCGATAAGAATTACTCCCTTACCTTTTTTTAAACCGTTGTAGATATTCTCCAATCCCTCTATATGTATATATTTATCCATATAGGCTTTATCTACTTTAGGGATCAGGAATATCTCAATCAAACTTTGCCCGAATGACTGATAAAATTCTTTGGTGAGTTTCGCGATTTTCGCGGGAGGTAATTCTTTACCTACGGCAAATTTAATGTTCGCGTAGCTCCTCGCCTTATGCTTAAAGTCGAAATAATAAAAGCAATCCCCGGCCCTGCGGCCTAAGCAAAGGCTCCATCCAACCGGAAGAAACCTAAAGGTTGCCCCGAGAATCCTAAAAAGAATACAGGCTAAGTAATCGATTAAAAAGTTGCTCTTCATTTTTGGTGATTTTTAAGGCTATGCGTAAAACCAAAAGCTGATACCCCTCAAAGAGTTTTAGTTTTGCCTCGGATATTCTTACCGCATCTTTTTCAGTGGTGAGGATTATCCCTAAACTTTCTTTCGCGCATTTAGTAGCGATACCGAATAAATCCTCTTCGCTATAATTATGATGGTCGCCAAATCTTAAATCCAAGCCGATTTTTATCCCTAGACCAGAAATTAGATTCGCAAATGAATCTGGGTCAGCTATGCCAGAGAATAGTCCTATGCTTTTCCCGCTCAAATAATTTAACTTTAATAGCTCATCAGGATGATTGATATCATAAAACCCTAAGGGCTCATGCACTGATTCTACAACCGGGGTCGCGGGATTAATCTGACTTAAAGTATCCTTGATCTTCTTTAAGCTGCTACCGGAACTAACCTTAGTTAAAACAAAAATATGCGTATCTTTAAGCGAAGCAAGCGGCTGGCGCAAGATCCCTCTGGGAAGCATATGTTGATTGCCAAAACCCTGAGGAACGCTGATCGTAACGATATCCAGATCTTTCTTGAGGCGCCATTGCTGCATACCGTCATCAAGGATAACCGTATCCACCCCATACTCCTGAACCGCTCTTTTTGCCCCCCTTACCCTGTCGCGATCCACAATCACCGGAACATCGCCTAAATTCCTCAGCAACATCAAAGGCTCATCTCCCATCTCCTGCCTGAGCTTTTTATATCCCCTGCTCAATATAGCAATCTTATGGCCTTTGTCTCTAAGATAACGGCTAACAAACTCTACCAGCGAGGTCTTTCCTGTTCCGCCAAGGGTAATATTGCCGACACTAATTACCTTACATCCCAGCTTGGCTGGCCTAAATGCATAAACTAAGATGAGGCCTCTAATCAGGGCTCCGTAGAGAAAAGAACCCAGCAGTAGGAAAAATTTGAGGAACGAAGCGTCTATTCCTCTGCGCTTGTCAGTAGCCAGATTATAAAGATATTCTTTCATCTTAACTTATTATAATAACATAGGGAAAAGGAAGACGCAATAGCTTTATCTAAGGAAGAAAAGCCTATAAAAGACAAAGAGATAGGAGTTTTAGATTATCAACAATAAGATCTGCTTTCCTCAGGTATTCTTTGGGAAGACTAGTGGTGATGGCCACACAGAACATCCCGGCTTTTTTAGCAGACTCTATGCCTAGCGGCGCGTTCTCAACGACTAGGCAATCTTTCGGTTGTAGGCCAAAAAGGCTGGCAGCTCTCAAATACGGCTGAGGATCGGGCTTCCCCATCCTAACTTCGTCTCCGGCAACAATAACCTGAAATTTAGAGATGATGCTACGAGGAAGGATAGTATTTACCTCTTTCCTGGGGCTACCAGTGACTAAACCTAAAAGGTAACCTTGTTTCTTTAAAGAAGAGAGCAGCTCTTGCGCACCGTTAAAAATAAAACGCTGGAATAATTTCCTGAATATCCTTTGGCGCCGGGAGAATATTTCTGTTAAAAGCTTAGTAGTAGGTTTTATACCGGCTTGGATAAGCAGGCTTTTTAAGGTCTTACTCCATTTTTCGCCTTCTTTGGAGTAAACGTCAAAACAACTCACCCTCACCCCATACGGCCGCAACACTTCATACCAAGCCAGAAAATGATACGGCATAGAGTCGATAATTACCCCGTCCATATCAAAAATAACCGCCTTAGGTTTAATTTTTCCCGCCCTCGCTGAGGCGGCTTGGCGGGAAAGCTTAGGCATTTTCACTCCGAAGGGCTCAAGGAGGTATTTCTCTCGACAAACTCGGCTAGCTCTGCCTGAATTTCTGAAGAGAGCTCGACAAATTCCACCCCTATGCCGGGGTAAGAGTGCGGCTGGACCTGCTTATCAGGAATCCAGACTACTTTCGCCTCCAACTCTAATTCTTGCCGCTTCGGAGGAAGTTTCATTTTCAAAATAACTAGATCGCCAAGCCTGAATTTGTTGCAGCCAAAAATAAAGACGCCTACAGCGCTCAAATTTAAGACATCCAGCTTCAAACATACGGGGTTCCTGGCGTCTTTAGATTTTAATTCGATTTTTATATCGATGGGCAGGCGCTTGAACCTGCGGCGCAGCTGCATCGACTTAATCTCTTCAATAGCCTTATCTTCCTTAAAACTGTTTAATGCCTGATCTTCGCTTGAGAGCATCTCAATCACCCTGTCTAAACCGGCAATGCAGAAAATATTCCTGATATGCGCCGGCACATTACAAAATTTCATCCTTCCGCGGTTATTGATAATCTCTTTGTAGGCGATAACAATGACGGAGGTACCCATATAATCGATAAAATCTACCTCTTCCAGATTACAAAGGATATCGCTATAGCCGTCATGGACGAGCTGGCCGGCTATCTCAACCAGATTAGCGGAATTGACATCGATGCGTCCGGCAAGATCCAAGATTACCACGCTATTATTTTGCCTTACCTTAATTTCCATTAAATTCCCCCATGAGTTTAATTGCTTCTATATTCCTAAGCGTCGCCCCCTGATTACGCGAGATTACCTGATGAGCGTTTTTGGCCAACTCCCCGGCCTTAGAGTAATTCCCTAACAATGCTTGGACGCTGGATGCTAATTCTTCCTGAGTCCGGGCCATTATGGCGGCATTGTCATCCAAAAACATTTTTACCATATCCCGGAAGTTAAACATATGCGGCCCGAAGATAACCGGCTTACCGAGAGAGGCCGGTTCCAAAATATTGTGCCCGCCTCTCTTGATTAGGCTTCCGCCCACAAAAACAATATCCGCCGCGCTGTAAAAATGCATCAAATCCCCAACGGTATCCAGGATAAAAATCCCCCGAAGGTTTGCGGGTTTGCGGGTTTGCGAATTCAAATCGCTAATCTTTACCGCTTGCAAACCGAACCTTTCTATCAAGAGAAGTATTGCGCTTGTCCTCTCCGGATGCCGCGGAGCGATAAGCAGCCTAAGATGGGAGAATTCATTTAAAAGGCTTTTGTAAACGGTCAAGATTATCTCTTCCTCGCCGGGATGGGTTGAGCCGGCCGCTAAAAGCTTATCCAGCGGATCCAGCCCCAACTTTAGCCTGTAATCTGTGTAATCATTTCTAAAATCTGCGTCATCACTTTTATCAAACTTCATATTTCCGGTCACTTTTATTTTATCGTTTGATACTCCCAGTCTCCTTAATCTGGCGGCATCGGATTCAGACTGCAAACAAAATAATTTTACCTTATTCAGGATGGGGCTAATTAAAAACTTGATCGCCGAATATCCCTTAAACGAGGTATCGGATATCCTGCCATTGACCGTGACAATAGGTATATCTCTCATGTGAAGATAAGTGATCAGGTTCGGCCAGATTTCCGTTTCAGCGATAATAAATAAACCGGGGTTAATCCTATTGATTACATTTCTAACTGTGAAGCTAAAATCCAAAGGCAGGTAAGTAACTAAATCGCCTGAACGGGCTAATTCCCGGGCTATTTTATTGCCGGTTGGTGTAACCGTAGAAAAAACAAATTTTTTATACGGATAGGCCTTCCTCAATTCTTCAACCAATCCGCGTATAGATATCGCCTCGCCTAAACTCACGGCATGAATCCAAACCGGCCTATCCAAATGCAAATCCTTAGGCAAAATTCCCAAACGGCTCAAAAATCCGTGATGAAACTTACCTTTGAATAAATAGATCGGCAGGTAGATTAAGGTAAAAATTAAGAATATTAAATCATACAATACAAACATGCTCTTTTTTAGGCGTGCGGATGCGCCTTATCATAAACGCTTTTTAACCTATCGGTGGTTAAATGCGTGTAAATCTGTGTGGTAGATAGATTAGCGTGACCCAATAATTCCTGCACTGTGCGTAAATCCGCTCCCCGGTTCAATAAATGGGTAGCAAAAGAGTGCCGAAAGGTATGCGGGGATACTCCACGCTGGATCCCCGCGTTCTTCAAGTATTTTCCAACTATATCGCGCACGCCTCTTGTACCAATGCGTTTTCCGTTCTTATTCAAAAATAAGGCGCTGCTTTGTTTCTTCCTTTTGTCAACATACTTTCTTATCGCCGCCAGCGCCACTTCTCCTATCGGCACAACCCGCTCTTTCCTTCCTTTACCGAGCACCTTGACAATCCCGGCGATAGAATCTACATCGTCAAGGCTTAAAGAAACCAGTTCTGAAATCCTTAGGCCGCTGGAATAAAAAGTTTCCAGTATCGCCCGATCGCGTAAGCCCAGCTCATCTTTTTCATCCCTGGGAAAAGCGGATTCAATTAATTTAGCTGTTTCCTCTTCGGTCATAAAAGAAGGCAGGTGCTTATCGAGCTTCGGGCTGGAGAGCATAAGAATGGGATTAGCTTTAATCAAACTTTCGCGGCTCAAAAACCTGAAAAAACTGCGTAGGCTGGAGAGATGGCGGCCAACGCTCCTGTTTCCTAAATTCTTCTCCTTTAAAACCGCAAGGTATTTTCTTAAAAGTAGATAGTCGATCTTTTCTAAGTCGATCCTGCCGCAAAATTTATTAAAATCCTGTAAGTCCAGTTTATAATTTAATATCGTATGCCGCGAATAATTCTTCTCGATCTCCAGATAACGCATAAATTTATCGATATATTTATCCATAATGCTTACTTAGATTATTCTTTATCCTCCGGTAAATTACGCGAAGTAAAAGTACACTTCGGAAAATTTGAACAGCCGTAGAAAAATCCGCGCTTGGAACGCCGCTCAATTAATTCTCCTCCGCAGCCTGCTTGCGGGCATTTTACGCCGCTGGTAATCGATTTAGAGTTTTTGCAGGCAGGGAAATCAGAGCAGCTTAGGAATTTTCCGCGCCTCCCCCATTTAACGATCATCGGCTTGCCGCATTTATCGCATACCTGATCCGTGGTAATGACCTCTTTCTTAATATTGGCCTGCGCAAAATCAAGGCTCGTCTTAAAAGGCGAGTAGAAATCCTCTAAAACCTTAAGGCGGGAAAGCCCTCCTTCTTCAATTTGATCCAGCTTCTCTTCCATACTTGCGGTAAACTTCACGTCGATAATCTTAGGGAAATATTCAACCAGTAAATCACAAACCTTAAAACCTAATTCCGTCGCGTTAAGATAACCTTTGATCCTGCGAACGTAATCGCGAAGTATTAATGTATAAATTATCGGCGCGTAGGTCGATGGCCGGCCAATCCCGTCTTCTTCCAAGGCTTTGATCAAAGAACTATCCGAGTAGCGCGCCGGCGGCTTGGTAAAGTGCTGCGAAGGCAAAAGCTTTAATAATTCCAAAAGGTCGCCTTCTTTTAGATCCGGAATAATATTTTTCTTTTCCTTATTCTTTTCCGCCTCTTCTTCGCCATTGATATTATAAGCCGCCATAAAACCATTAAAAATCAAGGTACTCCCTGAAGCATTAAATTGATACTTCCCCGCTTTGATAATCACTGAGGTTGCCGCATAAAGAGCAGGAGTCATTTGGCTGGCTACAAAACGGTTATAGATAAGCTCATATAATTTCTGCTGGTCAGGGGTTAAAAAGTTTTTAAGGCCCTCCGGATGGCGCTCAACAAAAGTCGGCCGGATTGCTTCATGCGCTTCCTGAGCGAGTTTTTTAACTTTATAATAATTCGGTTTCTCCGGCAGGTAATCCTTGCCAAAGCTTCTGGCGATATATTCGCGCACTTCATTGATTGCCTCAGGAGCCACGCGCGGAGAATCCGTACGCATATAAGTGATTAAACCCACCGGATTATTCTCTCCGATATCAATACCTTCGTAAAGCTGCTGGGCGACGGACATCGTTTTACTTGCGTTAAACCTTAGTTTATTAAACGCCTCCTGCTGCAGGGTGCTGGTAATAAATGGCGCTTCGGCATAACGCTGCTTTTGGCTCTTTTTAACCTCCGCCACGATGAATTGTTTTTGCTGAATATCCGCGCATAAATTATCCGCTTCTGTTTTATTATCAATCACTGCCTTTTGCTCTTCGATTTTTTCTAATTTTGCCGTAAACTGGCTCTGATCTTTTTTAAGCTCAGCCTCAATCTCCCAATATTCTTGGGAAACGAATTTTTGGATCTCTCTTTCTCTTTCAATAATTAATCTTAAGGCTACTGACTGAACACGGCCGGCACTCAGGCCTCGGGCAATTTTTTTCCAAAGTAGGGGGCTTAAGAAATAACCCATCATCCTATCCAAGACCCTGCGGCCGACCTGCGCCTCAACCATCTTGACGTCAAATTCCCGCGGGTGCTTGAACGCCTCTTTAACCGCGGCCGGCGTAATTTCGTGAAAAGTAACCCGCAAGATATTTGACTTTTTTAAAATTCGTTCTTTAATCTGCCAGCCGATCGCCTCGCCTTCGCGGTCAGGATCGGTAGCGATATAAACGGTTTCTTTGCCTTTGGCCTCTTTTTTGAGTTCAGCTACCACCTTCTGCCTTCCGGTGAGCGTCACGTATTCCGGCTCAAATTTATTCTCAACATCTACGCCGAGCTTTTTCTGCGGCAGGTCAATAATATGGCCCATGGAAGAAACTACACTAAAACTCTCCCCTAAAATCTTGCCTATGGTTTTGGCCTTGGTCGGAGACTCAACAATCACTAAGCCTTTTTTCTTCATTAAGCATTCCTCACAAATTGTTTACCCGGAAGTTGTTTGATTAATTTCCTGATCTGCAGGCTTAAAAGTATTGTAGAAACCTGAGAAACATCTAAGTTCGATTTTTCAATTAATTCATCCAGGGGTATGGCTTGACAGGTGATTAATTCATAAAGCTTATTTTCTTTTTCATTGCTTAGATTCTCCTTTTTGTCATTCTGACCCTGAGGCAAGGCCCATTGCGTTAACTTGTCATTCTGACCCTGAGGCAAGGCCCATGGTGTTACCTTGTCATTCTGAGCGAAGCCCGAAGGGCGAAGCGAAGAATCTGATTCTTCAGTCCTAAACTCATTAATTTTATTTCTTAATATCGGCTCCAGTTCTTCAATTATGTCATCCGCGTTTTCTACTAATTTCGCGCCCTCTCTTAAGAGCTGATTAGTGCCGCGGCTTACAAAGCTATCGGCATGGCCCGGAACGCTAAAGACCTCGCGTCCCTGCTCATTGGCATGGGTCACGGTAATCAACGCCCCGCTTTTATGCGGCGCTTCAACTACTACCACTCCTAATGATAAGCCGCTGATGATCCTATTTCTCATCGGAAAATTTCCTTTGTCCGGCCGCGTAGATAAAGGAAATTCTGAAATTAAGGCACCGTGTTCTGTAATTTCTTCAAATAGTTTTTTATTCTCAAACGGATAAGCAGTATCTAAACCACATCCTAATACTGCCAAAGTGCGGCCTTTTGTCCTTAAGGCAGTCTGATGGCTAAAGGTATCTATGCCGCGCGCTCCACCGCTGACAATAGTAAAACCCTTTTCCACTAATTCCCTGCTTATTTTTTCGGACATCGTCCTGCCATAGAAAGAGCTCAAACGCGTACCTACGATGGCAATAGAAAAATAATCTTGAGACAAGATTTCGCCTTTCACAAATAAAACTAATGGCGGATCATATATAGATTTTAAATTGACGGGATAAAACTCGCTGTCTAAAGGGATAAGAGTAACATTATTTTTCTCAATCAATTTAATCTGCCGGGCTAAATCTACTTTTCTTCTTCCCTCAACTATTTTTCTAGCAATACTTAAGCCTATATTTTCTACCTGCGCAATTTCCTCTAACGGAGCCTCTAATATGGCATTAGGGGTCTTAAACCTTTCTAACAGGCTCTTCCCCCGCCTTGAGCCAATCTCAGGAGTCAGAACTAAACGCAGCCAGTCTACTAATTCTTGGCTTAACATTGAACCATTATTTTTGAAATCTTCGCCACAACTTCTTTTATTGAAAGCCTAGAAGTATCTATAGTTTTATCCGCCTTGGCATAATAAGGCGAACGCAGCTTCAGAAGCAGTTCTATTTTTTCCTTCGGGTTTTCTACGTTAAGTAGCGGACGATGTGTTGCTCCAGAAATCCTTTTTAGGATTATTTCCGGCTTTGCGCTCAAACAAATAATTATACCGCTCTCCTTCATCACCTTAGTATTCTCTTCATTAATCACAATCCCGCCGCCGCAAGCCACTACAAAGTCTTTTTCCTTGGCCACTCCTTTTAATGTTTTACTTTCAATTTTCCTGAAATACGCCTCTCCTTCTTTGGCAAAGATATCGGTGATCGGCCTTTTTTCCTTTAGCTCGATAAGCTCATCCAGGTCAACAAAGTGCCATTTCTTCTTTTGGGCAAGCTCTTTGCCTACCGCGGTTTTTCCTGTTCCCATAAATCCGACTAAGTAAATATTTTTCATATACTTTAATACGTAGGGGAGGTTTACCTGCCTGCCGGCAGGCAGGAACCTCCCCTACGTTTGTGACAAAACAGAACCTTTATTCGTTATAAGCTGCTAACACGGTCTCAGAAAGATTCTGCTTGGCTTCTTCCGTTGCCGGATAAAAGGTATTGTACCACTTTCCGTCTTTAGATTTCTCCTGCGGCAGGCCTAAAAATAACCCTTTTTCTCCCTGTACCACCCGAACCCCTTTGACGATAAAATCTCCAACCGCAATATCAGCAAAGGCCTTTAGTTTCGAATCTCCCTCAAAACGATGCAGCCGAACCACCTTCAAAGATACATCTTCCACAGCAATCACCCCCCTTCTACCTTAATAGACGTAAGGAGAGGGATTTTCTAACTAATTCTTTTTAAATAATTTTTATAATTATCTTTAATATCCCTTAGGGAATCCGAACCAAACTTTTCCAGAAGCGCATCCGCGATTACAAACGCGCAGGCAGATTCTGCAACTACGCCCGCGGCTGTAACTACAGACGTATCAGAACGTTCAGTCGCTGCTTTAGAAGCGTGTTTGGTATTGATATTAACTGAACCCAGGGGATTCATTAAGGTGCAGATCGGTTTCATACAGGCGCGTAAAATTATATCCTCGCCATTGGATATCCCGCCTTCAATGCCTCCGGCATTATTGGTTTTACGGAAATACCCTTTGGCCTTGGAATAGAAAATTTCATCATGAACCTCAGAACCGAAACTCACGGCATAACCGAACCCCAAGCCGATCTCCATTGCTTTAATCCCGGGGATAGCGATCAGGGCTTGGGCTAATTTGCCATCCAAACGCCGGTCCTGTTGGACATAGCTGCCTAAGCCCACTGGCGCGCCTTTAATCACTACCTCAAATACTCCGCCGACAGTATCTTTATTATCGATGGCTTCACTGATTTTGCCTTGCATAGCCGCCTCAGTATTTTCACCGCCTACGGATAATACACGGCTGGTAATATTTATCTTAAATTCGTTCAAGAAAATTTTGCATAATACCCCCACCCCCACCGTTGCCGCGGTGCTCCGGGCTGAGGCGCGCTCCAAAACTTCCCTGATATCCGAAAACCCGTACTTTAGGAGCCCGGCCAGATCCGCATGCCCCGGACGCGGACAGATAACCTTATGCAGCTTCTCAATGCTAAAATCCTTATTTTGAATAAGGAGCGTAATCGGGCTCCCTAATGTCGTATTGTTCTTTAATCCTGATAAAATTTGCGCCCGGTCATTCTCAATCTGCATACGCTTGCCTCGGCCAAAACCAGATTGCCTGCGCTTGAGCTCTTGATTGATTAACTCAAGGTTTATTTTAAGGCCTGCTGGCAGGCCTTCTAAAATAGCCGTGATTGCTTGGCCGTGTGATTCTCCTGCGGTTAATAGACGTAACATAATTCCTCCTGTCTTATTTCCATAATCCGCGCTGATTTTGGCGCGCCTCCCGGTATAATTTCAAGAATAAATCCGCGTATTTTACATTTGGCGGATAAGTCATCAATGACGCGTAACCCTCTTCTACAATCTTGGCGTTGACGAATGTGCCGTCTTTGAGATAGGCATACGCCAATAATCTTTTGTATTTATCATATTTTTCAACATCAAATTCCAGACTTACCCGTTTCCCTTCGATTAAATCCCTTGTAAATTCATAAGCCCGGCGGCCTAATTTTTGAATGGTGGTTACATCTTGCTTTGTGCGTTGGGCGTCGCGGTAAAGCTTGTTGGATTCATGCATTTCCGGAGTATCAATACCGATAAGCCTCACCCGCTCTCCGCTCTCTAAAAGCAGCGTATCTCCGTCCACCGCCCGAGTCACTAAAATATCGGCATAATTATAGCTCTTGCCTAAGGGCATCACAAATTTTGCCTTCGAAGAATCATAAGTTACCTGTGAATCTCCATAGCAGCCGGCAATATTCAAAAATAGAATCAAACCGGCAAATAAATAGAAAATTTTAATATATCTCATATTCAAATTCTCCACACTAGGGCCCACTTTCCCGATTGCGTTGGAAACAGTTTCCAATCAGTTATACTATAGGCTGCCGGCTATGATGCCGGCCAAAACCACGATATCTTCTGTACAAAATATAGCCGTTATGCTTGAATCAAAATACATATTCGCATCCGGACCGAATTCTTCATCAGCCTTCCAAAGCTTAACCAAAACCGGAACTCCTTCAAATGCCTGAACGACTATCCCGAAATCCCCACCGGAAAACTCCTTTGCCGGCAGCCTTTGCAATACCGTTTTAATTGCTTCGGGGCTTTTACCGTATTTTCTAATTATCGGCTCAATCGCACGCTTGTGGTAAGCGTCAAAATAACCCTCTACCCCGGAAAGTTCCCTAAAAGTAAGCCAATCGCCGCTTAATTTCGGAAGCCCTTTTATCTTTTGGAGTAAATAATGTAAAATAAGGATGCTCGTAAAATCCTTTACACGGGTATTACAAGCGAGAGATAAAATCCTGCGCGCCTCTAAATCAAGATTATATTCATCGGCTAAGAATTTAACGGATAAGTTATTCTCCGGCTTTAACTTAGCCAAATCTTCCCACGCTTTTTTGATGGCTATATCGTATCCCACAAGTTTATTTTACTATTTATTATTAGATAAATCAATCATTTTAGGCTATAATATTTTCATGCTTTACGACCGGTTCCAGCAAGAGGCGATTGACTTCATCAATCAGGGCCATTCGGTGATTGTTTCGGCGCCCACCGGAGCAGGCAAAACCGCCATTGCCGAGCACGTGATCACCGCTTCCATTGAACAAAATATCGGCGTAATTTATACCGCTCCGATTAAGGCCCTCTCCAACCAGAAATTTCGCGACTTTCAGGCGCAATTCGGGGATAAAATAGGGTTATTAACCGGCGATGTTTCGTTAAACGCCTCGGCCCCGGTTTTAATTATGACTACCGAGATCTTCCGTAATAAAATACTGGATGAGCCCAAAAGCCTCCAGCAATACTCTTGGATTATCTTCGATGAAATCCACTATATTGACAACCCCGAACGCGGTACAGTCTGGGAAGAATCTTTAATCTTTCTGCCCAAACACATGAACATCCTCGGGCTCTCCGCGACTATCCCGAATATCAAGCAATTTGCTTCCTGGATTGAGTCTATCCACAATAAGCCGGTAAAAACGGTAATTGAGGAGAAACGGCCGGTTCCCTTACATTTCTTTTTCCAAGCCAGTAATGAAATAGCCGATAAAATTGAGCATTTTAAAAGATTAAGATTCTCTAAACCCAATAAATTATTCGGGCTGATCAATTACCTGCGCTCTCAGGAGGGCCTTCCCTGCATATATTTTGTTTTTGGCCGGCGCCGCGCTGAAGAATTAGCCTCGGAATTGGCTTGTTCAAATTTCTTAACCGGCGAAGAAAAAACACGCATCCTAAAAATGTATAGCGCGCTCTGCGAGCGTTTTGATTTAAAGAATGACCGGACTGCCCAAAATCTATACCAACTTATCCAAAACGGGATTGCCTATCACCATGCCGGAATGCTCCCCACTTTAAAAGAAGTGATTGAAAGGCTTTTTACTAGCCGACTGCTTAAGGTAATTTTCACTACTGAAACTTTCGCCCTCGGAATCAATATGCCCAGCCGTTCGGTTATCTTTGATGAACTGCGTAAATTCTATGGCCGCTACGTAAGAACTCTGAAAACCCGCGATTTTTATCAGATGGCCGGCCGGGCCGGCCGGCGCGGCATTGATACCGAAGGCTTTGTCTATTGCCGGATTAACCTGCAGCGGATTCGTATCGACGAGGTTAAGCGCGTAATTTACGGAAAACCCGAAGAGGTGCGCAGCCAGTTAAATAATTCTTATGCCACAATTTTAAATCTTTACGCAAAATATAAGGATGATTTATTTAAAATTTACCCTTTATCCCTGCATTTTTTCCAGTCGCGTAAAAATGAGCAAAAAGAAGCATTAAGGCTTATTGAGGCAAAATTAAGGCTGCTCAAAGATTTAGGCTACATTAAAGACGGCTGCTTAACCGAAAAAGGAGAGTTCGCCAAAAGCGTTTATGGCTATGAATTGATTTTAAGCGAACTTTACGAACAGCATATTTTGGAACAACTGGATGAATTCGGCTTGGGAGTAGTCGCGGTCTCCGCTGTGTTCGAACCACGTAAAAACCAACGCATCCCCTCCAATCTCTCCAAAAATACCCGACAGATTAAAAAAATGTGCGAGGAGATTTACGACGGGATCAAACATAAGGAAGAAAAGTTACGTATTTATCCTTTTAGCAAGCTTCCCTATTTTCATATGAGCACGGCGATGGAGGCTTGGCTAAGAGGAACGAATTTCGATAAGACTTTAAGGTTTGGCGATACTGACGAAGGCGAGGTAGTGCGCTATTTCCGGATGAGCGTGCAGATTTTACGCGAAATATCCGATGCCCAAATATCTTCCTACCTGTTAAAAGACAAAATCAAAGAAACCATCCGCGTCATTAATCGCGATGTGGTGGATGCGGAAAAGCAGCTGCGCGAAGGCTAACCTCTATATTTTAAATAATCTTCTAAAATTTTGGCGTGGTCAAAAGCAAGGGGTAAATTATTGATTTCGCTTGGTTTTACTATTTTTAGCCCGGCGGCGTCATCGCCGGCCTTGGGCTTACCTTTTGCCTTGGCAAAGAATACTGTGCCAATGGTATGAAAACGCGGGTCGCGTTTAGGATCAGAATAGGTATGAAATTGTTTTACCTGCGTAATATCCAGCCCGGTCTCTTCTTTGGCTTCTCTTACTACTGCTTCCTCTAAACTCTCCCCGTAATCCACAAACCCGCCGGGAAGCGCCCAGCCAAAAGGAGGATTACTCCTTTGGATAACGATAATCCCTCCGTCTATTTCGATTATGGCATCAACTGTTGAAAACGGTCCGTTTTGCAGTTTATAGAGAATATGTTCAAGATACTTAATTACACCTTTTTCAAAAATATCGTACGCCTCCTGATCATAGAGGCAAAAAATAATCTCTTTAAGATTGGATTTTTCTTCCCGTAAGTATCGCCAGGTCTCCTGCGCCATAATCTTAGCTGAAGCCAACAAGGGAAACCCGCCTACTCCGCAGCCTAAAGCTGGAAAGGCGATAGACTTTATTTTTAATTCATCGGCAAGTATTAAGGCATTCTTACAGGAACTTCTAATCTTAGCTTCATCGGTCTTTCCCGCCCAAGCTCCGTTAGATGCGGGCGGGATCCCGCCCGCTATTTTATTCACTTGGCGGGAAAAACTCATACCCATGGTCGCGGCATGAATCACATATTTTGCCTTTAATGACCCGGCAGTAGTAAAAATTGCCTCACCTATATTTATCGGGCATTTTTTTACTGCCTCTTCTTCAATGGCTTTACCGCCTTTACGTTTTATGGCCGCAGCAACACCTCCGCCCATAACGCCCTGATTATTCGCCGCGTTAACAATGACATCGGCCTTAAGCTCGGTAATATCGGCCTGAACAATTTTTATTTCACAATCTTTTATTTTCATTCCCGCTCCGCCACTTATAATTTTTCCAAAATCAACTTCTTTTCTCTCTGGTCAACCTTAAAATTAAACCTCTTCAAAAACGACATCCCGAGCAACCCGTCACCAAAACCAAGGTTTCCTGCGTCGTCCAACAAGATCGCCCCTTCCACATTTTTGACCTCAACCCCCTGGACTTCTACGCTTTCAAGGATAATGCGCTTGGCGCTGATCTGGCGGCCGTCAGCTACCTGCACCTTCATATCCGGCTCAACCTTGGTTAAGTTAATCTTCAGATCTTCAGCTATCTTTCTGGTAATAATTATAGACGAGGCGCCGGTATCTAAAACCATTCTAGCATTAACCTTATTATTAAGGGTGACATTCACCGCTATCCCCTGCTGGCTATGGGAAAAATCTACCGCATTGGGCAAGGCCTCCTCTTCAAGCTTAAGCTTGGCCATCTTCTCTTCTTGCGCCACTTTTTGTTTCTCCCATTTTTGCCGTAAGGCCTGGTAGTCCTGCTCCGGAGACTTAACTATACTCTCTATTTCGGTTTTCAAGAAGCTTACTGAAGAGTTAACCCCTACTACTAACCTTACTGTCCTTCCGTTATCGCTCTCGATGATCCCATCGATACTGCGGCCATTTTTAAGGTACAGAGTATCCGCATAGGAAAACTTAAAAGAAACGCATAATAAGAATAAACTGACTAAAAATCTCATAACATTAAATCGAGATATTCACGCGAAATTCGCTATAGAAACCGGCCTTAAGCGCGACCTTTCCCAAGCTATCCTGCCGGTATTCGATGGAACGATTGAATACGCTACCTACAGCAAGAGACCCTTCCATATTTTTACTTAAGAAATACCTTATCCCTGTGCCGGCACGCATTTCGTTATAGTTGAGCACCACGTTTTTAAGGTTATTTTGGGTTACTTTGTATTCGTCGCCAACGTAGGCGCCTTGGGCAAAAACCGTCCATCTATCATTCAAATCATAAGAAATTTCAGGATTAGCAGGGATTAAATTAAAGGTTAATTTTTCATTCGGCCTATAAATAAGCCCCACAATCGGCGAAACAGGCGCCTTAAAGCCGGGAGCGTAATCCACTCCGCAGATAAGCGTTAATTTTTCATTCGGCTGGTAAATCATAAAATAATGTTGCAGAAGATGGAATGATTCGGAACGAAAATTCCAATTATCCGTGAAAAATGAAGGTGCAACCCCGATGGTAAAATAAGTTTTATTGAAGTTAAAAAACGGCAGAGTAGTTTCCAAGCCCAGACCAAACGCGGTTAAGCGTCCCGGGAGCGAAACCGCCGTAGTATTATCTATACCTATATATTTAGTTGCTACGCCAAATTCAACGGGTATTTTACCAAAGGCCTTGATTTTATAATTATACTCCGAGGCCGCAGTTACTAACCCGACTTTTCCGGACTGGGACTTTGCCCCTGCAAGAGGCATAAAACGCGCATAAACATCCAATTCCTGAGGAAAATACTCTTCCTCAACGACAATCGTTTTTCCTAATTGCTGACGGTAATTATCCGCAGAAACAGCGGATTGCGCCTTTGCGATTGCCTGCTCTTGAGCCTGCACTCTCCCCTCATCAGCATAGGCGTTCAATAAAACAAATAGGGAAATTAAAACACCGGCTCCTCTCTTAAGCATTCGCCCTCCCTTTTCTTAAGCTTAACAACATTTTTTATCAAAAGCTCAAGTCCGCTACTCCGGTTTTATTATAGCATTAGGATTATATTCTTTTAAGAAAAGTGTTTGCCAGGCCTTTAATGATATTGGCTACCGCTGCTTCGAATTTATATTTTGGCTCTCTCAACGTTCCGCTTATCCTGATTTCCGCGAATTTTCCTGTTGTCCCGCCGATTATCGCGGTAGTCACGTCTTTAAATGTACCGGTTAGCGGAACGAGATCGCTGAGAATATCTACGTTAAGTGTAGCGCTAATTGAACCGTCAAATCCTATTTTCACCGGGCCGGATAAATTAACCATACTGCCTTCTAATGTCAGCTTCCCGGTAAAGATAGACTTATCCTGTATAGTAAAATCACATTTTCCATCGGAGAAAGTAATACTGGCGAAATCCTGCGAAAATAACAACTTACCCATGCCTTTGAACAAATCCAATTCCCAAAGTTTGCCTTTATTAATGGAAAGCCTGCCCTTTCCTTGCGAGCCGGTAATATCGTCCAGGAACCCGTTAACTTTAACCGCGCCTTGAATGGCCCCGGAAATATCCTTAGCTCTAGCCTGCGTATCCAGTTTGAGCTCTTCAATTTTGACATCCTGCATATTGGCATCCAGCCAATAAGCATAATTTTTGGAATTCAAATTTACCTGGAAAGAAGCCTCCAGCGACCCGCCGTATAAATTGAAGCGCAGCGCTGGAATATCCGCTATCCCTCCTGCCTGAACGTAATTTAGAATTAAATCCTTTCCCTTTAAGCCGTACAGCGAAATAGAATCGCTTGAGGCCTTGACTGCAATAGCGCAACTCTTTAATTCATTGATATTCCCTGATATATTAAAATTCCCTTTGAGCTTGCCATCGGGCTTGATCTTTTCCAACTGATCCTTAAGTTTGGGAAAAATTTCAGCGAGGCTCTTTAAATCGATAAGCACCTCTCCTGTCAAATTAATTTCGGGCAGGGAAGGATCCGTAACGCCGAGAGTGCCGGCCGCGGAAAACTCCGAAAGATAATATCGTCCGGAGCATTTATCCATCTTAATCAACTTATCATTAAAGCTTAAGCTGGAAACTAAAGAAATATCGCTGGAATTTATAGAAATATTCAACAATGGAACTTTCTGAGGCCCACCGTTTGAAAATACGATTATTCCATTGATTGCCCGAATAGGAGAATCTGATTTCTGTAATTTCACTGCCGCATTAATGAGGTCGAGGTCCCCTCTTACCGCTAAATGATCAACCTTGAAAAGTTTTCCCGCAACCGACAAAGATAGGTTTCCCTGCCCATCAATGGTGCCGGGAAAATTAAATTTAAATTTATCCTTCAATAAACCCTGAAGCGTAGCCAGGTTTAAACTGGAAAAGGCATTTAGGCTTATCTCCGGATCTTTAAAATTGTTCAAAACTACCTTACCCTCAACAGGTACTCCTAAGATTTGAGCGGCCAGGTTTTCCGTGCTCAAACCGAAGTTATCAAAAATTATACCGCAGTTGATGATATTGATTTTATCGACAAATTCCACCCCTGAGATGACCGTGTTGTAAATCTTAGAGCTTCCGGAATATTTCAGGCTATTGCTATTTAGGTTGTACTCTAAAACACCCCTTAAGTCTAGGTTTAGCGCGCAAGAAACCTTTTCTCGCAGGATATTCAAATTTTCTCCCTGCGCCTGAATATCAGCGGAAAACAGCTTATTTTTCAGCTTAAGATCGCTCGATATGTTAATCGTTGAGCCTTCGTTTATTTTTAATCCCGAACCTGCGTAATAAACAGAGAATTCATTGGGAAAGAAATTAAGGATATCTAATTTGGCGCTCAATTCACGCGCCGGGATTTTAAATTCTCCGCTGCCGGATATTTTTGACGATTGAACCCCGGGGAGTAAAGCGGATAACCTGAATTTTACCGACGCCGGCAATGACAAATAAGCCGACAGATTGACATTCTCTAATGTTTTAATAAACGGCTTATTAAAAGTGCTATCCTGAAAAACAATTTTAGCGCTGGATAGATTAATCCGGTAAATAAGTACCGTGAATCCTTTCTTTACGGAAGAGGTTTTAGCTCGCGGGGCGGAGCCGGAGATAGGGGCATTACTGGCTGGTTTTGGCGCGAATAAATCCTCCAGATTAAAAGTATTGTCTTTTCTTCTTTCCAGAAAGATTTGCGCGGATTCCAAGTTTATAATGGGAATGGCAATCTTTTTTTCTATTAGTGACCAGGGGAAAAACAGGCAAGAGGCTTCCTTGATCTTTAACAGCGCGGACTCTCCTTTATAAATATTCAAATCCTTTAAAACCAAACCTTTGAATATATTTACCCTTAAAGACCCTAAGCTAACTTTGGAATTAGTCTCCTCCTCGATCACCTTGACAATCAGGGCTTTGATTGTTTTAGGGAGTAAAATATTATTTAAATAAATTATTCCTGCGCCAAACAAAAACGCTATGATTAAGCCGATTATAATAATCTTTTTCATCTTTTCTTGCTTTTAATAAACTTTCGAGCCCTGCGAAAAGCCTCCTCTTTGGTTTTGATTTTACCGATTGCCTGAAGCTCA
Source organism: Candidatus Omnitrophota bacterium (assembly GCA_030650425.1). Taxonomy (GTDB): domain Bacteria; phylum Omnitrophota; class Gorgyraeia; order Gygaellales; family Profunditerraquicolaceae; genus UBA6233. The sequence goes on along the minus strand of JAUSED010000003.1, from coordinate 181,945 downwards.
TCAAGTTCGGATAAAATCCTGCCGATTAATTTCGAAGGCGGTAATTTTAACGCTTTCATTATATCATTACCATTGACTAAGCGTTCTTTTTTCTTCTCTTTGCCCTGCGCAAGATATTCCCGGATGAGACGGGCAACTACTCTTTCATGTTGTTTACGGGCGTTCATCGTTGTCAGCGGGCCTTTAGTTGCCCTCTGGTCGGACAAAGACAATAATAATACAGAGAGGGCCTCGCTTCCAGCATCCCGGAAATACCTGAATTTTGCGCGGGGCGTAGGCTTTTCGCTATCTGCCAGATACCCGGGCCTAAGGTGCCAAAGGACCATTTTATGTAAGGAATACAACTCGTCATTAGAAAGCTTAAGCCGTTTTGCGATATCCGCGCTCAAAGATAGACCCGCTCTTTCGTGGCCATGGAAAGTAGTCCTTCCTTTTTCATGGCGCATAGTTACTGGTTTGCCGACATCGTGCAGGAATAAACCTAATTTTAAAAGCTGGCGGCGCGACCGGTCGCCAGAGATGACCGCGTCAAGGTATTCCTGAATTCCTTCATCCTTTATCTCTTTAATTAATAAATCAAACTGTTTTATGGATTCCAAGGTGTGCTGCCAAACATCGAGGTGATGATAAGGCCCTTGGCCTATCCCGCGCATCTTTTTTATCTCCGGAAAGATAATCTCCAAAATCTTTAATTTATCCAAAACCACAAAGCAATCAAAAGTCTTCTCCGTATCAAAGATCTTAAATAATTCATCGCGCACACGTTCGAAGGAAACTCCGGATAATTTTACTTTTTCGGATTTGACAAGCTGAAGCGTTTCTTTGTCAATCGTAAAATCCAATATACAAGCAAAACTAAATGCGCGTAAAATACGCAGCGGGTCTTCGCTAAAAGATTTTTTATTGGTTATGCGGATTAACTTTTTACTTAAATCTTCTTGCGCTCCGTAAGGATCAACCAAAAAATTATCTAAGCCTCCGGCGCTAAAAGCCTTCCCTAATTCCAAAGCCATGGAATTGATGGTAAAATCGCGGTGTTTCAGGTCTTCTTCGAGGCTTTTCCCGCGAAAATCCGAAAAATCAAAGGTATAGGTTTTTTGATTGATCTTTTTTACTAAGCGACAGGCACCATGCTCTTTATCTAAAATCACAAAGCCCGCTTGCATTTCTTTCGCCAGGTTTCTACCGAAGCTTATCGCTCCTCTTTTAGCCGCAAAGTCAAAATCCGGATGCGCCTTTTCTCTTTTCAGCATCAGATCCCGCAGTGCCCCTCCCACCAAGCACAGCTTAACGCGCCTATTTTTGGCAAAATTATGAATTCCTCTAAGGATATTCTGGTCTTTTAATCTGAATTTAAGCATATTATAAATTAGATATTTTGCCGAAGGGTGTTGTGAGCGCGTATTAGAAAATTTTCAGCGCGCGAACAATACCCTAAGGGGAAAATATCATTATTTATCTTGATTGAATATTGCCGATTTTTTGATAATCTCGTCTTCGACAAAAATAGGCGCATGCGCCCTCACTGCCAGCGCTATGCTATCCGAAGGCCGGGCATCAACGATCTTCTCCTGTCCGGATGAAGTCTTAAGGACCACTTTTGCGTGGAAGGTGTTCTCTTCCAACTTATCAATGATAATCTTTTCAATACTCGCGCCCAAGTCGCCTATTGTTGAATGCAGTAAATCGTGGGTTAAGGGCCGCGGAGGCTGGAACCCACTCAGTTTTAATTTGATTGCCGAGGCTTCGGCTAAACCTATGACAATAGGCAGCACCCTCTCTCCAGCTTTCTCCCTCAATACGATAAGCTGGTCATGCCTCTTTTCATCGATAACAATCTTATTCAATTCCATTTCGATCATCTCTTTTTCCTTTTTAAGGTCCCGGGCTTAGCCGCCGCAGGCCTTTCTTTTCCCAAAATATCCTTTAACTCCACCATAAATTGCCCGATATCTTTAAATTGACGATAAACCGAGGCAAAACGCACATAGGCGACATCGTCTAAAAATTTCAATTTTTCCATCACCAGTTCTCCGATCCGCGTCGCTGATACTTCCCTGTCGCTTTTTTTCTGGATCGAACGCTCTACCCAGGTGACCATCTCTTCCATTTTCTCGATGCTGATCGGCCTCTTTTCGCAGGCGCGGATAATTCCGGCGAGAATTTTTTTCCGGTCAAACGCCTCTCTCCGGCCGTCTTTTTTTATCACCATTAAAGAAACTTCTTCGATATACTCGTAAGTAGTAAAACGCTTCCCGCATTTTAAACATTCGCGGCGGCGCCTGACTGCCGATTCTTCCGCGGTCGCGCGCGAATCTACCACCTTATCTTCTTTGTGGCCGCAATAGGGACACTTCATTTTATTTTTTTTATCTTTATCTTTGCTTCTTTCAAAAAATCCAAAGCCAGCTTATCCGGATATCCGTCAAGAACGATAATCTCTTTTATCCCAGCATTGATCAACATCTTGGCGCAGATAACGCAGGGCTGGCAGGTCGCGTAAATCGTGCTTCCTTTAACGCTTATGCCGTATAAGGAAGCCTGAATTAAAGCGTTCTGCTCCGCGTGTAAGGCGCGGCAGAGCTCATGCCGTTCCCCTGAAGGAATCTTTAGTTTCTCACGGATGCAGCCGACATCCACGCAATGTTTTAGGCCTGAAGGCGCGCCGTTGTAACCGGTGGATAAAATTCTTTTGTCTTTTACCAAAACCGCGCCCACGCTGCGGCGCAGGCAGGTCGCCCTTTTAGCTACGAGTTTAGCCACTTCTAAAAAGTACTCATCCCAACTCGGCCTATCATACGATCTAGTTTTTTTGTTCATTTCTCTTTCAGTAGCTCCGGATACAATGGAAACCTCCTGGTTAGATCCATGACTTCTTTTTTAATCGCCTCAAGCGCCTTTGGATTATCGCTCGCCTCAATAGCATCATTAATAAACTGGCTAATTTTATGCATATGGAATTCTTTTAAGCCGCGGGTGGTCACTGCCGGTGTCCCCACACGTATTCCGCTGGTAACTCCCGCGCCCTTTTTGTCAAAAGGTATGAGATTTTTATTCACCGTAATGTTAACTTTACCTAAAATATCCGACGCATCTTTTCCGGTAACCCCTTTTTCATTCAGATCCGCCAACAACAAATGCGTATCGGTTCCACCGGAAACAATGCGAAATCCTTTTTGGCCTAAATCTTTGGCTAATTCCTTACAATTCTTAACCACCTGCCTCTGATAAACCTTGAATTTAGGGCTCATTGCTTCTTTAAAGGCCACCGCTTTAGCCGCGATTACGTGCATCAGCGGCCCGCCTTGGATGCCGGGAAAAATTTGGGAATCGATTTTCTTGCCGAATTCTTTGCGGCAAATAATAAACCCTCCGCGGGGTCCGCGCAGGGTTTTATGCGTCGTGGAACTGACGAATTCCGCGTAAGGAACAGGCGAGGGATGCAACCCAGCGGCAATTAACCCGGCGATGTGGGCGACATCCACAAATAAATAAGCGCCGACCTTATCGCATATTTTCCTGAAAGCCTTAAAATCTATCTTTCTCGGATAAGCTGAAGCGCCGGCGAGGATCATTTTAGGCTTGTGCTTCTTAGCTAAATCCATAATTACGTCATAGTCGAGCATCTCGGTTTTACGGTCCACGCCATAACCAACCATTTTAAAAAATTTTCCCGAAAAATTATGCGGGTGACCGTGAGTTAAATGCCCTCCTGCGGCCAGATCCATCGCTAAAACTGTATCTCCGGGCTCGACTACCGCAAAATAAACCGCCATGTTCGCCTGCGAACCTGAATGCGCCTGTACATTGACATGTTCGGCGCCAAATAATTTCTTAGCCCGCTCAATCGCCAACCTCTCCACTTCATCCATATTTTCGCATCCACCATACCAACGATGGCCGGGATAACCTTCGGCGTATTTATTGGTCAAAACAGAACCCTGCGCCTCCAGCACAGCCAAAGAAGTAAAATTCTCCGAAGCAATCAATTCTAAATTTTCCTCCTGCCTCTTGATTTCATTCCGGATGCACGCGTAAATCTCCGGGTCAACTGCTTGTAAGCGTTTCACTTTTCACTCCTTATTTTTCTTTCGATTTCCTTTATTTGATTAAGCCTGCGTTTATGCCTGCCGCCTTTGAATTTTGTAGCCAGCCAAATATCGGTTATCTTCCTCGCCAGGCTTGGCTTCACAAAAATCGAACCCAAGACCAAAATATTGCTGTCATTATGCTCGCGGGATAACTGCGCGCATTTTTTATTGTGGCATAACGCCGCGCGCGCGCCGGGAACACGGTTGGCCACGATAGAGTTACCGATACCGCTTTTACAGATTAAAATCCCTCTTTGAAATTTACCCTTGCCGACTTTACTGGCCAAGTTATAGGCAAATTCCGGATAATCGCATCTTTCTTCGCTAAACGGTCCAAGGTCATCAACCACAAAACCTCTCTTTTTAAGATATGGTTTTAGGCTTTCTTTTAAGACAAATCCGCCGTGATCAGCAGCAATCAATATCGTCTTCATATCAGTTTACTCACCCTTTCCAACGCCTCTTTTATGGAAGCGAAAGTCTTTTCGTAAAAATCCATTGATTTTCCCATCGGATCAACGATATCCAGGTTATTTTCATCTATTCTAGCAAATTCCTTTAACAAAAACACCCTATTTTTTACTTCAGGAGCCAATTTTAACACGGCCTCTTCATGCAGCCTCTCCATCACCAGAATAAGGTCTGACTTCTGGAGCATTTCTCTGGTTACTTCGCGCGCTACGTGACCCGAGGCATTTATCCCTTCTCTGGCCAAAATATCTTTTGTACTTTGCGAGGCACCTATACCTGAAAGCGTCATTACCCCGGCGGAAAAAACTTCCACATCAAACCGCTGATTATCGCGCATCATTTTTTTAAAAAGGGTTTCGGCAATTACTGAGCGGCAGGTATTACCAGTGCAAACAAAAAGGATATTTTTCCTAACAATTGCCTTATTGATTTCTTCGTCATTGATCGCGCCTAATCTTATGACTTGGGGGATTTCAGCAGTTAAATCCACGATTGTAGATTCAATCCCGAATTTTAAAGCGCCGCTATCAATGGCCAAATCCACTAATCCGTTTAAATCCCTAATCGCGGCCTCAAAATTTTCCGGCGCTGGGCTTCCAGAAAGGTTTGCTGAAGGAAGTACTAGAGGTTTCCCCACCCCGGCAATAACCTGCAGGGCGATTTTGTTGTCTGGCATACGTAAGCCAATGGTTGACTGATTAATTCCCTTCAGAATTAAAGTAAGCGGCCCGGGCCAAAATTTATCTATCAATTTATACGCAGCTACCGGGACTTCCCGGGCGAGTTCGTCTATCTTCTCTCTTCTCTCAATGGCTATGGTAAAAGGTTTATCTTTAGCGCGCTTTTTAATTTCGGCTAATCTCTCTACCGCTTTTTGATTTAAGGCATCAGCAGCAATCCCATAGACGGTTTCGGTAGGAATAATCACCAGTCCTCCAGATTCCAAGATATCCACGGCTTCCTGCAGGTATCTTACTTCAGGATTCAGTGGATTTATTCTGACTATTTTCGTTAAACTCATAATCTGATTTTTGTTTTTACTATTTTAATCCGCATATCTTTTTTATGCTTGGCTAACTTTTGAGCTATTTTTTTATCACTAGTTGCCAGAATCTCTAAAGCGAAGATCGCGGCGTTTTTTGCGCCTGCCTTTCCAATGCTCATTGAGGCAACCGGAATTCCCGCGGGCATCTGCACCGTTGACAAAAGTGAATCCAAACCTTTTAAACTCTTCGTTTCTATCGGAATACCAATTACGGGCAAAATCGTGTGAGCCGCAATTACCCCGGCTAACGCGGCCGCTCCACCGGCAGCAGCAATAAAAACTTTAACCCCCCTCTTACCAGCCGCCTCTACGTAGGCCTCGAGGTCTTTCGGTGTCCGGTGCGCGGATAAAATTTTAACTTCAAATCCTACCTTGAATTGTTTGAGGAAATTAATTGTTTCTTGCAAGGTTTCCAAGTCCGAAGCGCTACCCATAATTACGCTAATAGATTTATCCATAATCCTCCTCGCCCGTAGGGGCACGGCATGCCGTGCCCCTACACTATCCGTTACCTACTATCGAAACAGAAATTACCTTTTTTCCCTATATCCTTGCGATACTGCATCCCTTCAAAATGTATCTTCTCTACTGCCTGATAAGTCTTATCAATTGCCTCTTTAATCGTCTTCCCCAATCCAGTCACTCCTAATACCCTGCCTCCATTAGTGACAATTTTATTATTTTGTAATTTTGTGCCGGCGTGAAATACTACAACGTCTTTAATTTCAGCAGCTTTATCTAACCCTAGAATTTCTTTCTCTTTTTCATAATTTCCGGGGTACCCTCCCGCGGCGCAAACCACGCAAACACAGGCGCGTTCATCCCATTCCAAACTTCTCAGGAGGTTTAATTTCTGCTCGCTCGCTGCCAACATTATTTCAACCAAATCTGACTTTAATCTGGGTAGAATCGCTTGGGTCTCCGGGTCCCCGAAACGCACATTAAATTCCAGAGTCTTTGGCCCTTCTTTAGTCAACATTATTCCAGCGTATAAAACCCCCCGGTAATCTATCCCTTCCCTCACCAGACCATCTACGGTGCGGTAAATTACTTTATCTAAAATCTCTTTGAATAATTTCTTAGTTACTACCGGAGCAGGCGAATACGCGCCCATTCCGCCGGTATTCGGGCCTTGATCATTATCCCCCACTCTTTTATGGTCCTGCGCTGAAGCTAGAGCAATCACTTCTTTCGAATCTGTAATCACCAAGATAGAAGCTTCTTCTCCCTCGAGACATTCTTCAATAATCACTCTATTTCCGGCTTCGCCAAATATTTTTTCCTGCATCATCGCGTCTACCGCATGTTTAGCTTCGTCGATTGTTTTAGCCACCACCACCCCTTTTCCCGCGGCCAAACCGTCAGCTTTTACTACGCAAGGCGCGCCGATTTCTTCAATATATTTCTTAGCCGTATCAGGGTTGTCAAAAATCTTAAAATCCGCTGTCGGAACTTTATACTTAACCATCAGCTCTTTGGAAAAGACTTTACTTGCTTCTAAATTCGCTGCTTTTTTATTCGGACCAAAAATCTTGAGCCCTGCTTTCTGAAACGCATCAACAATACCTAAAGCAAGCGACACTTCCGGCCCAACAACAGTCAAATCTATTTTTTCTCTTCTGGCAAAATCTATCAGCCCGGCCATATCATCGGCTTTAATATCGATGCATTCGGCAATTTGCGCAATTCCGGCATTCCCCTGAGCACAGAATATTTTATCGCAGAGTTTTGATTGCGCGATCTTCCAGACCAACGCATGTTCCCTACCCCCTGCACCAATCACTAAAATTCTCATACTCGTCTTATACCTCTGCGTTATTTTGACGGATAAATTATCTTTGCATCCTTGATACCAATTCCTTCCAATGACTTTATTGTAGTGTTAGCCCACAAGGTAGCTGATTCTACAGGAATATCTGTAGGCGCTGGAGCAGAACCCTCTGAGCTGGTCAACATTTTGATGTAAGTTCTTGTTTGGTAGCCATTAAGATCCGCAAAAGAAATATAGAGCATTGAGCGAGGCTTATTGGAGAAAATATCTTTAAATAAGTCATCCGCTGTCTGGCCGGTAAAGCAGTCTATGTTGATAAGAGCTTTATCCTGAAGCTGGCCTTTTTGAATCAAAACCTTTTTACACTCTTCCTCATTAGGCGTTCTGGTTATAGCATAGGTTACAAAAGTTGTGCCCGTATTATCTTTAATCTGATGCGACACTGTAGCATAATAATCCTGAGCAAAACAAAACGAAGTAAAAAATAAAATCCCAAAAGCAATGAACAGCGTCTTTTTCATTTTTCCTCCTTAAGCCTTGATCATTACCAAAAGCATCTTAAAGCGCTCTTTAGCCGTTAACGCATGCGGCTTATTTGCCGGCATGATAATTGCTTCGCCTGCTTCTAAATTATGTTGTTTACCAGCGATACTAATTTCTGCCCTGCCGTCGAGGATATAAACGAACGCATCAAACGGCGCGGTATGCTCGCTTAACCCCTGCCCCTTGTCAAAGGCAAAGAGCGTCACTGTGCCTTTATCTTTCTTAATAACCTCTTTACTGACAACAGAGGCTTCCTGATAATCTACTAAATTAACCAGGCTCACCGCTTCTTCGATAATATTCATCATTCCAACCCGCCAGCCAAAATATAAGCGCGCCTCCTATCTGAAAGAATCTTGATACTAATATAGCAACCAAGAATACCAATAATATCAATCAAGACGTCTTTAATGGCGCAGCTCCTCCCCGGGACAAAATATTGATGCAGTTCATCAGATGCGGCATAGAGAAACGAAACAAGGGCTGGATAAATAAGAACCCGACGCTTATGCATCTTAAATGAACCCTTGAATGCCCTATACAATAGCAACGTAAGAATTAAATATTCAAAAATATGAGCGAGCTTTCTTAAGATATAATCATATTCAAGGCCTGTCTTTAAATAGGGAGTGTCTGAAAAATAGAAAATAACAGCTCCCCAGACAATAACCGGAACCCATAATTTAAAAAACTTAAGCAAATTGCTCCTTTATTTTTTAATTGTAACCTTGTGCCAAAATCCAAGCCAGAATTTTCATATCATTTTCTTATTTGTTAAGCCAACTGCGCCCGATGTGTTAAAATATCAGCCCAAGTAAACATTATCTCTGCCCATACTGCATCTACCTGAGTATTATTCTTAAGTTTGTTAAAATTTTCTCTAAAGATATCAAAAGTCTGCTGGAAACGAGGAGATTTAGGGGACTTTTCAAGTTGCTGAATGTACTCCTCGGTCTCTTCCATAAACTGATTCAAGCGATTAAGCCTTCCTTCATAAGCCCATCTGCCTAACCTGCCTAAATTCACCGCAATATTCAAAGTCAACTCCCGGCTGCTCATTGTTATTTCAAGAAACTCCTAATTATTATTTCCATCTCTTTACGAATCGATTGATCTAAGACTTCCCTGCTGGGATTATTCTGATTTGGCCTTAAATTAATCATTGAATCGAAATCAACTTCATTAGTTTCTAAATCTATGCCTCCACCCCATAAATCAACTTGTTTACTGCCATCCTTAAGCAATAATCTTTCTCCATCCACATGCAATTTACCTCCAGCGGATAGAATCTTGCGCTTGATATCAACCACAACCTTAACATAGCCATCAAGGTCTTCAGCAACCTTCTTTAATATCTCTTCGTCCGCCTTTTGCTTGACAATCAACAACATCCCTGCCTCCTACCTATCTCAACTGTAATCTTGTTCCGAAATCCAAGAGTGTTTTTACCAAAAATGACTGTAAGAATATAATTAAGAGAAACACAATTATCGGCGAAATATCAATACCAAAACGGAAATTTAAAGGCAGCCGCCTTCTTATCGGCTCCAGAATCGGCTCGGTCGTCTTATAAAGAAACTGCACAATCGGATTTAAGGGATCCGGGTTCACCCAGCTGATCAACGCCCGAATCAATATCAACCAGTATAAAATGGTCAACAAAACATCCAAGATACGCGCTAGCGCAAATATAAAATTAGCCCAAACAAACATTCCTTCGCCCTTTCATTACGCCTCGGAACCTTGCCACCCAGCGTCTGCCTTGTCTTGTTTCTCCGCAGGGCAGCACGATTTTCCCCTGCGAGAAACAAGACAAGGCAGCCACAACTGCTAATACAAATTTTCAAATGAACAGAGATTGCTTGAAAACCTGCGGGACAGTCCCCTCCCCTTCGGGGACAAGTTTCGGGGACAGTCCCGGAAATTACTTCGCTGGCTTATCTTCCTTCTGCCTCAATGGTAAAAAGCCGGCCATTTCACCGATGACATTCACCAATTCCGTATTTGCCGGAATAACTATTTTCGCGTTATTCTCAAGCGACTTTTCTACTGCCTCTAATTTTCTTAACACCTGCGCGTTACCCACAAAATAATGTTCTGCCGCTTCATTCACTAATTTTATCGCTTCGGCTTCTCCTTCGGCAGCTAAAATGCGCGCCTGCTTGATACCCTCAGCCTTCTTAATCTCCGCGCGCTTCTGTCCATCAGCGGCAGTCTCGGTAGCGGTAGCAAAATCAATCGCCGCTATTTTTTCATTTTCCGCCTTGACTACTTTATTCATCGTCTCCTGAACATCCTTAGGAGGATCGATTTCCTTTAATTCCGTCCTGACGATCTCAAGCCCCCAATGCCCGGTTTCTGACATCAAAGTCTTGAGCAGTTCGGAATTAATCCTTCCTCTCTCGCTGTTAGCGGATTTAAGGGAAAGGGTACCGATAATATTCCTTAAGGTAGTCCGCGCTAAATTCACTATCTGCCACTGGTAGTTATTCACGTTATACAAAGAGCTTTTCACGCTCTCTTCATCAGGCTTAACCTTAAAATAAACCTGCGCGTCAACTTTGGCGTTAAGATTATCGTTAGTGATGATCTCCTGCGGTTCGGCATCAACCATTTGTTCAGTTATATTAACTTGGTAAATAATTTCAATAAAAGGGAAAATCCAGTTGAAGCCCGAATGGGCAAAACGATTATATTTACCCAGCCGCTCAATCAAACCGCGGTGCGTAGGCCGGACAATCCTGATACCCATAAAGAAAAGGACCACTGCGCCAATGATTATTGCAACCGTAATATTCATACCTCACCTCCATTTTTAGCTGCTTAAAGAACAGCCAATTCCTATACTAAACTATATGCACTTGCTTGTTACCTTTTACAACCTCTCCGATAACCCAAGATTTTAACTTTTGCTCTGTGAGTTTTGAAATTATAGCATTTACCGAGACAGGCGTAACAATTAAAACCATCCCTATGCCCATATTTAAGGTATGATACATTTCAACCTCAGAGACATTGCCTTTATTCTGGATTAGACGAAAAACTTTCGGTACGCTCCAAGAGCTTTTATCAATCCTTACATCCACATTATCCGGTAGGATTCGCGCAATCTTATCGTAAAAAGCGCCGCCAGTAATATGGGCAATCCCCTTTATATTCTGGTCGGGTAATAAACTTAAAATCTGTTTTACATAAATCCGCGTAGGCGTAAGCAATTCCTTACCCATCCGTTTTAATTCGTTTTGCGAAAAGACTTTACGCACCAAAGAATAACCATTGGAATGAATACCGCTTGATTCCAAACCTATAACCACATCGCCTGCCTGAATGCGGCTTCCATCAATAATTTCATTTCTCTCAACCACTCCTACGCAAAATCCGGCAATATCATATTCACCCGGCTTATACATCCCGGGCATCTGCGCAGTTTCTCCGCCGATTAATGAACAACCCGATTCAATGCAACCATTGTTAATCCCTTTAACCACATCCACCAGAACCTCTTCTTTAACTTTACTAAAAGCTATATAGTCTAAGAAAAATAGCGGTTCGGCTCCAGTACAGAGAATATCATTGACATTCATCGCCACCGCGTCAATACCTACTGTATCATGCTTATTGGCCAACTCCGCGATTTTTAATTTCGTCCCTACTCCGTCAGAAGACGAGACCATAACCGGCTCTTTGTATTTATTTTTGTCGAGTCGAAAGAAACTCCCAAATCCTCCGATATCTTTTAAAACTTCCGGCCGGAAGGATTTCCTTACCAACGGCTTTATCTTTGATTTAAATATGCTGGCGCTAGCAATATCTACTCCTGATTTTTTATAAGTTATCTTCATTTTAAAATTTCTCCCTGTCCGCAGCAATGGGTCTCCAGTGAAAACTTTCCCTGCCTCTTCTCTACCCGCACCGGATATTTTCCGGTCCAACAGGCAGTGCATTGTCCGTTTCCGGAACTCTTAAAACAACCGAGCATCCCTTCAAGGCTTAAATACCCGAGGGTATCCACTTCCATATATTGCCTGATCTTATCAATTGATTCGTATTTATTGGCGATTAATTCGCTGGATTTATGAAAATCAATCCCATAAAAACAAGGGAAGCGGTGCGCCGGGCAGGATATCCTTAAATGTACTTCTTTAACTCCCGCTTTACGTAAATTCCGCACGCGAATTTTGGAAGTCGTGCCGCGGACAATCGAATCATCCACCACAATAATCCGTTTCCCCTTTAAAACATCCCTGAGCAAATTAAATTTAACCCTAACTCCTAAATCGCGCGAATCCTGCATCGGCTGAATAAAGGTCCTGCCCACATAATGATTACGAATGATCCCTAATTCTAACGGAATTCCCGATTCCTGCGAATAACCCATCGCCGCCGAGAATCCGGAATCCGGGACCGGCACGACAAAATCCGCGTCCGCCGGATGCTCGTGCGCCAATTGCGCCCCTAACTTCCGCCTGACTAAATGCACCGTCTCTCCAAAAACAACGGAATCCGGACGGGAAAAATAAACGTGTTCAAAAGTGCAAAAGGCGTGTTTATTGGAATGTAATTCCTTGGGTTTAATTGATCTTAGGCCTGCGTCATTAATAAGGACGATCTCTCCGGGCTCAACTTCGCGGATATATTTTGCTCCAATCAGATCAAAGGCGCAGGTTTCCGAGGCTAAACACCAGGAATTCCCTAATTTTCCCAAAGCTAGCGGACGAAAACCTAATGGGTCCCTTATCCCGACAAGCTGATTATCCGCGATCATTACTAAAGAATAAGCGCCTTTAATTCTTTTTAAGGCATAAACTAAACTCTCTTCGAGATTACGCGACTTGGCGCGCGCCATAAGATGAATAATAATTTCGGAATCAGTGGTCGTCTGAAAAATCGAACCGGTCTTCTCCAGATATTGGCGCAGCTCCAAAGAATTTACAAGGTTACCGTTATGCGCGATACAAACCGAACCTTTGGCATAATCGATTAAAAGCGGCTGGGAGTTTTTTAAGACGCTCGAGCCGGTAGTAGAGTACCGCACGTGCCCCACAGCCATATTTCCTTTAAGCTTGCTTAATACCTGCTCATTGAATACATCGCTTACCAAGCCCATTTCTTTATGGATAGTTAAAACCCCTTTGTTATTCGAAACAATACCGCAGGCTTCCTGTCCTCTATGTTGAAGGGCATACAACCCCAAATAGGTCAGCCAACTGGCGTGCCGATTATTGTTTATTCCGAATAAGCCGCAATACTCTTTTGGTTCGTCATCATAAAAGTTTTCTGGCATACTCCACTCCATTCTTAAATATAGTTAGGCCATCTCCCTGTTTCTTAATTTTAGAATTAAACCAGCGCGGGTGCTGCGAAAATCTAATGTGTCTTTCCGGATGCGGCATAAGCCCCAAAATCCTCCCTGTTTCGTCGCAAATCCCGGCGATATCTTCTTGCGAACCATTGGGGTTATCCGGATAACCGCTTGATTTCCCCTGCGCGTTACAATACTTCAAAACAATCTGGTTATTTTTTTTAAGCCTGTTTAAAACAGAACTGTCTTTGACAATAAACTTTCCTTCTCCGTGAGCAACCGGCAGATAAATCACTTCGGGCAAGTCTTTAGTCCAAACGCATTTCTGTCTTCTGTTTTCTGTTTTCTGTCCTCTCAGATACACCCAGCGATCTTCAAACTTCCCGGAGTCATTAATAATCAGGCTGGTTTCCTGCTCAAAATCTTTATTCCCGGGGAGAAACCCGCTTTTAGCTAAAATCTGAAAACCATTACAAATACCAATAATTAATTTTCCCTGCTCCACAAACTTTTTTAACGCTGCGCTCAATTTGCACTTTAGCTCATTGGCAAAAACCTTGCCCGAAGCAAGGTCATCTCCGTAGCTAAATCCTCCGGGTAGAGCCAGAATCTGATAATCGACAAGCTCTTTATCGCCCTGAACAAGGCTATTAATATGAACTAATTCGGTCTCGGCCCCGGCTTGAGCAAAAGCAAAGGCTGTTTCCTTATCGCAATTGGTCCCTGCCGTCCTTAAAACGCAGACTTTAACTTTTGGCATAGAATTTCTTGATTACGCTAGCTACTTCCTTAGGGTCATCTACTACCGTAAAAATATCCAAATCTTCTTTACTGATATTACCTTGTTTTAATACCGTATCTTTTAGCCATTCCAGCATTTTGCCCCAATATTCGCTGCCGAACAAAACAACGGGAAACCTTGGAATTCTCTCGGTCTGGATAAGATTAATTGCCTCAAAGAATTCATCTAAAGTTCCGTATCCTCCCGGCAAAATCACAAACGCTTTGGCGTATTTGACAAACATAACTTTCCTGATAAAAAAATAACGGAAATCCAACAGAGTATCCACGTAACTATTCGGCTTCTGTTCACAAGGAATATGGATATTTAAACCCACGGAGTGCCCTCCGGCGCGGCGGGTACCTTTATTCGCGGCTTCCATCATTCCGGGGCCGCTTCCGGTGATTACGGCGTAGCCTGCCTTAGCTATATGATAGGCTACTTCCTCACCCAGCTTATAAAATTTTGTTCCGGGCTTGGTCCGGGCTGAACCAAAGATGGAGACTGCCTTACCGATTTTGGAAAGAACCTCAAAACCTTCCACGAACTCAGACATAATCCGGAATACGCGCCAGGGATCTTCTTGCGTAAAATCGTCTTTGATTAGATCGCTTTTCTGAATACAAGGTTTTTTTACCATTTTAACGGCCTCCTCCACGTTTCTTTCAACTTATGAATATCCGCGTTGATACATATTTTCCCATCCAAACCATAAACCTTAAAATCCTTCTTTTTATTTACGCGGCCAATCAAGCTAAAGGGCATTCCCTTTAGCGCTGTTTCGAATTCATGCTGTTTATTTTTCTCTACTTCCGCTATAAATCTGGAACTTGATTCGGAGAATAGAATGAAATCATTACGTTTTTCGCCTGTATAAAGCACGCTGGATAAAAATAAATCCATCCCTAAGCCTCCGGAAAAGGCCATCTCTGCCGCGGCAACCCCTAAGCCTCCCTCAGAGCAATCATGCATTGAGCGAACCAGGCCTTTGGCTGAGACCCTGTTTAAAGCATCAAAGAGCGCTTTAGCTTTTTTTACATTCACTTTGGGAACACTATTGCCGACAGCGCCGAATAAATCATAGTAATGCGAGCCGCCTAATTCGCAAAAAGTCTCGCCCAAGATATAAATCAAATTCCCGGCTTCCTTGGTATACATCGAAACCGCTTGATCCGTATCCTCCATCACGCTGATCGCCGAAATTAAAAGCGTGCCGGGAATAGCCATAGACTTATCATGCTCGTTATATTCATTATACAGGCTGTCTTTGCCGGAGATAAAAGGAACACCGAAATTTTTTGCTGCCGCATAGCAGCCATAAGCGCAGCGCACCAATCCGCCCAGCCTGTCAGGTTTATCCGGATTTCCCCAGCAAAAATTATCTAAAATCGCCGTTTGTTTTAACGAACCGCCGACGCTGATAATTTGACGGAGCGCTTCGTCAATACAGGAAGCAGCCATCCAATAGGGATCAATAAAACCATACCTGAAATTAATCCCATTGGAAACAATTACGCCTTTAGGGGAACCTAAAACCGGCTTCACGATGCTGGCGTCTGACGGCCCGTCATTGTTGATGCCTACTAATGGCTTGAGGGCCGAACCTCCCTGCACTTCGTGGTCATAGCGCCTGATTACGCATTCTTTGGAACAAATATCGTAATCCGCAAGCAGTTTTTCCAAAACCGGGGTTAGGTCTTTAGCGCAATTTATTTTTGGCTCTCTATGTTTAGTTTGAAGATAAACTGCCTCTTTGGTTGTCTTAGGAATACCATCATGAAGAAAATGCATGTCCAGATCACAAACTAGATTGTTTTGATAATAGAGTTCGAGTTTTTCAGTATCCGTGAATTCGCCGATTACGGTTGCCTCTACATTCTCATTCTCAAAGACTTTAAGCAGCTGATCAATTTTTTCCTTAGGAACGGAAATAACCATTCTCTCCTGCGATTCGGATATCCAAACTTCCATATAAGATAAGCCGTTGTATTTTAGCGGAACTTTATCCAAATCTACCCGCACGCCCATTTCCGCGCCCATTTCGCCTACGGCGCTGGATAACCCGCCTGCCCCGCAATCAGTAATCGCGCTGTACAGGTTTTTATCGCGCGCCTGTAGAATTGTATCGAGCATCTTTTTTTCTTGAATCGGGTTACCAATCTGCACTGCGCCGCTGGAAATTGTTTCGGATTCATGGGTCAGCTCGCCCGATGAAAAAGTCGCGCCGTGAATTCCGTCTCTGCCGGTTCTGCCGCCGAGAACCACCACTAAATCTCCAACATTTGTTTTTTTGAAGGATTTATCGCGGGGCATAATCCCGGCTGTGCCGCAATAGACTAAAGGATTGCCGGTAAATTTCTCATGAAAAAGTATGGCGCCGTTTACCGTGGGAATCCCCATTTTATTCCCGTAATCCTGCACGCCGCTGACCACCCCTTTCATAATCCGCTTGGGATGAAGCGCGCCGACAGGCAGCTTGCTAAACGGATAATCCGGCAGTCCAAAACAAAATACATCGGTGTTCAGAAAAGGTTTTGCGCCGAGTCCGGTCCCCATCGGATCGCGGATGACTCCGCCTATCCCGGTATTCGCCCCTCCAAATGGCTCAAGCGCCGAAGGGTGATTATGGGTCTCTACCTTAAAACAAATATTGTATAGATCATCAAAACGGATGATCCCGGCGTTATCCTTAAATACCGATACGCACCAAGGCTTATTTAATTCCTTAGTGACTTTCATGATGGTGGATTTGAGAAGTCCATCAATTATTTTTGTTTTAAAGAATGGGACCGTTTCTATTTTTCTGGTACTAGGCTCGGGAAAAATAGAAACGGTCCCTTTTCGGATTTCTTCAGTATATCTTATCTTTCCTCTGAATGTCTTATGGTAGCAATGCTCAGACCAGGTTTGGGCAATAGTCTCCAGCTCACAATCAGTAGGATTTCTCTTTAATCCTTTAAAATAATTTTTTATCGCGCGCATCTCCGCCAGATTCAGAAATAACTGGCCTTTTTTGCTCAGTTCAAGCAGCTTTTTCTCAGAAGCATTTAATAAATCTACGGTAACCAAGAAAAATGGGACCGTTTCTATTTTTCTGGCGCCAGAAACTTGGGGACTGTCCCCGAAACTTGTCCCCGAAGGGGAGGGGACTGTCCCCAAGTTTACGACGTGCTGGATTAATTTATTATAAAGAATTTTTTCACAGATAATCTTGAGCTGTGACACAGTGAGATTGCCTTTGATGATATATTTCTTGGCCGTCTTAACCGACTGAGCGCCTTCTATACCTAAATCGCTAATCCCTTTTAAGGTTGAACCTTCTACCGGATCCATCACTCCCGGATTATAGGCGACTTCGACTATAAATTCATCTTTTTTGGTTTTAGGCAAGGCTGGATTAACGAAATAACTTTGACAGATTGGATCAACGAGCAGGTTGAGGCAAATTCTTTCTATATCTTTTTCGATTAAATCACCTTCAATGATATAGACTTGTATAAAACGGACATCTCTGACCGTTTTGATCCCAAAGTCAAGCATATCGCTTTTGACGCTATTCCCAATAGCGTCAAAAATACCGGGCCTATCTCTAACCTCAATTTTGTAAAGCATGGTTTACAAATTACGGAGTGCTAGGTGGGTAAATTATTTATTATAATCCGACTCTCTTGAATATTTTATTTACGTTACGCAGATAATAATTCAAATCAAAGATATTATCCAATTCTTTCTCGTTCAGATATTTCAATATTTCGGCATCCAGCAATAAGCAGGCTTTAAAATCTATTTCTTCTTTCCAAGTGCGCATTGCCGCTCGCTGCACTAAATCATAGGCTTCTGGACGAGCGAGGCCCTTATCCATTAATGCCAAAAGCACCCGTTGAGAAAATATCAGGCCGCGCGTTCTAATGATGTTAGCCGCCATATGTTCCGGATAAACATTCAAGCCTTCAATCACCTGAATAAATTTATTAAGCATATAATCCAAGGCTAAAGTAGAATCCGGCATAATTATTCTTTCCACCGATGAATGCGAAATATCCCTTTCATGCCAGAGCGCTATATTCTCCATAGCCGCTACGGAATTGCCGCGCAAAAGCCGGGCTAAACCGCAAATCCGCTCGCAAATTACCGGATTACGTTTATGCGGCATGGCGCTTGAGCCTTTTTGGCCCTTGCCAAACGGCTCCTCTACTTCCAGCACCTCGGTGCGCTGAAGATGCCTGATTTCTGTGGCGAATTTTTCTAAACTTGAGCCGATAATCGCCAATCTGGCCATAAAAACAGCGTAAATATCCCTCTGGATAATCTGAGTAGAAATTTTTGCCGGCTTAAGCCCCAGCTTTCTGCAAACATAAATTTCAACCCGCGGATCAATATTTGAATATGTGCCCACCGCGCCGGAAAGCTTGCCCACTCCAGCCTCTTCTTTTGCTAACTTTAAACGCTCTAAGTTACGCTTCATCTCATCATACCAAAGCGCCAGTTTCAAGCCAAAGGTTGTCGGCTCCGCGTGTACACCATGGGTGCGGCCTATACAAGCTGTATCCTTGTAAATTTTGGCTTTTTTCGCAAGAATTTTCAGCAGGTTATTTAAATCATCAATGAGAATATCCGACGCTGCCTTTAGTTGGACGCCTAGTGTAGTATCCAAGACATCGGAGGAAGTAAGCCCGGCATGCAGATATTTGGCGTCTTTCCCAATATATTGGGCCACATTAGCCACAAACGCCACTACATCGTGTTGTGTCTGTTCTTCGATTTTACGAATTTGAGTTAGATTGAACTTGGCTTTTTGCTTGATTCTTCTGACTGCGTCTTGCGGGACTTTTCTTTGTTTGGCGAGCTCTTCTAAGGCGAGTATCTCGATAGCCAGCATGGTCTTGAACTTAAACTCCTCCTCCCAGATACTTTTCATTTTTGGCAGGCTGTAACGTTCAATCATGCGGGCTCTCCTCTTGTAATGAGGAGTGTATTATAGCAAAAATTCAGCTTTTGGCAAACAAAAAATGGCTTAACCCAAACTTAAAGGTGAGTGTCACCTTTTAACCTAAAACAATATCTAGAATATTTAAGGAGTTTTCTAGGAGAGATCTACGGTTAATGAGCATGCGGCGGGTATCTACTAATAATAAAGGTTTAGAATTCAGGGTTACTTTTACAATTTTATATTTACCATAATCAAGTTTCTTGGGGTTAGAAAAGTTAATCTGAAGTTCGGAACCGGCGAATTTCCTCTTAATGCCGATAACCGAATCCTTGTCAAACTGCTCAGCCATTAATTTCGGCTCAATCAATAAATCTCCATTTTCGCCGCGCACGCCAAAGGCCTGCGTTAAAAGTGTCAGCATAAACCAGCTGGCTGAGCCGGTTAAATAAGCATACATCCCCCGGCCTTCGCCATTAAAATATTCCGGCAGGCAGGGATAAATTTTACTATTTTTTGTATCAACGGATAATTTATAAAGCGAACTCAACGCCTCCCACCCTTCTTTAGCAAACCCGCGGCTATATAAACCATAGGCGTACATCACCACCATATGACTAAAAATAGCGCCATTCTCTTTATCGCCGTAAACAAAGGAAAATGCCCGGCCTAAATTATGCTGCTCCTCTTTAAAATCAGTATTCAGACGATAACCTTTTAATTGTTTATCCAAAAGATATTTATTTACGCTCTTGATTATCTTGGCTAGCTGTTGATCATTGGCAACGCCGGAGATAATCGGAAAAACCTGTGAAGCCAAACACATCTTCAATAAGCCCCTAGCTCTTCCCTCTACGCGCTTTTTCTGGTTATCGTAATAACCGTTAAAAAATCCTTCTTTCAGCCACTCGCTTTTACGGATATGTTGAGTCATCCACAAGGCTTTTATTTTTAAGTTACGTACCAACGCGTCAACCTCCACGCTTATCTTTTTCCCCGCAATCCGGTTTTCAACCTGCGCGAAATAACTCTCCAGAATCTTGCGTTTTTCATTTCTATCACCATAATTGAAATGCTTAAACAAAATATTTATCTCTTTGGTAAGTAGAATCTTCTTTTTTCCGCTTTTTAACAATAACTCGGCCAGCCGATTTAAATTTTGAGCGTACATCGCGCTAAAAGTAACGGATTCACCAAATTCCTGAGCCATATCCAAACCGTCGTTCCAGTCCGCGCCTTCCAGCCGAATATGATTGTGCTGCCCTACATTAAAAAACTGCGTCAAGTTTTGAATTAAAAGGTGTTCGTAAACTAAACCTTTACAAATTCTGCCCGTATTCCAATCGCGGCTAATCTTTCTTGAACGCCAGATATGCTGATCGCGAAAATAAGGCGCTTCGGCGAATAAAATATTTAAATCCCCGGTTTCATGGATATAAAGATCCAAAGTGATAAGCGGCCAGACTCCATGATCCATCCAGACGCGGGCGATATCATTCCGATCAGCAATAAACTCACCCGCTTTTTTACCGACGATCGTGGCGTTAGAACCATCAATTCTTACTCCGCCAAAATTATTTAGCAAAAGAGTGCGCGCCTGCTTTGGGTCACTTAAAATCAAACCCAAACAATCCTGCCAAAGGTCGCGCCAGCCGCGGCCGCCCTTACCATAATCAAAATCCGGTAAGAATGAACAGCCGAATATCTTTCTTAAGGTCGGCTGAATATTTACCCAGTTCAACCAATTGTCAAAATCGCTATCGGCGCTGCTTACTTTTATAGCGCGGCCCTTTTCCTGCCAGAATACTTTTGTCTTTTGCAGCGCGCTTTCTACCTTTTTGACGGAATTAAATTTATTTAAACAATGGTTAATAACTTTTACGTCCTGTGTAATGCCCATTAAGATAATATAAGACGAACTTCTTCCAGGACTTAAGGTAATCTCTCTAAAACGTAACCCTGCCATCGGCTCTTTACCCTGAATCGGCCTTTGGTTAGGAAGTAAATTATTTAAGACGGCTTCCGGCGCCTCTGGATCCCCTTCCTCCCCGCAAAACATCTCTTGCGTCGGATAGATATATGGAGGAGAGTTACCGCGGCTATCAACACCTAAAACAAAATAATTATCTTTATTCGGCCTGTGCCCTGCTTCGTCAAAAGAAAGTGTGGGCTTGGAAATAACTCCGTATTTATTTAAGCTTATCCGCTGCAGTAAGGAAGTTACATGCCGGTGGTCACGGAGATTATTGGCGCCCCTGGCGTACAAAGGAATAGCTGCGGTAGGAATAAATTTTATTTCTTTCGCGCTGGTATTTGAAAGCTTAACCCGCATTATTTCTACCGGCTCGCCTGTTGCCGGAACAAAAGAAATAATCTCTGATTTTAAACCGATAGACTTATTCTCCCTGGCGGTCTTTTGCCAGAGCAAGCCAGCTTCAAAATCCACCTGATCCGCTTGAATTTGTTTTAAGTCCCTGGATACACCGGTAGCTGACCAGATTTTATTTTGATTAATATAGACCCAGAAATTTCTTGATGCGCGCGAAGAGACAAGATTTATGCGCGAAACAGGTTCTAGTAGAAAGGAATTCTGGCCGCTTTTAATGTCCCCATGTAAATCAGGGGTGATTGAAGACATTAATACTTCATTACCAAGCGGGAAATAAAGACTCTTGATTTTATCCGCCGATGAAGTCTCAAACGTACCTAAATTATCGACAAATCTCCACAATTCTTTCATACGAAGCTACTGTCATTGCGAGCCACGCAGTGGCGAAGCAACCCCTTTTTTTAAGCTACCCTCGGTAAACTCATAAACTGCGCCCCGATTTCATATCTCTCATTACGGGTATCTTCCATAATCCAAACAACCTTGGCAAAACCATCATAAGAGAATTCCTTCAAAGAAAACTGGATCTTTAAGACACTACCTACGGCAATAAATTCATCTGCCAGAAAACTAATCCCTGCCTCACTGATATTACGGGTAATCAAAGACTTCGGCCTGGGATTATTAGCGATCTCATATGATATCTTTGTGGATTGCGGTATTCTGATAAATTTTCTTCGCTCTAACATTTCACCCTCCTCCTTTACTCGCCGATGATCTTGATCAAAACCCTTTTTTTACGCTGGCCGTCAAACTCTCCGTAAAATATCTGCTCCCACGGCCCGAAATCAAGCTTACCATCGGTAATCGCCGCGACAACCTCTCTACCCATAATAGTTCTTTTAAGGTGCGCATCCGCGTTATCTTCTCCGGTGAGATTATGTTGATACTTATCTTTTCCGTAAGGTGCAAGCTTCTCCAACCAAGCGCTGAAATCACTATGCAAGCCTGACTCGTCATCATTAATAAAAACTGAAGCTGTAATATGCATCGGGTTCACTAGACAAAGGCCTTCTTTCACCGCGCTCTTCCGCACAGCTTCTTCCACCTGCGGGGTTATATTGATAAATTCCTGCCTCTTCTTGGTATTCAGCCATAAATATTCAGTGTAGGCTTTCATTTGAATTATTATACCCCAACCAAACCCCAAAACAACAAAAAAACACCTACCAATAAGGGACAGTTTCCGTAGAAGGCTATTTACGAAGGCTGGACAGGAAACTGTCCCTTGGAATTAATTCATTACGGGAAAAATAACCTATCCAGTCATTGCGAGGAGTCCCGACATAATGTCGGAACGACGAAGCAATCTCTGAAAGTTTTTCTTAGCGTACTCCAGTAAATATCGTTCTTAGTTCTTGATTAGGTATCCCTGCCTCCAGTACAACCAAAAGGTCTTTAAGGGCAGGTTCGGTAGGATAAGGGCGGGATTCTTCTAACCTTAGGATACCAGCGATACAGGAGACTACCTTCTGTAGATCTAGATTGCCTCTTAGGCAGGAACTCGCCACATACTCCTCAATCCTTCTGGTTGAAGGAGTAATCCCTGCATCTACCAGCTTCTGAATCTCCTGCAGTTCTTGGCTAAGGTTAATCTCCCCCTTCGCCGCAGGGGACAGTTTCCGCTCTACCCCGGAGGAGCTTATTCTTAGGAAACTGTCCCCAAGGCTACTCTTCAACGCAGAAGGGGACATTTTCCTTTTGAGGCTTTCATTAGAGCCCTGACGGAAAGTGTCCCCTTCTGCTGAGAGCCGGAAACTATCCCCAAGGCTGCTCCTTAAATTACTCACTGCCTGAGTAACAATTGGAAGCGCGCGGAAGTCGATGCCGCCGGGAGTTTTTGCTTTCATCGCCGAAGAAGCGGATTTTCCTTGTGCCGGCGAAGCGGCGGTAGGATTAGCTCCCAACGGAGAAGATGTTAGATCGTTATAAGGTTGTGTTTCAAAATCTATAACATAGTAGTCTTCTCCATTGATCAAGATATCTTTTAAACCAGCCCAGCCCTCAATGTCAATAACACCTTCTCCTTTTACGATATTCTGGATTTCTATGACTTTTGCTGGGATTTGTTCTGTCCAGTCATTAATTCGCCAGAATTCGCTATAGTCAACTCCGTACACCTCTTTAAATGCAGTTCGCTGATAAGGTATAGCCAAGGATAATAAATAGAATACTCCTTCATCATAGACAATGCCTATAAACTTTTGAGCATGAAAATGCGGGTTGGCTTTTTGTAATACCCTATCAAGCTTTTCAGACAATTCAATCTCTTCTTCCGGATATCTTACTCTCAGAGGATTTATGCGCTTTACATAGACTCCTTGACCATTAAGCAGCCTGAATTTTCTTACCTTACCTATATGTTCTAAAGGACATATAGGTCCGGCGAATCTGGTTATTTCTACTAGGCCAGCTTTGCCTTCTCCAAAACCAAATTGTGCCCCTAGAGCCTCTTGACTTTCAATATAAGAATGAGGGTGAGTAAAGAATTCGGGAAGGAATTGCTTGGCATATTCATCTAAAATCTTGATTTGAGTCGAAAATTTGTTTGAGTATCGAGAAACAATGTAATCACTGAATGCGTATCGTTCTGAGACAGCCATTCCGTGTATCATCTTTATATCTTCAAAAAATCCTTGCTTTTTATCTTCATTTGATTCAAAGACATTCCGTGATAGATCTCGAATACTCTCTAATAGCAAATCATTATATCCTTCATATGATTGCTCTATCATAAATTCATATTTCGAAAATTCATCTTTGGATATTACTTTATGAAATAACTTAAATGATACTTCTGCCCGCGCAATTGCTATTAAAAATATTAAATTAAAGCTTAATAGGTATCTATCTCTAACACTGCCGCCTCCATTCAAAGTAACAAAACCTAAATAGTAAGCGATGGCATTCTCATCTAGTGATTTGAAATCAACCAAAGAGATTAATTTATCGTATTCTTCTTGCGGGAAGTTAGAAAAATAACCATAACTATCCGTAAGTTTTTTTAGAAGTTGTGTAAATTTATACCATTGCAAATGTTCCGCTACTATTTTATCCCAAACCCCTTTAATATCAGGATTATCGCTTATCCTTAATATATCCTCGGGCTTCTTCTCTAAGGGCGAAGAGATGCCAGCGGGCGATGAGCCGCCAGTATCAGGGCCAACAATAGAAACGTCTCCTCCTAGTTTTAAAATTAAATCCCGAACTTTTTTTAAAACCGTATCCCTATCGTGACTACTCACAAGGATTATCTTTCCCTCTAACATCCTTTCTCTTCTTTGGATCTCGTTTTGTTCTTCTGGAGAGAGTGATAATTTCAATCCTACGCCTTCCAATAGAAAAGATTCCTCTATATTAGCTGCAACCCTTTGGTCTCCAACGACAATATATTTTACCCAATCAACAGGTATGCTATGGGGAAATAGGATAACTCTCTCGGCTTCGTCACTAAAATCCAATACTGGCTCACCATCAGGAACTTCTATAATATATAAAAAGTCATTAAAAAGATCCTCATAAAATGGGATAGTTGATAATGTTTCAATTTCGCGATAAAATGTTGTCGTAGAAATAAATGGGCCTCCTCCGCCAGGTCCCC
Organism: Candidatus Omnitrophota bacterium; assembly: GCA_030650425.1. GTDB lineage: Bacteria > Omnitrophota > Gorgyraeia > Gygaellales > Profunditerraquicolaceae > UBA6233. The sequence goes on along the minus strand of JAUSED010000003.1, from coordinate 157,024 downwards.
TCCTAAACAGCCCAGCCATGCTTCCCCGCCGTATTGCATATGGTAGCCCATACTTATAAATATGATCTCTTAAGAATTCTACAGATTTCTCCCTGGCTCCTGAATTATACCAATGATTTGATTTAATACCTAGGGTGGCAAAATTGTGTTTGTTATCTCTTCTAAATAAAATCAACTTCCCCTGCGTTCTCCTTATATGCTGCCTCGCAAAAGCTATATCCTCTGCGTTATTTAGCTTAAAACCAAAGAATTTATCAATTTCTTCTTTAGAAATATCTTGACTGCGTAAAGACTTATAAAATTTTTCGACTTTCCATCTCAATTCACGGACATTCAATACACGATAAAGCGTAAGCTCCCTAAATTCTTTTCTAAATTGCTTGATATCAATATTCTTAAGCCAATCGCATAAATAATATCTTCCTTCGCGCACATGCATTATTCCCACCTGCACCATAAAATCGAGATTCTTTTTCTTAGCAGTTTCTTTGGTCATTCTTCCTTGAAAGATTTTCACGACTTCATCCGCTTCCAAGCCTTGCTCTGGAGTGTAGATTTCGTGGGATCTAAAATAATCGATAATTTCCATTTTTCTTACTATTTTGCCTATATGGTGCCTATCACTAGCAGTGTCTTCTCTATCCTCAATGGAAGATGAGCTGGATGTTATTATTTGATTAGATTTAACCTCGTAATTATTGAATTCATCGGGCGTTACAATTAAAGAAATATTATTCCTCCCGGGCTGCGGCTGGCCGAAAGCTGAAACTGCGGTTATCGCGCTTGAAACCTTGCCAACAGGAGCGCCAAATGGCTCTACAGTTACAGTAAGTTGCATCCCTCCTGAAAAATAACTCCTGATCACCTGCCCTGTGGGTGTATATACCGGCTCTTGGATGTTATATTCGCCGTCTTTAAAGGACTTTTGGTAGGCTTGGAAGTAGGTGGTTTTGGACCAGGGTTCTTTAGAGATGAGGTTGGTGAGGTTGCGGGAGTTAATAAGATTAGCTGGATTAGTTGCGTTAGTTGAATTAGTTGAATTAGTAAATCTTGCCTTAAACCACTGGGATAGGATTAAAGAATAATAGACCTGCCTTAAAGGGGCATAGCGCTTGGAGGTGTTTACTTCCTTGGTGAGTTTGGGGATGATTAGTTCTCGGATAAGCTGGGTTGAGTATTCATTTAAGGCTTTAAACCGAGGGTCACCAGAGTTATCCACAGGGTAGGGGACACTTAAGTGTCCCCTACCAGTGTTTCCTTGTAAATAGTCTTCCTCAAGCATTACCTTAAGAGTAGCTTTGTAGATGTAGGCTGAAGGAGACTGAACGTAGGGACGATTAAAACCGTCCCTATCTCCTGACTCAGCGCCAGTAGTCTCTCTAAGGATTATTTCATCTGGGACTATCCATGGGCGGGTTAGGGCGGGAATGGTAATGTTCTCTGAGCCGAAGATCTCACCTGCTTTGGTATAGAGCTTATCCCAGTATTCTCTGCCTTCAGGAGTAGCTGGAGAAGTCATTGCACTTGTGTCTTTTTTTAGCTGGAGGTCGGTCTCAAGCATTATCTTACCGATGTCAGTCTTAGATAGATAGTCATCAATGATATTATCTTCAGCATCTGGGCGTAGGTTTACCCAGAAGGAGTCATTGGGGAGACTTAAGCCGATGAAGAAATATTTAAGCAGTTCTTTACTCTGCTCCTCTAAAGGGACAGTCCCCTGCGGGGACAGTCCCTTTTTAAATTGGTCACCTTTGTCTAAATAAAGCTTAAAGCTATTGTTTTCGGGAAGATATTGCAGATAACGTAGGTGTAAAAGACGGAATTTATCTACTACAAAGGAGTTATGTAAGGCAGTAAGATGGCCGGCAATGTTTAGCTCTGCGGCAATCTGAGCAAAGCCGGTCTGTTGGAAGAATAAGACAAACGATAAGAATAAAGGTAAGATCTTTGAGGTTCTTTTGCTCATTTTTTAATGGTTAAAGAAGCGGTCAAAAAAATAAAAAGCCGAAATCGACCCTTTTCTGTCAATCCGGCTTCAGTTACTTCGTGGCAATCCTAAACTACCTCCATAGTCAAGGACTACCGGATTTATTAGATGAAGTATACCATATAGGTAAGATAATTCAAGGCTAAAACAGGGTTAAAACAGGGTTTTGGGGAAAGCGCTTTTAGGAGGATTATATTTGGATATCTACGGCAAGCTTCTTTTATCAGAACCTTACTAATTAATCTTATTTTGGTAGCGTAAAGAACCTATTTTTGAAAAATATTTACCTGCGTCCCTCTTATTTATATTCAAATATACAGAATGATCTGGGTAATAATCATTTTTGGGAGTAATATGACTTGGCACGAATTCGTTAAGCATTTTCTTAAGCTGGGTTATGCCTTTTCGATTAACAAATCTAACCCTGATAGCGCCATTAGCATTAAAGCAAGCTTCGTCATCGAAAAACGCTTTGATCCAATTCTTTTTGATTTCTCTACTTACTTTCATAATTCTTGGAGAAATAAACCACTCTCTAGATTTACCGGCTCCTAATTCCTTCATTAACCGCCAAACATCCCTTGATTTAACTGTTACGCGGTTATCTCTAAAATAAGGCTTTAAGCCGAAAGTCGATTTTGAATCCCCCGTAAATTCGTTGATAAGCCGTTGATTAAAGTTGGTATATTGTATGCCAAACCTAAAGCGATAGCTGTTAGGTTTATAGAGCGCCATATAGCCGTAGGAGTCTTTTTCTCTCCTCTGGAATAAATTGCCGTCTCCGCAAACATGCGCATGTACCCTTGCTAAAGCAGGAGTAATTTTGCACGGTATTTTAATTTTAGAGAGAGATCTATTTCTTTTGAACTTGCTTGATAGTTTTTGATTTACGGAGGCAGGAGTTCTGGATAGGATCTTACAAATTTTTAATATCGAAAACTTCTTATTAAAATAAAGGGATTTTAATCTTTGGTTCTCTTCTTTGCTCCATCTTTTAATATTTCGCATAAATAACTTATTGAAATATAAAAATTTGCGGGGGGCCGATTTGGACGGCCGACCTCAAGGTTATGCTTACTACTTCAGCTTACGCTGCCTCCGTCGCAATGACGAAGTTCGTAGTCCGGACTATATCTTGATCCTTAATTTAAGGACCCCTGCCGTTTAGTCTCTACACCTTCCCGTCAAAATCTTGACGAGTTTGGCTCGGTATTACCTCTGCAAATTAAGGCTTCACCGAATTTGACAGGTTATCCTTCAGTCGTTACCGGCTGAAGAGCCCAAAAAACTTGAGCCTTGCGAGCTACCAGGCTGCTCCACCCCGCGAAATTTTTTAAAGAACGGTTATATTATAACAGAACTAATGCTATTGCAAACAAATATCTATCTTTTCTTCTGCGGAATAATCTTAATGGGAATCTCGCCTTTTCTGACTACCCCCATTTTTTCCCGCGCCACCCTCTCCTTATAATCCGGGTCGCTGGCGATCTTCTTTATTTCCTCTTCCAAAAGAGCGTTTTCTATATTTAAGCGCCTGATCTTATTTTCCAAGTCGCGATTTTTGTTCCGCAAACTCTGCAGCTTGCTAAACCCCGGCAGGAATAAGATCAGAAAGAAAACTACACATCCAAAAAACCAAGACGCCCTTTTTATCGTGCCTAACATTTACCTCTTCCAAAGCGTGCCCGCGTAAACTGCCTTAGAGCCTAACTCTTCTTCAATCCTTAAGAGCTCGTTGTACTTGCAAATCCGGTCGGTGCGCGAGAGTGAACCGGTTTTAATCTGGCCGCAAGAAGAAGCTACGGCTAAATGGGCAATCGTCGTATCTTCGGTTTCGCCGCTGCGATGCGAGATAATCGCTTTATATTTATTCTTCTTGGCGATATTGATCGCCTCGATTGTCTCAGAGAGCGAACCAATCTGATTCACTTTTATCAGTATAGCATTGCCTATCTTTTCCGCAATCCCTTTTTTGAATATCTTCGGATTGGTCACGAATATATCGTCTCCGACTAATTGTAATTTTGCGCCCAATTGCTTGGTCATCTCCTGCCAACCGCTCCAGTCATGTTCGTCTAGGCCATCCTCGATAGAAAGAATAGGGTATTTACTTAACCATGATTCATAAATCTGAATCAGCTCAGTGGAACTCTTTTGAACATTCTCAAAAGCATATTTTCCCTCTTTGCAGAAAGAGCTGGCGGCGCAATCTAAGGCCAAGCTTACGTCCTTACCGGGCTTATACCCCGCTTTCTCAATCGCCTGAATAATTAAATCCAGGGCCTCCTGATTGCTGGTTAAGCTCGGGGCAAACCCCCCCTCATCTCCGACTGATGTCGAAAGCTTCTTGGATTTAAGCAGCGCTTTTAGATTATGGAAAACTTCAGTGGCCATACGCAGGGCTTCGCTAAAACGCGGCGCGCCAATCGGCATAATCATAAATTCCTGAATATCCAAATTGTTATCCGCATGCAGGCCGCCATTTAAAATATTCATCAGCGGAACGGGTAAAAGCTTAGCTTTTTCCCCGCCTAAAAACTTATACAAAGGTTCTTTTTTAGCGAGCGCCGCGGCTTTAGCCACAGCCATCGATACGCCGAGGATGGCATTGGCGCCTAAATTAGCCTTATTTTCTGTGCCGTCTAATTTAATCAACAACCTGTCAACCTTTTTGAAATCAGAGGCTAAACCCTTTATTTTTGAGGCAATTATAGTATTGACATTATTCACCGCCTTCAATACTCCTTTACCTAAATAGCGCTTCTTATCCCCATCCCTCAGCTCCAAGGCCTCTTTTTCTCCGGTAGAAGCACCCGAAGGAACCGCGGCCCGGCCTAAAATACCATTATCCAGAATTACATCAACCTCTACTGTGGGATTTCCGCGGGAATCCAGAATTTCCCGAGCCAAAACCTTCTTGATCTTTGCCATCTGTTTATCTCCTTTTATTGGTTTGATTGGTATTCTACTGAGCTTCGTAGCGTGGAAGTCTATTATACATAACAAATTAACCCGGTCAAGAGAAATGATAGCTTAAACTGTTTGACAGGCAGCCAAAGTTATGGTAATTTAATTAATACTTTCTCGAATAACTCCGGGATTTCCAGAGGTTAAAAATGAACAAACGTAAAATAAAATTATTCTTTAAGATGCACTGGATCGCCGTCAGTGTAACCCTATTATGCGCGATTATCGCCATTTCTTTTATCTTCTTCCTGAACAGCGCCATTAACGCCTGGATTACCTCCGAATCTTATTTTAAGAAAACCGCCCTTGCCCAGTACGGATTATTCTTTTATATCTTCCTGGTCTTAAACCTGATCAGCCTTCCGTTAAGCGGCGCGCTCTGGCTCTGGATGATGCAGGGCGGCCATATGAAATTCACCCAGATCGGCAAGAAAGCAGTAGAAGGCAAAGATATCCGTATCCACTGGAAGGATGTGATCGGAATGGAAGAAGCCAAGGAAGAAGCTATGGAAGTGGTGCGCTTAATGACTGACCGCGCGCAATTGCAGCGTATCGGAGGTAAAATTCTAAAAGGGATTTTAATGATGGGGCCGCCGGGTTGCGGAAAGACTTACCTTGCCAAAGCTATAGCCACCGAAGCAAATATGCCTTTTATCGCCATGTCCGGCTCGGAATTCATTGAAATGTTCGTCGGCGTCGGCGCCAGCCGCATCCGTAAGCTTTTTAAGCAGGCGCAGCAGTTGGCTTATGTTGAAGGCGGGTGCATAATTTTTATCGACGAACTTGACGCCGTAGGAGCCCAACGCGCGGTAGACCGCGGCTTTGGCGGCCAAACCGAATCCAATACTACCTTAAACCAATTGCTGATCGAAATGGACGGTTTAAAAGATAAAGAACATAACGTCGTGATCATCGGAGCCACCAACGCCCCTGAAACTTTTCTTGACCCTGCCCTGCTTAGGCCGGGAAGATTTGACCGTAAAATTTACGTGGAGTTGCCGAACTTAGAGGAACGCCAAAAACTGTTTGAATATTATTTAAAAGGCGTAAAGTATGACTCAACTATTGACCTCCTGCGCTTGGCGAGATTAACCGTTTCCAACAGCCCCGCGGACGTCTCCAACCTGATCAGAGAAGCCGCGCTTATCGCGATACGCAACAGGAAAGAAGAAATATCCATGAAAGAGGTTTCCGAGGCGTACGACCGTGTTGAGATGGGCGTAAAACATAAAGTTGTCTCCACTCAAGAAGAAAGAAAAAAAATCGCTTACCATGAAGCGGGGCACGCCATTGCTATGTATTTTCTCGCTCCTCATTCCGATGTCTTCAAAGCGACGATCCTTGCCCGCGGAGGCGCTTTGGGCTTTGTCATGCCCCAGCCCCGCGAAGAGATCCACGTGCGCACTAAAGAACAATATCTTGGCGATATAAAGGTAAGCCTTGGCTCTTATGCCGCGGAGAAGCTAAAATTAAATACTACTACTTCCGGAGTATCGCAGGATTTTAACAATGCCATGTGGCTGGCGCATAACATGGTCTGGAAATGGGGTATGGGGAACTCCGGATTAATCGGTAATTACAGCCTGCTTGAAAATATGCGCGAAGACTATGGCTCGTTCAGGGGAGAAAAATCTTCTTTTATATCGGAGAAATTAAAGGAACAACTGAATAATGACGTGCAGAAGGTATTAAACGACTGCTTAAAAGAGGTTCAAGATTTACTGACTAAGGAAGACAGCCTGCTTGACCGTTTCGCGCAGGAACTCCTGAATAAAGACGAACTTAATTATGATGAAATCGAAGCCATCTTTAAAGATCTTGGTAAAGAGCGCCCTTTTACTAGTTAGCGCCGCCATTATCCTATCCGGCTGCTCCGGTAAAATCGAACCCACCTATAAAGAAAAAGATATCCCTTATCTCATAAAAAAAATCTGTAAAGAGGAATACAACCTGGATGTAACCACCCAACGCACTAACGCTACCATTTGGATCTACGCGCCTTTAAATAAAATCCTGAGCAAAGATTACGGTATCAAAGAAGATAAGATCTTTGACGAAGAAATTATGGATAAGATGCGCAACATCATCACCACTATCGGCCGCGTCTTGATCAGCTCTGATAACACCCCTGATTTTTTCGTCTTCCTGGCTTCGGATATCAAACTGGGGATTGATTATACGATGATCGGGAACGTATTGGACATAAAGAAATCTTACGCCGACTTTATCCCCTGGACAGAAGCCAACCGCAGATTCGTGAATAAATTCAAACTCTCCCCCGAATCTATAGGAGACACCAGCGGCTTTCACTTTGTTCCCTCTGATATTAAACTGGAGGATTTCTTGAGCGAACAAATCGCCCAAAGGATAGGTTCGCGCTTTCAAGATGAAGAATTAAAAAGTTACTTTAAGGTTGATAAATCTGAAGGTAAATTTAGCGACGGGATCTTTTCTTTTGAATACTCCGTCACTCAGACAGCTAAACCGAAGAAACCGATAGATATCAAAAACGAGGCTCTAAAAATTATCAGCTATTGCCTGAAGACTTACGAGTTTACGAATTTTTCCGGAGTTACCTTAATGGATTTAAATACGCGGCATAAACTTGATTTGAATAAAAAAGCGGTGCTTACTCAACCTCTCGGCCTGTAATCCTTACCTTCCTTCCTTCCAATTTAATCTTTCCTTGCGCGATTAATTTAATCGCTTGGGGGTAAAGTAAATGTTCAGTTTTATGGATCCTTGCCTCAAGAGATTTCAAGGTATCAAACTCTCTAATGACAATCTCCTTCTGTAAAATTATCGGGCCATGATCCATCTGCTCATCCACAAAATGAACGGTGACCCCGGTAATCTTGACCCCGTAGCTAAAAGCGTCTTTAATCCCTTGGGCGCCTTTAAAAGAAGGCAGCAGCGCCGGATGAATATTAATAATACGATTCCTATAAGCATGTATAAAATCAGCGCTGAGCATACGCATAAACCCCGCCATCACCACTAAATCTATTTTGTTCTCCCTTAAAGACCGGATTATTTCTTCTTCTCTTTGAACCAAGGCAATTTTTATCTTAAACATCCTGGCTTTCTGCAAAACAGGCGCCCTGGGATTATCGCAAACCAAAAGCGCTAAATTGACTTTAAGGCTTCCTTTTTTGACTGCCTGAGCAATCGCGCTAAAATTTGTCCCTCTTCCCGAGGCAAAAACGGCTATATTCTTCATATTTTTCTACTCAGTAATCCCTGATCCAGCCATGGGATCCTCCGGTTAATGATTAAATTAACCGCTCCCAGCAGGCTCACCGCGCAGCCGACAATCACCAAAATCAAAAGATGCGAAAACCTCTCGGCTAAGAAACTGCTGATAAACATAAATAAAAGAAAACCTAAATGCACGACTATCTCAAGTGAGCTAAAAACCTTCCCCATCATGGCGTTATCGCTTACTTTATGGATGATCGTATTGGAGGCGATCATTACCGGTGAAATGACAATTCCGAGGATAAAGGTTAAGGCGCAAGCCACGATTAAATATGGATGATACTCTATGGTGAGAGAAAAAATAATCAGCATTACGCCGCTAAGGATTAAGGCGCTAAAAATTATCTTATAATGGGAGATACGCTGCCCGAAACGGCCGTAGATAAGCGAGCCTACAAATAAACCTACCCCCAAAAACATAATCAATAAACCTAAGTCTTTAGTGGCAGAGTGCAGGGTTTTTTGCACAAATACGATAATCACTACGTAAGCCGAGCCTAACGCCGCCCATAAAATAAACATTATCCAGGCGGTAAAACGGATATCCTTCTTTTTAATAAAATATAATACCCCTTCTTTAATCTCCTCTAACACGGATTTCCGAATGACCTCGACTATCCCCGGACCTGCTTGTTTACGGCTTAAAGAAAATGATTTTAATTTATTGGAGATAGAAAAAATCAGGGTTCCGGAAACAAGAAAACTTAAGGCATCCAGGTAAAAACCGCTTTTTGCGCCCAGCCACTCTACTATCACACCGCTTATGCCAAAACCGGCTATAGCCGCGATCATTCCGGTAGTATTGACCAGCGAATTCGCCAGCAATAAATCTTTTTTCTCGACCAAGTCAGGAACGATAGCTAACTTTGCCGGGACAAAAAATCTGCCGATAGAAAATGTAAGGAAGATAATCACGTAAATAAAAGTCAGGTTTTTGGAGTAAAAGAGGAAAAATGGTATGGTGAAAACCAGAACCGCCCTGAGAAAATCGCAGGCATACAAAGTCTTGCGCCTATCCCACCTGTCCACGTATACGCCGGCAATCGGGCCGATCAAAAATACAGGAATAATGGTAAAGGAAAGAATTTTAGCGATTCCGATGGTCGAGCCCGGAGCCCTTAAATAGACAAAGGCGATTAAGGCCATTTGGTCAAGACGGTCTCCCAGCTGAGAGATGATCTGGCCAAGCCAAAGCAGGAAGAAATTGCGGTTTTTTAATACCTCGCGAAAATGGGACATTTTCCAGTAATTATGGAGCCGATGAGTGGAATCGAACCACCGACCTTGACTTTACGAAAGTCCTGCTCTACCAACTGAGCTACATCGGCATAATGTGAATAATTATACCAACAATTTATAAATTAGTCCAAGAAAAAAATAATTGACAAAATTAAAAAAAATGCTAAATTATTAGTAATATTAACGTTGCAAGGAGAAGTTCACATTTTTTCAGTTACAAACCAAAACCGTAAAGCAAAGAATCGAAGAAAAAGCGCTTTACGGATTTTTTTATTAAGGAGGTGAATAAGTTACAGATGGCAAAAGGTAAAGTAAAGTGGTTCTCGAACCAAAAAGGTTACGGTTTTATCACCACCGAAGACGGCAAAGACGTGTTCGTACATTATAGCGCCCTCAAAAGCGATGGTTATAAAACCCTCGAGGAAGGCCAAGAGGTAGAATTTGAAGTTACCCAAAGCCCTAAGGGCGATCAGGCAACTAATGTTACAAAGTTATAAATAACGCGAAGCGTTTAGCTAAAAATAAAAACCCCCCGATATGCTTTTCGGGGGTTTTTATTAGCTGAAAATAGCCGACATTTAAACGCCAGCTATTTCTTTATAAGCATTCTACCAATAAACCACACCAGTAGAATAACTACAACTATGCCTAGGCCAGCGGATACAATATAGGCAAGACTAAGCTGGGCTAACCCTCTCTCCTTACAGTCTCCAAAGACATACTCAGGAATTGGTGCCCTCCAGAGGCTCGAGAGTTTTTCTAAGCCCTTAGGAACATACCCTATGAGCTTATACAGCTCATCACTGCTCCACTCACCCCAAGCAACCCCTGCTTTAAAATGCTTAGGCAGTAAGAGCCCTAGAGGAGAAAGAACAATCAACATTACAATCCCTATCCATAATTTCGTAGTAATTTTCATCGCTATCGATGCGCTTCTTCGAGAAGTTCCGGTGATATCTTAAGTAAATATTTAATCACTAACGCGGTAACGATTGCTTCAACCCAACCGAAGATCAAAAGATGTTCACCTAACATGGTGGGGAGGGTAATATTGAGCCCATACGGACAATAAAGAGCTTGGCCTGTAGCAGTATGATGCAGTAAAGGTTGCAAACCAAATTCAATTCCGGTTAAGAGAGCTGCTAGGTTCATACCGATATATCCGGCGGCTCCTGCCGCGAATATCTTTCTAACTGAACCCGTCTCTGCCCGATAACCCGCAATTCTATAAATATAATACCCCGTAAACGGCAATATAAACGCCATATTGAAACAGTTTGCTCCGAGAGCGGTTATTCCGCCGTCGCCAAATAATAACGCCTGGACGACCAAAGCAACGGTTATAGCAATGCACGCTGCCCAAGGCCCTAAAAGTATGGCTACTAATACTCCGCCTACGGCGTGTCCGGTTGAGCCGCCCGGAATAGGCAGATTAAACATCATAATTACAAAACTAAATGCCGCTCCTATCGCTAAAATCGGAACCTGCTTTGCTTTTAAAGTCTTCTTAACCATCTTAGAAGCTGCCAGCTCAATCGGCAGCATAATCGCGTAAAAGAATCCGCAGGTTACCGGGCCCAAATATCCATCTGGTATGTGCATACTTCTATACCTCTATCAGTTCATAATCAAGATTGCCTAAACCTAAATATTCGGCGTAGCGTAACTGTTTTAAACCGTCCTGTTTCGGGTGGACCTTTTGAAATATATCTTTCTTACAGGCTTTATTCACCAAATCAAAACTCGCCTTATCTATACTTACCGGATCTAGCGACGCGAATATTCCGACATCAGGAGCAATCCGCGGGTTATCCGCGCCCCAACAGTCGCATTCCTGATTTATGCGCAGGGCAAAATTAATAAATCCGGCCTTGCCCTTCTTCTCCTTAAGCACAGCGAGGGTATATTCCACTATTTTCTCCTGAGTCTTATCGCCTGCCTCAATATCTATAAACATCGCCATAGTAGGACAGGCTGCTATGCAGCTTGCGCAACCAATACACTTGGAAGTATCCAGGACTGATTTCTTATTTTTAATCTGAATCGCGCCAGCCGGACAGACTATTGCGCATTCGCCGCAGCCAAGGCATTTATCCGCAAAGAAAACCGGCGAGACATCGCAATGCTGGGCAAGTTTGCCTTCTCTTGTCGCGCACCCCATACCGATATTTTTCAAGGCGCCGCCAAAACCGGTCAGGATATGCCCCTTAAAATGGCTTACCGTGACCAACGCATCCGCCTCAATAAAAAACCGCGCTATTTTAGCTATCTTAATATTCTTCTGCTCGATCCTCACATCAATCTTATCCTCTTTTTTGCTATCGTCGGGGATGAAGATATCCGCGCCTACCGCTTCCTTAGTAAAACCGTGTTCATGGGCGATAGCCAGATGATCTTTAGAGTTTAAGCGCCTGCCGCGGTAAAGCGTATTTGCATCCGATAGCAGGGCGCTCGCGCCTTTACCGCTAATCCCATCGCAGATTACGCGCAAATGCTCCGGCCTGACATAACCGGTATTACCTTCTTCTCCAAAATGCAGCTTTACTCCGGCTTTATCCCCCTTAAGGATGAAAGCCAGAACTCCACTTTTTTCGAGGAGTGTCGTAAGCCTTTTGTTTACGTTTAGGGTATCATTCGCGTCATGTACAGCTGTAAAATATACTCTACTTTTCATAGTATTATTTTACTGTTATTAAATAGGCGGGTCAAGCTTAAAAAAGAGCCGGGCCTATTTTCTAAAATAAGCCCGGCTCTTTGCGTAAATTTAAAAGCGTTACCAACTCCATACCTTGACCTTAAATCCATTCTTATCCGGCTGGTTTACCTTATAATCAGGCGTCATGAGTGGTTTATCATAAGGAGGAAAACCGCAAGTGGCAAGATCAATTATTCCCGCCGCTTCCCGCTTAACCCCCACAATCAAACCTTTACCTAAACCAATAGTCAGGCCTAAAAATAAATTGGAGTCTTCTGTTTCTTCGCTAATGCCCTTAGGGATATCTACCCAAGCCAAGGCCGCGTTAAGCGCCCCATCCCCTGCCTTGCTAATCGGACAGTTTTCGTAAATATTATTGTCGGCGTTAAGCCTCTCCAAGAAAGAAGGTGTTGGAACGGAATTTAAATTAATCAGGTATACTGTTGGCGCTGCAGGCATTTCCGCTCCTTGCGCGCAGGCATTAAATATCAGGCCTAGGAATACCATCAATATAATCAAACCTTTTCTTTTCATATCTTCCTCCTTTTTTCTCCGGCTCAAACCATCAGCCATATAAAACAAAAAAGCCCTTAAAAAGGCTTTCAAGGGCTTAAAAGTTCTTTCCCTCTTTGGTAACGCAGCCTCCCGGTTTCTTACTGGGACTGTCGCTTTGCGTCCCAAGGTCACCCTTGGTTTGCCTTTATCAGTAGGCCCCCTACTACGTAGGGGGAAAACCAAATTATCAAAGAATCTCTCACTAACAAAAGAAGTATAACATATTTACGGATAATATGTCAAGGGGGGGCTGGTGCGCGAATCTAATCAAAAGGAGTTACTGAACGCCATCTTTGTTCATTTGTTTAAATACCGGATCAAAACTTTCCGGCTTCATCAAGCGGCTAAGAGGAGCTACCAAATAGTTAATGAATTTATTACGATGCTTAATATAGAAATACAGCCTGATAAAATCAAACCCCAGCCTCCTTTTTGATTCATAAGAAGTCACTCCCATTTCATATTTTTTCATCCCGTGGGCAATGCACCATTTCATCAAATCACGGAAACGGACGAAATATAAGTGGTAGCGATCCATTAGCGCGTAATCAAACCCCAGGTAATAATCTATAAAATAATCCCCCGAAACAAGGCAAAGCGCGAACGCGGCTAATTTACCGTCAATCCTCCACAAGAAATATCTAGTTTCTTTGGGCATATTACGGGAAATGCTTTTAAAGAAATCTAAGGGCAGTTTCTCAAGCCCCATCTCCTGCTTATTATACGTCTGCAGATAGAGGCCATGAACTTGAAGCAATTCTTCATCCGCTAATTTATCCTTCACCTCTAAATCAATCTTTTTCCCGGCGTCTGTCTTCTTGAGATTCCTTTTCACTCCTTCTCTGGAGGCGCGGCTTAGTGTTTTTAAATAATCATCAAAGCTATTAAAAGTAATATTCATTTCCGTATATGGAAAACTCTCTATCCTTGAAAATCCCCTGCTCAAAAGCGGCTTAAGCCTGTCTTCATAAACTTTAGTGAAATCCTTAAAAAATATCATTGCCGCCTTATGCTCTTCAGCTATTTTATTGAGGCTGCCGCAGATTGCCTCTACTACTTCTCCGGAATCTCCGGTCATGCCTATCCTGCCCAGCCCCATAGGCACACCGCAGATAACCACTTTAGGATTAATTATTCCGGGGAAGGCCTTCTTAACAGATCGAAAGAATAATTTTAACAGGCCGCTAACCGCAATATCGAGATGAAAATCCATAATAAAGCAAGACGTACATCCCACCAGAGTATTATTTTCGTAGACGAGTATATAAGAAAAGGAGAACTGATCGAACGAGGATTCATCGAGGGTTTTAAAAAAATAGTAGTTTTCCAGCGTCTTGGGATAAACACTCTCCCACTCTTCTTGAGTTATCTCTTCTATTTTTTTTACGATCCTGGTTTTTAATCTTGATGCTGCATTCATATCAAATTAACCCATTGTAACCAAAAAAATCCCCGCGGCTACGCAGATAATCCCTAACCAGCGGGTTATTCCGACTTTTTCTTTTAAAAAAATTACCGAAGCAAACGCGATCATAATATAACGCATGCTATCCAGCGAAAAGGCAAGATTCAATTCTGTCTTCGATAGTACAAAAAGCCAGATCGAAAGAGAGATTAAACTGAGAAGAAAACTAAACCATATGCGAGAAGTCTTAAGCAATTGCCAAATTAAACGAAACGCCTTTTTTAGGCTATTAATCTGCCAATCCAGAGAATTAATCGACGATTTAAGGATTAATTGGCTGACGGTATCGAAAAAATCAGTTAAGGCTATCAGGCCGATAATAAATAAAATATGCTGCTTCATGCCGGCCTTTCTTGGCGCCTGCTGCTGGCTGAAACAAGTATAACTCCTATAAGTATGAAAAATATACCCGACCAACGCAGATTAGATATGTGCTCGTGAAGAAAGATAGATGAAATAAGCGGCACAGTAATATAACTGAAGCTGGCCACCGGGACAGCGACGCTCAAGTCCACCTTAGAGAGAATGGTTACCCAGGTGATAAATATTACTAGAACGGCCAGAAACCCCATCCATAAGAACGGAGAAGGAATAATTGTCCTTACAAATAAAAGCGCGTCTTGCAGGTTATTAATACCCAAGGAATTCGCGCTGAAAACGCTCTTCTTAAAACAAAATTGGGCGAAGGTTTCCAGCAGGTCGGTAAAGATAAGGAATAAAAATATTTTAAAGGTAAGGCGTCTTTTAGCGGTCATTTATCAACTATTCTACCATATTTTCTTATCACAGGCTTTGATAATAATTGTAGGTCAGCAAGGTTATATCGGATATGAATTTCTTAGTAGGCCCAGCATACCTGTCTTCGTGCTTAGCCAAAACACAAATCAAGAAATTACCTTTATTGGTGAATACGATCCCGACGTCGTGACAAACATGCCTTTCCAAGCCGGTCTTATGCATCACATAGGTCCCCTTCGGCAGTCTCCGGGGAATGCGGTCATTTATTTTCTGTTCCCCCAATAACTCCAGGCATTTGCTAGAGACATCTTTATTCAAAAATTTATTATAATAAAGCTGTTCGAATAAAAAAGCCATATCTACGGCTGTGGTATAATTCTCCTCGCCGGCGCTTCTTTCCGCAAAATCCATCATTTTACGGGCTAGATTAGTCTTTTTTAGGCCCATCTTCTTAAAATATTCATTGAGCGTGTCAAAACCCAAGTGGCTGATCAACACATTGGCCGCGGCATTATCGCTCTCCGTAATCATCGGGCTGAATAGCTCTTCCACCGTAAAAACTGAGCCAACCGGTTCCATTCCCAGCACCTTTGAACCGGCTACTTTGTCGGAATGTTTAAGGCGGATAGTGTCTTTCAGGCTTATTTTTTTATCCTCTTCGGCGTAAAAATAGGAGAGCATAATCGGAACTTTGACTAAACTGGCTGAAGGAATCAAGGCCTCTTCATTAAAAGCAATCTCCCAACCTGTATCTAAATCCTCAACCACCAAGCCAACCGTCCCTCTAAAACGACTAACCCTTTGCCCCAAAACAGTTTTTAGGCGCGACCATTCTTTCTTCCGCTTATCCAGAAGGTTATGTTTTTTTATCATAGCGTGCCCTTCGCGGAATATGCTAAATGATAAAAATAAAAGCGCGGATACAAGAATAAAGAAAATTATAAATTTAACTATTCTAGATTTCATAAAATAAAAACGGCAGGCCAAACTGTGATCTAATTTTAACTTTATTATACCATTTTTAGCTAAAGAAATGCAATAAAAAGGCGTAAGCGCCTAAAGAAATTAAGCAATTACGCCTAAATAAAACAAAGCGATGAATTAAATTGTTTTTACATCGGCTTCTTTGAGTTCGAGGAAGCTCTTTAGTTTCTCATTATCAGCTTCTTCAACCTTTATGAATTTAATTCCGACTTCCGGCTCTTTCACCCAAACCGCTTCGCTAAAAGTTAATACCGGCAGAAACAAAGTAGGAAGTTCTAAGCTCGCCGTAAATTTATCTCTGGGCTTGATTTCTCTCGATGCCACAATGCGGGCTCCCTCGCTAGAGAGGTCCTTGGTAAAAGAAACAAAATAATCCGGCATATATTGCTTATCGCTTTCCTTCCTGCAATGAACGATAACCTTGGTGGCAATCCTTTTTGAACTTCTCTTTTCTTCGTTCATTTTTCACCCCCCATGATTTTTATAATTTTATCTAAAAGGAGCGAAATACTCTCTGACTTATAATAATAATCATCTGCATCTGCAATAAAAAATGCCTGTTCCTCTACCGGATGGATGCTCGAAACGATTATCTTCGCAGCCGGGAAACGCTTCCTGATCTGATCATAGACCTCTAACCCATTTGATTCCGGTAAGAGCAGATCAAGGACAACCAAGTCTATGGGCATAGTTTCCAATAGTGTAAAAGATTTTTTTCCGTTTGCCGCTTCAAAGACCCGAAAACCGGCTTCCTTTAATTGCCTGCCGAATAGGCATCTCACATTGGGTTCGTCATCGATAACCAGTATGTTCTTAGGCTTTTCCATCTTTCAATACCTCCCTTATCTTGGTAAGCAAGATTTCATTGCCTTCTGATTTATCATGATAACTAGCCGCTCCGCTGATCACCTGCTTTTGCTCGCTCAAAGAATATACGCTCGTCACCACTACCTTAGTCTGCTTATGGAACAATTGCATAGTTTCGTATAAGATCCCTCCGTCTACTTCCGGCATCCTGATATCAAGCAAAACCAAATCAATATTCTCGCGCTTCAATATCTCATTGGCATCTATCGGATTCGAGGTTTCAAAAACCTTAAAGCCTTCGGTTTCCAACAAATTGGAATAAAGCCTTCTTATCTTTTCCTCATCATCTACTACCAATATCTTCTTCATCTTGGGAACATATTAGCAAAATAAAGATTAAAATTTGATTAAAATCTTATTAAATTTTGGGGTGCGCGGGGAGGCGGGGTAATTACAAAAGGGGAAGCGTCACGATAAAAGTTGAACCTTTGTTCACTTCGCTCTTTACCGTAATATTCCCATGATGGATCTTGAGTATATGTTGGACAATATGCAGGCCCAAGCCGTGAATAGTTTCAGCCTCTTCCTCTATTTCATCCTTAAAAAATTCTTTAAAGAGCATAGGCAGGTTTTCTTCCGCGATACCGATACCCGTATCGGAAACAATAATCGCCACTTCCCCGTCCTCCATTTTCGCAGATATGCTGATCTTCCCTTTTTGAGGCGTAAACTTAATGGCATTATCTACCAGATTCAGGAATACGCGCCTTAGGTGCAGTTTGTTTCCGTTTACCCTGATTTGCTCTTCAGACAGCTTATAATCAATCTTTATATCTTTCTGAATAGCTAATAATTTAGTCCGTTCGTATATTTCATTAAGCAGTTCGGCTAAGTCTAACTTCTCGAATTTTATCACCTCAGTATGGTACTCAAGTTTGGCTAATAAGAGGAGATCGCTCACATTCCTCAGCATCCTCTCGGTTTCTTCCAGGGTGACTAAAATTACCCTTTTGTATTCTTTAGGCTCGCGTTCTTTTTTTAAGGCAAGCTCTGCCTCTCCTTTTATTATCGCCAGAGGGGTCTTTAACTCATGCGATACGTAGGCGCTAAATTGGGTAATATAGCGAAAGTGCTCTTCCAGCCGTTTAATCATGGCGTTGAAGGCATCGGCCAGGTATTTCATCTCCTCGTCGGCATGTTCTATTTTTACCCGCGCGCTCAGATTTTCAAGCGAGATATTCTTGGCGGCCCGGGCAATTTCCATTACCGGACTGAAAATTTGCCTAAAAATAAGCCAAGCGCCTAGGATGGCGATCAAGATAATCAGCGGGATAATAATCACGTTATAGCGTAATTGCTGCTTGAGGATGATAATAGAAGGCTCGATAGAGGTCCCTACTTGTATAGTATAGTTTTGAGAGGCATTATAAGAAAAGGGAATAGAAATTATCCTTAAATTCAAATTATCCTGCTTAAGATCCAGGCTCTGTAAGATAATCTTACCTTTGTGCGCAAGGGCCTCTTTTATGAAACGATTTAATAAATCCCCGGTTAAATTTCCTGAATGGACGATCGGTGCTCCTTGAGGATCCGTGAAACTAACGTAATCCTTGTCCAGGTCAAATTTGCTTGCCTGCATAATCCACTGGAATTCAAGCTCTTTTATCTTATCCTGACGCGGGTGCTCGCCTTCAAATAATATGACCCTTCTTACGGCAAAATTAAAAGATTGCTCATCGCTGCCAATAGCTTTCAGGTAATATTGAATGGTATTGCTTATCTGCTTGGCCTCGGCCAAAAGCTTTTCATCGGAATCTTTGATTAAACTATGACGCAATTTAATGTAAGAGATACTTCTGTAGGAAATCAGACACGCGCTGATAATACCGATATATAATACGAAGATCTTAAATTTAATACTGTTAAATTTCATTGCTTAAAGATCCTTCAAGATATAACCTACGCCGTGGATAGTCTGAATCAGTTGTTTCTTAAAACCTTTGTTGATTTTATTGCGTAGAAAATTAACATATACATCGATGACATTGGTAAAACTATCAAATTCTTCATTCCAGACATGTTCGGAGATCATCGTGCGGGTGATCACAAGGTTGGTGTTTAAAAGAAAGTATTCAAGGAGAGCGTATTCTTTGGCGGTTAGGATTATCTCTTTACCTGCGCGGGTTACCTTATGCGCAAGCTGGTCTAACTCCAAATCCGCCGCCTTAAGCAAAGAATTTTTGTCTATCCTTTTTCTGCGTAAAAGGACTCTGATTCTGGCTAAAAGTTCTTCAAATGCGAAAGGTTTAGTGAGGTAATCATCCGCGCCCTGCTGCAAACCGTCAACTTTATCTTTTAGGCTGGCTCGCGCGGTGAGGATTAAAATGGGAGAGTCTATTTTCTTGCTGCGCAGCTCTTTACAGATGGATATCCCGTCCTTGCCGGGCAGGATAATATCAAGGACAATTAAATCATAGGTATTGATCTCGGCTAGAAAGAGGCCTTTTTCTCCATCGCTCGCTAGATCAACAACATAACGCTCCTCTCTCAAGCCCCGCCTGATAAAACTTGCTAATTTTTCCTCATCTTCTATAAGCAAGATTCTCATTTTTTAAATGGGTTAAGCCAATATCTTTTGCAAGAAATTAAAAATGTATCCTGTAAAGATAATCCCTAATGTCGTTATTCCAAAAAAAATGATGATTAATTTCAGCTTCATCGCCCTTCTTAACATAATCGCTTCAGGCAGGCTCAATGCCGCGACTGCCATCATAAACGCTAAAGCCGTACCTAAGGGGAACCCCTTTTGAAACAAAACCACGGCAATCGGCACAATCGCCGCGCAACTGCCGTACATCGGCACGCCTATGAGCGCAGCTATAGGCACTGAGAATAATCCTGTCTTATTGATAATTGATTGCACTGCCTCTTGGGGGACATAATTGTGAATCATCGCCCCTAACCCAACGCCGATCAACACCCAAATCCAGATCTTCTTCACCACGCATTTTGCCTCATCTATCCCAAAGATAATTCGCATTTTTATCCCTCTCTCTTTGGGGCCTATCTGGCAATTTTCCTCTGTATTTCCGGAGATAATGTCTTTTTCAATGAATCTTTCTAACTTCATTTTTCCAATGAGCATCCCCGCAAAAACTCCAATACTTATCCCGCTGATTATATAGGCTAGAGTAATCTTCCAGCCGAAAAACCCGATCATCAAAACCACTAAATATTCATTAATCAACGGGGATGTAATAAGAAAGGAGAATACCACTCCCAGAGGGACTCCCGCATCGAGGAAACTGATAAAAAGCGGGATGGAAGAACAGGAACAAAATGGCGTAAGCGCCCCAAAGAGCGAAGCGAAGAAATTAGCCCACCCCTTCCTCCCGATAATCCAGGTTTTAATTTTCTCCTGTGAAATAAAACTCCGTAGAAATCCTATTAACCCAATCATCACAAATAAAAGGAGCATGATCTTTACGGAATCGTAAATAAAGAAATTGATAGCCGATCCTACCTTGGAACCGGAATCAAGCTTTAAAACAGAATAGGTCAACCAATCAACGATTAGCTGCAGCATGAATTTTTATCCTTATTTCTAAGATATTTAAAAATTATTCTGCGAGAGTATCCCATAATATTGTTTTAGGGAGCTCAGGGAATTTAGTAATAAAGTCCCTATAAACCAACTTATAATAATAATTATAATAGTTACGACGATCTTCGTTTTCTGACTGAGGCGGGGATTTAACCAAACCAAAGGCAAAGCTAGCGGCCCTACGCATAAGAAAGCAGTAACTATCAAAGAGGTCTTAAAATACCATTTAACCTCTTGGGGTTTTTCTGCTAACCCCTTCCCGCAGAACCTGCACAATATTGCCTCATCCTGTATTTCTTCAGCACAATATGGACATTTTTTCATACTTGCTCCTAACTAAAAAATAATCCTCTATCTTAGAAAGTTGTGTATTAATCTTCCTCTATCTCAAAGCGGCAGCCGCATATATTGCACTCATAGATCGACTTCTCGTAATGCGGCTCAACAAATCGCGTATCTTTGCTCTTACACTTAGGACATTCAACTGGCGCCTTCCATTCGGGCATATCTTACTTCCCTTCTTTCTTCCTATCACTCTAATTATACTGCTAAATTTTAGTCGCAACAAACAAAAAAAGAGAGGAATTTATAATCACCTCTCTTTCAATAAGTTACCGTCCATTGCTTCAGACGATCAGATAATCGGAAGCCTGAGATCTGTACCAATAAAAATTAAATGCCGAGAGAGAGAATCGGACTCCCCACGCCGGCCTTTTCAGGGCCGCGCTCTACCACTGAGCTATCTCGGCGAAAATTAAGATTAAATACTATTTAACCTTTTTACCATAAATAAGCAAAAAATCAAGCAGATTAAACCTAAAGTTCAATAAGATCCGGATTAGCTTACTTAAGCTTTTTCTTGGAAAATATCCGGACAAAACAAAATACGGAAAGGCCGATAATACCACCCCAGGAAATAATCAAAAATAGCCAGCCAGCTATACTCATTCTATCCTTTGCGCCTGTCTAGCCTTCTTTCTCCAGGCAATTTTAACTAAAACCCCCAAAGTCAGAAAGAGCGCCAATAAACCTAGCCGGGTCGCCAATATAAACGGCCGGTTATCCGATGAAACATTCTTCATCAAGATAATTGACAGCCACTCCTGCGCGAACCACATTCCAAGAATAATAAATAGAAAGGCCGGGGTAATATATCTAATGATAAATTTATAGATTTTAGGCACCCGCATATCCGCGCCCTTATGTATCTCATCCCAAGCAGCTTCCATCCCAAAGACCCACACAAAAAGTATGACTTCTATCGCGGCAAAAACCACCAAAAAGAATGTCCCGCCCCAAAAATCCAGTTCATCGACCACGCCCCGGCCTAAAAAGAAAATCGCCGGCTGGCAAAGTAAGAATGCAACGCATCCGAATATAGTGACTGCCTTCTTCCTGCTGATCTGGAATTCATCTTCCAGAAAGGCTATGGCAGGCTGCGCCAGAGAGATCGACGAGGTAACCCCCGCCAGAAACAAAAGAAAAAACCAGCAAAATCCCAACAACTCCGATAAAGGAAGCTGATTAAGGACGAGCGGCATAGTCACAAAACCAAGATTAAAAACTCCTGAACGGGCAATGTCCCCGATTTGGCTTGGCCCGAAAAATACAAACGCCGCGGTAATCACAATACTTCCGCCGAGGATAACTTCCGCGAATGTATTCATCGTGGAGGCGGTCAGGCCGGAAAGAACCACATCATCCCCTTTTTTAAGGTAACTGGCATAGGTCAGGATTACGCCGATCCCTACGCTTAAAGTAAAGAATATCTGGCCGGCTGCCTCCAGCCAAACCTTGGCGGATTTTAAGGCGCTAAAATCCGGGTTCCAAAGAAAACCCATCCCGCTCGCCACATTCCATCCGGGATTAAGCTGATTAGGCGCGCCGAGCGTCAATACGCGCGCCATCAGCAGAAAACCAAAAATAAAAAGCAGGCCCAAAGCCCATTTGCATATTTTTTCAATTCCGCCGCGAATCCCAAAATAAATCACCCAGATATTAATTATAAAGGTAACTAAGAAAAATAAATATGCCGGGCCTATACCTTGAAAATATGTGTTATGTTCGAGGCCCTGGAATCCTCTTAAGAAAGCCTGCATATCAGCTTGGCCGGTAATTGCATGATACTTACCGGAGAGCGCGAAGAAACTATAGGCCAGTGTCCAGCATCCAATATAAGTATAATAGATAAAGATAACCAGCGGCCCAAAGATACCGATTACCCCAAAATATTTGATGAACCGATTCTTCCGCCAAACGCTGTGAAATATTCCCGGCGCAGTCCCATGCTCAAAGCCTCCGCCGTAACGGCCCAAGGTCCATTCAATCCACATCAGCGGTATGCCTAATAAAAACAAAGAGATAAAATAAGGGATCATAAAAGCGCCGCCGCCGTTTGAGGCTGCCTTGGCTGGAAATCTTAAGAAATTTCCCAAACCTATGGCTGAACCGGCAACCGCCATGATAATTCCCAGGCGCGAACCCCAGCTATCCCGAGTTTTAGCCATTCACAAACCACCCTTCCAATTTTTCCAATGTTTTCGCTATCTCCGGACTTAATTGATCGCCAAAGGCTAATATCTTTGGTTGTATAGCCAGAATCATGATATCTACTGCTTTTAAACTATTTTTTAAATAACTGATCGCTAAACTAATCGAGGCATCATGAGTAGAGAAAAAATTTACCGTCTGAATATCTTCTCCTTCGAATACCCTGAATTCTCCTGCTTGGCCGGAGAAATCAACGGCATCGATCAGTAAAATAATATCGGGTTTGTCTTTAATGATCTTCCCTAAGTAATTTTCCGGGCTCAAGCTTCCATCATAGACAATATACGGCACCTTACCCTGGATCCGCGTTACTAAGATCGAGCCTACTCCATCGTCGCTGCGCAAGGTATTTCCGATACCCAAGATGACGACTTTACCGGATAGATCTAATTTAAAACTTTTTTCCATGCCTGTAGGGCCGGCCCTTATTGTATTCTATTTTTTTGACCAGCGCCTTTTCCAAATCTATTTTTCTTGCCCCGCAATAATCAAAGATACGGATACAACAATCCGCTAGTTCTTCAGCCAGCTCTTCCTTCTTACCGCCCTTACGCATTGCTTCCAGCGCCTCAGATAATTCCGAGTGCATCAGGGCAATCAACTCTCCATCATTACGGATATCCAGCCACCAGCCCTTAGATTTGGCTACCTTGTGGCACTCCCGGATAAAATTATTAATACTCTTTTTTGGCTTTATCCGCATCAGTTAGTCCTTTCTTTAACGCAGGATCCAGGTTTCCGGCCAAACCTTCAAAAACCAGCTTAGAGATTGACTCTTTGCCGTAAATACTGGGGCTGGAAACTTCTACAAGCGTTTTCTCTTTACCTGTCTCTGTCAAAAATATCCCTACCGGAGTCGTATCTTCACCGGAAATATACAATGCGAGTATGTCTTTTTGCAAATCATCGCAGTAGATATAAGAACCGGCGATTTTTAATATTGACCTTATTTTATTATGGCAGGTGATTAAGTCATAGTTAAATTCTTTTTTGATCGCCTCTTTACGGCCGTCCTCAAGGACCTCGGTAGAAACCCCAAGCACCCCCTTACAAACTTCTTTGGTTTGGGCGCAACCCGAAAGAAGAATAGTGAGAAATAAAAAAGTATACAGCATGTACATCATCCCCTCCTTGCACAGTAAATGCGCACCGGCCTAATCTGATAAGGCCGGGTGTCATTCATTAATAAGCTGTTTTATTTTATCCAAATTCTTGCGTGCCTCAATCTCGCCTCTTTTGGCAAATTCAGCCGCCTTATGCAGCTCAAGCCAATATAAGCCAGAGGTATCCGGATGCAGGACCACATCCGCTAAAAGCTCCTCTTTCTGGGCTACCTCAGACTGTAATATTTCAACACTACTAAAGATAATGTCAAGTATATTTGTTTTAAAGGCATCCCTAAGATACCTGCCGAAGTCAAACCAAGCCCTCTTCTTTATTACCTCGGAGATATTGGTTTTAAGCCCTTGCTTAATCTTTTCATACTGATTTAAGATGTCCTGCCGCGAAGGCGTGACATTGACCGCGATAATCTTTTTTACCCCCATTTTAAAGAGCGGCTCCGTGGGTAGAGGATTAATCACCCCTCCGTCAAAAAGCAGATCTTCCCTAAATTTAAAAGGCGCGAATACCCCCGGCATAGCGCAGCTGGCCATAATCGCGTCTACCAGCAGGCCTTGATCCAAGACGCGCGGCTCTTTTCTTTTTACGTCGCTGGCAATAATCTTTAAGGGGAGCCGGGTATCATAAAACGTCTTTTCTCCTAAATGTTTACTCAAAAATTTATATAGTTTATTCCCCTTAATAAACCCTAAATGCGGAAAAGTCAAGTCGATTAAACCCCAGATGTGTTTGGGCTCTTTAAAATCTTTGGTAATCTCCAATATCTCTGAGCTCGACTTACCGATTGCCCAGAGGCTGGCAATCAGCGCGCCGATACTGGAACCGGCAATAATATCTATCGGTATTCTTTCCTCCTCAATCACCTTCAATACTCCTACGTGACAAAAGCCATAGCCTACGCCGACACCCAAAACCAAACCCACCATACTTTCACCTACGTAACGGGAGATACGCCTGATTGCCTTAGCATACTCGCTCTCCGGATTATCCAAAATCAGCCTGTCAGGTATGCCGGGTTCGATTCTAGGCAAGGTAGCAAAAACATTCCTGTCTAAAATCCGCGCCTGCTCTACAGGGGTAATCTTGGAAAGTTTATACTCATTGATGATGATTTTGATCTTTTCTTCCTGAAAATTAAATTCATCCTTTAACCCTTGCGTCAAAATATGCGTCTTCTTGAGCTCTTCTTCTCCGGGGCCGCTTAGTAAATGAATAAAATCAGATTGATTAAGGATACTGAAAATATTTTTGTCCAAGATGGATGGTAAATCCAAAATAATGAAGTGATAATCATTGACCAGCCAGCTTAAAATCCCTAATAACCTGCTTACGCATAGGTTATCCTCCGGGCTGTAATGAAAACAGAGTAAATCTATGCCGAAATTGCTTTTGAGTATAAAATCCTTGGCTGACTTGGCGTTATCCGCTGAGCTTTTGGAAAGATCAAATATTTTCCCCGTTTCCAACTCAAGCCTGGCGGGAAGGGTATGGGTTTTGTCGGTTGAAAGGATATCCAGAATAATGACGGACTTACGCGTCTCTTTCTTTAAACTTAAGCTTAAATTTAAGGCATAGATCGTTTTTCCGGCCTGAGAATACGAACTGAATACTGAAACAACCGTGCTTTCAAAGATGGTTTTTTGATGCGCATCCTTATGCCTTAACCTTCGCGAAAGGGTCCGGCTTAAATCAATCGCCAGGCGCGGAATTTTATTGAGTACTAAATCAAAGTCTTCTCTATTTACTACCAGAATCACACAATCATTAGTTGCCTGAGCGGTAACCGAATGATGTTCGTTGGTAAGCAAAGAAATGATCCCGAAATATTTTCCGCGGTGTAAATATTCGAGGATCTTTTGAGTACCCTGATTATCCTGAACATAAATCATCACCCTGCCTATAACCAGGCAGTAAAAACCGCTTGGGGTAGAAGCCTCCCTATAGATAATCTCGCCCTTCTTAAAAGAAATAATACTGGAATGCTCATTAATAATCTTGCGTTCTCTGGCTGATAAATCCGCGAATAGAGGAAATTCCCGGATAATCAGATCTTTTTCAAGCGCGTCAATCATGATAATCTTCCGGTTTTACAGACCTCGGCGAATTTACGGCTGCTCTCTCTTACGTAACGCTTATAACTATGATAATCCACTTCGATCAAGCCAAAACGCGGGCCAAACCCTTTATCCCATTCATAATTATCAAGCAAAGACCAATAGATGTAACCCATTATCTTTGCTCCGTGCAGCATAGCCTTACTCACGCTTTCAAGATGTTCACGGATATAATCCCACCTTAAAGCATCGTTATCAGCGCAAATACCGTTCTCTAGGATAAATAGAGGCAGCTTATAAATTTTAAGGCTAACCAATAAATCATAGAGGCCTTGAGGATAGATATCCCAGCCCATTGTATTTTTCTTTAAGGGCAGGTGTTCGCCTCTTCCCACCCAGCTTGGGCTATAATAATTCATCCCGATAAAATCAAGCGTAGACTTGGCTATTAACCGCTCGATGAATTCAAGATTATAAAATTTATGCCTCAAGTAAGCGGCGAGTTTGTTCTTTAAACTGGGCGGACACGGGACAAACGCCTGCATATTCTGGGCAATGCTGATTTTGGGATACGTTAAATTATGTTTTTTGTAGATAGCGCGGATTAAATGGTAGGCCTTGATGTGGGCATTAACTAGGTTGTTAGTCACCTGGCGGGAATGTAAAAGCGATTTATCCTGCGGCGGCCAAGTACCTAAAAGATAAGAAAAATAGGTATAGACCATCGGCTCATTAATAGTCACCCAAAAAGGTACATCCCCGGCTAATTCGCTCACCACCTTTTCAACATAACGCAAGAAATAACTACCTGCCTGCTTATTGCGCCAGCCGCCTAACTTGGCAAACCAGAGAGGGTTGGTAAAATGATGCAGGGTAACGATCGGGATAAGCGAGCGCTCTTTCAGGCTTAAAATTACCTGCTGATAATGCTCCAATTCTCTTGTCGAGAATTTTCCTTCTTCGGGTTCAATGCGCGCCCATTCGATGGATAAGCGGTGGCAATTCTGGTTTAACTCTTTGGCCAGGTCAAAATCCTGGGCGTAAAACTCGTAGTGGCGGGCTGCTTTCCCGGAAGGCTCTTTAACATTAACACGCTTCTCCCACTCCCACCAGTCGCTGGACAGGTTATCTCCTTCAACCTGATAAGCGGAAGTAGCCGCGCCCCAGAAAAAATCTTTAGGAAATTCAATCATTGCCACTATTATAACATCAAAAATAAAACAAACAAGGGACCGTTTCCCTTCAGGGAAACGGTCCCTTTATTCTATTTAAGACTGTGAAGATAAATTTATCTGGCCTTAGGCGCTGCTTCTGGATTAAGATATTTGCTTAACGCCCCCCAAGTTTTTGGTCCGACTTTACCGTCTCCGGTCAGGCCGTTTGCCTTCTGGAAGGCTGCGATTGCCTTCTTAGTCTTGGCTCCGATCTTACCGTCTATTGCTCCGGTATAGAACCCAGCGTTTTTAAGCGCTCTCTGGATTTCTGTGGCTGCGGGTTTATAAGGGCCAGCCGGAGGTAATGACTCTAATTTTACCGCTTTACTCACTGCCGGCGCTACCTCAACTTTAGCTTCAGGGGCGCTGCTCTCTATTTTTACCTCGGGAGCAGCTGGAGTAGTCGTAGACATGGTGGAGAGCGTCTCCATAGACATCGGCTGCTGCATCTCTTCTAATGTCTGCTGTTTATTACCGCATCCAACAAGATAGATTCCAAGCGCGAAAACTAAAACAATAAATCCGAATTTCCTCATTTACTCACCTCCTTATTGGTTAATTTAATTTTAGCAAATTCTCTAAAAAAAGCAACCCTTTTTATCAAATCTCTCTAATTTTAGGGAACAAAATGTTCACCGTCAGGAAAAATGCGGTACAGATGAGTCCACCGAGCATAACCGCAAAAGATACACCCAAGCCTTGGGCAAGGCTTCCGGCAATCAAATTTCCGAAAGGCATAAAGCCGGCAAAGGTAACCATAAATACGCTCATTACCCTGCCTCTAAATTTATCTTCAACCCTGATCTGCAAGATCGTATTTACTACGGCAATGGAAGTTACGCTTGCCCCTCCGACAAAAAATAAGGTAACTAACGACAGCCAATATATTTTGGAGAGAGAGAAAATCACCAAAGATACGGAGAATAACAAATTCGAAAAAGATAATAGTTTGCCTTTAAATTTAAAATCTCCCAGCCGGGCCAAGATCAGCGCTCCGACGAGCGCTCCGGCTCCCGAGACAGACATCAAAGTGGCTAAACCTTTCACTCCCACCTTAAGGATATCATTGGCGAATATAGGCATCAGTATAATATGGGCCACCCCGAAAAGGCTGACTACCGCGACCATCGAAATTAAAGCTAATATCAAACGGTGATTCTTAATAAAAATAAGCCCTTCCTTTAAATCTTCATAAGCGCTTTTGGATTTACTGGTATTTTCACCTTGATTAATTTTAATCGTCCAGAGGGCGATGATTACCGCTAAGAAACTTATCGCGTTGATATAGAAACATCCGCTCATCCCGGTACTTGCCACTAATATTCCTGCGATGGCCGGGCCGATAATCCGCGAAGAATTAAAAGAGATGGAATTTAAAGCGATAGCATTAAATAAATGGGTTTTACCAACCAACTCCACCACCATTGCCTGTCGGGTAGGCGCGTCAAAAGCCATGACGGCACCGTTAAGCAGAGCGATAAGCATAATTTGAGCTGGAGTAATGAATTTAGTCTGGGTAAGAATAGCTAACGCGAATGCCAAAAGCATAAAGATACTTTGCGTCAGAATAAGGATATTTCTTTTGTTCAGGCGGTCGGCTAAGACACCTCCGAATAATGAAAGGAAGAATATGGGGATAGAGCCTAAAAATCCAACCACTCCCAGCAGGAAAGCTGAATTAGTAAGCTCAAAAACCAGCCAACTCTGGGCTACCTGCTGGATCCAGGTGCCGATGAGCGAAACAAACATCCCAAACCAATAAACGCGGAAGTTTCTAACCTGTAAAGATGAAAACATATTTTTATGATTTAAGCACTGCCTCGCGCCGGCAGCGGGGACAAAGGGTCTTGATGCGCGTGGAGCGGTTGATTGCCGCGGGTTTACTGCCGGGACCGGGGTGGATCCTTTCTTTTAAGGCCAACCCGATGCTTCTTAGATAAAACAATAATAGCGACGCGTTAGTAAAAGATAACGGGCCTAATTTTTTAGCTACCCAGACGTATTGATCATAAGGAACAATCGGCTCAGCGCAAGATTCGCAAAGCACAAATTCTTTCTCGATTGTCTGCTTTAAGTCCTCCCTCTTTTCCGTCGTGGCTAAATCAAACTCCCGCGAAAGCATGATGCCCTTTGCAGTCAGGCAATTCGCCTGGCATTGCCCGCAAAATATGCAAATGTCCCAATGCACAGTCAACTTTCTTTTAGCCAGAGCTCCTTTTATCTCATCATTGATCTCGATTGCCTTAGCCGGGCAGACCTGAGCGCAGGCAGTGCAGCCTGTGCAATCCTCTTCGTGAAAGTATGGCCTTCCCCGGAACCGCTCGTAGGGAATATGCGGCTTACGCGGAAAATCGCTGGTGTAAGCCGGACTAAATAACGATTTTATTGCCTCTTTTAATTCTCTTACCTTGGGTAGCCGCATTATTCTTTCTTTCTTTTAATAATCCGCCTTAGATCCCATTCTTTAGATTTAACAAAATTGTAAGCTGCGCGGAATAAGGGGATTTCTTCGATAGTTTTATAAAACTCCGTGGCCGGAAAAACAGGGCGGCCAGAGACTGACTCTCCTCCTATAAAAAAACCGTCCTCTCTCACCTTCCTGGCGCCGGAAGTCAGGCGCCATAAAATAAATCCCAAAATTAAAGCGCCGGCAAAAAATAAAGCGACAAATAGGCTATTCCATCTTCCGCCATAATCTAAAACGAATGAAAAAGACGGGGCGAGGAGGTTTTTAATAAAATAATTCGAGAATACGCCCAAGATGATGCAAAGCCCGGATAAAATCAATAAAGGAATAAGCATCCCCCGGTAAGTTTCGCCGGAGGGTTTCTTTTCGGGATGATTATCCTGTCCCAGGAAGATGGCGTGAATGAATTTTAGGAAGCTGGCTAAGGTAAATGTGCTGCCAAACATTGCCGCGACCAGGGCAAACAGATAAACAAAACGTAACCAAAAATGCCCGGATGAAGTCAATCCTAAGAAGACCCCCTGATAAATCATCCACTTAGAAGCAAAACCGTTAAAAGGAGGAACGCCTGAAATAGAGAGCGCGAAGACTAAACCGCTAACAAAGGTAAGCGGCATATAACGGGCCAGGCCGCCTAATTTCCCCAGATCCCAACTCCCCTTTTCCTTCTCTACCGCGCCCCCAACAAGAAAAAGCCCATTCTGATAGATGGCATTATTAAACATATGAAATATCGCGCCTACTATTCCTACCGCATTCGCTGTAGCAATGCCTAAAACCATATAACCTGCCTGGCTGATAGTATAATATGAGAGCATCTTTCTTAAGTCATGCTGCGTAAGAGCCAGCATCGCGGCGATGATGATCGTAAGACTGCCGATAATCAGCAGAATAGCAACTACAAAACCGTTCAAAATAAATAAATCCAAACATATCCGTGATAATAAATAAACGCCGATTAATTTGTCCAAAGATGCGGGTAAAATAGCCATAACCGTAACCGGCGCGCTCTCGCTTGCGGCAGGAACCCAGGTATGAAAAGGCCACGCGTCTGTCTTGGCCAAAGCGCCGATCAGCATAAGGCTAAAAGCCAACCAGCAAATCGGCCTGTTCAAAACCATGCTCATACCGGCTGACATACTGGTTGAACCGCTGAATCTGCAATAAATATACGCGCCAATCATAAAACAAAGGCAGGAGAAACCTAAGATCGTCGCGGCTTTCCTGGCGCTGGAACGTGAACCCGGATTAAGCAGCGCGTAAAGTATAAAGATTGAACCAACCCAAGAAAGAACAAACAGAATAAAATCTGTTGCCAATATCTGTAGGTTAGAGAGAGCTAACAACCAAAGAAACCATGAGTAATATCCACGCTTGACGGAAATATAATCTTTAGAATACAGGCAAATTAACGCGCTGATGAGGTTGGCGGAAAAAAGAATCAGGCGGCTAAGCTTACCCAGGCCAAGCGTAAGGGTATAACCGTTAAAAATATACCTGCTCCAAGAGGCCTCGGGCCTGAATAATAAATAAACGGACGAACACAAACTCAATAGAAATATAACTAAGCTTAAATTCTTCCGTAAATTATCCTGCCGGCCGACAAAAAATAGGGACAGGCCTCCGATGAAAGGAAGAGAAAAAAGAAAAAATAAGCTTAAGCTCATCATTTTATTTTAAGCAGGCTTTTAGCGATTTTTTTAATATGATAATAAACCGCGGCCGTAAAATCCAGCATATTTAAAAACATATTACAGCTCATCGGAGTGCACGCTCCGGCAAGTATCCTCTGGCTGTGATGTTGGCGATATTTATCTACAAGGCCGTCAATATGTTCCTCTTCGCGCAACACCTCTTTGATCAACGCCAGATTGTCCTTTTCCAGGACAAAAACCACTTCTTCAAGGGCGTCTTTTGTTTTATTATAGAGCTCTTTATATTCTTTAACGGCATCCTCGCTAAAAAGGAGCTTCTCTTCTATTTTAATCTGGATTCTTTCCAAGATATCTTTACAATAGTCCCCGATTAACTCAAAATCCGCCGCGATATCGGCGTAAGCTATTACCCGCGCCTTCTCCTCCCGTGTAAATTTAGTACGCCCTAAATCAATAATGCTTTTGTTAATCTCTTCTTCCAAAGAGTTAAGTTTATTCTCCTCTTCCAGCGCCTTAGCGATCAACTCCACGTCGTGCTCAATAAAGGCGCCGTAAGTAAGCTGCCACATAGTAGACGCGCTTCTGCTCATGCGGATAATCTTATCCTTAATACTATTTAGGTCTGCCATGGTAACCCTCCTTTAGCTTAAGGGTCTTTTCTTGAGAGAGCTTAACCAGATCCCAGCCATTCATCACCTTGCGATTATTTATTTTGTTGATCACCGCCACTCGCTCTGTGCAGCAATAACAGGGATCAACCGCGGCTAAAGTAATCGTCGCGTCAGAGATTGTCCCTCCTACGGCAGATACTTTATCCGAAGCCACATTCATAAAGCTCGGGGAGCGAACCTTATGCCTGACTGGTTGATTTGTTCCGTCACTTTTGATATAGTGGAAACATTCGCCTCTGGGAGCTTCAACCCTGCCGATACCTTCGCCTTCGGGGATATCTTTGACCTCGGCATCAATTACCCCGGACTTAGGCATCTTATCCAGAGACTGCCGGATAATGCTTATACTCTCGTAAAGTTCAAGAATCCTGACTATGGTCTTAGAAAATATATCACCGTCTTTTTCCAAAATCACATTCCAATCAAGCCGCTCGGTTACCCCGTAAGGGTCGTCTCTACGGATATCGATATTAACTCCGGAGGCGCGGGCAGTCGGCCCAACCACGCACCAATCAACTGCCTGCTGATAAGTTAAAGTCCCGACATCTTTCAATCTCATCTTAATTACCGGATCATCCATTACCGCCCCGCGAAACAAATCTACGGCAGGAAGTAATTCATCGAGCATTTTTCTTAATAGGGGGATATCTTCGTCTTTTATATCGCGCCTGACCCCGCCGATTTTAAACATAGCATAATTGTTCCGGTTACCGGTTACCATTTCAAACATATCCAATACCGGCTCGCGGTATTTCCAGGCCCACATCCAAACAGTGTTATATCCTATAAAGTGCCCGGCCAGGCCCAGCCACAAAAGATGGCTGTGAATCCGCTGCAATTCATCGATAATTGTGCGGATATACAGCGCTTTCTCGGGGACAATATTTATCTCTCCGCCTAAAATATTCTCTACCGCTAAGCAATAAGCGTAGGGATGGCTTGACGAACAAATACCGCAGATACGTTCGACTAAAAACGGAACTTGATCAAAATGCTTGGATTCAGAAAGTTTCTCTATCCCGCGGTGGTTATACCCGATAATAATATCAATATCAACTACCTTTTCTCCTTCCACATAAAGCTGGAAAAACTCCGGCTCGTCCTGCAATGGATGATACGGCCCTATGGGTACGATGATTTTATGGCTCATTTTTTATTCCTCAAGGGATACTCGCCCTCCGGCCAATCATCGGCAAGTAGAAGCTTCTTTAAATTAGGATGCCCGATAAAATTGATCCCGAACATCTCCCAAATCTCGCGCTCGATCCACTCCGCAGCCGGAAAAATAGGGCTGATCGATTGGATCTCGGGTTTAATTTTATCCTCTAGTAAAACGCGCACGGAATAAACCTCGCCGGCGGGGTCATTGCTAAAGTGATAAACAATTCCCAGAGAATCGGGGTTATCCACGGCTGAAGCCGTAATAAACCTTAGCTGTAATTCTTTAAACAATACCTGTGTCACCTTAAAGATATCTTTTTTGTCTATGCTGAAATATACCCTTTTAATAGAGGGCTCAAGCCAATCGCTTAGCTTATCCTGCAGCTTCTCTTTAATCCTATCCCGCATATCCATAAGCCTACTTACCTTTCTTTAGCTTATCTATCAACTTCACAATGCCTGAAATTATCGCTTCGGGTTTAGGCGGACAACCCGGAATATAGACATCAACCGGCAGTATTTTATCCAAGGGTTTTTCCACATTATAACCAAACCTGAACATATGCTGCGAATTAGCGCAGATGCCGCAGGCGATCACCATACAGGGCTTGGGCGCCTGTTCGTAAATCTTTTTCACGATGGGGATGGTTTTTTTGTTGATTACTCCCGTGATCAAGAGCGCGTCGGCATGACGAACTGAACCGGCAAGCTGAATGCCCAAACGCTCGACATCAAACCGGGGGGTAAAACAATCGAATATTTCTATGTCGCAGTTATTGCATGAGCCTGCGCTTACATGAAATACCCAAATGGACTTCGTTAAGGCTTTTTTTCTTATATCCATATTATAATCCGCATATCGCTAACACCACAGCTGCTCCCGCCAGAAGCGTCGGTATCCTCCAGAAGAACCTTAAGGCCTGATCAATACGCAAACGCGGATTTGTATTTTTAAACAAAATGATGATCACTAACAACATCAAATATTTGGCGGTTAAGAATACCGGGCTTAAATCGCGGCCTAGAAATAAAACAATGATAAAAAGCGGGACAATATAAAGCATGAGCGCCTTGGTCAGTTTAAAGATTGCCAGGGGGAGCCCCGAGTATTCAATCAAAGTACCGCACATAATCTCCTGATCCGCCTCAGCAATATCAAAAAGGCCCGTCCCTAGCTTTGCCTGAATGCAAAAAATGGCGGCAATGAAGCTTAAAAATCCTGAGATAGAGAAAAGGTTTGAACCAAAGATCATCTGATATTGGATAATCTGGCCTATTTGTATTGCGCCTCTACTTTTGATTACCACAACAATGATTGCCAAAATAAAAGGCAGTTCATAAGCCAGGATGAGTTTGGCTTCTCTTGACGCCCCCACCGAAGCCAATGGGTTTCTTGAAGCCGATGCTCCGATAATCAGAGCTATTGCCGGAACAGTCAAAAGATAAAAGAATACGATTAAATCTACTCCGAAACTATCCAGCGGTAAAATGATTATCCTGCCTAATCCGGTGCAAACTAATACCACGCTAATCAATCCAAGATAAGGTGAAAGTAAAAAGGTTAACTTTGCGCTTTCGGGCACAATCACTTCCTTACCTAACAATTTTACTAGATCGGTGAAATTCTGATGCCACGGCGGGCCAACCCTCCACTGTAAGCGCGCGGTAACTTTCCTGTCAACCCAACAGGCTAAGAGTCCCACTATTGAACTGAATAAAAAACCCGGGAATATTAAGTAGTAAAGAATATATTTCATTTCTTTCTAGGAAGCTGTATATCCTCTCTTGACCATCTAGGTGTATGCACTGCCAGATGTTCTCCCACAAAATAAATATCTTGTTCAAGGTTCTCTTCTACCTCTTTTACCTCTATGGCTTTTTCCGGGCAGCTAAATGAGCATTCAGGCATTTTTGCAGCTTTACCTACACAATAATCGCATTTAGAATCAAGGTAAGGGATAAAATCCTGGTAGATGATCCCAAACGGGCAAGCCACTGAACAGGATTTACAACTTGTGCAGCGCATTTTGTAGCGCTTAATGTGGCCATCAGAGGCACGCTCCAAGGCATTATGATAGCAGGCATGCACGCAAGGCGCTTCTTCACAATGCCGGCAGATCGTGGCAAAGGTGGCATATTCACGTAAAGAAGTAACCCCGTTATTCTGCGGATGATAAAAATAATCGCAGGCAACCTTACACTCTTTGCATTTATTACAGATCTCTAAGTCTATAAATAGCCTCTTCATAAGCATAAGCTTAGAAACTGTTTCCCGATTGGCTCGGAAACAGTTTCCGCTTTGGATCGGAAACTGTTTCGCCTTTAGTCCCAAATGTCATGGATATCCTTTAATTGTTCATAGGTAAACACCGGGCCGTCTTTACAGGCGTAATATTTCCCGATCCGGCAGTGCCCGCATTTACCCAGGCCGCAGGACATACTCTTCTCCATGGATAAATATATATCGCACGGCTTAAAACCTAAATCCAGCAATTTTAAAGTAACGAATTTCATCATAATCGGCGGGCCGCAAACTATACCGATAGCGCTGGCGAAATCTACCGGGGCAGCGCCTAAGATAGTAGTCACCAACCCCACATTTCCCTGCCAGCCAGCATCACCTACATCAACGCTGGTTAAAAGATCAACTTTATCCTGCTTAGCCCATTCAGGAAGGAGTGCTTTATAAACTATATCTGCCGGAGAACGCGCGCCGTAACGTAAGACAACTTTGTTGTATTGATCAAGCCCGGAAAAAAGGCTGAATAATAACGAACGTAAGGGCGCCAGGCCCACGCCGCCGCCGACAATCAGGATATCTTTTCCTTTAAATTGATCCAAAGGATACCCCTTACCATAGGGCCCGCGGATACCAAGCAGGCCGCCTTTACCCATACTATGTAATTTAGAGGTAACCTCGCCTGCTTTCATTATCGTGAGATCCAGCCTATCCTTGACTCCCGGATCAGAAGAAGGGGTAAAAGGCGCTTCCCCTACCCCCGGCACAGTCACTTCGATGAATTGCCCGGTAGCAAAGCTAAATTCTACCTCCGGCCTAATCCGGAAAGTCTTGATCGTGGCTGTCTCTTCGATGATTTCTTCGATGACAGCCTTAACCGGTTGGTATATGTTTTTCTTCATTTAATCTTCGTAATATCCGGCGGATATCTATTTTCCCGGGGCAGACTTCTATACACCTGCCGCAACCGCAGCAGGCTTGAAACCCTAAATTCTCAACAAAAAAATCAAATTTCTTTAAATAGCGGTTACGCAGCCGCATATAACGTAAACGTAAAGGATTGGCTCCTCCGGCTACCTTGGTAAAATTTTTTAACAGGCAGCCATCCCAAAGCCGCAGCTTTCTGGCATTTCCCGAAGAAGTGTCGTCTGAAAGTAAAAAACAGTGGCAGGTATCGCACATAAAAACACAACCGTTGCATTCAACACAGGTGCGCATCTCATCAACCCAAACCCCTGAGTTGTAACCTGCTAAAACTATATCTTGTAAAACCTCTTTTTTAGGGATCTTATGCGGCACCAGATGCGCATCCATGCGCATATTTACCGACTCTCTCTTTGCCCCCCTTCCCGAAAGTTGTCCTAATGTCGCCGGAATCAACAGCTTTTTCAGAGACAGAACAATTATTTTCGCTTTTTGCGATGCTACATCAAGGAGATAGCCGTTATTTAACGGAGAAAGGTTAAAATCAAAGCCTTCGGTAGGATAGGGATTGATATCAAATGCCCGGCAAAAACAAACTTCTTTGAAATACGGGCAGTCACCGGCAATGATTAAAGCATCATCCCTTCTTTTCTTATAAAGCGGGTCGGCTTCATTGCCGCCTAAAAATACAAAATCCTGTACTTTTAACGAAAATAAATCGCAATTCTTTATGCCGCACAAAGCAAGGGGCCGTTCTTTTTTCTCTCTTACGTCATTACCTTCAAAATATTCACAAACCTCTTCTTTATAATGCGTGAAAAAGGCGCGAGTCGGCTCTACCGCGCGGTAATCACCAAAGACTATCTCTTCCTTGCCGATTTGCGAAAATTTTCTTAATAAAAAATCATCGGTGGGAAGGTCAGACTTACAGGCACATTCATCCTTCTTAATCGGGGATTTAACCCGGGTAGGCACATACAACTCATATCCCTGGGCTATGCGCTCATAAAACTTCAACAGGTCTTCGTTCTTTAAAAAATAGGTTTCCATTCAATTACTTTCCCTATTTACCAAGCCTCTCTCTTACCAATTCACTGACTAATTTACCATCTGCCTTACCGGCTATTTTTAGATTAACCTCTTTCATCACCTTACCCATATCTTTCAAGCCGCCTGCGCCGGCCGCAACGGCAACCTCTTCAATTATTTTTTTAATTTCATCGCTAGACATCTCAGCAGGAAGATAGGTTTTTAATATTTCCAATTCCTGCTTCTCTTTTTCAGCCATCTCCGGGCGGGCGCCTTTGGTAAACTGTTCAATAGAATCCTGGCGCTGCTTGACCTGTTTTTTAATTACGGCGATTGTCTCGCTGTCATCGAGCGCGTTCTTCTTCTTAGCGATGGCGGCATTCATCAAGTCCGCCCTTAAAAAACTTAACACCGAACTCTTTAGTGAATCCCTTGATTTCATCGCTTCTTTATAATCACTAAGAATTTTAGCTTCCAGCATCAGTCCCCTCCTTATAATAAAATACACTTCTTGAATTCGGTTACTCGTTTATTCAAATCTTTCAGCGTAAGCTTGGCAGTTCTTTCCAAGCCAAAACCTTCGATATTAAATGAGGCGGCTATTGTGCCAAAGGTAATAGCTTTTTTTATGTTGAGCATATTTATAGCCTTAGATTTAGCTAAATAACCCATAAAGGCGCCGGCAAAGGTATCGCCTGCTCCGGTAGGATCGATCACTTTATCCGCCGGGTACGCCGGAAGGGAAAAAATGAATTTATCGCTATAAAATAAAACTCCGTGCTCGCCTTTTTTGATCAGAACCATTTTGGGGCCGAAAGAACGCAGACGCTTGGCCGCCTTAATTAAGTTGTGTTCGCCGGATAAAGAGCGCGCCTCCTGATCATTAGCCACATAGATATGCACCTCTTTTAATAAACCTAAAAGTGATTTACGCTTATTATTTATCCAGTAATTCATACTATCCAAAGCAACGAGTTTAGGCGATTGCATGTGGCTTAAGAGATGCCGCTGTATATCCGGATCGACATTAGCCAAAAAGAGATATTCTATCTCCTTCTGCTCGTCGGAAACCTGTGGCTGGAACGAACTGAGCACGCCTAATTCGGTATTCAGGGTAATCGCGGTATTTAAATCGCCTTTATACTCCCCTGACCACTGAAAGGTCTTTCCGGAGGGCTCGCGGATCAGCGCGGTAAGATTGATGCCTTTAGCTTCCAAAAAATCTATATTTTTTTGGGGAAAATCTTTGCCTACGATAGCGACAAGGTTTACCTTGGTGAATAGCCGCGCGGCCATGGAAAAATGCGCGGCTGAACCGCCAAGCATTTTTCTCCTTGCTCCATACGGCGTCCTGACATTATCCAATGCAACAGTCCCCAAGACAAGTATGCTCACCCTCTTATCCCTCCTGAAAGATACGTGGTTTACGGTTCTTTAAGTTCTTTACAAAAAACCAGGCTAAGCTTACCGAAATAATCGCAATTAATAAACTCCCGGTAATATCAATTGTATGATGCACGCCGGCATATACTCTGGAGAAGCCTGCCAATAATGCCAAAACCCAGAGAATAAGGCTGGTGCGCCGGTCAAAAACAAAAATTATAGCCGCGATAGCCGAAGTTAACAGCATATGGTGTGAAGGAAAACCATTATCCGCCTTGTGGGCTATTAAAGGTTGGAAATGCCCTAAAACGAACGGCCGGGGGTTATAATAAAGATGGCTGGCAATCCCGAAGATAATCAGCATGAGCGGAAGACAGATACAAGTAATCATTAGAATCTCTCTCCTCCGGGGCTTGGGCTGGCTTAAGAACCAAATAAAAGAAATGATCATTACGATTAGATACAAATATTTCGCGCCAAAAATAAAAATTAAATTGGCAATCTCAGTCATGACTCTCCAAGAACTTCTTTAGACCATCCGCTAAATCCAGCCTTAAACAAAGCTGCCTACCGGTTACCGGATGCTTAAATTCCAAGCCCGCAGCCTGCAACATCAGCCGTTTGGCTTTAATCTTAAAATCCCGACGAAAGGCATATTTGCTTTCGCCTAAAATCGGATGCCCGATCTCTTTCAAGTGAATCCTGATCTGGTTAGTCCTGCCGGTCAGGGGGTTAACTTCTAGAATAGCAAAATCTTCCCTTTTTTCAATAACTTTGTAACGAGTTTGGGCGTTTAAACCTTCGATCTTATTTTTAATCTCTCCTTGATTTTTAGAAGGCTCTCCCCGCACAAAAGCAATATAGGTTTTCTTTACTCTTCTGGCCCGGAATTCATCCATCATCTTCGCTTGCGTCTCTTTATCTTTCGCGTAAATGATCAAACCGGAAGTCTCCCGGTCGAGCCGGTGACAAGGATATAAGTTTAAAATACTGGTAAGCGTGCGTTTTTCATTTTTAGGTGTAGGTACGGTTAAAAGGCCGGAGGGCTTATCTGCTACCAAAAGCCACTCGTCTTCGTAAATTATCGGAATATTCACTAGCCTCTAATCCAATCAGTTCCGGTAGCGGACACTTAAGTGTCCGCTACGGTAACTCTAATACAACCATCATTACTAGACTATTTCAAGCATTCTGTCTATTGCTTTTTTAGCGCGTAGCCGGATATGATCAGGGACCTTAACTTCCTCTTTTAACTCTTCCAGCGCCCAAAGTATCTTCTCTTGGGTCGTGCGTTTCATATTTGGGCAGACCGCGCGTTCAGAAGCCGGATAAAATTCTTTTCCGGGGTTGTCTTTTTTCAGGCGGTAAATCAACCCCACTTCTGTACCGACAATCATCTCTTTGGCTTCGGTCTCTTTAGCAAATTTAGCCATCTGACTGGTCGATAAAACCGCGTCCGCCATCGCCACCACCTGCGGCAGGCATTCTGGATGCACGATCACCTTGGCAAAAGGATGGAACTTTTTTTCGCGCCTTAGGTCTTCAGGAAGAATCTTGGTGTGTGTGGGACAAAAACCGTTCCAGATAATCAGCTTCCTTCCCGTCTGCTTGGAGACATAGTCCGCTAAATATTTATCCGGAACAAAGATAATCTCTTCTTGATCTTTTAAATAATTGACCACCGCGACGGCATTGGTGGAAGTACAACAATAATCCAGCTCTGCCTTGACTTGGGCCGAGGAATTTACATAACCGACGACCACGGCCTGCGGGTGTTCGCTTTTAAGTTTTCTTAATTCCTCGGCGCTAAGCATATTGGCCATCGGACATCCGGCGTTGGTATCCGGCATAATTACTGTTTTATGGGGAGAGAGTATGGACGCGGTTTCCGCCATAAAATAAACCCCGCAAAAAACAATCACCTTGGCCTCAGTTTTGGCGGCAGCGCGGGATAATTCCAAAGAATCACCACGAAAATCCGCCACATCTTGAACCTCAGGCAGCTGATAATTATGCGCCAGGATCACGGCGTTGCGTTGCTTCTTAAGCTCTTTAATCCTATTCTCTAAGCTGGAAACCTCTTTAGTCATTCTATTTACTCTTATCTATATCCTTAACGTAGTATTCTATCCTATAACCTGATCGATAATCGCCCCGCCTAAGACCCTCCCCTGCGAATAGAAAACTGCTGACTGTCCCGGAGTTATAGCGAACTGCGTTTTTTTAAAGATAATCTTGGCTTGGCTAGCGAAGGGATAAATCTCGGCGTTACTTTCTTGATGATTATACCTTATCTTCACCTTCAAGGCAATCTTCTTTTTTAGCGGGGTTTTTAAACTAAAATACAGATCTTTGACTAAGAATTCCCGTTTCAGGGCTTCGTTTTGAGAACCGATAAAAATTGTGTTACTCTTAGGCGCAATTCTGGTGATATAAACCGGATAGCCTTTAGCTATTCCCAGGCCCTCACGCTGGCCAATGGTATAATAGGCGATTCCCTTATGCTGGCCGGCTATATTTCCCTCGGAATCGATTACCGGGCCGGGAAGTATATCTTTGCCGATCCTTGCTTTTAAAAACGCGCGATAATCATCATTAGGCAGAAAACAAATCTCCTGACTGGCTTTTTTTTCGGCAACCGGTAATTTAAATTTCCGGGCTAAACCCCTCACCTCTTCTTTGGTATAATTCCCCAGAGGAAAAATTATCTGTTTAAGTTGGGTTTGTTTAAGCCGGTATAAAAAATAAGACTGGTCCTTCTTGGCGTCTTTGGCCTTGGCTAATAAAAAACCCTGCCGGGTCTTGGCTATTCTGGCATAATGCCCGGTAGCTAAAAATTCCGCGTCTAAAAGGCGGGCTTTACCCAGTAAGTCTCCGAATTTGAGGTACTGGTTGCAAAGCACACAGGGATTAGGCGTGCGGCCCGCGAGGTATTCTTCACAGAAATTTTTGATTACCTTCTCTTCCAGCGCTTTTTGCATATTCAGGACATAATGCCTAATCCCTAATTTGTGCGCTACGCGCCGGGCGTCCTCTATCCCTTGCAGGCTGCAACAACCAATCTTCTTACGGCTGGAAGAAGCAAGGTTAAAACACATAGTAACCCCAATCACTTCATAGCCTTTTGCCTTTAATAAAGCAGCGGCTACTGAAGAATCCACTCCTCCGCTCATCCCGACTACTACTCTCTTCTTCATTTTAATAATTATAGCACAAGCGGCAGGCTAGGCCACCAAAAAGGCTAACAATGTTTTAATGATCACCAGCGGGCTGGGAGGGCATCCGGGGATATGCAAAACAACCGGTAATATTTTTTTTACCCCTCCTTCGACATAATAAGAATCTTTGAATGAACCGCCATCCAGCGCGCAATCTCCGCAAGTAACCACAAATTTGGGTTCAGGCATAGCCGCGTAAGTCTTTTTTAAAGCCGCGAGCATATTTTTCGAGACCGGGCCGGTAACTAAGAGCGCGTCGGCGTGGCGGGGAGAAGCGGTGAAATTTATTCCGAAGCGCTGCAGGTCGTAAATAGGATTATTCGCCGCGATGATCTCCGATTCACAGGCAGCGCAGGAACCAGTGTCTACTTCGCGTAGATGTAAAGACCTGCCGAATCTTTGCTGAATCAGGGATCTTAATTCCGCGCCAACCGCCTCTATCTCTTGCGCTAATTCCGGCTCAATCTGCCGGGTAACGATGCCTTTTAAAATTCTATTCTTTAGTATATCTATCATAATTTAAAGATCATTCCCTGAATATGACAAATCAAAGCTTTTATTACAGAGCGGAAAATCAGGGATGATGTTTCCCAACACTGCGTAGGAAAGCCCCTGCCAGTTAAGGAAAGATGGATCGACAATCTTACACCTGGTGACTAAACCTCTAGTATCTGTTTTAAGCCAATATAAAACCGGGCCTCGCCATCCTTCTGTATAACCTAAGGCGCTTCCTCCCTTTAGCTCCGCGTTAACTTTAATCTCCTCACCCTTAATCAGCTTTCCGGAAAATTCTTCAATCAGCCGGCATGATTCTTCAAATTCAAAAATCCTTACGCGTAAACGTGCCAAAACATCCCCGGATTCCTGTATCGCCATTCTAAATTTAGCTTCTTTATATACCCCGGGGAAATATTTCCTTAAATCCGTGGGAATCCCCGAAGCGCGGGCAACCAGGCCGGTTACCCCCAAATCTTCGGCGGTCTTCTTGCGTAAAACACCGGTAGTATCTATCCTGTCCATGAAAGAAACACTGGAATACAAAATTTTAACTAACTCCTTAAAATCACGTTTTAGCTCTTTAAGGGAACTAAGAAGCATCTGCTTTTTGGTTTCGTCTAGGCCAATTGAAATTCCGCCTATGGCGTTAATTTTTCTAAGGTACCTGCTCCCGCTAAGCCGGGCGTTTAGTTGCAGAATCACCTCCTTGATCACCG
The DNA here is from genome assembly GCA_030650425.1 of Candidatus Omnitrophota bacterium. Classification (GTDB taxonomy): domain Bacteria; phylum Omnitrophota; class Gorgyraeia; order Gygaellales; family Profunditerraquicolaceae; genus UBA6233. Next base: position 113,824 of record JAUSED010000003.1, on the reverse strand, counting down.
AGGCGTAGGCAGCCGGAAAGCTAAAACCCGCATCCAGCGCTATTCCACCGAGATCATTCACATGATTATACATCCGCTCAAGCTCTAAAAAGATAGCCCTTGAATAAGCCGCGGCCGCGGGTATTTGTATCCCGAAAATCTTCTCAGCCGCCTGAGTAAACGCCAGGCTATGCGCGAAAGAAGCATCACCGGAAACACATTCTGAAATTCTAACCGCCTCTAAACAAGATTTTCCTTCAAAAATTTTTTCCACTCCCCGATGGCTAAACCCCAGCCTTGTTTCTAAGCTAATAATCGGCTCTCCGGCAACGCTAAAACGGAAATGCCCGGGGCCGATGATCCCGGCGTGCACAGGCCCAACCGGAACTTCAAATATCCCTTCTCCCTCTACCCTGCTGAATTTATAATCGCTCAAGTCCCCGGGCTCTACTTTTTGGAAATCTTTGCGTAACGGATAATTCCCCTTTGGCCAAACTTCATCATGCAGCCTCAATCTCCTGAGATCAGGATGGCCTTTTGGTTCAACGCCGAACATCTCCCAAATCTCCCTTTCAAAAAGGCTGGCCGAATAGATGCTCTTGGCCAAAGAATCAAAACATGGATTTTCCGGCGGGATATCCATACTCACCATAACCCACTCTTTGTTTTTAAAATCCACGAATACGGAATTAATCCTAAAAATCCCTTCACCTGCGCGCTCATCCTGGGCAAAAAGCATCATCACCGGAGAAGGAAGGATTTTATGCAAGGCAAGACAGGTATGCTTGAAATCCTGAGGACTTACCTTAATATTAAGCTCATCCGCATAGTTTTGCGCGCTAGCAAGCTCGCTAAACTCCGGAAAATTATTTCTTATCCGTGCAATAACTGTTGGAATATCCATAGCGTATCCTTATTCATAAATGGCAAGCTTATCCCTAAAGCGCAGATCAAAAAGAGTAAAAACAAAAACGCCAACTTTCCGCTGAACGGCTCCCCTGCCGCAGACATACTTTTAGGAAGATTGCCAAAAAGCATTCTTCCGAAATGATAAATGAACGCTCCAAAAATTACCGCAAGCAATAATAACAACAAAGCGCCGATAAAATACGCGCCGTTGGTAAAAGCAGCGATGATAATCATTATCTCGCTTATAAATATGGAGAATGGCGGAAAGCCGGTAAGCGCGAAACACCCTAAAAGCAGCATCATCCCCGTAAAAGGCAAGGCCTTAATTACTCCCCGGATAGCGTGCATATTATGTTTTTTATAAGCGCTGACAATATTACCCGCGCCAAAAAACATCAGTGATTTGGTTACCGCGTGGTTAAAAATATGCAGTAGTGCTCCGGCGATAGCTAAAGGCGAACCCAGGCCAAAACCGATTGCGATGATGCCGATATGCTCGATGCTGCTGTAAGCCAGGAGCCGCTTCAAGTCTTTCTGAACCAGGATAAAACCGCTTGAGATAACCAATGAAATCGCGCCAAAGAGAATCATCAAATGCGCGAAATACGCGAAGCCTACGCTCTTAATAATAATTATGCCGAACCTTAAAATGGCGTAAATAGCTGTCTTGAGCAATACCCCGGAGAGAAGCGCGCTAATCGGAGCAACGGCTTGGCTGTGGGCGTCCGGCAGCCAGGTATGCATCGGCGCAAGGCCCGCCTTAGTCCCGTATCCAACGAGAATAAAGATAAACGCTACTTTCAGGATATTTTTATCCAAGATATGCGCGACCGGGGTAATCTCGGACCAATTCAGGCTTTTCGTTAATCCGGAGATGGAAAAGGCGTAGGAAAAAAGAATCGTACCTAAAAGCGCGAAAATTATCCCCACCGAGCAGATAATGATATATTTCCAGGCTGCCTCGACGGATTCCTTGGAATTATAAAACCCTACCAGGAATGCCGAGATAAGCGTGGTCATTTCAACAGCCACCCAAAGCATACCCAAGTTATCCAGCGCGGGGACAAAAAACATCGAGAGACAGAAAAGATTGAAAAAAAGATAATAAACCCTCGCTTTGCTCTCAGTTATAACTCCTCGTTGAATATCCTTTCGGATGTAACCGATGGAATAAAGCGCGGCAGCAAAAGCTACCACTGAAATAACCAGAATAAAAAATGCGCTTAAGGCATCCAGATAGATAAAGCCAAAAAACTCTTTAGTCTTTCCGGTAAACACCGTTTCTTTAAATAAAATCAGGCTGCAGCACAAGATTGCCAGATAGCCGCTGCAATTAATTATCCCAAAAAACCGTTTCTTCCCGAAAATAAACGCTCCCAGCGAAAGAAAAATTGGTATTCCGAGAATGATAAATATCTGCATCAGGTTATCCTCTTAGACGCGAGAGTTTATTCACGTCAATATGTGTAAATAGCTTGCTGATCTTATAGACAAAAAAACCCATAATCAAGACGCTCATAAACACATCAAAGAATATGGCGATCTCTACGAAAAATGGCATTCCGCCCGAGACCGCTGAAGCCAGCAGAAATAGGCCATTCTCCATCACCAATAGCCCGGTAATCTGGGCCAGCGCGGTCATCCTGAAAATCATTAAAAATATCCCGGCTAAAATTATAAAAAAAGTAACGGCAAGGATACTAATCTGGATTTCTTTAACCGGAGTAACCAGATGCGCGGCAAAGATCCATGATAAATAACTAAAAACCAAAGCCAACAATAAAGAAAGTTGGGGATTAATAAATAACCCTAAATCTTCCTTTGTATTCGTCCTTCTTAAGATCCGGTACAATAACTGCGGGATCAGCAAAACTTTTAAAATAAATAACAGGCCGGAAATAATATACAAATCTAATTGGCGCTCACTCAACGCGATGAGCAAGGTCGCCAGGAATAAACAAAATGATTGATAACGAAAACTCCGGATCAAGGCCGGCATCCTTTTAGCGATCAGCATAAGGTAAGTTGAAGCTAAAACCGCGAATAAAATTATTCCTTGCATATTAAACTCCTAGTATAGCGCATACGCTGGCAATCACCCCTAAAACAAAGGCAAACCCCAGAAAATCCGCTACCCTGAACAACCTCATTTTGGCTACGGAAACCTCGACCAGTGCTACGATCACAGCGATAACCATTATTCTGGCTAAATAGCATATAACCCAAACAGAGGTTTGAACTAAGCTCCCGAGAAACGGCAGGCTAATCGGAAAAACAATCTGAGCGATCAAGAAAAAGAAAATCATCTGTTTAATGTGGGCAGACCACTCGAGTAAGGCTAAAGAAGGGCCGGAATATTCCAAAACCATTGCCTCATGCGCCATGGTTAGTTCCAGATGCGTCTCCTGATTATCAACCGGGATACGCGAGGTCTCCGCGAGGGTCACCAGGAATAATGCCAACGCGGCCACCACGGAAGAAACCGATACCCTATGCATCCCGCTAAACGCCGAAATATCCGTTGAACCGAATTGCAAAGACAGGCTAAAGATGACTAAACAAAGCGCCGGCTCAGCCAAGCCGGAAATAAACATCTCCCTTGATGAACCCATCCCGCCAAAAGAACTTCCGGTATCCAATGCCGCAAGCGCCAAAAAGAAGCGCGCTAAAGCAAAAATAAAAATTAAGGCCAAAAAATCGCCTAGGCGATGTGCCGGACTGGCGAATATAAATACAGGAATGAGTAACGCCGCGCTAAGCGTGGCAGAAAATACTACCCAAGGAGCAACTTTGAAGATCCAAGAGGCGGTTTCCGAAACCACCTCTCCCTTGGCAAAAAGTTTAGCTAAATTATAATACGGCTGGAAAATACTTTGCCCCTTGCGCAGCCTAAGATTATTCTTTATTTTGGTAATCAGGCCGTTGAGTAAAGGAGCGGCTGCGATAAAAAAAGCTAATTGCAGGATAATTATAATTTTCATCATTAGAATTGGTGTATAAAGATAATTAACAATAATAAGGTGATAAAAATATAACCTAAATACAGGTGGATACTACCCGGTTGAATCCTCCTCATCGCCTTAGCTGTAGTTAAAACTAAGGCAATTGCCGGATCATAGATATATTTTTTAAAAATCAGGGTCGTATGCGTTTCATAAGCAAAAGATTTAACGTGATAAAATGAGTCTCTAATCTTCTGGGTTTTGCGGTAAGGGAGCAAAAAGAAACTAAAGGCAATCCTAAAGGGCTTGGAAAAAGCAGTCGCGGTGTATTCGTTACGCGAGTCCATATTATAATAACCGCAATCCCAAGTTTTATAAATTACTGACTTACCTTTCCAAAATAGCTTATAGATAGCAAAACCAAGAACTCCCAAAACAATCAGCCAGATCGCCAGTAAAGGCACAGAAAGATAAATACCCCTGCCCACCTGCGGGCTAAGGGTGAAATTATTTAAAAAGAATGCCATATTACCTATATCAATGCCGCATGCCGCGCCTGCAACTCTGGCCAGTAATTTCATAATTATCGCTGCGGCTAAACCGAAGATAAGCACGAGAAGCGCTAAGCAAAACATCCCCAGCTTCATCGATAAAGCAACCTCCCGCGCCTCTTTAGCGTAATGGCTTCTGGGAAGCGCGAGGAAAGTTAAGCCAAAAGCTTTCACAAAACAAGCCGCGGCCAAACCGCCGGTTAAAGCCAAGAGGCCGGCGCAAATCCCTAAAAAAAGTTTGACTCCTCCTATTGTATTAAAAGCCCCTAAAAAGAAGGCCTGTAAAGTCAGCCATTCACTCACAAAGCCGTTTAAGGGCGGGAGGCCGGAAATAGCCATCGCGCCAAAGAGAAAAAATCCCGCTGTCAATGGCATTTGCTTAATTAACCCCCCTAATTTTTCGATATCCCGTGTCCCGCTAGCTTTATATACGCTGCCGGCGCATAAAAAGAGCAGGCCCTTAAAAATCGCGTGATTGACTAAATGATATAATCCTGCGATTAGAGAAAACACCGCAAGATAAGGCATATTTACGCTCTGGAAAAAGAGGGCAAGCCCTACTCCTAATAAAATTATTCCCATATTCTCAACACTAGAATAGGCAAGCAGCTTTTTAATATCGCGCTCCATCAGCGCGTAAATAATGCCCACCAGGCAAGAGATTAAGGCAAGGATTATAATTAATATCCCCCACCAAGAAGAGCCTGCGCCCAGTATAAATATTACGAACCGGATAATTCCATAAATGGCAGTTTTGATCATTACTCCCGACATAATACTTGAAATATGGCTGGGAGCTTGCGGATGGGCATAGGGCAGCCAGACATGCAAAGGCACGATTCCGGCTTTAGTACCGAAACCAACCAAGAGTAATAAAAACACAATATTTCTAGTTTGAGCAGGCATACTCAGGCAGGCGCTCTTTATGGCGAGGAAATCAAAGGAATGCGCGTATTTATACATTAAGAGAAACGCGGCGATCAAAAAAGCGGTGCCGATATGCGTCATCACAATGTAAATCATTCCCGCTTGGATAGATTTCTCATGTTTTGTATCAAAGACGACCAGAAAATAGGAGAGCAAAGACATAATCTCCCAAAACACAAGAAAAACCAAAACGTTGCTTACGCTGACTACCAAGGCCATGGATAAAACAAAGGCAACCAACAAAACCCAGGCAAGCGTTATTTTGGCAGATGAATATTCGTTCTTTAGGTAACCAAGGGAGTAAATAGCTGACGGCAGGGAAACAATAAAAATTACGGCAAGAAAAAATAATGCCAGAGGATCAATCATTTGCACCGGATAACCTCTATAAAAAAGAGAAACCTTTATTAGCCAACAAAACCGGCTAACAAAGGTTTCTCGTTATTCTACTGAACCATCAGTAAATCCAGACCCACCTTTAAACTCGGAACTGATTTACATTACTTATAATAGCATTTTTTTGGAGAAAATCAAGAAAAAAAGGGACGGTTCTAAAAAATAGAACCGTCCCCATTTTTTTCTTCTTTAGGTTATAACTTGTTTACTTTTGTAGCTTGCTCGCCCTTCGGACCTTTTTCAATTTCAAACTCAACTTCCTGGCCCTCTTCTAAAGTCTTATAGCCATCACCCTGTATAGCTGTATGATGCACGAACACATCGCTGCCATTCTCAGGAGTAATAAATCCATAACCTTTCTGGTTGGAAAACCACTTTACTTTACCTTTTGCCATTACTGCAATTCCTCCTTCCTTCTTAAATTTTGGTAATTCGGCCGTGTAGAAAAAAACCGTAAGGCGTGTCGCTCTTTCTCCTTACGGTTCAAGACTTCTACCACCTTATTACCATTGGAATTAAGTATACCTTAAATTCCGGATTTGTCAACCGAAATATAGGATATTTTTTATTACACCGTACCTTAAAAAATGGGGACTGTCCCCATTTTTTCCTCATCTATGTATATTTTAGCTCACCGTATCCACAAATACCAATGCCTCCTTCATCTCCGGCTCAGTATCATAAGCGTTCTCTTCTTCCAACTTGCAGATATCCGCTAATCTCCTTCTTTTGCACACAAGCGGCAATTAGTTCTTTAAGGCGCCGGCCTGAAGGATAGTTAAAATTTTATTTCTACGATTTACTTTTAATAATTGAAAAAGTAGAATTTGGATAATCTATGGTAAGCATAAAATTACTAAGAAAGCTCTTTGTGCCCAAGAGCGGCACAGAAAGATTAGGCATGAAATCTATCAAAACATCTTTGATTGTAAAATCCTGGATTTCTAAACATATTGTATGAGAATAAGCCAATGTCTTTCCATTTCCTGTATTAATTTCTTTGGGATAACCTGCCTGCAAATTATGGCCAATAAGAGGCGCGTATTGAGCCGGTAAAGCGCATTCATCGGCGCCAGTATCAATCAAGCCATATACTTCGATTTCTTTATCCGCGTGGGGATTTATAATAGTAATGGGCAGCCATGGCCTCGGGATGTCGTTTGGCCCAAACTTTCTAAAAGGTATGCTTGCTATTTCCATTAATAAATTTGTACCATATCTTTTAGGGGTACAAATACCAATACGGGCTTAGCAAATCCTTTTCCCACAGCTTTTTCGTAAGCTTCCGCGGGAGTGCTTCCGTAGCTAATAACAGTAGAGTCCTCAAAACTCTTTAAAGCTACATATTTTCCTTCATAACCACTGTCTTTTATTAATGTCTGAACCATTCTTATCACCTCGATTTTATTATACATCCAAGCTGTATATCTACAAGGAAAAAAATGGGGACTTTTTTTGGGCTAATTACTGAGCCATCTTCGGCCAGACTAAATCATAATGCACACTTCGGCCTTTACCGGACAATTGCCGCAGGATTTTCTTATCAAGCAGATCTGTAATTTCACGAAATGCCGTAGCCCGGCTTGTCTTAGCCATACTCACATATTTACGCGTTGTCAAGCCGCCAACAAAATTACCGGGACCAGCTTCCAAAATACGATTTATAACTTTTTTCTGACGCTCATTAAGCTCTGTTTGCGCGTGTTGATTCCAGAAATCAACGCGCGTAAATACATTGGCAATCATCTCTCTGGAATGCTCAATGGATGCCGTAACACATTTAATAAACCATAGGAACCATTCCGTTGGATCAACGCGGCATCTTTGCGTATCCTCAAGGATTTTATAATACCCTCCCTTCATACGCATAATCTCTGAAGAGACGCTGTAAAACCTGACTTTTAATTTCTCATCCTGCGCCAGAGCCATATCCGTTAAAGCCCTTCCCAGGCGGCCATTGCCATCTTCGTATGGATGAATAGTCAAAAAGCGTAAATGAACAGCTGCCGCGCGTAAGATACCATCCATGCTGCCTAATGATGAATTCCACCATTGCAAAAAAAGCCGCATCTCTTGATCAAGGCGATCCTTTGGCAGCGCTTCAAAATGCACCTTTTCTTTACCTAATGGCCCGGATACTATTCGCATAGGTTCGTTTCCCCTAAGTTTTCCAATAGTAATTTTCCTTAAGCCTGAATAGCCGGTGGGAAATAAGGCGGCCTGCCAGCCATTGAGCCGCTCCAGAGTCAAAGACTTATCATGAAAACGGACAGCATCCAACAAAACATCTACCAAGCCATCAACGTTCCTGTCGCGTATGCCCACTCCATCCGGCAAACCAAGTCTGGCCGCTACCGAAGAACGGACTGCGTCACGTTTGAGCTTCTGGCCCTCAATTTCAGCAGTCCTGACCGCCTCTTCCACCAAAATAGCGCCCTGAGCCTCGGCTTCAAGCTTAAGGTCAAGAGACGCGGCGCGGCCCAATAATTTCCCCTGTAACACTCGTAACTTGCTTAAAGGCTCGAGCAAAGCCGCATTGTCATATTTAAAATCAAACCAATTTTTACCTTCCCAAATGTATTTCATCCAGCTATTCCCTCCTGAAGCGATTAAGCCTATTAATCGCTTCAATATCTGATACAATTATAACACTTATTGCTTCAGATAACAAGGCTTTTTTATCTACAATGTACCACATCTCCGGCCATCACCTTTTCAATGAGGCCGTTATCTTTTCTCAGCAAGAGTCCACCGTCACTATCTATATCCAACGCCTCTCCTTCGTTATGCTTATGCTGACAGTACACCTTAACCCTCCTGCCTAAAGTCGTGTTATGCTGACGCCACTTTTCCAGAATTTGCCCAGCGCCCTTCTTCTCCAAAACTAAATAATTCTCTTCCAACCTGCGCAATATCTCCTGCAGTAGGCTCACCCGGCATATCTCTTCTTTTTTGTGTTCTTTTAGAGAAGTAGCTGTAGCGGTTAAGGCCTTCTTATCGTTATTCACATTTACCCCGGCGCTAATAATCACGAAATCTATTTTATCTGTTTCGGAAACTACCTGTGTGAGTATGCCGCAAAGTTTCTTATTGTTGATTAAGATATCATTCGGCCATTTGATCCGGGTATCCAGACCGGAAACAACTTTAATCGCCTCGCAAATACTCACCGCGGTAAGTAAAGTCAGGATAGGCGCCTGCGTAGGGAGCATATCCGGCCGTAGAATTAAAGATATATAGAGGCCTTTATATTTAGGAGAGAACCAACTCCGGCCTAATCTGCCTTTACCTTTGGTCTGCGACTCAGCCAAAACCAGCGTTCCGCTTGAGGCGCCTTTTACCCCCAGATCCATCGCCATATCTATGGTAGAAGTTAAGGTATCGAAATAAAATAATTTCTTGCCTAAAGTTTTGGTGTTTAGGCCCCGCGAAACCTCAAACTCAAACAACCTATCAGGGCTTGCTTCAAGGCGATAACCTAAGTGAGGGACTGCCTCGATGGTATAGCCGCTATCTTTTAAATCTTGGATATGTTTCCAGAGCGCCTGACGGCTTATGTTTAGCTGGGCGCTGATATCCTCGCCGGAGATGTAACTCTCTTTTTTCTTTAAGAGGCTTAAGATTTTATCAGGAACTAAATCGCTCATTTCTTTTCGTAGAGGGGAGACATCGCGCGCAGTTTCTCGGCCACCTTAGGCAGGTTTTCCAATAAATATTGAATATCAGATTCTTTAGTCCATCTGCCCGTAGTAATCCTTAATGATCCGTGGGCAGTAGCGTGATCTAAACCAATAGCTAAAAGCACATGTGAAGGCTCTAGGGAACTGGAGGTGCAGGCTGAGCCCGTAGAAAGGGCTAAACCCAGCATATCTAAGCTTAAAAGCATGGATTCTCCCTCGATATATTTTATGGAAAAATTAACATTATTGGGAAGCCGCTGAGTAGGATGCCCATTAAGCCGGACTTCCGGGATTTTTACGGGTATCTCTTTGATTAACTTATCGCGTAGAGATATTAAAAGCTTAGCCTCCTTATCCATCGTCTTAGCGCATAAATCTATAGCCTTACCCAAACCGGCTATTCCGGAAATATTACTGGTCGAGGCGCGCCTTCCTCTCTCCTGATCTCCGCCGTATAAGAATCTGCTTATGCGTGTCCCTTTTCTGACATACAAGGCACCTACACCCTTTGGCCCATAAAATTTGTGCGCTGAGAGTGATAAAAGGTCAACATTCAAATCATCAACATTTACCGGAATGTGGCCGACTGTCTGTACAGCGTCGGTATGAAAATAGATTCCTTTTTCTTTGGCGATTTTACCGATTTGGGCGATCGGCTGAATGGTGCCGATTTCATTATTCGCCTGCATGACAGAAATAAGGATTGTTTTATCGGTGATCGCCTGCTTAATCGCATCAGGAGAGACTAACCCTTCTTTATCTACGCCAACATAGGTAACTTTAAATCCTTTTTTCTCCAACGCCTTGCAAGGTTCCAGGATCGCGTGGTGCTCTATGCTAGAAGTGATAATATGGTTACCTTTAGCGGCTAAAGCCTCGCTTACGCCAAAAATTACATGATTATCTGATTCTGATCCTCCGGAAGTAAAAATAATTTCTTCGGGCTTTGCCCCTAAAAACTCAGCCGTTTGTTCGCGGCTATCCTCAAGCGCTTTTTTTGCTTCTTGGCCGAAAGCGTGCAGACTGGAAGCATTGCCAAACCTCTCAAAGAAATAAGGCTCCATCGCCTTAAGTACTTCGGGATCGCAAGGAGCAGTTGCCGCGTAATCTAAATAAATATTTTTCATTTTCCAATCACCTCGTTTAGGCTGCCGGTGCGGTATCCTTCCAAATCCACCGTAATATAATTATAGCCCAACTTTTTAAATTTGTCGATTAGGCCTTGGCCCCGTTTGATCAATCCGGCAATATCTTTTTTCGGGACTTCTATCCGGCAAAGCCCGTGATAATGCCTGACTCTTGATTGGCTAAACCCCAATCCTCGTAAAACCACCTCGGCCTGATTAATCCGCTCCAAGATAGGCTGAGAAATTTTTGTTCCATAGGGAATGCGCGAGGCAAGACAGGCTAAGCTGGGCTTATCCCATGTGCTTAAACCCAGCTTTTTGCTTAAAATACGCACCTCTTGCTTGGTGATGCCTGCTTCCTGCAACGGAGAACGCACACCTAATTCGTTTTTTGCCTTTGCTCCCGGACGAAAATCGGATTTATCCGAAACATTGCTGGCGTCAAAGACAAATTTAAGCTTATTTTCCCCGGCTATTTTTTTTAACCGCGTAAAAAGCTCTTTCTTGCAAAAATAGCAGCGATTGATGGGATTGGAAACAAATCTTCGATCATTTAATTCAAACGTATTGATTATCTTATGCCTTACGCCAAAACCTGCCGCTATTTTCTTGGCAGATGTTAATTCTTCTTTAGGGTAAGTCGCGGAATTTGCCGTAACCGCGATAATTTTATTCTTTGGCAGTATCAAAGAAGTGATTTTGAGTAAAAACGCGCTATCTGCTCCGCCTGAAAAGGCAATCAGACAGGAATCAGCTTCTAAAATTATCTGCTTAAGCCTAACTAATTTTTTCTCCACTCCCATCTTTCCCCACTATTCACTACTTATATTGCCACTACCTCTTTTACTTCGGGAACTTCCTGTTTAATAATCTTTTCGATCCCCATCTTTAAGGTCATCTGACTCATCGGACAGCAGCCGCAACTTCCCTTAAGTTTTAATTTTACCACGCCATCAGCAGTTACATCGATTAGTTCTACATTCCCTCCATCAGCCTCAAGCATCGGCCGCACCTTTTCTAACGCTTTCTCAACTCTATCACGCATTCAATCCTCCTTTGGTTATGTAAACATTTAATGCTGAGCTAAATAACGAAAAGCGCGAAGGCAGGCCTTTGACCCCTCACCAGCAGCAATGATGATCTGCTTCTCCGGGACATCCGTAACGTCTCCGGCGGCAAATATACCGGGGATATTGGTTTCGTTATGGTTATTTATTTTAATTTCGCCTGAGGCGTTTTTTTCCACATCCTTAACAAAATCCGAATTAGGAATTAACCCAATCTCAACAAAAACTCCCTCTACCTGAAGTGTTCTTTCTTTTCCCTCGTGATTTACCTGAATAGCGTTCACCATTTTATCGCCCAAAATAGCAGCCACTTTAGCATTATTCAGAATTTCAACATTTTTTGCCTCTTCCACTTTCTGGCGCATAATCGAATCGCCACCCAGCTTAGGAAGGTTATTGACCATATATACATACTTGGCGATCCTGATTAATTGCAGGCACGCGTCCAGAGCGGAATTCCCTCCGCCGATAATCGCCACGGCTTTACCGTTAAAAAGCGGGCCGTCGCAAGTCGCGCAATAACTAATCCCTTTATTTTTATATTCTTTTTCGCCCGGAACGCCTAGTTCTCTTGAGCGTTTGCCCGAAGCAATGATCGCGGTTTTAGCTTGATATTGGGCTCCCTTATTAGTCTCGACCAAAATGAATTCTCCGCTCTTTTCCACCGCGATTACTCCCTCGCCTTCCCGGACGCTGGTATCGTAGCTGCGCATATGTTCTTCGAATTTACGCACTAATTCGGGCCCGGTGACAAATTGATAACCGGTATAATTTTCAATATCGCCGCTCCAAGCAGTCTGGCCTCCGATATCTCCGGTGATCACCAAGAAATCCATTTTCTTGCGCGCGGCGTAGACGCTGGCGGTAATCCCCGCCGGCCCCGCGCCCACAATAATAAGATCGTAAATTTTCATAATCCCAATGCCGCTTTAATCCTCTCTTTATCAAATCCGACGATAATCTCGCCTTCGATATCAATTACCGGCACGCTCATCTGGCCGGACTTTTGCGCCATTTCATCACCCTTTGCTCGATCAATAGAGACATCATAATCTTGGAAAACAACATTATTATCTTTTAAAAACTGCTTAACCCTTACACACCATGGACAAGTCGGAGTGCTGTATACATTTACGTTTTTAGCCATATTATCCTTTCTAAATCAACTTCTTCATCTCTATAAGCTGTTTTAAATGGCCTTCTTCCTGTATAATCAAGGCCTCGATTATCTTCACGTCATACGCTGGGACAATTTTTTTCATCCCCGCGTAAAAAACAATAGAATCCTCTTCAAAACGTATGGCTTTATCTATCGCTTCTTTATCACTCTTAATATCCTTAGCTATTTTCTCACCCTTCTCTTTTTGGGTAAAAACATGCTCGCCTGCCAAAGCGCTCATATAGGCAAAATAATCATCAGCGTCTAAACCTTGAGGTTCAAATTTTTCAGTTTTATCCAATATACCTTGGAATACCTTTATATGTTTCTCCTCTTCGCCTGCCAGGAATTTAAAGACCTCTCTCGCCTTTTGGTTATTCGATTGCCTGACAAGCGCATTATAGAAATCGCGGCCGTTTTTTTCAATCTGAATCCCGATTGCTACTATTTCGCTCCCACTAAAAATGTTCCCCATACCTACCTCTTTATTTTAAATGGTGCGGTGTAAGATCAACTACCTCTTTAACACTAACAACAATCATATGCTCCGGTTTAGGTAATAAAGCTTCCGGATGAGCAGGATGTCCTTTTGCATCACCGCGGATATTTTTCAGCAACCTTTGGGTCAGCCTGCTGGTGATTCTATCCTCCCAAGCCCTGATCATCCCGGCGTCAACTTCCTCTTTGGATAAAAGGCGCGCCCTTCCTTTAAGGCAGTAGCCGACAAATTTATCTTCGTCAAAAGACGTAACGCTTACATTAGGATTGTTTTGCAGGTTTTGAAAAGTTTTGCCCCTGTAGGCATCAAGCAAATAAATACTTCCTTTTTTATCAATCCTGACTATACCCTTACAAGAACTATGGGGAAAGCCGTTGCTATCGATACTTGAAATTATAACACATCCCTGCTTTTGAAAGAATTGAACAATAGTATCGTTAAGTTGTTTCATCTAATCTTGCAGCTCTACTATCCTTTTCTCAATCAGCTGTTTATGTTTCGCTTCTTCGTTCATTAGAAAAGTAAAAATCTCTTTTGTTGCGGGATACTGGTAACTGAATTTCTCGTACATATCCCTGGCTTCGATTTCTTTTCCCAGCGCCAACTCCAAAGCTTCTATCGGACCCATTATTTACCTCCCCTTTATTACGGCGGCAAATTTCCTGCCGAATTCTAAGCAACCCTCTAAATCCCCCTTATTAGGCATATATTTAACCTGCAATCCTGCTAGCGCCAACTCCATACCGGTTTCTTTAGCGATATCCTCTATTTGCTTGACTGCCCCTGCGGCCCAACCATAAGAGCCGAAAACTGCAGCTAACCTGTTTTTTGGCTTAAGCCCGCGGATAAAATCAAGGAATCCGGCTATTGTCGTAAGCATCCCATTATCGTGCGTCGAGGAACCGAAAAGAAAACCTCTTGCCTCCAGCATTTCTTTGATTACCTCAGTGCGGTCAGAACCGGTTATATCGAACAATTTGACACTTACCCCTTCTTTTTCAATCCCTTCGACGATTTTCCGAGCCATCTTTTCGGTTGCGCCCCACATCGACTCATAGACGATCACTACCTTAGGCAGGGTTTCATTCTTTGCCCAACTAACGTATTTATCGACTATTTGCAGCGGATCTTTACGCCAGATAACTCCGTGGCTGGGAGCGATTATTTTTATCGGGAGGTTTCTTTTTTTAATTTCTTCGATTTTTTTCAAAATAACCATGCCTAACGGCCAGAGTATGTTCCCGTAATACTTCGCTGCCTCATCCCACACCACGCAAGGGTCAACCTCGTCCGCGAATCTCTCCTGCGTAGCCAGATGCTGGCCAAAGGCGTCATTGGGCATAAGCAATGCTTCTTCCGGGCAATAAGTAAACATACTATCAGGCCAGTGAATCATCGGAGCCTCAATAAATTCCAGGTTTCTTTTTCCTAATTTTAGCTTATCCCCGGATTTTACCACCTGAAAATCCCAATCTTCGTAGTAATAATGGTACAGGCCGTCCTTGCATTTTTCTGTGCCGAAAATCTTGGCCTGCGGGCAAAGTTTCATCATTGCAGGAAGCGCGCCGGAGTGATCCGTCTCTACGTGGTTGGCGATAATATAATCTATTTTATTTACGGGTATAATCTGCTGGATATTTTCAATCAGTTCCGCAGAATATGGCCCGTATACTGTATCCACGAGGGTGATTTTCTCGTCAATAATCAAATAAGCATTATAAGTCGTGCCTCGTTTGGTGGTATAGGTATGGCCGTGAAAATTACGCACGTTCCAATCCACTACCCCCACGGAATATATATCCGGTAATATTTTAATCACTGACATAGCGCCTCCCCGCCTGCTTATGAAACAGGCTAATAACCTTGAAAATTCTCGGTAATAATATTTTTTTTATCTAACCCTAATTCTTCAGTCAATATCTTACCCATCGCCTCTACCATTGCTGGCGGGCCGCAGAGATAAAACTTTCTTCGCGCATAATCGCTCACTTCGTTTTTAATCACCTGGGCATTGATTAAACCGGGTATACATTTAAACCCCGGATCCGCTTCGCAAAGCACATGACTAACCTTTAATTTAGGGTAGATTTTTTGCATCGCGTCAAAATCTTCTTTAAAGACGATATCTTTTAGCGAACGGTTGGCATAAATTAAGGCCATATCCACACCTAAATTTTTATCTACGGCATATTTGGCTATGCTTCTTATCGGCGTAATCCCTATGCCTCCGGACAAAAATGCTATTCTTTTCTCTTGCTCTTCTAAAATAAATTTACCGAAAGGATACTGAATAGTGACGGTATCCCCGGTTTTAAGCTGACCAAGCGTTTTGGAAAAATCGCTGCCGGTAATTTTCTTGGTTACCTCTAAGTAGCATTTTTCCGTGGGCGAGCTGGATATGGAAAGGTATCTTTTTAACGCCGGATTATTTTGAAGTGTTAGAGAAAGAAATTGCCCGGCTTTGAAATCAAACTCTACCCCAAGATCAAAACGGATACTTTTAACATTATAAGTCCTTGGGATGACTTCCTTAACTCTCACCATTAAATCTTTAGTCATTTAAGCGCTTAATCTATCAATTATCCCAGCCATAATAAAGTCGTTCGCGGTAAGGCCGCCTGCGGCGTGTGTGGTAAGCGTAATCTTCAGTTTGTTATAAATTAAAGTCAGTGTGGGATGATGTCCCTGCTCTTCGGCGATCAGCGCAACCAAGTCTAGAAAGTATTTGGCCTCGATAAAATCTTTAAACTTAAATTCTTTAGTTATTTTTTTATCTTCGATTACCTCCCATCCCGGGAGCCCGGAGAGCGCTTTCTCAATCTCTGCCCTAGCTAGGGCCGGAACTACGCCTTCACAAGGAATACAGCGGATGACTTTACCTTGCTTATCGATCAAGTTAGGGCTTTTGAGAACTGCCTCTAGATTACCCAACGCCTCCTGATAATCCACAGCTTGGGTTAATTCCGGGACAATCTTAAAATACCTTAGTATATCGTTTTTATCTATAATTAACACTGAACGGGCCAACAGGTTTAGTTCTTTGATCAACAATCCGTAATTAATCCCAAAGGATGAATATTTGTAATCTGAAAAGATAACCTCGTTTTTAATTTCGTTGAGAGAACAAAACCGGCTTTGGGCAAAGGGGAGGTCTTTGCTTATCCCTATGACCACTATGTCAGCGGATAAACTGGCAGCTTTTTTATTGAATTCCTTGACCTGTAAGTCGCAGACAGGCGTATCTATCGACGGAAAAGAACTGATTAACTTAATTTTACCCTTGAAATCAACTAATCCTGCTTCATTGAGATCTTTGTCAACGACCCTGAAATCAGGAGCGATGCTTCCGGTATCTATCTGTCTGCCCACTAAAGTAAGCGGGTTAGCTTTAAAGGTTATTTTTGACAGCATAATTTACCTCTCTTCAAACCTTTTCAAACATATCTTTACCTACTCCACACTCCGGACAGACCCAATCCGCGGGTAATTTATCAAAAGGCGTACCTGCGGGAATAGCTGCGCTCGCATCACCCTGCGCAGGGTCATAAATATAACCGCATACTGTGCATCTATATTTGTCCATCTTGAACCTCCCTCTCTTCTCTCTTAGGGGACAGCGGCTATTTTCTCTTTGAGAATTTAAGGACCGTTTCCTGAAAGGAAACGGTCCTTGTTTCCTTGTTTCTCCCTGTTTCTAAGCTACTTCTTCTTAGCTTTTTTCTTTTTCTTCTTGGCCATTGATCCGCATCTTCCGCAGCTCATATTCACCTCCTTGCCCAGAAGGGCACACCCGCGCAATTCCTATAAGCGCGGGGTGTTATTTGTTGAATATCTTTTTCAGATCTTCGTCAGGAGAACTAATCAATCTCAAATCAAATTTTTCCTGTAAAACTCCAAAAACATTCTTGGAGATAAACGCCGGTGGAGTCGGGCCGATGTAAATACCTTTGATATTAAGATACAACAAAGTAAGCAGGATAGCAACTGCTTTTTGCTCAAACCAAGAGAGCACTAAAGTCAAAGGAAGCTCATTTACCCCGCAATTAAAGGCCTTACTTAAAGCAATAGCTACCTGTATTGCCGAATAAGCGTTATTGCACTGGCCGACATCGATAAGCCGCGGGATTCCTTCGATTTCCCCAAAATCGAGCTTGTTAAAACGGTATTTACCGCAGGCAAGGGTGAGAATTACGCAATCCTTAGGCACCTTTTCGGCAAATTCCGTGTAATAATTCCTGCCGGGTTTTGCTCCGTCGCATCCGCCGATTAAGAAAAAATGCCGGATTTTCCCGGATTTTACCAAATTGACAATTTTATCCGCTAAGCCCAAAATCGCCGTATGGTGAAAACCAGTGATAATCTTTTTTCCCGGCGCTTGGGCTAAAGAAGGAAGGGATTTCGCTTTCTCAATCAGGGCCTTAAAGTTTCTACCGGCTAAATGCGTTGCCCCGGTAATTCCGGTAATCCCTACCGTAAAGAGCCGGTTAAGATAAGAATTTTCCGGCGGAATCAACACGCAATTAGTCGTAGCTAAGATCGCGCCGCTAAAAGCATTGAATTCTTTTTTCTGCTCCTGCCAAGCCCCGCCATAGTTACCGGCCAAATGCTTGAATTTTCTTAATTCCGGATAGCCGTGCGCGGGGAGCATCTCGCTATGGGTATAAATATTGACCCCTGTTCCCTCGCTCTGTTTTAATAACTCATACAAATCCAACAAATCATGCCCGGTAACTAAAATCCCCGGGCCTACCTTGGTCCCTGTTTCAACTTGCGTGGGAACCGGATCCCCAAACCTCTGGGTATGCGCCTTATCCAGCATCTCCATGGTCACCAGGTTCATTGCCCCGCATTTTAAAACCAAATCCAGATGCTGATTTAAATCGAAACTTACATTAGTTACGGTCTTAAATAAAGCCTCATGCATAAACGCATCGACCTCTTCAGATTTGGCGCCTAACTCCCGGGCATGATAGGCGTAAGCAGCAATACCCTTTAAACCAAACAAGAGAATATCCTGCAGGCTTTGGATATCTTCGTTTTTCCCGCATACGCCTAATTTTGCGCAACCGCTTCCTCCTGCTGTCTGTTCGCACTGATAACAAAACATACTCATTTTCCTCTCCCTCCTTATAGATACAATTCTTTTGCTTTTTGCTTACCCGCCTCAGTAAGAAAAACCCTTTCAATAACCTTTCCCAACTTCTCCTGATCATCCAACCCGGCTTCATCCTTTAAATTCACCAACCAATCCGCGTCATATAATACCTTAAAATTGATTGTTTCAATCTTACCGGGAGAATGATGGTAGGCGATAATCTTGCATATCTGGTCGATATCCTTTCTCTTGAAATTTTCCTTACGCAGTATGCCGGCGGCCACTTCCGGCCCTTCCTTCTCCTGGTAATGCCCGGCGGATGAACCGTATTTTTTTTCCGCGAGCTTAATCCCAACGTCATGCAGGATACTCGCCGGAATAACAATATGCCAATCCCCTCCTTCCTTACGCAACAGCTCTTCGGAAAAATCCATTACTTTTCTGGCGTGATTAATCCTTCTTTGATCTTCTCCGAAATATTCCTCTAAATCCTTAAGCAGCTTATCTTTCAAAACCAAAGATTTATTTTTTAAATGCTCCTTATAGATATTCTCTCCCACGCATTCATTGGCGTGCTTACACCAGTCAATACAGGTAGGCAAAATTTCTCGCGATGTCTCCTTTCTGCACCGCGGGCACCTGGCCCTGATCTCGTCGGAAAACAATTCTATCGCGTAACCGCATTCCGGGCACCTCAGTGTTTCTGCCAAAACATTCCTCTTATCTTGACCGGGACATTTATAAATCACTTCAATCTCTCTCCGCTTATAGCGATGACTATCTCCTTAAAAGGAACTTTTTTCCCTGATTCATCGATGGCTGATTGAATTATACTCACCAGCCCAAAACAACAGGGGACTTCCATATGGGCATAGCTAATAGACTTGATCTCATTCTCCTTGAATATCCGGGTGAGTTTATCCTTATAGATCCCTGCATCGTCAAGCTTAGGGCAGCCAACGAGCAAGACCTTCCCCTTAAGTAGTCCTTCATGAAAATTAGCATAGGCAAAAGGCACACAATCCGCGGCGATAAGTATATCGGCACCCTTTAAATAAGGCGCATAAGCTGGAACAAGCATAAGCTGCACCGGCCAATTAGCCAACCTGGATTCAAGCTTCACAGCCCACTCAGCCCCAGCTGGAACTTGCTTAGGCCTCAAATCAATTATCCTAGAACCGGGGCATTCTCGGTGCGCATGAATCTCTATATCCTCCTCTATAGATTTACGAATCCCTTTTTCTTCTAAATAGTCAAGGGCGTCCTTTAGGTAGGCCGACTGGCTATGTTCTTTAAGATGATGCAGGTGGGCCTTAATCACATTCGGGCCCTGTTTTACAATATTCTCCATCACTTTCTTCTCGTTATATTCTTCTGCTTCTCTCTCTTCTATGGTGATTGCTCCTTGCGGACAATGGCCAAGGCATGCCCCCAGCCCATCGCAGCATAAATCGCTGATTAAACGCGCTTTCTGATCGATGATTTGAATCGCGCCTTCCGGGCAGTTTGGTATACACAAGCCGCAGCCATTGCATTTGTTTTCGTTAATCTTGATAATTTTTCTTTTGGACATGGTTTACCTTTAACCTATCAAAGACGCTATGCTGATAGCGTTAAGTTCTCTTAATACATAACGTTCAATACCGGAGATTTTTTTCCTCAAAGGGCAAGTCTTCTGTTCCGGGCAAAGAAGCTTCTTTAAAGAACATTCATTCAACCTCAATTTACCTTGAAATATGCGCATTATATCCGGCAAGAAGATCTTTACCGGGCTCCTCTTTAACAAAAATCCGCCGCCCTGACCCTTAAGAGACTTCAGTATCCGCTTCTTGCTTAATACCTGTAGTATTTTCCTTAAGAACGGCTGCGGGACCCGTAATTCACGAGCCAGTCCTGAAACAGGAATAATCTTACCATCGCTTTTGGCGATAAAACATAATGCCCTTAGCGCGTAATCCGTATTTCTAGTGATTAATTTCATTATACCCCTTAAAAAATTATGGATTAAATAAGCGGGCAGTTTAAAGTCGTACCCGGGACGCAGTAGCGCAGCCCTCTTTACAGTGGGCTACCGGACGGATCATGTATCTAATGGTTACATCCATATGCCCTCCTCTCAATGTAAAATGATACCATAATTGTATCATTTGTCAAGAAAAATATATATTTTTCTTTCTCCTAGCCGTTTTATTTCTTAGGGGTACAACCGCAGCCACAACCGCTGCCGAATTTTTTGACCAAGATAATGACGGCCAAAATAATCAATGCTATGCCGAGCCACTTTAACATTTTTTCCTCCTATTAAGTAATAAAGCAACTGCTAGTTATATTATTTATATATACCAAAATCCAAGAAGCAATTGTATTGGCTAATTGCCCTTATTTCTGACTTTTTTCTACTGAGGAAAAAAATGCTTGCTTTAGCGCGGTATTTTTGTATAATTCTATGGATGAAGAAAATTATAACTTTGGTTCTAATATCAGGGTTTATTCTTCTTGCCTCAAATACCCCTCACGCCGAAGAAACAAATCAAAAAAGCCTTGTAGGCGTGGAATTCCTCACCGGTTTTGGCTGGGGGAAACTTAAAGGCCAAACCAACTACAATGTTATTCCTTTTAGCGCCGCTTTTGATTTCAATCTCAAAAATCTTTCCTCAAAAATAAATTTTAACCCCTCAGGGATTTTTCAATTCCAGATCGAACCGTTCCTCGGCTTCATCTCTAGGCCCCACAACAATTTGGAAACAGGAACGATCTTCTGGCTTAAACTGGGATTATTCCCCGACACTTGGAGGCTGGAGCCTTACGTAAAATTAGGCGCAGGCTTAAATTATATGACCTTGCATACGGATGAGCAGTCCACCCAGTTTAATTTTACGGAACAAGCCGCGCTGGGGATACATTATTTCTTCACTAATAATACCGCCTTTACCTTAGAAGGCCGCTGGCGCCACCTTTCTAATTCCGGAATTAAAGAACCTAATCACGGAATAAACAGCTACTCCGTAAATACCGGGATAGCTTACAAATTTTAAACCTTCATAAAAGAAAAAAGTAAATAACTGGAAAATGCTGGCGGGATCGTAGGGCTAACTCAGACTAACCATCATTATACCGGCCACGATTAGAATTATTCCCACCCATCGTTTAAGAGATACCTTTTCTTTCAAGATAAACCTGGAGGTAAGCGCGATAAAGATATAATGCATGCTGTCTGCGGAGAAGGCAAAGCTTAAATCTACCTGAGACAATACAAATAGCCAAATACACAATGAAATTATGCTAAAGAGAAAACTAACCCAAACCCGCGGCACCATAATTAACTTGAGAATAAAATTTAGTACCGCCCTAATGTTACCTTTGGGTGAATGCAGGGAATTTATCGCGGATTTCAAAAAAAGTTGGTTGATCGTATCGCAGACGCTGGTAAAGGCGATAAGGGATAAAATGAAAGGTAAGCCTTGTTTCATTCCGGGCTGCGCTCCTTCTCTGAGGCGCTTAAAGAAACAAAGACCACCCCCAAGAGTATGAATAATACCCCTGACCACCTGAAAAGGCTTACTTTTTCATGCAGGAAAAAAATGGAAGCTAAAGGGATGAGGATATAGCTAAAACTGCATATGGGCACTGCCACACTTAAGTCAATCTTAGAGAGTAAGCTCGACCAGATAATAAATGTCGCTAACACGGATAAAAGCCCTACCCACAAAAAGGGAGATGAAAAAACAACCATCAGAAAAGAGACGGCATCGGATACTTTGGTGATGACGACTTCGTTTTCAATCAGGGCGCTTTTTTTGAAACAGAGGTGGGTGAATGTCTCCAGAAAATCAGTAGAGATAAGAAAAAATAATATTTTTAGGGTAAGCCTCTTCTTAAACATATTCATTATTCTCTAACGCAACCCGCGTACACCTACGCGGTGTAGATGGGCATATTAAGTAACTTGAAATATGGGATATTTTAGCATAGAATAGTTAACATTACTAAAATAAAATGAGTTTATGAAATGAGTTTATTTCGCCAGATACCACCCACTGCAGGCCTGCCTATCTATGCTAAAGATTGGTTTTTAGCCTTTTTGAACAGAGGCCGATCCGGCTCTTTAGAAGAAGACTTCAAAAACTATCTAGGCGTAACTTACGCTAGCGTAACTAATTCCGGCACAGCTGCTTTCTATATCATACTAGAATCCTTAAAAAGCCTATCCCTTAAGAAAAACGTGATTATCCCTTCTTTTATCTGCCCGCTTATCCCGTTAGCCATACAAAGGGCGGGATTAAAAGTCCTGGTTTGCGATATAAATCAGGATGACTTCAATTTTCAGATTAATCAACTAGTTGAAATGTGTTCAAATAATAACGACATTCTGGCGATTGTAGCCGTGCATCTTGCCGGTATACCTTTGGATTTTCAGGCTATACAAAAAATAACCCGGGAAAATAAAATATTCATTATTGAAGACTGCGCGCAAAGTTTGGGGGCCCAGTACCAGGGCAAAAAAACCGGCAGCTTCGGTGATTTTGCTTTTTACAGCCTCTGCCGCGGTAAAGGCCTGACTATCTACGAGGGGGGAGTGATCACAAGTAAGGCTGAATTCGCGCCGGCAATCGAGAGTGTAATAAAGCGAGTTGTAAAAACCGCGCCGCTTGCCGAACTCCTGAAAATCCTGGAGTTATTTGGATACTGGATTTTTTACCGGCCGCTCCTATTTTGGTTTGTCTTCAGGCTCCCGCAGATTTTCTGGCAGATGCAGGGTAAAATGGAAAAGGCGTTTATTGAATATTTCGAGGTTACCTTTCCCGTGCACAAGGTATCTGGTATAAGAAAAAAAATTGGCCATGTTATGTTTAACCGCATAGAGAGGGAAATCGCCAAGCAAAGGCAAATCGCTTCCACTTATATAACCGAGCTTAAAGACCTGCCGGGAATAAAATTGATTACCGGCCTTAAGCATTCCAAGCCAAATTATCCTTATTTAACTTTAGTTTTCGACGACGAATTAAAACGCCGGCGGGCGTTTAACAGCTTAATGAATTCCGGTCTGGGGATATCGCAAATTTACCTTTCGGCAATCACGGATTATGATTACCTAAGAAATACGGTTGGCGCTCAAGACTGCCCAAACGCGCGGCTCATTGCTAAACACCATATTACCTTAACCACCAGCACTTTCTTGACTCAAAAAGAGGCCTTATCTGTAATCGAAGAAATAAAAAAACAGGTGCGGCTTAACTAAAAATAGTTTCCAGTATTTTAAGATTAGTTGATTGGTTAACCCTAGTTATCTCTTCCCCGGAAATTTTATCCGCCTCAACTTTATGGGGATGGTCAAAGCGCGAAATCAAATCCTTAAATAAACCGGATGGAGCAATCTTGGAATAATCTCCGCTAATATCCAAACCGACTATCTCCAGATTCTCTTTGATCAGCCTGAGCATTAGAATAAGCTCATCCAGCGCTAACTTACCCTCTTCCCAATTAGTTAAAGCAAATTCATTCCGCAGACAGTCTTTATCAATAGAAAGATACACCTTTTCCGCGGGCAGGCGCCTAATCAACGAACGGAAAAAATCCTCCAGGTTTTTGCTTTTTAGCTCTTCCCAATAAATCTTAGCGCTCAGGAAAGATGGCCTCGCCTTTAAAGAAATATTCTGCGGGACCCTTCTCAAGAAAACCGCTGAAGGCGCGTGAACATAGGGGTAAATTTCCAATCGATTATGCTTAAGGCAGGCTAAGTTGGCGCTTTGTATCCCAGGCCAGGAAAGATCATCGCTGGATACGCCGATCAGCGCGCATTTAAGGATATTCTTTTTCTTGAGGGCTTGGGTTACCCAAGAACCACAGGCCAGCCGTGGAGGTAAAATATCCCAATCAGGATGAAAATCAAAAGTGATCAGCGAGATTGGCTCTTGGAATTGTTCTAAAAGAAGCAGGCTAAGGTGATGAAAATCTCCGGAACCAAGAAAAGTAACGCAATTTTTCCGGGTTTGCCTTAGGCGCTCCAAAATAGCGCGCTTGACGCGTTTATTCATCCATAGGCGGGCTCCGGGAGCCATGTCTTTTAAGGCGATAATCTGGTGCGGATATTGCGATAAGAGATTATGCTGTTTTATAACGCTGCCATCAAAATCCAAAACGCGGATAGGCGGCTCAAGCATAAAGAAGGGAATATTTTTTTAAGATTGCTTTAACGCTTTAGAGAGCGCTTCTTCAAAGAGATCAACTCCAAGGTCGATCTCTTTTTCGCTAATATAGAAAGAGGGCGCCATGGTAAAGACATTTTTGTAATAACCGCCGATATCTAAAATCAGGCCGCGCTTTTTCCCGCCCACACTAAGATCTCCGCTCAGGCCTAAATCCACTATCCTGTCGGCCAGCTCTTTGCTCGGGGTGTAACCATCCTTTTCGCACATCTCCACGCGTATAGCCATCCCCAAACCGTCAACGTCGCCTATCTGTGGGTACTTCTTTTGCAGTTTCTTAAAACGGTTAAGAAAATATCGGCCCTTTTCAGGGATATCCACGCTAAAGTTAGACTCTTCTATCACTTTCATTACCTCTAAACCTACTGCCGTACCTAAGGGATTGGAAGAGAATGTAGCATGGGTGGATCCCGGCGGAAAGACATCCGGAGAAATGAATTTTTCTTTTGCCCAAATCCCGGAAATGGGATTCAGGCCGTTGGTCAGGGCCTTCCCAAAGACAATTATGTCAGGAGTAACGTTGAAATGTTCTATAGCCCAGAATTTTCCGGTCCTAAAGAATCCCATCTGTATTTCGTCATCCACCAAGAGTATGCCGTATCTATCCAGGATTTCTTTTAAACCTGAGAAATACTCCTGCGGCGGAATGATGTAGCCGCCGGTCCCCTGCACTGCTTCAACGTAAAAAGCGGAAAATTCGCACTTATTCGTCTTCTTATTGACGATCGAATAATATTCTGTTTCAAACAACCTTTCGAATTGCTTTAAGCAGTAGAGGTCGCAAAAATCTTTCTTTTTATCATACGGGCAGCGAAAACAATAAGGAAACGGCACAAAGTTCGCCCTGTCTCCGAAATGCCCAAAGCGCTCTCTATAGCGAAAACTTGAGGTAATTGCCGAAGCTGCCAGGGTCCTGCCGTGGTAACCGCCCATAAAAGCAAAAACCAGGCTGCGGCCCGAATGATTCCTCACCAGCTTTAACGAATCCTCTAAGGCTGACGAACCGCCGACATTAAAATGCACTCTCCCCTTCTCCTCAAAGGTCATTTCGTTCCTACGGCTGATTTTGGCAGCCAATTGAATTTTCTCTTCGTGCAAATACTGACAGGCCAATTGCGGCAGGGTATCAATCTGTTCTTTAAGGGCGGTATTCAGGCGCTTATTCCTGTATCCAAAATTAACCGCGGAGTACCACATCTGTAAATCCAGGAACTCAACGCCGGCCTTGTCATATAAAAAACTGCCATCAGCGGCCTTGAATATATTAAGTTTATCCGCGTAATGCACCGTATCCCCCCAAGAACAATATTTTGCTTCCAATTCCAAGAGTTCGTTTGAAGGAGCCGGAACTTTATTATCGATTTTGGGTTTTTTACTCGCCAGTTTCTGGTTCACACAAAACTCCTTTTAAAATAAGTATAAACGTCTTTTAAAGACTCGTAAGCAAAACAGGTAAGTTTCTTATCCTGAAAATACTTTAAGAGAGAGTCTTTGGCAAATACCAGGTCCGCGTACTGTGACGGACAGATATCCGAACGGCCGTCTCCTACATAGATTATTATAGAATCCGGGGTTACGTTTGCCAAGAGATTTTTTGTCTTGCAATGGGCGCATACCTGGCACTTCTTGCTCTTGAATGGAAAGTAAGGAATGAGTTTATCTTCGGTAAATTTTAACTTATTGGAATAAACCTTTAAATTCCTGATGGAGTTAAAGCCTAATATGCGCTTTAAGATATAATCAAAATTATCGCTTAATACGATCACCTGTACTTTACTGGCGGATAGCGACGTTACTATTTTTTTAAAGTAAGGGTCTAATTTTATACCGGCTAAATATTTATCCAGCGCCTGCTTGGTGATGCTGATTCCGCTAATCTGGCCCTCAAGGCAGGCATGCGAGCCGATCTTCCCCTTCTGCCAGTCCTTCTCTAGTTTTACCCATAGGTCATCTTGAGAAAAACGGGGCAGCATACTATCAAACACATCGCAGGTAGCAATAGTATTATCAAAATCAAAGAAAACAACGCACTTTTCCGGATTGATGATCTTCATTCTAACCCTTGAATACTCCCGGTACCTCTTTTTGGCAATAAATGCACTTATTTTCTTGGATATTATACTCCAAAATATTAAAATATTCCCTTTTAATTAATATTTTTTTGCAGCTAGGGCAAAGCGTATCATTCCCCCAGCCGCTGACATTACCTATATAGATAAAATCCAGTCCCGCCTTAACCCCGATAGAGTAGGCCTTTTTAAGTGTATCTTCGGGAGTAAGCCCGTATTTACGGAATTTATAATCAGGATGAAAACGCGAAATATGCCAAGGCATAGCCTTATCCACTCCGGCGAGAAAATCGGCTATCCCGGACAACTCGGCTTCAGAGTCATTCTCCCCGGGAATCACCAAAGTAGTTACCTCTACCCAAATACCAAGCTCTTTCATCAACCGGATAGAATCCAATACCGGTTTCAGCCTCCCCGCGCAGTTCTTTTGATAGCTTGCGTCATTAAAAAATTTAAGGTCGATATTGGCGGCATCTAAATAAGGTTTAATCATGGTAATACATTCTTTAGTCATATATCCGTTAGTGACAAAAATGTTACATAAACCGCTTTCTTTGGCTGCCTGCGCAGTTTCATAAGCGTATTCAAAAAAGATGGTCGGCTCAGTATAAGTATAGGAGATACTTTGACAGTCATTCTTAAGGGCTTCCTCTGCTATATCAGCAGGAAGAAATTCCTCTTCTTGTAAATTAGCGCCGGATTTATTTGGCTGCTGGGAAATTTCCCAGTTCTGGCAGAAAGAGCAACGGAAATTACAACCTAAGGCCGCTATGGAAAAACTTTTAGATCCGGGCAGGAAATGATACAACGGTTTTTTCTCAATCGGATCGACCTGCGCCGCGACAACATTACCATAGGCATGAGTATATAAAGTCCCTTCCACATTCTCCCTTACCCCGCAAAAGCCGAATTTACGATTGGCGATTCTACAATGATGGCTGCAGAGATAACAATGAACTATTTTTTTAGTTAATTTTTCATAAAGAAACGCTTCTTTCATATTCTCAAGCTCGTTAATCTGTTTTCGGCAATAGGCGCGGCCTGCGCGGAATAGGATACTCCCTGATGGGTATAAATTATTTCAGCGCCTACAGCGCCATTTAAATCACAATAATGGCAGACTATTTGAGCAGAAAACTTTATCAGCTGATCATCGAATTCACCCCTGCCAAGACAGGTAGGCCCGGCTGTCTCTTCATCCGGCATAAATAAATAGTCTCCGCAAGCGCTAACTGCCTCTAATTCTTTATTCTCCTCTTCGTTACGTCCGACGATTAATTTCGCGTTCTCGGCCAATCTAAAATGCCTCCCAATCTTTAATAATCCTATATTTTCCAGGCTAAAGGCCTGATGCTTAATCAGGTCTTTGAGCCTGACGGAGAATCCGGGATCGGTTAAGAGGCACCCTCCCGCGGCGTTAGGATAATGCTCCATCTTGAACTCCTGAGCTAAGTCCATTTGCGGCCGGCGGGTCCTTCCGCTGAATTTAAATAATCTCTCGCGCTTAACCCAACCCTCTTTTTCCGGGAGGGTTTTCGGCAATAACCCGGCGCACAAAGGCCTGAGCAATAATCCGGTTAAGCCGCTCTCTTTTTCAATAAGATTGAGTGCCCTTCTATGCTGGGACATCGGCCTCTGGCCGAGCACCTCTCCGGTAACCACAAATTGCGCCCCCATTATCTGGAGTAATTCCCTGGCCTTGCTTAGCATAAAAATCTTACAGTCTATGCAAGGATTCATATTTGAACCAAACCCATACTTAGGCTCCAAAAGCAATCCCAAAAAATCAGCGCTTATATCAACCACTTTAAGTTCTTCGCTCAAATTCCGTTTTACTAAGGAACTTATGCCATTATCGGGTGAACCCGCTTTTTTACGGGGGCAAAAAGGGATCTTAAAATTTAAAGGTAATACTTCAATACCCTGCTCCTTAATTATCCTTGCAGCCAGGATACTGTCTAAACCACCAGAAATCAAAGCAATCGCTTTCATAATTGTTAATCCTTCAGTAAAATCTTGGCTAATGCCATAAATACAACTCCGAACAAGAAAGAGATAAATGCGAGGGTGGCGCGCTTCTGGTCCTTCTCTTTATGTATCTCCGGGATAAGGTCGGAGGCGGCGATATAAATAAATCCGCCGGCGGTCATCGGCATAATAAAATTAGAGAAACCATGCGCGAAGTCAGCTATAAAATACCCGATTAGCGCGCCGATGATCGCCATTAAAGCCGAAATAAAATTATAGAACAAAGCCCTTCCCCGCGAAAATCCTCCGTAAATAAGCACTCCGAAATTCCCCAATTCCTTAGGGATCTCGTGCAGGATAATCGCTAAGGTTGTGGCAATCCCCAGTTTGACAGAAATAATGAAACTCGCGGCGATAGCGATACCGTCAATAAAATTATGGAAAGCCTCTCCGAAAAGGTTCAGGTAAGTAAAGGCGTGGACTTGGCAGTCTTTATCGTGGCAGTGCCGCCAATGAAGATATCTCTCTAATAGAAAGAATAGGGTTAAACCCAGGATAAGATAATAGAAAACAGCGGTGCTATTGGTTTTTTCTAAAGACTCCGGCAAGATGTGCAGGAAAGCGCTGCCGATAAGCGCTCCGGCGGAAAAACCGATAAAGCAAAAGATAATCTTATGCAGCAGCTCGTCTTTTATCGCTATGGTAAGTACGCCGGCGAGCGAAATAATACTGACAAAAAAAGTACTTAGAAGTATCCAACCCAATACCATAATAGCTTGAGGAATCGGCTTGTTAACCTAAATTAGGCCTTCTCCCCTTGTTAGCCTTCTTGGAACGCCAATTAAGTTTTCCCCTGCGTTTGCGCTTTCCCATTTTTATCCTCTCTATAATAGTTTGCCGGAACCTTCTGCGCGATATACCTCACGGCTTCCATAATACATTTGTCAATCGCCTCTTCCATAGGCGTATTGGCATAAGCAGACAGGCTTTCATTTAAACTAGTCTCTTTATTCTGACGTCCCCGGCGCAGGCTTTCGCTATCGACACCCTGTCCACTAAGGCGCTCCGAAAATAATACTTTCGACGATGCCGCGTCAACAACACGGATATTCAAAACTATGGTTGATTTGTTGGTAACCACGCCCAATAAAGAACCCAGGGTTCCGCTGGCAGCGCTTCCACCGCCGCCAACCCCTTCGCTCCCGCCTGATATCAGCGGATCAAAATTTGTTACTTCAACCGCGATGATTAATCCGGCGTTATTTTCAAGGTGATCTTTAGGCGCGGAGACTGCTAAAAAACGATTGGTCTTATTTAGGCCTTCTATTAACATATCGCGTAATCCGGTGTTCACCTCCGTAGTGAGATTAGCGGTCTTGATCTCAAAATCAGCGACGACCACGCTTGCCTTTGGGCCGGAATAAGGAGGAAAGAGGGTAGAACCGATAAATCGATCGACCAGCTGGACAGGCTTCTTCAAAACCGCGCAGCCCGTTAAGGCTAAAACCGGAATAATGCATCCCGTAATCAAAAACCATTTAAGTTTCATCAGAATAAATGGGGACGGTTCTATTTTTCCCTGAAGGGGACACTTTCCTAACTCACAACTAGGGGACACTTTCCGTCAGGGCTCTAACTAGAACTTCAAAAGGAAAGTGTCCCCTACTGCTGTGAGAAAAGTGTCCCCTGAGCGGGAAAAAATAGAACCGTCCCCTAGCTTTTTATTAATTAGTTTGAGCAGATGTTTCCGGCTTCTCTGCGCCGGTACTCCCTGCTTGTGGAGTAGCCGCTGGTTGAACAGCTTCCGGGCTAGCTGCGTCTGTCTCTGTTTTATTCTCTAAGGAGGCGCTTTCGGTTTTCTCGAGACTTATACTCTTAGCAATGTTCTTACCGTCTTTGGCGATATAATCAATGCTTAAATTATCTTTTGGCTGAATATCATCTAAAGATTTAAAATTCTGATAACTGGTCGCGTCATCCACGGTCAGAGATAATTCCTTCTCCTGATCAGTCTCATAATCAAGATATTTAAGCGTAAACGCCTTACCAAGGCTATCTACGTTTACAACCTCGCCCCAGACCCATTGTGTACTGGAATCACTGCTTTCCGGCAAGGCAGGAGCGCTTGTTGCCTGAGTCCCTGCGCTATCCTCGCTTAAAGCTAAACCGGCGCTTACCAATATTGATAATACTAAGATTACGGTTATTTTTATCCTCATAGTACACCTCCTCATAAAAAATATATTACCACGGGCAATAACCTTTGTCAAGATAGCAAAAAGGGGACGCTTCTATTTTCCCCTGAAGGGGACACTTTCCGTCAGGGCTCTAACTAGAACTTCAAAAGGAAAGTGTCCCCTACTGCTGTGAGAAAAGTGTCCCCTGAGCGCACCTACCCTGGAAAGATAGAAACGGTCCCATGTTTTTATTCTTTAGCTATCGCCAAGGTGATTATCCCTGCCAAGACCAAGAACAAACCGATGCATCCTTTAATGATCATAAGGAGAAAACCCCACCAGCTTAAAATAGCCGCTCCTCCTAATATTAGGAAAATAAGCCCCAAAATAACTTTGAAAAAAGCAGCCAAGCCCTTCTTTGCGTCAAGATTCTTCGTTTCTTCCGCCATTGTCACACCTCCTCAGGTTGCCTCTTCCATCTGCGGTGGATCCATCCCCACTCCGCAGGGTATTTACGGATATACGCCTCTATAATATTGGTCAATTTCTGGGTATTGATCAGAATTGTATCTTGAGAATTTTCTCCTTCTTCTAATTTTAATGCCGGTTCAAAAATAATCTTATGCGTATCGTCAGGCTGCCTGATAATAAAACAGGGTAAAAGCGCGGCATGCGTGCGCTGCGACAAGATTATCGGGCCGGCGGCAGTGGCTGCTTTTTTGCCAAAAAAAGTAACGAATACCCCTCCACTCCCAAAATTCTGATCGATAGGGATAAAAACCAGTTCATTGTTGCGTAAAGCCTGTATCGTATTATTCACGCACACATCGCGCGGTTGGCTATAGATGGTCTTTACCCCGAATTTATTGCGTTTTTCCAAAAAAATCTTTTCCACCCGCGCATCATGCATCGGTTTCATAATTCCGGCAGCCTTGTAGCCCCCGACCGCCAATCTTCCGAGCAGGAGCGGAAAATTACCGAAGTGCGCGCTGACCAAAATTACGCCGCATCCACCGGTTAAAGCAAGGTCTAAGTTTTCCCGGCCTTCTATGCTGACGCGCTCTTTTAAGATAAGCGGCTTGTCCATAAGAAACATCAACTCTACCGCTGATTTAGCCATAAAAATAAAGCAATCTCTGGCAATCCGCTCCATTTGCTCTTTAGTTTTATCTTGGCCAAAAGCAATAGCCAAGCTTTCCAAAGCAACCTGCCTTTGTTTAACGGCGAATCGATAGGCCAAGAAACTCACTATATCCGCAAACTTATAGAGTAAACAAGCCGGAATAAGCTTAATGATCAAAGAACTCGCGGTTAAGCCAACCCAACTGAGAAACCGAAGGGCACTTTTACGTATTTTTTTAAAATCCATACTTCCTTTTCGAATAAATTATACCAACGCGGCCTTAATTTGCAAGAAAGATTATAGCTTATATCCGACTTTACGCAAGAAATCTTTACGCCAGGCCATATCCGCCTGATCCTCTATCCCCTTAGGACTGGCGCCGTCAATTACCCCAAGTATCCCGGAGCCATCTTCTGTTTGAGCCAGAATAACTTTTAAGGGATTGGCTGTTGCGCAGTATATATTGCATACTTCCGGAATATTCTTGATCCCGTTAAGCACATTGATCGGAAAGGCATTCCGCATAAGGATAATAAAGGAATGCCCTGCTCCTATTTCAAGGCTGTTCTTCGCGGCAAGCTCTTTTAACTCCGGATCGTTCCCTTCAACCCTGACCTTACAGGCGCCGCTTGACTCAACAAAAGCCAAACCGAATTTTATACCCGGGACGTTATTCACCAAAACCTCATAAATATCTTCTACTGTTTTAATAAAATGGCTCTGCCCCAAGATTAAATTGACATCTTCCGGTTTCTTTATTTCAATTAATTTTAGTTCCAGCATGGCAATCGCTCCTTTTACCTTGTCACATTCACCGTTTATTTAATGACTATCCTGCGAAAACCTGTGGCAGCCGGGCTAAGTTTTCCTCCGTAGGCCCTTACCGAAGTAAGTATAAAATCAGGATTGCCCAGAATAGCCAGCGGTATATGTAAGACTAAACCGTCCGGGCTTAAATTCAAACGGGTTCCCTCCGGATTAATCATTCTTTTTCCGTCGTAAACTCTAAATTTTCCGCGGCGGGTGAGCACGCGTATTTTAGGCATAGAGGCA
Source organism: Candidatus Omnitrophota bacterium (assembly GCA_030650425.1). Taxonomy (GTDB): domain Bacteria; phylum Omnitrophota; class Gorgyraeia; order Gygaellales; family Profunditerraquicolaceae; genus UBA6233. The sequence continues at coordinate 80,897 of JAUSED010000003.1, read as the reverse complement.
AAATCAGTTTTATCGCTAAATCCGAAAATATAAAGTATTAAATTTAACCTGCGGGTCAATCCCTTATCTTTGGCCGCGCGGATAAGCAGGCAGTTATCCACTATGGCATAGCCTACCTCTCCTTCCCCTTCGATCAGGTTATCATCGGCAGGAACGTCTTCGGCGCTTGAGCCGGCATACATCTTAGAGAAACCAAAGAACGCGGGAGCGCGCTCCTTGAGAGAAACCTGCCTGCTCAATTCAATTTCGGGATAATCCCCGAATAATTCATTAGCTCGTGCAAAGGACAAGAGATAAAAAGCGCTTGATTGTGTCTGGCTCTTATAGCAAAGGATAGATTGGTGTTTGCGCTCCAGCGCTTCCGGAGTTAAATCAAGCCTTGACCAGTTAATTTGAGAATCCGCGAAACTCTTCGGCGGCTCTAGCTTCAACTCAGGATGATAATGCCGGGGTTTCGGCCAGCCTTTAGTGTGGACCAAATAAGCATAGACTTTCGGCTGGGGTATTTTATTTCTTAAACCCCGCAAAGATATTTGTAGGAATAAATAGAGCGCCCGGTGATCCACGTTTAAATCCGCCGGATGCGAAACAAAAATCTTTGTCGGCTTGTAATCAAGGATAATTTTATCCAGATCATTCAAAATGCTTTCTCCAATATACGGGGCGCCGAAAGACAAGTCGTTTTTATAAGGTACACTGGTTACCCGCGTAAGCATGCTTCTAAACGGCTTATTTTTCTGCCAATATTTGCTAAAGATGGCGAAAGTGCCAAAATCAGGATAACCTAAAAATACGAGTTTGTTTTCATCCACTCCAAGCAATTTCATAGCCTTAACGGCTTCCTGCCGGCGCACCTGCCCCATATGAATAAATTCGCCTTTCTTAAAAGTCAGCCTTTTCTCGTAAACAATAAAGGCAAACTCATTATTATCGCCGTTGGTCAAATAAAGCACCCTTACTTCCGCGCCTGCTTTTTTTGCCTGTTGAATTATGCCGGCGCAGGCGATACTTTCGTCATCCGGGTGCGGAGCGAGTATAAGCACCCGATCTAACTGTGTAAAGGCCTCGATTTTACCCATCTCCTGCGCCCAAGCCAAACCTCTCCCAGCTGTAAGGTAGATAACCAAGAGTGTCAGAATAATTTTTTTTCTTAACATATTTATAATCCTTTCAAATTTTAGAGTCCTTTCAAAACCCGCCAAAAACCGATACTCGCCGCTAACCCCATCAGGCTGCCGAAATAAAATGCCGCTTGCGGGCCGATAAACTTCCAAAGCAGGCCTGCCAATAAAGACGCCGGGAATAAACCGATGCCTATTAACGTAGCATGCAAGCCGATAGCTGTGGCGCGCAGCTCCGGCGGCGCGATATCGCTCACCAGCGCCTTTTCCACGCCCTCGGTAAAACCGATATACAAACCGTAAATGGCGAATAAAAACCAGAAGTTATGCGGGGATTTATTTACGGCAAAACCCAGATAAACCAAGCCGTAGAATAGATAACCCAAAACCAGCAGTTTCTTCCTCCCTATTTTATCTGAAAGGCGCGAAGCCGGATAGGCGACAAGGGCGTAGCTTAAATTATAAACAAGATATAGCAAAATAACTGTGGGTAAGGGATTACCCAAATTTTGGGCGCGTAAAAGCAAAAATTGATTAGAAGAATTACCCAGGGTAAATATAAATGTGAAGATAAAAAAGAGTTTTAATCTTTTATCCAGCGCCTTCCACTTAAATTTGATCTTTTCGGCCGCTTGTTTCGGCCGGGTCTTTTTTTCTTTGACTAAAAAAAGGATGAATACGGCTAAGGCTGCCGGTATCAGCGAAAGGAGAAAAATATTTTTAAACTCGCCCTTGTAACGGGTAATCAGAAAATAGGCGCACAAAACTCCGATGGCCGCTCCCGCGGTATCCATTGCCCGGTGTAAACCAAAGGCCGCTCCTCTTTTTCCCTCAGGGCTGCTCTCCGCGATAAGGGCATCGCGCGGAGCAACGCGCACCCCTTTTCCGAAACGATCAACTACCCTGGCCAATAAAACATAGCCCCAGCCCGTAGAGATAAAGAGCAAAAACTTTCCTAAGGTTGAAGCCGCGTAACCGAATATCGCAAACGGCTTCCTTAATTTGACCTTATCCGAGAAATATCCGGAAAAAACCTTAAGCAGGCTGGCCAGACTTTCAGCAATACCTTCAATTAAACCCAAGATAGCCGGGCTGGCCCCAAGCACGCTAACCAGATAAACCGGCAGGATAGGATAGACCATTTCGCTGGAGATATCCGTTAATAAACTGGTGATGCCTAATAAAATAATGTTGAACATATTTATCCTACCCGTCCAGGGGACGGTCCAGGGGACACTTTCCTTTGCGTCAGAAAGGGACATTTTCCTTTTGAAGTTCTAGTTAGAGCCCTGACGGAAAGTGTCCCTTTCTGCAGAGGTTGAAAAGTGTCCCCTGAATTTTCCTGAATTTTCTATCCCCTAAGTTTTCTGATTATCAAAACGAGTATTATCAACATACAACATCCAACAACCAAAAAATCTCCATAACGGCCGTAGAAAGTGGGCTGGATATGCGGCGATATATCCTGAGTTTGATAGCCCGGAATAAAAATCGCATTCCCCGCTGCATCGTTGACAAAAGACAAAATCCTGCCTTGCGGATTAATGAAAGCGGATACACCGGTATTAGCTGAACGCACGACGTTCACCCTATTCTCTACCGCCCTGAATACCGAAGCAGCCAAATGCTGGTAAGCTTCCGGGGTCCTGCCAAACCATGCATCATTGGTGATATTAATCAGAAAATCCGCCCCCTTGTTCACAAACCTACGGGAGAGTTCCGGAAAGACATCCTCAAAACAAATCAATACGCCGAATTGATGCCGGACTACTGTCCCCTCATCTTGAATATTAAACAAGGTATAATCCTTACCCGGGGCGATATCGCCAATAGGAGCGATTGTTTCTAGGAAAGGAAAAACCTTGCGCAAAGGGATAAATTCACCGAAAGGCACAAGATGTACTTTATCATACCTCTCTTGCAGCTTTCCTTCTTTGGATAAAAGTAGCGCACTATTATAATAAAAACTATTTCTGGTGGTGACTGCGCCAAAAAGTAAAGGCCTTACCATTGTTTGTGTATAACGCAAAAGCCTTTCATAATAAACAGGTTCGTCTTCGAGGACAACCGGAAGAGAGGCTTCCGGCCAGATAATTAAATCCGGGCCATCTTTTACCGCCTCGCTGGTTAATTTGAAATATCTCTCCATCACGAATTCCCTCGACCCCGCATCCCATTTTAATTCCTGAGGGATATTTCCTTGGATTACGGCAATCTTAATCGGTGCTGGGTTTTTGGTTTTAGGTTTTAGGTAGAGTTTATAATAACCGTAGGTTAAAACAATAAGCAATACAATCAGTGTCATTGCGAGCGAAGCGAAGCAATCCCGTTTTTGGAGCCGCTTTCTCGCAATAACATAAATTACTACATTTACCATCATCACCAGAAAAGAAACCAGCCAGACCCCGGCGATATCCGCAATTTGGATTACCGGCAAATTCGCGTATTGCGAATAACCTAACAGCGCCCAAGGGAAACCAGTTAGAAGATGGCTGCGTAGATATTCCAAGAGTACCCATAAAGAAGGAGCAAAAAACAGCAAGCTGGAAGGCCTATGGTGAAAGATAAATGAAAGTAAAAACCCAAAAATACCTAAATACAAAGCAAGATAAAAGATCAGAAGAATCTGACCCAAGAGAGTTACATGGATCAACCAGTATAATGTTCCTGTCCAGAATGCTAACCCGGATAAATAGGAGAGTAAAAAAGCCTTCTTGGCGTTTTGCTTATCTAGCGCCAGAAATAACGGCACAAAAGCAAACCAGGCGAGTATCCAGCATTGGCTAAAAGAAAATGATACCGCCAATAGAATCCCGCAAAACAAAGCTAAGGCTAGTTCAATAATCAATTGCTTTTTCATTTACCGCAGCACTTTTTGTATTTAATCGGATGGCCTGTTACAGGATCTTTTGCTCCGCACGGGCAAGGATCGTTGCGTCCAACTTTAGGATGGGATAATTTTACGGTCTTGACCGCAGGAGTGTTTTCTACACTAGAAAAATCTTCCGGGCCAGTCTCTTGAGGCGCGCGTTCTAATTTCGTAATCTCCGGGTGCACTAATTCCTGATGCACAGAGCTAAATACCCCGCTAAACCTTTCCGGCCCTCTGGCCTCTAATTTAAAAATAGCATCTACTGATTCTTCTTCGATGGAGGCGACCATTTGGCTGAACATTCCAAAAGCCTCGCGTTTATATTCCACCAAGGGATCGCGCTGGCCATAGGCGCGCAGGCCTATTCCCTCGCGCAGGCTATCCATCGCGTATAGATGGTCTTTCCACTTGGCATCAATAATCTGCAGAAAAACCATCCGCTCCAAATGACGCATTAAATCCGTTCCAATATTCTTCTCTTTATTCTCATAAAACTGGGTAAGCCTGTTGGATAATTCCTGTTGCAAATTGGTTTTGAGAATTTTATCGATTGCATCCGGGCCAAAATCCAGGCCGAATTTTGATTTTAGCGCCAGAATGAATCCTTCTATATCCGGCTCGTTTCCGGAGGAATGTTCAGGAAAATGCAAACTTATAATATTATCAATAATCCCTTCGACAATCTCCAGCACTCTCTCTTTTAAAGAAATACCCTGCAAGATCTGATGGCGCTGGCCGTAGATAATCTCCCTCTGTTTATTCATTACATTGTCATATTCCAAAAGCTGCTTTCTTATTTCAAAATTATGCTGTTCAACCCGGCGTTGGGCGATTTCAATCGAACGGCTTACCCAGGGGTGCTCGATCACCTGCCCTTCCTCCAAGCCTAATTTATCCATAATTCCGACCAACCTGTCAGAGCCGAAAAGCCGCATCAGATCATCAGACAAAGAAACATAAAATCTGGATGAACCGGGATCTCCCTGCCTCCCTGAACGGCCGCGCAACTGGTTATCAATCCTGCGCGCCTCGTGCCGCTCAGTCCCTAAGACATGCAAACCGCCAACCTCAACTACTTTATTATGTTCGCTATCCGTCTCCTGCTTATATCTATCGATAAGTTTTTTATATTCATCATGATAATGCGGATCGTCGGATTTAAGTTTCTGCTTGGCTACATTTTTAGCCATAAATTCCGGGTTACCGCCTAATAGAATATCTGTTCCGCGGCCAGCCATATTCGTAGCAATCGTCACCGCTTTATACCTGCCGGCCTGGGCGACAATCTGCGCTTCCAGCTCATGGTATTTGGCATTAAGCACTTGATGCGCTATACCGCGGCGCTTGAGTACTTCCGAGAGGCGCTCGGATTTATCGATCGAGATCGTTCCCACCAAAACCGGCGTGCCCGCGTTATAAAGCTCAACAATCTCTTCCACCACCGCGTCAAATTTTTCTTTTTCGGTCTTATAAATCCGGTCAGCGTAATTCGTACGGATTAAAGGTTTATTGGTCGGGATCACCACAACATCCAGCTGATAGATATTTTTGAATTCATTGGCCTCGGTAAAGGCGGTTCCGGTCATCCCGGCCAATTTTTCATACATCCGAAAATAATTCTGGAAGGTGACCGTAGCCAGGGTCTGGTTTTCGCGCTCGATCTTCATCCCTTCTTTCGCCTCCACTGCCTGATGCAGGCCGTCTGACCAGCGCCTTCCCGGCATCATCCGGCCGGTAAATTCATCGACGATAATCACCTCGCCGTCCTTAATTACATAATCCACATCCCGGTCATAAAATTCCTTGGCCCGCAGCGCCGCGATCGTATGATGCCTGTATTCTATGGTTTCGATATTATGCAGGCTTTCCACTCCCCAGAGAGCGGCGGCCTTAGTTTCTCCGTTATCGGTAAGCGCGATAGTCTGGGCCTTTTCATCCGCCACATAATCAAAACCCTTACCCAAATCTATGCCTTTATATTTTGCGTCTATCTCATCTTTTTCAGTAACGCGCTTTCCTTTTAATTGGTCGGCGATATTCTTGGCGGTAAAATATTTTCCGGTGGACTCCTCAGCCGCGCCGCTAATAATCAACGGGGTGCGCGCCTCATCAACGAGGATTGAATCTACTTCATCGACAATCGCGTAATAAAAAGGCCTCTGCACCAGGTCTTCCAAAGAATACTTCATATTATCGCGCAGATAATCAAAACCGAATTCATTATTCGTTCCATAGGTAATATCGCGGGAATAAGCCGCCTTTCTTTCTTCGTCGGACATTTCGTGCTGGACCACTCCCACGGATAGGCCAAGGAATTCATAGACCGGGCCCATCCATTCTGAGTCGCGCCGGGCAAGGTAATCATTTACCGTAACGATATGCACTCCGCGGCCAAAAAGGGCGTTGAGATACGCCGGTAAAGTCGCTACCAGCGTCTTTCCTTCGCCGGTGGACATCTCCGCGATCCTGCCTTCGTGTAAAATAATTCCGCCGGCAATCTGGGAATCAAAATGGCGCAGGCCGATGGTTCTTTTTGCCGCTTCTCTGACCACGGCAAATGCCTCGGGTAAGATATCTTCAAAGACCCTGTTGCGCGCGAATTTTAGTTTTTCTTTAAGTTTCTCTTTTTCCTCAGGGATGGCCACCGATAGCATTGCTTCTTCCAAAACTAAGAAATCCTGCTCATAAGTTTTAGCCTTGCGCAGGATAGCTTCTTTAAACTCCGGCGTCCTGGCCCTTAACTGCTCGTCTGACAAAACGTTTATCTTAGGTTCTAATGCATTAACCGCATAGACGAGTTCGGCAACCTCGGCCATCTTCTTCATCGATGGCTGGGGCATATCCGGATGTAAAGATATATTTACCCCGGGCGCCTTACGCCTAATCCGGCTTTGCTGGCTGTTTAAGATTGATTTCTTGATGAAACTAAACATTATTTTCCTTTTCTCGCGAGTTTCAGGTGTGCCTCGATAAATTCATCCAGGCCTCCGTCCATTACCTTAGCCGCATCGCCGGTCTGGTAATCCGTCCGGTGGTCTTTAACCATGCTGTAAGGATGCATAACGTAAGAACGAATCTGACTGCCGAATTCTATCTTCTTTTTCGAAGCGGCATAGTTTTTAAGCATCTCTTCCTCCTGCTTCTGCCTCTGGAGTTCATAGACGCGCGCCTTTAAAATCTTTAAGGCCGTCTGTTTATTCTGATGCTGCGAACGCTCATTCTGGCATTGCGCGACTAAGCCCGTAGGTAGGTGCGTAATGCGCACCGCGGAATCCGTAGTGTTTACGCTCTGGCCTCCGGCGCCTTTGGAACGGTAGACATCGATACGTAAATCTTTTTCTTCCAACTTTACATCTATATCTTCCTCGACTTCCGGAATAACATCTACTGAGGCAAAAGAGGTATGCCTGCGCGAATTCGCGTCAAAAGGAGATATGCGCACCAACCGATGCACCCCCCTTTCTTCCTTCAAATAACCATAGGCATAATCGCCTTCGACTAAAACTGTAACATTCTTTATCCCTGCCTCTTCACCATAAAGCAGATCAATGGCCTTTACTTTCCACCCGCGGTGTTCCGCAAAACGGCTGTACATCCTAAAAAGCATCTGGGCCCAATCACAGGATTCGGTTCCGCCGGCTCCGGCATTAATACTAAGAATCGCGTTGTTGGGATCGAATTCTCCGGATAAAAGAGTCTTAAACTCTAAGGCCTCTAGTTCCTTTAAGAGGGAATCGGCATTCTTGCTTAAATCTAAAGCTAATTCATTATCTTGGGGGCTAACGATATCGGAAAGCTCCTGTAACTCCTGGTATTTCTTAGAGGCCAGTCCCCATGGCTCAACCGTATTCTTAAGAATTTTGAGCTGCCGGACTATTTTCGTAGAATCGCCGCTATCATCCCAAAATCCGGGCTCGGACATCTTGGCGGATAAATCAACGATAAGCTTGCTTTTGATATCGATGTCAAAGATAACCTCTTAGTTGCTCCAGGCTAATCTGGATACGGCTAAGTTTGGATTTTATCTCGTCTAACATTCAATTTCTCCTTAACTCTTTCTTATTCCTCGTAAACTTAAAATAAATTCGTCTTTACTGTCGGCAAAATCAATGGCCTCTTCTTCGTTGATCTTGCCTTCCCTGACTAATTTCACCAGAGATTGGGTAAAAGACTGCATCCCAAAGATTCCGCCGTCTTCGATAAATTGCGGTATCTCCCAGATTTTTCCTTCGCGGATCAAGCGGCTGATCGTCGGCGTAAGCAGCATAGCCTCATAAGCGGGAACCCTGCCTTTCCCATCTTTGAGCGGAAGAAGGCGCAAGGAGATTACGCCTTTTAATAAAGAAGAGAGCTGATTTCTTACCTCCTGATGCTGATACGGAGGAAAGAAATTAATGATCCGTTCAACGGTCTGCGCGGCATTAATCGTATGCAGGGTGCTTAAGACCAATACCCCGGTCTCAGCCGCGTTAAGGCAGCTGCTCATCGTCTCGGTATCACGGATGTTACTGATAAATAAAACGTCCGGGCTCTGTAAAGTAAAGGCGCGTAAAGCTGCCGGATATGAGGTAACGTCTATGCCAATTTCCCTCTGATTCACCAGCGATTGTTGATCCTTCAAAGTAAATTCTATGGGCTCTTCAATGGTCAGGATATGTTTCCTGGCGTTTTTATTAATATAGTCGAGCATGCTGGCGATGGTTGTGGATTTGCCGCTCCCCATACTGCCGGTCAACAAAACCAACCCTCCTCTCTCCATAGAGAGCTTTTTAAGGAAAGGCGCCGGTAAATTCAATTCCTCGAATGTCTGGGCGGTATTGTTCACTCTTCTTATGGCGATGGAAGGCCAGTTCCTCTGCATAAAGATGCTCACACGGAATCTCAAGCCTACTTCTTCCATATACAGCGCGAAATCAACATCTAAATTGTTCTTAAGAAACTCCCGCTGTTTAATGGTGGTTATTTCTTCCGCTGCCTTGATTACATCGTCAATAGTAAGCGTTTTTTCACCCGCCGGCGCCAGTTTTCCGTCAATTCTTAAACGCGCTTTTCCTCCGGCGCGATAGAACAAATCCGAGGCATTACAGATGCTCATCTCCCGCATTAATTGCTTAATGCTCATTTTACCCTCCACCCTGCTGCTTATACCCTGCGCTATCTTTATTTATAATAATTATACCACTCTCTTGTTTTTTTGAGTAGGATTAAATTCCATGTATTTTCCCAATAACAGGTGCGTCTGGGCATCCAAAGCAGGCAAAGACCCGAGTATGAGTATGATAAAAGGAACCATCATCCATTCGACGATCATGGTTATGTTTTTTAGCCAGCTGACCCCTTTTGGCCGGGGAGGCAAAATGATGCGGCTTAAGACGATCCAGGCAAGGCTGGCCCCAAAAGTAAAATTAAAAAGCAAACCGGTTATCTTAGGCAGGTTATAACCAATGGACATTTGATTAAAAAAGGTTCCGCCGGCGATGATCGGCAGGGGCCCGATAAAAACCAGTATAATCGCCCAAACCGCCCAAGTTACGTGGCTTTCCAAAAGATGGAAAGACCGGCGTATTTTTTTAGTTAAAGGAATCCGCGCTTCGCCCAAAAAAGCGCTGACTAAAAACGGAAAATTCTCTACTCCCCAGGCCCACCTTCTCTTCTGCTTATATTGCATTTGGATGGTCTTAAAGAAATTACTGGAATAAGCGACGTCCATAGAAACCGTGATATATAAAGGCACCACCCGGTAATCGCCTTGATAAAACAGGTACGCTTTCCAGTAAATCACTGAATCATCCGAGACCATATCCACGGGCCAATAATCTATAGCGACTAAAGTCTTGAAGCTCATACTGTGGCTGGAGAAGGTAACGAATTTCTCCAAGCGCATGCTTTCAATCATCTGGCAGAAAGAGGAGCTTATTTCAACCAGGCGCGCGAACGAAGGCGCCTGCCAGATATTATTATTATAGACCGGAATCGGTTGGTAGCTGGCCTGATGAGGATTCGGCGAAGTCAGAAAATGATAACTCAGGCAGCTGAAATACTCCTTAGCCACGCAGGTATCCGCGTCAAAACAAGAAACAATCACCTCTTCATCGTTAATCCCTTCGGATGTTAATAATTCTTTCGCTCTTTTGGCTGCCCAGGTAGCGTTAGCGCCTTTGGTGCGGGCCTCTCCGCTAATGCCATCGGGATGGAAAGTGGAGAGATAGCGGAAAAATTTATCCTTAAATTCGGATTCCAGCTTTTGGGCGTTCTCTCGGGAAGCGGGGTTGCGCTCCTCAAAGGCTACGACTACAATCATTTTATCTTTTGAATAGTTACATTCCTGGATAGCTTTTAAAGAGGGCCGTAAAATATCCAAGCCCTCTTTATATACCGGAAAGATGACCAGGTGCTTTAGTTTTTCCAATCCGGATTGTTTGCCAATTCTGCGGCATTTAACCAGCCAATTGATATCCTTTTGCCGGTAGAGCTGTTGGTGCGCCATAACCAACAAGGTGGTAAGATAGACTGTCCTGATGATCCAATAAAAATCAAATACGATAATTATAATAGCGCAGGAAATAGGGTGAAATACAGCCAACAAGATTAACCCGATGATCATCCCCCAAGATAAAGCTCCCGGGATGATCTCTAAAACTCTTTTTATTTTTTTAATCTTGCGCATTTTGTCTCAACTTGATTAGATCATCCAAAAGATTTTCTTTGTTGCTTAATTCGAGTTTATAGGTATTATTGTACAAAATACCATCCTCGCCTCTCTGGGAATCCATAAAATAAAGCGCGTCCTTATCCGTATCGTAAAAAATACCGGGATTCTTACTGTTTAAACTTACCAGAATTACCGGCTTGGAATTTTCGTCGCTTTCCAGGACTTCCACATCCTTATCAGTAACCAAAATAAGATGGTAACTATCCGAATGCCAAAACACATTATTGACCTGCTTATTTGGAAACTTCAAGATAACCGGGGCCTTAAGATAAGCTAAATCCCCCTGGCCCTTCAGGGTTAGCGCGCAAATCTGATGAGCGCTAAAAATGAGCATCTGTTGCCTATCGTGGGATATTTTTAGTTCCTTGGGCAATGAAGAGAATCCCTGCGGGATGCTGCCAATCTCTTCGAACTTTTCCCCTTCCAGATTAGATTTATAAAGGATGTTTTCTTCCTGATTAAAATAATAAACCCTCCCACCCTCCTTATCTACCCAAAAAGAAGATACCTTATCCTGATTCAGCTGCTTGATATTCGGCCGGTCAGGAAAGAGTATGATCCTCTCAAAGCGCGCCACCTTACGCGGTTCGACGTTAACCTGGGCAACCCAGGGATAATGCCTTTTTAACTCTATCTTAAGGCTGTATGGGCCGGGAAGAAGCTCATTGATCGTCACCGGGGTTTTATCATTTAATAATTTTCCATCCAGATAAACATCCGCGCCTTGAGGCTGGGTCTTTAAACTGATAATACCGGTCTTGGTGAATTTAAAGGTACGCGGGTTAAACTTGTAACCTAAAGCAAAGGACAAAATAAGCGGTAATCCGGTAAGAAATACCGCCACGCTCAAATAGAATAAGGCCCCTCTTATTCTTTGTTCGTTAGACATTGCTTGAGTTCCCTTTCTAAATCCAGGATTTCTTTTTTCCTCTTCTGGCCGAAGATATATCCGCCTAAGATATTATTACTCTTTATCACCCGATGACAAGGAATCATTATAGGAAAAGGGTTCTTATTTAAAATCGTTCCTACGGCCCGGTAAGCTTTCCTATTACCGGCTTGGTGAGCTACCCATTTATAGCTGCGCACCTCGCCCAGCGGTATGCTTAAAACTGCCTGGTAAACTTTTTTAGTAAAAGGTTTCATTATCTTCCTATTAACTTTTTTCTTCTCAATATATGATGATAGGCCAATGCAAACCTGTGCGCTTCGTCGCGGATACGCCGGATTAAATTCAGAGCCGGGGTATCGAATGATAATTTTATCGGTTTTAAAGTTCCACCCAAATAGATATACTCCTCTTCTTTGGCGATACTCGTTAAAGGAATGTTTAAGCCGAGTCCGGCCAGCACTCTGGCGGCAGTCGCCAAATGCGCCCTTCCTCCGTCAATAATAATTAAGTCCGGCAAGGGAAGTTTCTCTTTCATCAGCCGGAGATAACGCCTCTGGACTACTTCCGCCAGCATCCCGTAATCATCGATAGCCTTAACCGTTTTAATCCGAAACCTGCGATAATTATTCTTATCCGGCAAACCTCGATAGAAACTTACCATGGAACCGGTAGCCTCTTTACCGGAAATATTGGAAATATCAAAGGCCTCTATCCTTTCAGGAAGCTTCTTCAGCTGTAAAAGATTCTTTAAGTCTTCTAAATCGCCTTGATTAGGCGCGCCTGCGTAATTTTCGGCTATGGCGCTTAAGGCATTTAGCTGATCCCGGATTTTAGCCGCCTCTTCAAAATCGTGCTTTTTAGCCCGTAATTTCATTTCAGTCAGTAATTTCTTCATCAGCGCGTCGGTCTTACCTTCTAAAATCAAAGAAATATTTTTTATGGTTCTAGCATATTCCCGCTTATTTATTTTACCGACACAAGGCGCGGGAGACAGGCCGATGCGGTAATACAGGCAAGCCTCGCGCGGCATCTGTTTACAAGAACGGTAAGGAAAACGCTTACGGATAATCTTTAATGCCTCTCTCAAAAGCGACGCGCTGGTGTAAGGGCCGAAATAGCGGGCTCCATCATCCTCCCTCTTACGCGTAATACAAATCGCCGGAAATTCTTCATTAGTGATCTTGACTAGCGGGAAGCTCTTATCATCGCGTAAAGAAACGTTGTATTTCGGATCATATTTATGTATCAGGCTTGCTTCCAATAATAAGGCGAGGCTTTCGGTTGGAGCAAGCCGATATTCAATATCAGCCACATTCGAGATTAAGATCACGGTTTTAGTATCCAGGTTTCTTCCCAGATAATTTAATAACCGCTTTTTTAAAGACTTGGCTTTGCCTACGTAAATCACCCGGCCAGCCTTATCCTTCATCAAATATACGCCGGAGGTATCCGGCGCCCGCGCGATAATCTCTCTTAAATTAGGCATCATCTTTCGGGTAAGGGGACACTTTCCGTCAGGGTTCTAACTAGAACTTCAAAAGGAAAGTGTCCCCTACTGCTTAATTATCCTATTCTTTCTTTATGCACCACCCAGCTCCAGAGCTGGCGCATTTCGCTAACCTTAAATATAAAACAAAAAATTACATAAGAAGATAGGCCCGCCAGAACGCTAACGCTTAAATTCAGGAATCGATTAATACGCAACTGGGATGTAAAATAACAAACGACCCCCATAGCAAGGCTCGCCAGCAGGACGCGCAGAAAAGAAGCGCCAATCTGGCCCACTCCAAAATCCCCTATCTTTTTTTTAAGAATAGAAAATAAAACCAAAAAGGTAATTATCCCGGATAAGGATGTAGCCAAGGCAATCCCGGCAATCTTTAAAGGGTAGATAAAAATAATGATAAAGATAATATTTAAGATCAAAGATAAGGCGGCAGTTTTAGTAGGCGTGACTGTATCTTTAAGGCTAAAAAAACATGATTGTAATATTTTGGTTCCGCCGTAAGCGGATAATCCCAAGCTATAATAGAATAAAGCGCTGGCGGTAAGATTACTGGCGTAGCTGTCGAAGCGGCCTCCTCCAAAGAGCGTCCAGATCAATGGTTTAGCTAAAACCATAAAGCCCGCGGAGGCAGGGAGCATCACAAAGAATACCGCGCGTAAGCCCCAGGATAGGGCATGTTTCAACTTATCAGGCGATTCTTCCAAGGCGTGCGTAGAAAAAGCCGGCAGGATTGCCTGAGATAACGCGTTGCTAAAAACTCCCAAAGGAAATTGAATCAGCCTGTACGAAAAATATAAAACTGCCACCCCTCCCTCTCCGACGATCCAAGCCAATGAGCCGAAAATCGAATCGACAAAATTATTCAGCTGATAAATACAGGAGCTTAAAAGCCGCGGCAGCATTAACTTGCCGATAGTTTGAGCAGCCGGATGATTCAGGGTTTTAGGTCTTTTGAGGCGGAAACCCTTTTTATACAACACCGGTATCTGCACGGCTAGTTGCAGAACGCCGCCGGTTAAAACGCCTAAAGCCAAACCCTTAATCCCTTCTCCAAAAAGCATGGCAAAGATAATAATGGAGATATTCAAAAGGCAGGGAGCAAAAGCAGAGACAGTGAAATCTTTGAGAGAATTCAGCAGGCCCATAGAATAGGCGCTTAAACTTATTAGCAAGATGTAAGGAAAAATAATCCGGTTAAGTTTGATGGTCGCGGCTAATTTCTCCGGAGAAGCGCTAAACCCGGGAGCGATTAAGCGCACAATCACTGGAGAAAATATTATGCCCAGAATGGTAATGGCCATCAGTATGATCAAGAGCAGGTTAAGCACAACATTAGCCAGCTCCCAAAATTCCTCTTGGCTATGGCGCTCAGCGTATTCGCTGAATACCGGAACAAAGGCGGCGTTGGTCGCTCCTTCTCCGACTAGGTCCCGGAAGAGATTGGGTATCCTGAAGGCAATCACAAATGCCTGCGCGTAGACATAGACCCCGAAAAGCCGGGCAATCACAATATCCCGCAAGAATCCTAATAGGCGAGAGATAAGCGTGGCCAGGCCGATGACGCTGGCGGATTTAGCTACTCTACGGTTAGAGTGATGCGGATATTTGGCTGTTGACATAAATAATGAATTATGCTAATTTATTTAAAAGGAGAAACTAATATGCCAAGACGTAGAACATCGGTTAAAAAAACGCGGCAGGATAAGAAAAAACACCTGCAAAACCTGAAAATCAAACAACAGCTTAAGAAGACGGTCAAACAGTTTCAAGGCCTGCTTACGGCAAAGAATATTACCGAGGCTAAAAAAATACTGGTTCAGGTATTTTCACAATTGGATAAAGCGGCTAAAAAAAGAACCATCCACCCCGCCACAGCTAACCGCAGGAAATCCCGCTTAATGAAACGGTTGAACAAGGGCGCATAACCGCACAATTAATTTTTCCAAGGCCAAAACAGGTTTAACCCTCCCTGTTTTAATTTCGATATCGCTATCGATCAACAGCCTAAGCCTGCGCTTTATTTCCAGTGGGTTTAACCGGCTTTTCTCCAAGGCATACCTTAATCCACCCATGATCCTCTCCGGCCTCTCCCCGTCTTTTAAAAGCTGATCCAATATCCTCAGCGCGTGATCCGGCCTTCGCTCTTCTATCGAACGGGTAAGATTAAAGGTATTCAGGCTGGTTGTTTCTTTAAAACGAAATACTTTAGCGTATTGATGGATCTTCTTCAGAAAATCATC
This sequence comes from Candidatus Omnitrophota bacterium, assembly GCA_030650425.1. Lineage (GTDB taxonomy): Bacteria > Omnitrophota > Gorgyraeia > Gygaellales > Profunditerraquicolaceae > UBA6233. The sequence goes on along the minus strand of JAUSED010000003.1, from coordinate 65,553 downwards.
TTTTTTCCCCGCGTCTTCTATATCTAAAAGCAGAAGGATTGAACGCTCCCCTGATTTTGCCCACTCTAAAATAAAGGCCTCTATATCCGCGGCTAATTCCTGAACGTTCCTTACCACAATCATTCTTTTAGGCGAGTTCACCGGGAGACAGAGCAGTCTTTCCTGCAAGTCTGTAAGCTTCAGCGTTTCCGCGTAAAGGCAATCATAATTAAACTGCTCTACTTTTTTAGGAAGGAATACTTCTTTGATCTGTTTTAGCTGGGTATCTTTGACGCTCAGAGGAGAATCTTTAAGGGTAGAGTCCTGGCCGACAAATAAATAAATCATCTTACCATTGTTCAACTGTCCGCTCGACAATCCGGCGGCTAAGGTCAGTCAGGGCGTCAGTTACCGCCGTATCTTCGCTCTTTGCCTGAGGGTTTCCGGAAGACGAGGTAAAATAGGTGGTATCTCCGGTAAAACTATTCTCCTGCCAGATTAATTTATTCTCTGCCCTCTCCCAGAGGCTGATATTGACCACTAGATTAATACGGTATTCGGTGACATTGCCGTTAGCATCGTAACGTAAAGGATCACGGCGGAAATCTAACACCTCGCCCTTTAAAATAACATCCGCCGACTCTTCTTTTAGCGGCCTTAAATTTCCATCAAAGAGGTAGCGGTTATTTACGGATCTGGTAATATCGGTCTCGATCATCGGCCTGTACAATCTGTATTTATTGGCCGCGTCAGTCTGAGTAGTAATATTTATTTTATTTACGAAAGGTGTTATGTAGATGGTCCTGTATTTACTTCCGACCATGGAACGGGTAGTATAGCCGCAACCGGCTAGCGCGGAGGACAGAAAACAGAGGACAGAAAACAGAAAAATCCGGCTTATTCTTTTCTTCATTTTTTCTTCTCCATTAATTGCAGGCTCTCCAAGGCCTTAGCCGCCCAGACAGACCCGGAGTAATTATTAATCACGTTTTCATAATAAATCTTAGCAGCCTTATAAGCCTTTTGTTTTTCATAAAATACCGCGATATTGTAGCTGGAGGCGGCTTCTTTTTCTTTTAACTTACTGATATTCTGCTGGGCGTCTTTAGATAATACAGCGTCTGGATGCTCTCTGACAAATTCTTCGAATTTTTGCTTAGCCTCCTGCATCGCCCCTTGATCATAATCCGGGCCGCGCGATACCGCGGCGCGGCAAGAGGCGATCTGAAATTTGGATGGTTCAACCCATTCGCTATCCGGATAATTGGAGATTACCTTATTAAAGGCATCCTCGGCCTCATAATAACGTTGCAGGCCCTTTAAAACTAAACCTAATTTATACTCTGCCTTGGACGCCAGCGGCCCATAAGTCGAATTCTCTACCACTTTGGTGAGTATTTCTATAGAAGGATCCTCAACCGGTAAGGTTACCCCCAGCGCTTTACGTTTATAGCCCGCGATGAATTGCTCGGCAATATGGTATTCTTTTTCAATGATTTCTTTAATCCGCTCGGAAAAGGGGTATTTATCCACCACCTTCTGATAGGCCAGATAGGCCTCATAAAGATTCCCTCTTTCTTCCTCAATTACCCCTAAATAATATTGGGATTCCGAAGCCTCAAAGGCTTTGGGGTAAGCCTTAAGGAGCTTCCTGAATTCACGGATAGCCTCATCATATTTCTTTTCATCATAAAAGCCTTTGGCATAATCAAACTGGGCCTTGGGATTATCTTTAGGGAGATTCTTAGGGTTAACCCATTTGCCGGTTTTCGGCGTCCAGATCCAGAAGGAATAGGCCGGGTTAACCGCTAGGGCAAAAATAACACAGAGACTTAAGATTATCCGTCGCATAATATTACAACTTTATCACACGAAAACTGCTTTGTCAAACAGATTAAGAACCCATTTTATCTACCAATGTAGGTAAGCCAAGGGGAACTGAACCAGCTGGTTATTGACGCTTAAAAGTACGACCACTAAGAACTCGATGGCGCGAGCAAAGAATCCCGCCCAAACAGGAAAAATTATGGAGATAATAACCAAGCTAAATCCGGAGAGCGTAATCAAAGTGGCTAGAGGAACAATAAAAATATTGGCTAATACGGTAACCGGAGAGAGAAACCTGAAATTATAAGCGATCAACCCTAAAGTAGCTACCCAGGCAGATAGAGATACCAGGGCGCCTTCCGTGATCAATCTTAAAAGTTTCAGCTTTATGCATTCGGTTTTAAAAAACGCGTTGAGTTTAGGATCAAGAAAAATGATCGCCGCGACGCTGGCAAAAGAAAGCTGGAAACTGATGGAAAATACTTCTCTCGGGTTAATTAAAAGAATGAAGAGGGCGGCTAAAGAAAAAGAATTACGTATATCCGGCTCCCTTTTAAGAAGGAATCCCGTGAGAAAAAATATCGCCATAATCGTCGCGCGCGCCACCGGAGCCTGAGCGCCTGTAGCTAAGCAGTATATTATTAGGCAAGGGATGGCTAGAAGATATCTAAGCTTGCGGGGAACCCGTAAGACCTTAAACAACAAGATAATGATAAAGGCAACTATTCCGACATTAAAACCGCTGACCACCAAGATATGCACAGTCCCGCTTTTGGCCATCGCGTCATAAACTGCAACCGGGATACCCCTCTCTTCTCCTAAAATCATGGCGTTCGCGATGCCCGCGGCTAATTTAGAAAGCCTCTGATAAATTACCTCCTCTATCTTTCCTTTAAGGAAATAGGCAAATCTAAGCACGGGGTTTCCACAATTTCTATTTAATCTTATGACGCAACCGGGCATATTCACCCGCATAATCGCAGCTATCCTGTCACTATATAACTTAAACGGCTTATGCATAGTCCCTCTTAAGATTAAGGCCTCGCCGTACCGAAGGTGACAGTCACGCATTTCGTGACTGTCACCTTCGGGACCTTCTTCCCCTTCTTTGATTTCTTTTAGATGAACCAGAATCTCTCCGCAAGATTTATAATGAGCGCGGTTAAATTCCAATTCTTGCACGGCCAAGAGAAATGAAACCTGGTTATCTTTTAACTGCGGCTGGCTGTTCACAAATCCCTTAACCGTAAAAACTGTATCGTTCTTATAGGAGACAAATTTAGAGATATGAGTTTTAGACAGGATATAAGTATTGGTTAACAACACTGCTCCGCAGATAAAAATTAAACAAGAGGAGAATCTCTTGAAGATTAAATCTTTTTTGATAAAAATGGTGCAGATAACAAGTAAGGCCAATCCGAGAGAATAAAGCGGCCAAAAATAAACTTTAAAAAAATGCGCAAAAATTATCCCCGCGCAAAAATATAAAGTCAGCCAGCTCATTTGACCATTAGATAGTCTTTTAATTTGGCAAATTTGGAGTCGTTCATCCCCTCTATCTCCTTGAGCTCATCTAGGGCGTTAAATCCGCGGCTTTTATCGCGATAATCGATGATACGCTGAGCCAACTTTTCCCCTATTCCAGATACTTTCATCAGCAGCCTTTTATCCGCGCTGTTTAAATTCACCTTCCCCAGATCATCAGCAAAACAAAAAGTGCTTTTCCCGCCGCCAAACCGCTTAACTGCAAAATTTACCCCCGCCCCTAAGAACGCCAGCATTACCAGAAACAAAATTACCTTCCTCTCTTCCTGCGTAAAATTAAGCATTCCCCACCTCCTACCCTAATAGACGCAGAGAGAGGCAGAATCTAACTGAAATAAATAGATAAATAGAGATAAATAGGGACAGCGCCCATTTTTTCTGCGTATATTTTTACTGAAAAAATTGGCGCTGTCCCTATTTATCCTAGACTACGATATTAACAAGCTTATTTGGAACGAGGATGAAATTTTTGACGGGCTTACCCTGAATCCAGGGGGAGAGTTTTTTATCAGCTAAAACCATTTCTTTGAGCTTACTTTCCGCGATATTCGCGGCTACCTCGATTTTCGAACGAACCTTGCCATTAACCTGTAGGACGATAGTAATATTCTCTTCGATAAGTATTTTGGAATCGTATTCCGGCCAGCCGGCTTTTAACACGCTATCTTTATTCCCCAAGATCTTCCAGAGTTCTTCGCTAAAATGCGGGGTAATCGGGCTAAGCATAATAATCAGCTTGGAAAAAACCTCTTTATCCGCTCCCAACTGATAAACCGCGTTAGTCAACTCCATAAGACTGGCAATAGCCGTATTAAATTTAAATTCCCGGAAGTCTTCGCTTACTTTTTTAATGGTTTTATGCAAGATACGCAGCAGCGCGGGGTCAGCTTTATCCTTGAGATTATCCTGAATGCGCCAGACGCGGTTGAGGAATTTATGCGCCCCTTCCAATCCCCGGTCATCCCATTCTAATTCTGTTTCCGGAGGCGCGGCAAATAAAATAAATAAGCGTAAAGTATCGGCGCCGTATTTTTTGATCATCGTATCCGGGTCAACGATATTTCCCTTGGATTTAGACATCACCTCGCCATCTTTTAAAACCATTCCTTGCGTAAGCAGGCGCTTAAAAGGCTCATTAAAATCAATCAACCCCAGATCTTTAAAGAACTTAGTAAAGAAACGTGCATACAAAAGATGCAGGATGGCATGCTCAATCCCGCCGATGTATTGGTCAACCGGCATCCAATATGCGGCTTCTTTCTCTCCAAATGGACCATCCTTAAATTTGGGCGAACAAAATCTTAAGAAATACCATGACGAGTCAAAAAAAGTCGCCATGGTGTCGGTTTCCCGGCGGGCTAAAGCCTTACATTTCGGGCACTTTACTTGCACAAATTTTTTTACTTTACCTAATGGACTGCCTCCTTCTCCGGTAAAGGGCGCGTCTTTGGGTAATTCCACTGGCAGATTTTGGTAAGGGACAGGAACAACGCCGCATTTGGGACAATAAATAATCGGAATGGGCGTTCCCCAATAACGTTGCCGCGAAATCAGCCAGTCGCGCAGACGCCAATGCGTCTGGATTTTACCGATTCCTTTTGTCTCCATCCATTCGGCAATTCTAATTTTGGCTTCGGAGTTAGGCAAGTCGTTAAATTCTCCGGAATTAACCTGAATGCCATCCCCTTCATATGCTTCAGTTAAATCCTCTGTCTTCTGTCCTCTGTCTTCTGTCCTCTGTATTACTATTCTCATCGGTAGTTTATGTTCTTTAGCGAACAAGAAATCCCGCTGGTCATGCGTCGGCACAGCCATAATCGCGCCGGTTCCATATTCCATTAAAACATAATCCGCGATCCAAACCGGCACCTCTTCATTATTCACCGGATTAACCGCTAAACTTCCAGTAAAAACACCCTCCTTCTTCACATCCGAGGAGGCGCGCACAACTTTACTTTCTTTAGCCACCTTATCGATAAACTTTAAGGCCTCATTTTCCTGCGCCTTACCTTTAATTAATTCTTTAACCAAAGGATGTTCCGGAGCCAAAACAATGTAGGTTGCGCCGAAAATCGTATCCGCGCGGGTAGTAAAAACCGGAACCACTTTATCTTGGCCTTTTAATTTAAAATAAATCTCCACGCCTTGGCTTTTGCCGATCCAATTTGCCTGCATACTTAAGACGCGCTCAGGCCAATCTTCTAATTGCTGCAAGTCTTCTAAAAGCCTCTCCCTATATTCGGTAATTTTTAGATACCATTGCTCTAGATCTTTTTGCTCTACTTTGGCTGAGCAACGCCAACAGCCGCCTTCAATCACCTCTTCATTGGCTAAAGTCGTCTGACAGCCGGGACACCAATTCACATTGGAAGCCTTTTTATAGGCCAGGCCTCGCTCAAACATCTTCAGAAAGATCCATTGGTTCCATCGATAGTAAGAATTGTCGCAAGTGGAAACTTCCCTCTCCCAATCATAAGCAAAGCCCATTTTTTTGAGTTCGTCTTCCATTTCACGGATACATTTATGCGTCCAGGCATCCGGCTTAGTCTTATTTTTGATCGCGGCATTCTCGGCGGGCTGGCCAAAGGCGTCAAAACCCATCGGATGCAGCACATTATATCCCTCCAGCATCTTAAAACGCGCTGCCACATCCCCAATGGTATAATTACGCACATGGCCCATATGGATTTTACCCGATGGATAAGGAAACATCTCCAGCAGGTAATATTTTTTCTGCGCGGGAGCTATTTGCGCGCGAAAGGTTTTATCCTTCTGCCACTTTTTCTGCCACTTTTCTTCTATTTTTTTAAAGTCGTAAAACATAGTTTCCTAATTTTTGCTTAATTTTCGCACTAACGCTAGGTTCAACAGATCACTGGTTTCGTCATCTTTGGGCGTCTCTAAAATCATCGGGATATTCTTTAACTTCGGGTGCGTAATAATCCTTTTCATTCCGGCTAAGCCTATACTTCCTTTGCCAATATGGTCATGCCGGTCATAATGTGAAGCTAACGCGCCGTAGGCGTCATTCAAATGAATCAATTTAACTAATTTTAAGCCAACTTGCGTATCAATCTCATCCAACATCTTAGCTAATCCTTCTTTAGTGGCCAGGTCATAACCGGCTAGATAAGCATGCGCCGTATCTAAACAGAGGCCCACGCGCGACTTTTCTTTTATCCCGGCGATGATTTTTTGCTGATGCTCAAACTTATACCCCAGCCACGAACCGCTGCCTGAGGTATTCTCCAATAATATCCCTACTTTCGAACCTTTGGTTTCATCCAGGATTTTATTTAAAGCAGCGATTAACCTTTTTATGCCGGCTTCTTCGGAAGTTTCCTTATGGCTGCCCATATGCGTAACGATATAATCGGCTTTTAATGCTTCCGCGTCCTGCATATCCTCAACATAAGCCCGAATTGAACCTTGGTAAAGCCGGGGATTAGGCGAAGCCAGATTAATCAAATAAGAAATATGGATAAAGACCGGGTCAATCTTAAATTTCTTGCGCCTGAGCTTAAATTCCGCAATATCTTTAGGGTCCAAGGGGCCGGCGCGCCATTGCTGAGGGTTGCGAGCGAAGATTTGCATCGTCTGACACTTCAGCTGATGCGCGATATCCAGCGTCTGATAAATCTTCCCTGCTCCGGAAACATGCACACCTAGAATCATCGTGCTTAAATTATACCTCTGCGCAAGTTGAGCGTCAATAACTCTTCTCTAAAACTGTTCTACCATAAAGGGACGGATATTATCCGTCCCTTTATGGAGAATTTACCGAAGGCACTACGCTCGCTAAACCGCTTGCCGCGATTTTTTACGCTCGCTTTAGTGCCACCAAATTTTTCTTTGTCAGAAAAATTTGGTGGAGCTGAGGAGGATTGAACTCCTGACCCCTTGCATGCCATGCAAGTGCTCTCCCAGCTGAGCTACAGCCCCTCAAATTATATCTATTGACCTTTGCTATTTTAGAATATAAAATAACTAACGTCAATGTAAAATTATCTGCCGAAGTGGCGAAATGGCATACGCGGCAGCCTCAAAAGCTGTTGGGCGCAAGCCCATGTGGGTTCAACTCCCTCCTTCGGCATTAAATTAATTGATTCCCATGATTGGGAACTCCCATTATAAGAAATAACCTCCCAACGAACCCGCCTATTGCGACAGCCAGGGCAATCGTAAACAACGATATCGCCAGGCTCTTCTTCCAGCCAAACTCATGCTTTAAAACTGCCAGGGTCCCCACACAAGGAAAATACAAGGCAACAACCAAAGTAAATATAAATATCTGTAACGGAGTCATAAAATTCAGCAGCCTTGAGCTTCCGCCAAGCACAAACAATAATTCCAAGGCCATCTCTTTTCTCAGGATTCCGTAAACTAGCGTAATACCCGCGATAGCAGGAAGCATCAGCCAACCGCTAATAATCGGAGCAAAAGGTTTTGTAATGATCTCGAGAACCCCGTAAACCTTAAGTAAGCCCAAGACAACAGAGCCTATGATAATCAAGGGGAACGCGACCCAAATAAAATCCTTTACCCTCATCCATGTTTTTTTCCAGACATTCTTAAGCTGAGGCAGCCTATATTCCGACATTTCCATTATCAGCCCGGTTGATTCTCCGGGAAGGAATCTGCCCAGGATATAACCAACTGCGAATATCAGCGATAAGACAATCCCAAAAATCAAAAGCGCGTAACCCGCGCCGATAAATTTCCCTACTGCCCCAAAGATAACAGCGGTTCGCGCGGAACACGGAATCATACAAATCAAAATAGATGTCAATATCCTGTCTTTCTTATTAGGCAAAATACGCGTTGCGAGTACCGCCGGAACACTGCAGCCAAATCCAAGCATCATCGGTATGATGGCATTGCCATGTAAGTGCATCTTATGCATTAACCTGTCCAAAAGATAAGCCATGCGGGGCAGATATCCTGTATCCTCCAATGCGCCCAGTACTAGATAAAATATAAAGATATACGGCAAGGCTATCTGCAGCCCCGCGTTTATACCCTGTAGGCCCCAAGTCAGAACTGTTTGTAAAGCTGTGCTGGGAATTGCCTTGATCAAAGGATTCAGCGGATTAGCAATAAGCAGATCAAACCATTTTCCCATTAAGTCACTAAGATAATTGCCAATTGTAAACAGGGAGAAGAAACTAAGGCCCATGATAAAAACAAGTGAAATGCCGCCTGTCAGGGGCTCGGTCGTAAATCTGTCAAGAAAATCCTTAAAATGCTTTTTCGGCTTCCCCTGGATCATTACTTTCTGGGCCAGTAATGCCGCCTGGCCATGGCGCTCCCGCGCAATTTCGGTATTCAGGGCGTGCTCTTTGCTAAGCTCATCTATAATCTTGCGCACCTCTTCTTTATGCCCGGCTTTCCCCCATTCAACATCGTCTTCCTCAATCAGGTTAATTGACGCTGTGCGTTTTGGGATATTCTCCTCTTCAATAATCTCGGTAATTTTATCAATCGCCTTTTCTATATGGTCATCATATTTAAGATGATAATAATCGAATTTGTAACTATCTTGCATAATCGTGTCTATTGTTTTGACCAGTATATCTATACCTGCTCCCCGCAACGCGTCAATAGGTACAACAGGCACACCCAGCAAGGCGCTTAGATTGTTATAATCTATGCTAATGCCATTATCTTCTAACTCTTCATAAAAATTTAAAGCTATAACCATGGGAACCTCTAACTCCAGCAATTGCAGGGTCAGGTAAAGATTGCGCTCTAAAAGCGCGGCATCCACCACATTTACTATCACCCCGGGCTTTTTCTCGATGATATAATCAGTGGCGGCTCTTTCATCATCGCTTGATGAACCAAGATTATATATGCCCGGAAGGTCAGCTACATGCATAACCTTATTATCAATTGCGGTTTTGCCCTCGAGGATCTCCACAGTTGTCCCCGGATAATTGGATACTATCGCATCAGCGGTAGTAAGCTGATTAAAAAGGCAGCTCTTGCCTGTATTTGGATTTCCGACAAGCGCGATATCTGCCCCACAAGCCTTTGGATTACAGCTCATTTTTTCTCCACAAATATGCTCGCGCAAACATCAGGCCCTAAGGCAATCTCGCTTCCTTTTACATTCAAAATCAATGGCCCTCTGCTTAATTTACGCACTACCCTGACTTTTGCCTGGGGAACAAGCCCGAGTGAATTCAGGCGTTCAAGGCAGGCCTTGTTTTTGCTAGCTACAAAGATAACCTCTGCTTTACTTTTTACAGAGAGCTGAATTAGACTTACTACTTCGCTATTCTTCTCCGGGATAGGATTACCGTCCGGGCAAAGTTTGGGTTTTTTAAGCACACTGTCAAGCTTATCAGTTGCCGCGTCTGAGAGGACGTGTTCCATGAGGTGGGCTTCTTCATGGGAATGTGTTTTTATTTTTAGCACCTTGCTGAAAAAAACTTCTAAGAGCTGATGTTTTCTAATTACTTTCCTGGCTTCCTTAATTCCCGCGGCAGTAAGGCTGATTCCTCCGAAACGCTCGAAAGTGACCAATTTTTCCTTCTGGAGCCTTCTGATCATTTCAGAAACGCTTGAATCGGAAACTTTGAGCGCATGCGCCAATTCAGTAACCCTGGCAACGCGGTTATTGCGGCATTGAATCTTATATAACTCTTCAAGATAATCTTCTTTTTTCATATGCGTAAAGTTGGGAATAAACTTGGTCTTTTATGGTTATGGACGGGCTTTGGAAACAACGAATATTAAAACTTATTCATTTTATATAATCCTCGATCCCGCGGCATACCCTTTGGGCGACGATCACGTAGCCGCCGGCATTAGGATGCATAAAATCGCTTTTCATGCTCGGATTGGTAATAATTCCGCTTAAGGTGGCGGGGATAAAAATTGATTCGGTTTCCCGGGCCAGCTTAGAAAGTTGTATTCGGTAGTCGAGTAAGAATAATCCGGCGCTTACATCAACGATAGCAGTGATTGCCCCTGCTCCTTGGATCTGCCGGATCATTTCTTTTAGATTATCGATCGTGGTGTAAAGCGGGACCTTCTTTAAAAAGTCATTCCCGGTAAATTCAATCAGCACTAGATACGGCTGCTTATCTAAGACGTCTCTTTTAATCCTTTTTGAGCCTTCGATAGAAGTATCTCCGTCAACTCCGGCATTAATCACCGGCCTATTCACCATTTTTGCCAAGTGAGTTGGATAATCCTGCCCCGGGTTCACTCCGTAGCCAAAGGTAATGCTGTCGCCGAAACAAATAATATTCTTGCCGCTGGAATTAGTATTCTTAATCTCTTTTTTTACGCAGCTAGACAAGACAAAAGCGCAAAACCCCAATAAAGTCAGGATGACGGCTAATAAAATTATCTTTTGGCTATTCCTTAGCATAAGTTAACCTCAGTTGTCCACAGGCCGCGTTAATATCTTCTCCGCGCTCTTTGCGCAAAGTAACATTTACTTTGTGCTTAATTAAATAATCCCTAAACGCAAGAATATCTTTTTTCTCCGGAGGCGCTGCTTTAAGCTCACTGATAAGATTAGACGGGATAAGATTCACCTTAGCAAGCTTCCAGCCGCTTAATAACTTACTCAATTCCTGCGCATTTTTTAAACCTGCATTCAGGCCTTTAATCAAAATATATTCAAAGGTAATCTGGCGATTGGTCTTGGCAACATACTCCTTACAGGCTGCGATTAATTCCTTAAGCGGATATTTCTCATTAATGGGCATAATCTCGGTTCTTAATTTCTCACCAGCCGCGTGTAAAGAAACAGATAGCTCTATCTGTAAACCTTCCCCTGCTAGTTTTTGAATACCCGGGATAATTCCGCTGGTGGATATGGTAATCCTGCGCGCTCCGATATTACATCCGTCCGGAGAATTAATGATTCTTATTGCCCTGATTATTTCATTGTAATTATCCAACGGCTCTCCTGTGCCCATAAATACCAGGTGCGTCAGTCTTTCAGGCAAAGATTCTCTCTTTAGGTACAAAACCTCTTCAATTATCTCCGAAGAAGTCAGATTGCGTTTGAATCCGCTTATCCCGCTGGCGCAAAACCGACAGGCAAATTTACAACCGACTTGCGTCGAAAGACAACCCGTAATTCTGCCTTTAGCGGGAATGATCACAGCTTCAATCAGACTTGCGTCTTTTAACTTAAAAAGTAATTTCTGAGTTCCGTCGCTGGATTTAAGCTTCTTGACTATTGCTAAACCGGAAATGTAGAAACTTTTACTTAGGCTATCCCTTAAACTTTGGCTCAAATCGCTCATCTGAGCGAACTCGCTTACGCCTTTCTTATAAATCCAGGAAAATATCTGCCGGGCATTATAGGCGTTAGCGCCAAAGGACTTGAGCGTTTCTTCCAGTTCTTTAAGGGTTAGTTCTTTAATATCTTGCATAACCCCTACAAGCATCTTAATTTTTCTTTATCGATCTTTCCGGTACGATTTTTGGGAAGAGAATTGGTAAATTCAAAATAATGCGGAATCTTAAAATGCGCCAAGTGCTGCCGCAAGAAATAACGCAGTTCTTCTTCGTTTAAATTCTTTCCTTCTTTTAAAACCACCCAAGCCTTAGGAACCTCTCCCCTTAATTTATCTACCACCCCGACCACCGCGGCTTCAGCGATATCAGGATGCCGGTAGATCACCGATTCTACCTCCGGCTCAAAAACAATCTCTCCTCCGACTTTAATCATCTCTTTCTTCCTGCCGACGATATAAAGGTCGCCTTCGGTATCGAATTTTCCCAAATCTCCGGTGTGAAACCATCCATTTCTTAAAGTTTCATTGGTCAAGGCATCATCTTTATAATACCCGTCGGTTACTACCCAACCTTTAACCACGATCTCACCTACCAGCCCGATGCTAACCTCTTTATCTTCTTCATTAAAAATCTTTACCTCTACCCATGGCGCAGGCCTGCCTACGCTTTCGATTTTTTGGGAACCCATCCCCGAAACCACTGTCGGCGCGTTGGTCTCCGTCAGGCCCCAGCCGTTCAACAGGCTGGCTTTAGGACAATATTGTTGGAATCTGCGCAAGGCATCCGGAGAATTAGAGGCGCCAAAGGTAACTATCCAGCGCAGACTCTCCAAGTCAAAGGTTTCAAATTCTTTTAGCTGCAGCAGGGCATAATACATCGATGGAACAAGCCAAAAAAAGTTTACCTTATGATGCTGGGTATTCTTTAAGAACTCTAACGGAATAAAACGTTCCATTAAGACTAACTTTAAGCCAAAAACTATTGTATTTTGGATATAAATCAAGCCCCCCAAATGCGAGAAGGGTAAAGCGCATAAAGTAGTGTCTCTATCGCTTAAATCCGCGTTCACAAAAAATTCCATCGACTTGGGCGGCGCGCTTAGTTGCAAATAATTGATCAACACTCCCTTGGGCTTACCGGTTGTCCCCGAGGTATAGAAGATAATCGCGTAATCTTTGTCCTGTGTATCCGCTTTGACAGCGCTTGCGCCGGATTTTTCCAGGCATTCATCAAAAAATAGAAATCCCTCTTCCTTATCCTGACAGGTAATGATTTCTTTTAGCCCCGGGCATCTTTGTTTGAGCGCGGCTAAAGAAAGATTGGCCTTAGGCTTGGCAATTAAAATCTTGGCTTCGGAATGCGCAAGGCAGGAAACTAACTCATCTTCGGTAAGCATAAAATCCAAAGGTACGGCTGTCGCGCCGATACGCCAGATAGCCAAATAACTAAAAATGTACTCCGGCCAACTCGGTAAATAGATGGCTATTTTGTCGCCTTTATTTATGCCTAATTCTTTAAACGCGGATTCTAGGCGTAAAGATTTATCCGCTAAGTCAGCAAATGAAATAACCTTATCTCTAAAAATTACTGCCGGCTTATCCGGAGCATCCTTTGCCCGCTTATCTAATATTTCAATTATATTCATCATATACTATGGAAACTGTTTCCCGATTGATCCGGAAACAGTTTCCTTCACAAGTTGGAAACAGTTTCCCTCACAATTTAATTTGCTCCTCTATCTTGCGGATCAATTCCTGCGCTTCGTTGATCAGCTGGGCCGGAAGCAATTTGGATACTTCTGCCTCCTGCTTTAAGGCCTTAAGGCTGCCGATAAATCTCCTTAAGATGGCTGTCCGTCTTTTTTTATACGCCTCTTCAGGTTCAAGTTCTTCTCTCTGCCTGACTAGAGAAGTCAAATCCCGCTTTACAGTTTGCACATCCTTACCATCCTCAAAAATTTCCTTTTTCAATTTTGAATAATCTTGGGAATCCAGAGTTTTCTTATCTTTTGCCTTGCGCAATAAATCCACGGCTTCGTAGCTGGGAAGCTTGGCCGTATCAGCTGATTCAGTATAACCATCCTTCAAATATGCCGGTTCTTCTTTTTCCAGAAAATAATATGAGCGCAGTAGCTTCATCGCCGTGGGCTTCTTGATCCCGATTTCTTTGGCGGTGTAGGCGTCAAACGTCCCAAAACCCCATTCCTTATACATCTTATCTTTCCAGACGGAATAAAGCGAGCGTCCTAATTCAATCCAGGAGGTTTTAAAATTCCTGGCGCTCTCCAGCACATGATAACGTAAAGAATTTACGTCCAGAGATCCCATTTTTTCTTCGATATCTTGCAGGCTTTTAGATTTATTCGCTGGCATTACTCTTTCCCTTTAAATATATTCTTCAAAGTCTTGCCTATCGCCTTGAATTGGTCGATATTAGCATTAACTTTCTTCATCAGCTCTTCCGGAGATTGGTTAGAGAGATTTTTGCTGGCCGCCTTTAAGATCACCTTCTTAAGCTGCTCGACAGTGACATTGGGATGGTCCAATCGGGTATTAATCTCAAATTCCAGATTCAGGTTACCTTTGGAATCGGTAAAAAACTCCAAGGCATTCTTCGCGAAATTTATCTCCGGCAGCGTTCCTTCAACAGGTGCCTCTTGGCTATATGTTAAATTAGAGAGCCTGAAATCAGTCAAGATTTTTAGGTTATTATTTTCGGCCTTAAGGTTAGTATTGATATTGAGCTTGGCTGAAAGGAGTTTCTTATCGGAGATAAAATTCCCGTAGTATGGAGAAAAATAAGTCAGGTCCAAGTCTTTGATGATGAGGTTCCCATCCATATCCTTAGGCCCGAAATCCAGCCAGCCGGATAACGCTGTACTTCCCAATTTCCGGCTATCTGGAGCCAACAAATCCGCCGACAGCTTAAAATTAACCTTAAGCGAAGCCGGAGGAAGCATGACTTTAGAAATGTGGCTGTTTAAATTTGCCAGAATAATTTTATAACCGGAAGGATCTATCTTTCTATCGATAAAAATAAGCTTTCCGTTTCTTACGCTCAGGCTAGTCAGATAAATCGCGGGTGGCTTTCCTTTATTATTATCTAATTTGGGTAGGTTGAGCCTTCCGTCGGCTGACCGTTCAAGATTGACCAACGGATTAACTAAGTCCACCGAACTAAGCACAAGCTTACCCGCGAAAAATCCAAGGATGTTAGGAGAAACAGAAACTTCATCGGCTTTAAATAAATCCCCGACGCTAAGTTTACTTAGTTTTATGGAAAGAGGCAGGCCGACGTTTATGCTGCCGAGGGTTACGGGAACTTTAAGGTTCTCTTCGATTTGCCTAACTATAATTTGTTTGGCAAATAAGGAAACCGCGATATTGGCAATAATAAAAAGGGTAAAAAAAACGGCAATTATCCACAATAGAATCTTATTAATTTTCCTCATCGGGTTAATCCCTCTAGCTAAAAAACTATGGTTTTATTATCGAATTTAATCACGCGGTAATCCACGTAGGCGCAAATCGCGTCAATTAGGGCCTTCTTTTCCAAATTCTTCCCTTTGCGCGTCAGGTCAGCTAAGCTATCTTTATGCGAAATACTCTCTACCTCCTGGGCGATCATCGGGCCTTCGTCAAGTCTCTCAGTCACAAAATGGCTGGTTGCTCCGATTATCTTCACTCCGCTGGAAAGCGCCTGCCGATAAGGATTGCGCCCTTTAAACGAAGGCAGGAATCCGTGATGGATATTGAGGATCTCTTTACCGTAAGCGCCAAGGAATTTTCGGGAAAGCAGGAGCATATAACGGGCTAAAACCAGAAAGTCGGTTTTCTCTGAGACTAACTTCAATAACTCAGCTTCTTTCCTGTCCTTGCTTTCCGCCGGAATAAAATAAAAAGGGATCTTGTATTGCTTGACGAGTTCAGCGTGCCCCGCGAAATTACTGATTACAAAAGGTATTTCCAAACGCAGTTCTTTCTCCTGCCATAAATACAATATTTCGGCCAGGCAATGGCTGGGCTTGGAAACCAATACCCCCATGCGCAGGGGTTTATTTTTATCATGAAGCGAAAACTTGGCGCTAAAGCCCTTGGCAATCAGGCCTAAACCTCTTTCCAGGCCGGCTTTTATCCCGGGTTTAGTGCCTACTACAAATTCCAGCCTGATAAAGAAATAACCTTTCTGGAAATCAGTGGAGTATTGATCAGCGGTAACAATGTTCCCGCCATGTTTGAAAATAAAATCAGAAATCTTGGCTACAATCCCTCTTTGGTCCCTGCACTGGAATAAAAGTATATAAGTATCCATTCTGGCCCCTTTTCTATATTATACCACTAATTCTCTTAAAAACCGTATCCCTAAGGCTGGCAAAATCAGCCGGATTTAATGAACCTGTTTCAACAGCAGGGAGGACAGTAATGGTCACCAAAACTTTCGCGTTAAAAACCCAGCTGCCTTTAGGAATGGCCTCGCGCGTTCCCTGGATGCGGATAGGAAGTATAGGCCTCTTTTCTTTTATCGCTAACTTAAAGGCGCCGTTTTGAAAGACATTCATCTGGCCGGTATCGCTGCGTGTCCCCTCCGGAAAAAATAATACCGATATATCCTTTCTCAGCCATTCCGCCGCCTCGCGGTATACTTTTTTAATACTGGAAAATTCTCCCCGCTCCAACTTGATATGCTTAGTGAGCGTAAGGCACCACCCGATAAAAGGAACATTGAAAAGGCTTTTTTTGGAGACCCACTTAAATTGCATGCGCGTCTGATAAAGCACAGCTATATCGGCCATACTCTGATGATTGGCAATCACCACATATGTCTTGTGATGATCGATATTCTCTAAGCCCTCAACACGCAATCTCCAATAGGGATTCAGTTTGATTACGCAATCCGACCACCAGAAACATTGCGCGTGAGCAACTTTTCTTTTTTTATCAAAAGGAAGGAGAATGACCGCAAGAAGCAGCACGACAAAAAATAAAATTATCGTCAATATTGCGCTGCCTATCCAAAACCAGACAGATAAAATGTATTTCCTCATTATTTTAGAAACCGTACCAGTAATTGACCAATGGCCTGCTATCGGCTGACTGATCGATGATTATATTTTTAAGACGGGTATATTCGAGAAACCCCTCCCTCCCTAATTCTTTACCAAAACCACTCTGCTTGAATCCACCGTAAGGAAGCTGATTATAAAACATGCCATAAGTATTAATCCAGACTGTTCCGCTATTAAGCTGGCAGGCTACTCTTTCAGCAAAATTTATATCTTTACTCCAAATACAGGCTGCTAATCCAAAATCGCTTGCGTTAGCTAACTTCACTGCCTCATCGCTATTAGAAAACCTGCTAATCGTAACAACAGGGCCGAAAACCTCTTCTTTGGATATAGTCATTTGCGGCTTAACATCAATGATCACCGTAGGTTCAAAGAAAAACCCATTTTTGAGCGCGGGATCTTGCGGGATTTTTCCGCCGCACAAAACCTGCGCGCCTTCGGCCTTAGCCTTTTCGACAAAGGCAATCACTCTTTTACGCTGATTTTCGCTAATTAGTGGGCCCATCTGAGTTTCGTGGCTATCCGCGGGACCGAGTTTTATGGTCCTGGCCTTTTCTACAAAACTAACTACAAATTTATCATATAGGCTGTCTTGAACAAAGATGCGCGACATCGCTGTGCACATCTGGCCCTGATTTAGAAATATTGATACTAGCGAGCTGTTCACCGCGGTATCTAAATCAGCATCGTTAAAAATTAAACTGGCGCTTTTTCCGCCCAACTCCATAATCGATTTCTTTATATTCTGCGAAGAGTATTCAAGAATTTTCCTCCCCACCTCATTACTACCGGTAAAAGAAAGCATATCTATTCTTCTATCCGCGCAAAGCGCTGCGCCGATTTTATCTCCGCTTCCATTGATCACATTCACCACTCCGGCGGGAATACCGGCAGTATGCGCGATGCCGGCTAATTTAAGCGCGCTTAACGGGGTAAGGCTGGAGGGCTTAAGGATTACCGTATTTCCCGCGGCTAAAGCTGACGCCAATTTCCAGCAGGCGATTAAAAGCGGATAATTCCAGGGGACAATTAAAACTACGACCCCGACGGGCTCGCGCCTTAAAACTGCCTTTGCTTTGCCTGAAACATTCAACTCCTCGCTGCTCAAGAATCTTTCAAAGTTATTAGCGGCATACTCAAAGGTTTTCGCGGCCGAGGGAATATCCATAAAAGTTGTTTCTTTAATCGGCTTACCGGTGTTTAGGCTCTCTAACTCCGCCAGCTCTCCGGCGTTATCTAAAATACCTTGGCTAATCTTGGAAATAAAATCCTTGCGTTCGGCTAATGATAATCGCGGCCACTCTCCTTGATCAAAGGCGGCCCTGGCGCCGGCAATCGCTGAATCTACATCTTTTAAAGAAGCAACCCCTGCCTGCGCAATCGCCTTCCCGGTAGAGGGATTAATGATATTCTGCTTTTCTTTTGCCTCTTTAAATTCACCGTTGATAAATAGATCCGTACTCATGGCTTAAGGATTACCTTAACGCATTCTTTTGCTTCGGCCGCCAGCTGAAAGCCTTTAGCTGCTTCCGCTAGCTCTAAAGAGTGGGTGATTAACTTCTTGACCTCCACAACTTTGGCGCGTAACAATTCTATTGCCTGCGTTATATCTACGGGCGCAGCGCCGTAAGAATGCATAATCTTGACGCTATTGCGCCAGAAATCATTCACCGGAACCGGTAAAGTTACTCCCGGCAAAGTTGCGGCGAAACACAAAATAGTCCCTGCCCGCTCAACGCATTGCAAAGATTGCATAAATGCCGAAGTTGCTCCGGTACAAATAATCACCTGATCACTAAGACGGTTATGGTTAGCCTTACGCAGCATTACCGTAACATCCTCTTTGGCATTAATCACACTATCAGCCCCCAGGCTTTTAGCCATTTTCAGGCGGTATTCGCTGATATCCGTTACGATGATCCGGCCGGCTCCCTGAGCGCGCGCAGCCAAAAGGTGCAATAATCCGGAAATGCCTCCTCCTAAAATAAGTATGCTTTGCCCGGGTTTAATGTTGATCATCCTCTGCCCGCGCAAAACGCAGGCGAGCGGTTCGACAAAAGTCCCCTCTTCAAAAGATATTTCATCCGGCAGTAAAAATACTCCCCGCTCAACATTAATTGACGGAACTCTGATATATTCCGCAAACCCCCCGGGATAATAATTGGTCGTATGCAAAGTTTCGCAAACAGTATGATTCCCATTTAGGCAATAGTAACAGGTGTTGCAGGGCACATGGTGCGAAACAAAAACCCGGTCACCGATTTGAAAGCCTTTTACATCTTTGCCTATTTTAGCAATTTCTCCGGCGATCTCATGGCCGAGGACAAGCGGCGCTTTTTTTACCCTGTACCATTCCAAAACATCGCTCCCGCAGATTCCGCTTGCCTTTACCTTAACCAATAACTCGGTGTCGCTGATCTTAGGCTCAGGCAGGTCTTCGATCCTAACATCCCTGTTATTGTAATACATCGCTACGCGCATACCCCTGAACTCCTTACTTATTTTTATTTTTAATTTCGTCGAAAATTTTCCCCGCCTTTTTTACATCCGCTTTTTCGTGGATAATCGCCCGCAGCGCCGCTGCAACAGCTTCCGGATGAGGGCTCTGCCAGACATTCCTTCCTAAATTTATCCCGATCGCCCCCTTCTGCATTCCGTCATAGACAAATTTAAATACATCAACCTCGGACGCGCATTTTGGGCCGCCGGCAATCACCACCGGAACAGGGCAGCCCTTGACTACCTTATCAAAATCTTTCTCGCACCAGTAGGTTTTGACTACGGCCGCGCCTAATTCCGCGGCAATCCGGCAGCACAAACCCAGATAGCGGGCATCCCTCTTTTCGAGTTCCTTACCCACGGCAGTAACGGCCATTACCGGAATACCATAATTTCCGCATTCATTAACTAATTTTGCCAGATTAAGCAAGGTCTGTTTTTCGTAGTCGCTCCCGACAAAAATAGATACGCCTACCGCGGCCGCGTTAAGCCGGATAATTTCCTCGATGGAAGTGGTGATCTCTTCATTGGCTAAATCTTTTCCCACCATACTCGTTCCTCCGGAAACCCTTAAAATGATTGGCTTATTGAAACCCGGATCGATTACCGAACGTAAAACTCCGCGGGTAACAAAAAGCGCGTCAAAATAAGGAAGCAAAGGTTTAATTGTTTGCGCGGGTTTTTCCAAGCAGCTGGTCGGGCCCTGAAAATAACCGTGATCGATAGGCATAAAAAAACAGCGGCCATCCGGTTGAATTAATCTGCTAAGGCGATTCTTCATTCCCCAATCCATTTCCTACCTCCTATTTTATCCTCACCTGCCTGAATAATTCAAATAAACGGGTAAAAGGCACATACCAACGAGAAAGTTTACCCAGATCACCCTTTAATTTCATCTTTCCTTGTGTGACCGCGACAAATGAATCTAATTTCCCCAAAAATACCAGTTCCCAGACCTGCCCCGGAGCAGAAATCACAAACGGCGCGTCAATATCAGAATCTAAACGAATGATTTTGCCTTGCTCAAAATTAAATTTATAGGCCTGATCACTTTCGTCTAATTTTATAGCCAGCTGCACCGTTAAATCCAGTTCTTTTCCCTTTTGAGCGATAAATTCATCTTTATTTACCAGCTCTACGATTGCCTGAATATGCTCCTTGGAAAACATCGGGAACGCGGCATTCTGGGTAATGTCCTGTTTGAACGCCTTGTCCAAATCGTCCAGAGCTGTTTTATTAAAAATTCTCGCTACTGCCGCGCTCCGCACTGCCTCTTCTAAGGCTTCGATTAGATTCAATCCGTCAGAAAATTGATCCGTGACAGCGATTACCCCATGATTTTTTAAGACTACCAGATTGCTGGATTTTAAGGCCTCAACCACTGCTTCCGGATTAGTTACCGCCGGAGTCTCCTGAGGCACAACCGGAACATTCCCCAGATAAAGCTTGGTTTCAAAGGTAAGCGCTTTGATCTCGGAATAAACCGCAAAATATCCGTTGATTAAGGGAGGGTGAGCGTGGAGAATGGTTTTAGCGCTAAAGTTTTTATGGATTAACGCGTGCAAGGGCAATTCTGAACTTGGCTTACTTACGCCAGACGAGCTTAAGGAATTCGAATTTACTTTTACGATATCCTGATATTTTAAATTCCCCAAAGATGTCCCGGTCGCGGTAATCAGTATATTCTTATCGTCAAGCCGGCTGCTGATATTCCCGGACTTAGCCACAGCCAAGCCGGTTTGATAGAGCCGCGCGCCGATCTTGATAATTTCTTTTTTTATCGACTTTTCTTTGCAGAAAATCATCTTTTGATCTCCAAAGGTATATGTTTGGTAATTAATTTACTAGGCGTAATATCAAATGCCGGATAATACCCTTTTACGCCTTTGGGCGCAAGCCTCAATCCCTGATACTCCAACATTTCTTTATCCGGACGGATTTCTATCTTTATCTCTTTGCCGCTCTTTAATTGCGATGCCGGCGGGCATAAAACATAAAAAGGAAGCTTGAAATGCCTGGCTAATACCGCGATGGCGTAGGTGCCGACTTTATTGGCAATATCGCCGTTTCGCGCCAAATGATCCGCTCCGACAATGACTCTGTTCACTTTACCCTGCGACATAACCGCGGCGACCATCCCATCGGTGATGATCGTTACCTCAAATCCCGCGTTTTGCAATTCCCAAGCAGTTAAACGTGAACCCTGCAGATACGGACGGGTCTCGGTGGTAAAGAAACTTACCTTCTTCCCCTGCTTACGGCAAATTTCTCCAATCAAAGGCATAAGGCCGCTGACATTGCAATGCGTCAGTATGCAATCACCGTTTTTAATTAACTTAGCTGCTTCTTCCGCCTGTTGAATACGGCTGCATCTTAATCCTTCCAAAAATCCTAAAATACATTTTTCTAAAGGCGCCTTGCCTTTAGCCCAACCTAAAACCATGTCGGTTAAAAATTTAAAAGATAAGGTTGGCCGGGTGGCGTTAATGGCTTTGGTTACTTTGGCTAAATCTTTCTGCTTTTTCTGCTTAATTAACTGCAGGAAAATATACATCACTAAGAGCACTTGCCCAACGGCGCGGGTCTTCATCTCTTTGATCGCGCGGCAGGCCTGCTGATAGTTTCTGGCCTTTATATAGGCAAGCTTATGCGGAAGGAGAGTTTCATCAAGGATATAAATTACGCCATTCTTGAACTGAATCGGCCAAAATAACGGAGAAAATTTCATTTTCCCTCTAATTTTACCACTGCCTCTAAAGCTATTTTCAAAATATTTGACTCCGCCATATAATAAAGGGGGTTCATAAAGCCCATTTCGCCCGTAATAACATTATCACTGACCGCTAAAATTGAGCCGGCTTTAATATTATAAGTCTGGGCAATGGTCAACAGTGTTGAAGAGACCATATCAACCGCCCTTGCCCCCTCTTTACGCTTGGCTTCGACAATTTCTCTGGTCTCGCGTAAAAGCGCGTCCGTAGTCCAAGCCTTACCCCGATGGATGTTTAAGCCCATATCTTTACCGATTCCATAGAGGGTATCGGCGATTTGCTTATCCGCTACGGTCTTAAAATTCTTATCCACGTAATATGGCGTAACCCCGTCTCCGCGAATTACTTCATCCACCACGAACAAATCCCCTACTTTTATATTTTCATCCAAACTGCCGGCGGTGCCTACACGAATGATGTTTTCAATTTTCGCGTTACAGATTACTTCGGTGGTAATCGAGGTATCCGTTGAGAACCTGCCGCCGTTAATTGCGGTTACTTTTATTCCTTGGTAGGTCCCGGTATACATCGTGTACTCCATGAATGAAAAATTACGCACCGGATTTTCTATCTTTTTGATTAAGACATCCAGCCTATCCCTTGGCCCGGGGACAATCGCATATTTAGCGACATCCTGCGGCCTCAGCTGCACCATCTCCGTCAAATCTTTTCCTGTCAAATGCACATCTTTAATCATTTGCATATTTATTTCTCCTTATTTTTACGCGCGATACATAATTACGTTAGCCTTTTCCAGAGTAATCAGACCTTCTTTGACCATTTTATCCAGTTGCGGTATAAAACGGTTAATTTTATCCTCGCTATCTACGATTTCAATAATAATCGGTAGGTCTTCGGAGAGCCTAAGCAGGTTGGCGGTATGCATATGGCTCTTACATCCAAAACCCATAAACCCTTTTAGCGCGGTTGCGCCGGCTAAGCCTTCTTTTTTAGCCAAAAGTACAATTTCCTCATAAAGCGGCTTGCCATTCCACTTATCCGCTTCGCCCACAAAAATCCTTAAGAGTTTACCGTCCGCAGGAATTTTCATCTTTACCCCCTATTTAAATAATTTCGCCGATTAAAGAACCAACCCTAAATAAAATAAAGCCTAAAATCACGCTCACAAAGATATTGGTAAAAGCACGCATTGCCTGGCCATTCCTGACAAGATTATCCGTCTCAAAGATCAAGGTTGAAAAAGTAGTAAACGCGCCGCAAAAACCAATCATCAGTAAAATTCGGGCGTCAGGCCCGAGGATAAATTTCTTATCCGCCAAAGATGCCAAAACCCCTAAGATAAAACATCCGGAAATATTTACTATCAGCGTCCCGTAAGGAAAACTCGTCCCCATATACCTATACACAACACCGGCCAAGAGATATCTGGCAATTGTTCCCACCGCCCCGCCGATAATCAAATTAAAAAATTTAGTCATAATGTTTTCTCTTAATGAATTTCCGTTTGAGTCAGTAGAGGACACTTTCCTTTTGAGGCTCCTCTTAGAGCCCTGACGGAAAATGTCCCCTACTGTTCAAGAACTGTTCTAAATTACCGCCTAAAATATTATGCTTGTCTTCGTTAGATATATCTAAATTTTTAACCGCCTGCATTCCTGCGGCGATATCTTTTTTGGCTGGCCAATCGCTTCCCCAGAGAATATGTTTTGGCCCGAGTAACTCCAAGGCTGCCTGAAAATTCGCCTTGGTCTTATCTCCGCTGGTATCCACATAAATATACTTCAATAATTCTGTAGGCATTGCTTGCAGGTCTTTGACAAAATTAATCCCCCGCAGCATCTGGTAGGTCGCGTCAAACCTATGCGCTATAAACGGAATTACCCCGCCAAAAGATGCAAAGATAAATTTCGTTTTATAATCGCGTAAAATATCCGACATCAGCAGCTTACCAATACACACCGTCATATCAAAAACATATTCGATTACCGGGGTAAGCAGCGGGTCGTTTACGCGCTCGATGCCAATGGGCTTAACAATCTGAGAATGCACAAAAATCGGTATATGCTCATCCTGCGCCAGCTTATATATAGGTAAGAAGATCTGATCGTCCAGATATACAGCATTGTAGCTGCTCGCCAAAGAGAAGGCCTTAAACCCTAGTTTTTCTATAGCCCGCTTAGCCTCCTCTTGCATATCCTTCCCGTTGTCCACTGGCAGGACTGCCGCGCCAATAAATCTGTCCGGATATTTTTTGAGGATTTTGGCTACATTATCATTAAAAATCCGGGCAACCAGTGAAATACTCCCTAACTTAAGATGGGCGTCGGAAGTAGGATATGAGAGAACGGCTTGATCAATCCCTGCTTCATCCATTGCCTCAAGCTGATGCTCGATCTCACCCCAGCTTTTGGAAAAAAAATGGGCATTGGAAATTATTTCTTCCGGCAGCCAATGGCTATGCGCGTCAATGATCATTTTTTAACTAATTCCACAGTATCAAGATAAATGGTCCCTTTTAACGGAGGAAGCGGTTCGAATTGAAAAGACCTCACCGGAAAATTAAGCACAGCGTTATTATCGGCGTTTTGCGGCTGCCAATCTCCTCTGGCGGTAAATTGCTCGAAATTACAAATAATCTGCCTCCAGCCCTCAAAATTATCCTCAACGATAAAACGCCAAACTTCATTAGCATTATCTTTAATATCAAAAGCTACCTTACCTTTGGAATCCGAGCCATACATGTAGAAAGAAAATGCCTTATAATCATGCCACTTGATATCCTCGGGACTAACCAACCATCCGGTATTATGAGCGTCCAATCCTTCTCCCCGGGCAACGTACATATAGCCGCCGGTAACCGCGTCAAAATCTACCTTAAGGGCCTGCTTCCCGGTATTTTTAACTTCGGCAGCTGCGGTAACGTTTACAGTAGAGCCATTCCCCGCGCCAAAATCAACTGTGCCGTTCGGGCCGCTGGATACGCTAATTTCAAAATCGTCGACTAACAAATTTTCAGCTGCGGCAAAGCTTATCCCCATTGCGCCGAAGAATAACGCTATTACCAAAAATATTTTTTTCATCTTTATCCCCTTTCTTGCTCTACCTGTATTTAATATTTTGTCACTTGCCCGGATGCTGCTGCTTAAATGGAATAACCGGAGCAGTCCAAGGCGTCTGCTGGTTAATTACTGCTATTTCTAACGGGCAAACATTCTGCGGCACAGTTAAAGCAAACCTTACCGCGTTTTCAATCGCCTCGGTGGTCATTAGCCGCGAGGTATCTGCGGTAATTTCTTTTAATTTCCCGGTCAAATCCGTATCTGTCACTCCGGGTAATATAGAGGTTACCTTTATTCCGTGGTCGCGTAATTCCCAAAAAAGCCCCTTGGAAAATGCGCGCAGGCCGACTTTAAGCGAGCTATAAACAATAAAATTCCGTGGAAGCGGGTCGCAGAGGGTTGAACCGGAGACCATGTTGATAATCGCGCCGCTTTTATTTTTAATCATATCGTTGATCACTAAGCGGATCAGGCGCACATAACCCAAATAATTTGTGTGGGCCAGCCGTTCGAAATCCTCAATCGGCTGCTCCTGAAACGGATATTGCGAGGAAACCCCGGCATTATTAATTAAAATATCAATTCTACCGAATTTCTCCTTGGTTTTATTCACCAGATTCTCTAAATCTTCGAGTTTGGTGACATCGCAAGGGATAGCTAAAACAGTAACTTTATATTTCTTGGCGATCTCCTCGGCTGTTTCTTTTAATGGGCCTTCTTGACGCGCGGCTATCGCCAGATTAATCCCTAAACTTGCTGCTGTAGAAGCCAAGGCTTTACCTATGCCGCGGCTGGCGCCCGTCACAATCGCAACCTTACCTTTTAATTGCTCATTCATCTTAACCTCCTAGAATTACTTACCTGCTGCCTGCTCGATTACCCGCTTAAAAATTAAAAGATTATCCTTAGAATGCTTATTAATAAAACCTTCGACCTGCTCATCGTTGAATTTGGCTTTTGCATCCATTGCAAAATGCTGGATCCAGGTTAATTCCACCCCTTCCGGTTTAAGCGTATAAAGCCAGATGATTTTCATGTATTGAAAAGGGAATTTCGGCTCTTCTCTTTCGGCGTAAGTAAAATTATTCTGCTTAAAAAGTAATCTCCATGACTGCCAAGACTTACCTTCGTCATCAGTCAGGCGGAAGGTAATTTTATTTGCTTCCTTCTTCACCACTTCTGCTTTTTTGTATTCACTCCCGAATAATTCCGTCCAGCGGGGGATATCATTGGAAATATCAAAAACTAAATCATAGGGCGCGTTAATTATAACTGAATTACAGGTATGTCCCATAATGGCCTCCTAGAATCTAGGGACCGTTTCCTTTCAGGAAACGGTCCCTCATTTTTTAGATAATTGCAACCACCCTTGCCCAGGCAGCACCGGTCCTCTTAATTTTCACCGGAAAACAAATGACCTTAAATCCGGTTTCCGGAAGTTTCTCCAGGTTCGCCAGCCTCTCAATATGGATAAATTCTCTTTTCCTACCGTAAAAATGCGCCGGATACAAAGCTTGCGTGTCTTTATTATCCAAAAATTCCTTCAGCATAAATCTATACGGCCGGTCTATGCCCATCGTATCCACGCCGAAGATTTTAACCCCGCGGTCCAATAGATAATCTATCGCCGAGGTATCTACGCCCGGATAATCCGAGAAATACTTGGAAGAACCGTAAAGTTTATCCGCGCCGGTATGCAGGAAAACAATATCTAAGGGTTTTAATTTATAATTAATCTTGGTAAGCGCGGCTGTGATATCCGCGGCGATAATCTTCTCATTGGGCTGCTTATGGGTAAGCTCGAGTTTCACTCCGTCTTGATAACAATATTCCAGCGGGATTTCTTCCGCTGTCTTTGACGGGCGGCCTTCAGAAGTTGAGCCATAGTGGAAAGAATAATCAAGGTGGGTGCCGATATGCACCGGAGAGTGCACGATTTCCAAAGAAAGGAATTCTTCATCAGGTAAATCTTCTTTTTTGAGAATACGCTGGCCCAAAAGGTATTTAATTTTACCTAGCAGGGTTTTACCCATAATCAGGCGGTTAAATTTCTCGACACCCGCTTGATGGGTCACCCGCTCAATAGCAACCTTGTGCACCTCAAATGCCTTGTCGTCTATAGGAAGGCTTAGGTCAATTATTTTCATTTAGCCAATTTTTGAGTGGATAACTTTTTCAATGTCTTCAATACTCGAAGACTTGGTAATCTCTTTGGGACTTAGTTTTACTCCGAACGCCTTTTCCAAAGCAATCACTGATTCGACCATCTCGGTAGAATCCACTCCGATGCTTGCCTCTAGAGAAGAGTTATCTTTTAATTCATCGATTTTTACTTTTAGAAGATTACTCAATATCTCTTTGACTTTTATTTTTATATCCATTTTCCCTCCGCTAACCTATACGTGCACTTCCCCCTTAGTCGCGCCTGCTTCCCATTTTCCGACGCCGGCCATCACATCCTGAAAACAGAGTTTAGCTAAAATATCGAAATCACTCTCCATAATCCGGTTAATCCTGCCGGGCTTGGAGAAGAATTCACGCATACACCAAGACCCAAGGCGGCCTAATTCTTCGATGCTCAAATGGTCGGTGGGTATAACCGGATGCAGGAAATCCCATTGTGAAAAATCCACTTTTTTAGGGTCGATCCAATTCTTTTTTAAAGACATCTTCCACATCGGAGAGTTCGGCGCGGGAGTGACATAGCCGATCCAAAGGATATCCGGGTCAACCATATCGGTAAATTCGTATCTTTGCTTGATAATCGCCTCGGTATCATAATCAAAACCCATCATGATATCCGCCACCACGGCAATATCATTCTTACGCAGGATTTCGATCGTCTTTTTGATCTGTTCAATGGTAATCCCCTTGGCAATCTTTTTTAGTTCCTCCGGGGTAGTTACTTCGATCCCAAAGACGCCGGTGAATAGCCCTGTCTCTTTCATTAAAGGTAGGATCTTTTCACAATTAACCCAATCCACTGCCCTGCCTAAAGAGACCCATTTAATCGGGTTGTTCGATGCTTTTTTTAGCTCACAGAATTTTTGCACCCTCGCCGGGTCAACATTGAAATTATCATCTTGGATCACTACGACCTTGACCCCATATTTATTATGTAAAAGGTTCAATTCTTCAATCACTCTCTCCGGAGATTTTGCCCGCCAAGTAAGAAAATCCGACGGGTGGCGCGGATCATACTGATCCCATTCATAACAAAAAGTGCAGGCTGAGGGACAGCCGCGCGAAGTAACCATATCCACAAACGGTTTCCAGTGGGTATGGCCTACATATCTATCCATTGGGAATAAATCATAGGCTGGAAGCGGTAAAGAATCCAAATCTTGTAATAGCGGCTTATGCGGACCCAAAACCGCTTTGCCATCCACGCGCGAAGCTACGCCGGCAACATCTTTAATCGGCTTATTCTTGGCAATCGCCTCAAGTAAATCAAAAAACGACTCTTCTTCTCCCATCACTATATAATCTACCGCGGGATTCTCATCCAAGGTCTGCGTCGGCATCGCCGAATACCAAAGCCCGCCGAAAATAAGCTTAGTTTTAGGAAGCGCAGCTTTTATTTTTCTGGAGGCTTCGTTAAAATGGCGCAAAACCCCGTATCCACCATAAGAATGCAGCTGCTCACCCATAACCACGACATCCGGATTTTTATCTTTGACCATCTGGACCATCTCGTCCATGGGGATTTCCATCGCCTTGCCGTCGATAACCGAAACATCCGCGTAACCTTTTTCCCTGACATAGCTAGCCCAATGCGCGTATAATTGATTCGGCGCGACATGCTTTCCGTGCGTTGCCCAACTGCCCACCTTTGGCATAACAAATAAAATCTTCATTAAATTTCTCCTAGCCCACAAGGGCACACCCGCGCAATTTGCGCACAAGCGCATGCCGGCGCATACCTATTGCGCCGGGCACCTCTTATTAGCGCGGGGTGTTACTCTCGACTACCAACACTGAATTGATCCCGCCCCTGCCGCGCGAAATCACCAAAGCCTTATTGATTTTGTATTCCTTAGCTTCTTTAGTAACATAATTAAAATCTTTTATACTTGGTTCGTCTAAATTTAAGGTAACCGGAACCAGGCTATGTTCCATCGCTAAGATTGTCGTAATCATATCTACAGCGCCGGATGCGCCCAGTAAATTTCCAAACATAGATTTTGGGCAACTTATTGGAATATCCTTAACCCTCTGACTAAAAACACTCTTTAGCGCATTCAACTCAGCATCATCCCATAAATTTAAGGCCAAACCGTCTAAGCTAATGTAGTCGATTTCGTCGATATTGGTTTGGGCATCGGATAGCGCTAATTTAATTGCCCTGGCTAATTCTTTCCCGTCTGCGCCGCAGTTGATCCGGTCAACTCCGTCGCAGCTTGCCGCGTATCCGGAAATATAAGCCAAAGGCCTAACCCCTCTTTTATTTGCCCGCGCGATACTCTCCATCACCACGATACCCGCGCCTTCTCCGATTACGCACCCGTCGCGTTTTTTGTCAAATGGCCGGTAGGCTTCCTGAGGTTTGGCATTATTTTTGGAGAGCGCGCCGTAAGTAGAGCAGCATAAAAGCGCGTAAGGGGTCACCGGCGCTTCCATCCCGCCGGCTAAAATCATATTCAACTTATTCTTATTTAAAACCTTCCGGCCGTAACCTAAGGCCATCAAAGAGCTGGCTCTATCCGCGACAATCGTCTTGGAGAATCCTTTAATCCCGTAATAAATAGAAACCTGCCCTTGCGGCGCCGCCGGAAACCAGGCTGAAGCCATATAAGGAGAAACGCCTTCGCGGCCTTCGATATATAAATCGCGCAGTTCTGTCTCCGCGTAAAGCCATCCGCCGATAGCATTGCCTAAGAATATTCCGACTAAATTTGGGTCTTCGTTCTTGATATCGATCCCGGCGTCCTGCAGGGCCAATTCTGAAGCAATCAAGGCCATATGCGAAAAGGCGTCGATTTTTTTAAGCAGGCGCTCAGAGAAATTGCTATATTTATTTAGTTCGTCGATTTGGCCGGCAATATGCGACGGGTATTTTGAGGCGTCAAAACGGGTAATCTCTTTGATAAAAGAGCGTCCGGCTTTGATATTCGCCCAGAACTGCCGCTTATTTATCCCGGAAGGGCTGACGATACCTATACCCGTAATCGCTATTTTATCCACACAGCCTCCCTCTCCTATGCCCACTTTCCCGATTGGCTCGGAAACAGTTTCCCGATTGGCTCGGAAACTGTTTCCCGATTGAGATGGAAACAGTTTCGCTGTTTTTCATTTATATCTCCTTAAAACTAACGAAGAATGAATCCCTGAAAAACCGGAGCTGGTTTTAATAATCGTATCTACTTTTTTGCTAATCGCTTGGTTGGGAATATAATTCAGGTCGCACAAAGGGTCCTTTTCATCCTGATTGATCGTCGGCGGAAGGATGTTTCTTTCGAAGATCATCGAGCAGACGGTCATCTCCACGGCGTTGGATGCGGCCAAGGGATGCCCGATCATCGACTTAAGCGAACTGATCGGAAGTTTATAGGCGTAATCGCCGAAAACCGCCTTGTAGGCGTTGGTCTCGAATATATCGTTCATTTTCGTGCTTGAGCCATGGGCGCTGATATAATCTATCTCCTGCGGCTTGATCCCGGAATCTTTGAGAGCCAAGACAATACAAGTAGTCATCGCCTGTCCATCGCCCGGAAGATCGGTCATATGAAAGGCGTTACAACTGGTGCCAAATCCTAAAACTTCGCAATAAATCCGGGCATTCCGTTTTAAGGCGTGATTCAATTCTTCTAAAATTAAAATACCCGCGCCTTCGCTTAGGACAAAGCCATCGCGCTTATTATCGAAAGGACGGCTTGAGGCCTGCGGATGATCATTGCGCACCGACAAAACATTGACTACATCAAAGGCACCGAAAGTAATCGGCGTAATCGGCGCTTCCGCCGCCCCGCAAATCATAATCTCCTGCTCTCCATCTTGAATCGTCTCTAATCCGAACCCCAAAGAATCAGTGCCGGCTGTGCAGCCGGTAGAAAGCGTATTGCATATTCCTTTAAGGTGATATTTAGCCGACAATTCAATAGAAGGGGTATTAAACATCGCCGCGTCATAAAGGTCAGGACGTACCTTTGACGGATCAATAGGGTTCTTCCCGTCGCAAGTTACCAAGGCAAACTCCTCTTCCATATATTTTGTCCCGCAGATAGCATTAGCCAGACAGACGCCGATACGTTCAGGGTCAACTTTCGCCAGATCCAAACCGCTGTCGCAAAGAGCCATATTTCCGGCGACCACGCCAAATTGCACATATCTATCCATGCGTACAGCCTCTTCGTGGGTAAGGCCAAGTTTAAACGGATCGAAATCGCGCACTTCCGCGGCAATCTTAGTGTTAAATACCGAGACATCAAAACCATCCACCCGCCTTATTCCGGAGACGCCATTGCACATCGCCTGATAAACTTTTTCTTTGCCGATGCCGTTAGGCGAAACCACGCCTATTCCGGTAATCACTACTCTACGTTTGTTCATTTTTTATCTTCCTCGATCCTGCTTACCTTAAATACGATATTCCCTCCGTCAGGGCAAGCCACCGTATCAATAGAATTAGGGTTCTGCATAAAGAAAAACTTGGCGCCAAAATTTAAGGCAAAGAGCGCCGGGAACGCGGTATGAAATGCCGCCCCGCAAAAACCGGGAATACATTTTAACCCGAGCGTCTCCCATTGATCTCCGACTTTATAGCCAAAGGTGCATTTTCCTTTGGCTTGTACCACTTCAATCACCATCTTTTTGGGATTAAATTTATGATTTGCATCTTTAGGGAGAGTTTCTACCTTGCCCTCTTTATCCAAAATTTCCGCTTTGAACTCTAACTTTCCGCCGTCAGGACAAGTCACCAAAAGCGAACGTTGGTTATCGCGAAAACCAAACTTAGCGCCGAAACTCAAGGCGTAGATCACCGGAAAAAGCGCGTGGGCTAACCCCAAGCAAAAATGCTTGGGTGGATGAGTAAAATCTTCGAGGAGAATCTCATCGCCTGCCTGATAACCGTGGTAACATTCGCCGTAAACGTTATTCACGGTAAGTTTTAGCCTTGGAAAAGGTGAATTTATTCCAACCATTTCAACTTACTAATCCTTGTACGGCATTTAAAAGTTCAGTTTTAGTAAAAAATTTATTTGTCTTCTCAACTTCGTGCACCATTTCCACCAATCTTTTATTTAACCCCGCGTTTAAACGGCATTTTTCAGCTAAGCTGACAAATTCTCCGTTGATATAATCAATCTCCGACGACCTTCCCCTTTTTATACTCTGCAATATTGAACCATAGAGCGGGTCGCGGCTTAACTTACCCATAATCCCTGAGAAAATATTCGCTGCTTCTTCCGGTGGAATAGAGATGAGCCGAGTTACGTTTTCTAGCGGAAAGCCCGGTAAAGAAACAAGCTTAATTCCGGCCTTCGCGATGATCTGGAAACCTTCTTTCCAAATGTTAACACTTATCCTGCTTATTTGCGGGTCACTAAAAGCCTCTTGCATGCTCATCCCTAATATCGCCGGGATGCAATTATTGGCATTCACGAATACCTTTAAATATTTCATCCCCGCGATATCGTCGCTTACAACCGTAGAAAATGCCTTATCTAAAATCATACTGATCGAAAGTACCCGCGGGTCAGGGGCTTCGGAAAATAAATTACCTAAAATCCAGCTTCCCTCAAAATTATGAATAACCTTACCTGCTTCCAAATAAGTGGCGCCGAACATGACGATGCTCGAAAGTATATTGTCTTGAGGAAGAAACCCGGCTGCTATTCTTTCAGCCTGAACTCCGTTCTGCGTGGTCAAAATAATCGTATCTTTAAGCAGACTAAGGTTATTCTTTAACGCGCTCTCGATATCCTGCGTTTTAGTCGCCAGGATCACAAGCTCAGGCTTGGAAACAAGCATCTCAAATATGCTGATATCGACCTTAAAATCGCCTCGGCACCCGGAAATCTTACAGCCGTTTTCAGAAACCGACTTAACCGCTTCAGGGTTTCCAACCAGGTATATATCTTCGCCTTGTAATTTTAAGTAACCGGCAACTAAACTCCCGATGGCTCCTGCGCCAATCACCGCTATCTTCATATTAAAAACCTACCGCTTGGGAAATCCATATTTCTTGTAATCAAACCCGCTCTGCTCCAAGAGCCTGACCATCATGCTGTAAAACGCGGCCGGGACATCCGAAAAAAAAGCAGTGAGCACGTCTATTTCTTCTACTTTGGCGGAATTCCTTGTCCGCGCGCTCTTTTCGGCGCCTTTAGTCACTACCTCTTCAGTAATACGGCGGTGAAAAACAGGGATCTTGGCGACCATCGCTTTAAGTTTTTCCTGTGTAGAGCTCTCCCATTCCATAGCATATTCCTTTAATGACATAGTAAAATTTTACTATTTAAATTTCGAGGTGTCAAGCAAAAAGAAAAAGTGACAGTCACTTTTTCTTCTACATTCCCTTAATTAACTGCGAGATAAACTGGGACTCTGCTTTAAGCAGACTAAAATTATGCTCCAAGATGCGGTTTAAGGAAGCGGTTTTAGCCTTGGAAGAGGTTTTAACCATCTGCGCCAAACCGCCCGATACCTTATTCAACATATGTAATCTTGCGCGTAAGCGGCGAGAGGCAACGCTGGGTTTCATATAATGCAGGAAATACAAACTCAAATCCAGGCTAAACTGCGGCCTCCTAAGATTAAGCAGGCTTTTATTTAAAAGCTCGTTAAAACGGACTTGCCCCTTAGCAGTCAAAGCGTAGACCATGCGCTCAGGCCTCTTCCCCGGTTTAAGCGTCCGTTTGGCTACCAGGCCTCTTTTTTCTAATATGCGTAACGGATAATATATGGATTTTAATTCTACGCCGGCAAAGAGAAAAAGGATCTGTTTGATCTTGGTTTTGATATCATAGCCGTGCTTGGGGCCCTCTTTAAGCAAGCCTAATAATAATAATTCTTGCTCAATCATGCTACCAAGCCCATCTCGCGGAATTTTTTATACCTTAACTTAAGCAGCTCTTCTTTATCGTTGGTTCTTAATTCCTTGAGGTTCCTGACTATGTATTCTTTTAGAGCTTGGGCTGTTTTCTGCGCGTCCCGATGCGCGCCGCCTAAAGGTTCAGGGATCACTTCATCAATCACCTTGAGAGCCAATAAATCATCTCCAGTTAATTTTAAAACCTCGGCTGCTTGAGGAGCCTTTGCTCCGTCTTTCCACAAGATTGCCGCGCAGCCTTCAGGAGAAATAACCGAATAATAAGCATTCTCTAATACGGCTACGCGGTCAGCCACGCCTACGCCTAAAGCGCCGCCTGAACCTCCCTCTCCGATTACTATAGAGATTATTGGCGTGGCTATAGAAGCCATTTCCCTTAAATTAAGCGCGATGGCCTGCGCTTGGCCGCGCTCTTCCGCGCCTATTCCCGGGTATGCCCCGGGCGTATCGATGAAAACCACTACCGCTAAATTAAATTCTTCGGCCAGTTGCATAATCCGAAGCGCCTTGCGGTATCCTTCTGGATGGGCGCAGCCAAAATTACGTTTCAGATTTTCCTTGGTATCTCTTCCCTTTTGATGCCCGATTACCGCTATTTTTTGCTGATCTAATTTAGCTAAACCGCAGACGACGGCCTTGTCGTCGCTAAATAACCTGTCTCCGTGTAATTCGATAAAATCCGACATAATCAGGTTGATGTAATCTAAGGTGTAGGGCCTTTGCGGATGGCGGGCAAGCTGGACTCTCTGCCAGGCGCTAAGATTGGCGTAGGTCTCTTTCTTGAGATGTTCGAGCTTATCCTCTAAGCGCTTGACTTCTGAAGAAAGGTCTATTTTTTTATCCGAGATAAAACGCCTTAATTCCTGGATTTTCTTCTCTAATTCAACGATAGGTTTTTCAAATTCTAATCCGGCCATATTTGATAAACCAAACTGGAAACTGTTTCCATCTCAAAGCGGAAACTGTTTCCGACCCAAAGCGGAAACTGTTTCCCGATTGAGCCGGAAACAGTTTCCTTCACAGATTGGAAACTGTTTCCTTTATTTTACTTTATATTAATCGACAATAACTACTTCTGTTCCAATGGGGACAATAGTATATAGTTCTTCGACGTCCGAATTAGCCATACGCACACAACCTTGAGTAACCTGCTTGCCCAAATCTTGGGGGTCAGTCGTGCCGTGTATGCCGTAACTGGGCTTGTCTATACCCAGCCAGCGCGTCCCCAATACATTTTCCGGGCTGCCTGCCGGGATAACCGCGCCGGTCTTAAACCAGGTAGGATTTACCAATTTAGAGGTAATCTTAAAATTTCCTACGGGAGAAGTATTATCTTTTCCTGTTGATACAATATAGGTTTTAACGATCTCCTCATTACTTTTAAGGATCAGGATATTCTGGGATTTATCCACGAGAATGCTAAAAGGCGCGTTCCAAACCTTGAGTTTCTTTCCCGGACTGATCATATCACTCTTTAGATTGTTACTCTTTTTAATTAACTCGGGAGTAGTCTTAAATGCCTTGGCAATCCTGCTTAA
Organism: Candidatus Omnitrophota bacterium; assembly: GCA_030650425.1. Classification (GTDB taxonomy): domain Bacteria; phylum Omnitrophota; class Gorgyraeia; order Gygaellales; family Profunditerraquicolaceae; genus UBA6233. The sequence continues at coordinate 29,992 of JAUSED010000003.1, read as the reverse complement.
TGTGTCCCCCGGCTTGATCTCATAAATAGCGCTCTTCGGAGTCAACGTCGGAGAAAATAAAAGCCTGATGTTGATATCGTCTATTTTCTTCTGCCAATTCATTACCTCGGCGGAGTTAGGGAAATCACTTACTAATTTTTGATAGAGAGCCGCCAGTCCCAATAAATCGCCTTTGGTCTGCAGGTCCCTTGCCTGATTCAATAGAGATTGCGCGTTTAAAACCGCTGTTTTCCCTTCCGCAAAAGACGTTTTTCCTTTCTTTAAGCTAAAGGATATGATTAAAATTAAAATTATCAGTATTATACCTGCTGTAAGCAAAATTTTTTTATTCACTGCATTCCTCCTCAATCGTAACGGACACTTTATTGATTAATGCGCCAACATTGCTATGAGCACGCCGACAAATAAACCCGCGATTACCTCAAGCGGCGTATGCCCGACAAGTTCGCGTAAACGGCCTTCGTGAATTTTACCCTGCCAATAAATATCATCGGTTATTTTATTGAGAATGCGCGCCTGTCTCCCGGTCGCCCGGCGCACGCCTTGAGCATCAAACATAACGACAATGGCAAATGAAGCAGCCAAGGCAAAATAAACGCTGTCGAAGCCACACTCCAGGCCTACGGCAGTAGCCAGACATGAGGCGCCAGCGACATGGCTGGAAGGCATCCCTCCCGTTCCCACGAATAAACGAAAATCAAACCTTCTCTTTTGCACAACGCCGATAAAGACTTTCAGCGCTTGAGTAATCAACCAAGCCGAAAGAGTAGTAAGAAGAATCTTATTTTGGGATAACTCTAGGAATATTTCTTTCATTATGATTACCTTGGGGTAGGTATAACTTCTATTTGAATCTTTGCGGTTGAAGTCGGTTGGCCGCCCTTAATCAAGAAACCGCGGTTACTCTCTATTGGCTCTTCTTTCTTAAGCTTCCGCAGCGCTCTCTTAAGCTCATCCGCGGAATTTAACCTTATTCTGATCGCCTCAATCTCTTTAGTAAGTTTTTCTCGATCTTCTAAAAGCGCGCTATTTTCCGCCTTAAGTATGGAAAATTGCGCTCCAAGCTTATCAATCTTCTCTTCTGCTTTGCTTAAGGTTTCAAAAGACTCATTCAATCTATTTTGAGCGCTTTTGAGATAAGCCCTTAGCTCGGCGTTTTTGGCATTAGGCTGCTGGAGAGTATTTTTTTCTTTCTCTAGCTCCTGCAAGAGTTTTTGCTTCTGGTCTTCCAGTGTAGCGAGTTTATCCCTCAAAAATAGGATATTCTCTTTTAAGGCAAAAAAATGCCTTAAGGCGAAGAAAATAGAGCAACTCGCTAAGAGCAAAATAAAGATATTGAGGAGCATTCTTTTGCTCATAATGGCATATTATATAATCAGGCCCTTAAATTGCAAGCCTTTTCTCATCTCCGGAAAAAGGTGACAGTCACGTATTTTGTGGCTGTCACCTTTTTTGTCAAAACTATCCAATTATTTTCGTTAGATTTACATCCTTCTTACGTCTATTAGCTTAGAGGAGGTAAATATGCTAGCTAAAGTATTAAGTTTTGGATTACAGGGCATAGAGGCATACCCTGTGGAGATCGAAGTAGATGTCTGTAGAGGCCTGCCAGCAGTAAATGTAGTCGGGCTGCCGGATTCCGCGGTAAAAGAAAGCAAGGAACGGGTGAAGTCAGCGATCAAAAACTCTGGGTTTAATTGGCCATCGGAAAGGGTGACCATCAGCCTTGCGCCGTCAGGAATCAAAAAAGAAGGCGCTTGTTTCGACCTCGGGATTGCCTTAGGGATACTGGCGGCAACCGAGCAGATAAATAGCTGCGGGTTATCCGGATATTTTGTCTTGGGAGAACTCTCTTTGGACGGAACGCTTAGGCCGGTGCGGGGGATGCTCCCGATAGCGATGGCTACCCTGAAATCCGGCTTTGGCTCGCTGATTACCCCCGAGCAAAACGCTAAGGAAGCGGCTATCGTACCCGGAGTCTCTGTCTTCGCGCTTAAAACGCTGCGCGCAACTGTTGAGTTCTTAAATAATCCCGCCGGCTTTAAGCCTTCTAAACCAGATCTGTTCAGTCTATACCAAAGTAAGGATTGTTATGGTCTGGACTTCTCGGAAGTCAAAGGGCAATTTCTGGCGAAAAGAGCTTTAGAGATAGCTGTAGCTGGAGGCCACAACATCCTGATGATTGGGCCGCCGGGGAGCGGCAAAACTATGCTCGCTAAAAGAATCCCCACGATTATGCCAGACCTGACTCTGCAAGAGACATTAGAAGTAAGTAAAATACATTCGGTGGCCGGAACCCTGCTCAATAAAGACGGAATTATGATCACCCGGCCATTCCGCTCCCTTCACCACACCATCTCCACTATAGCTATGGTCGGAGGCGGCTCCATACCTGTTCCGGGAGAAATTAGCTTAGCGCATCAAGGCGTGCTTTTTCTGGATGAACTTCCGGAATTCCGGCGCGACTGCCTTGAAGCCTTGCGTCAACCGTTGGAAGACGGCTGCATACGCGTATCGCGCATATTCAAATCTCTTATCTTTCCTGCTTCTTTTGTTTTAGTCGCTGCGATGAATCCCTGTCCCTGCGGCTATTACACTGACCCTTATCGCGCCTGCCGCTGTAATCCGCATAAGATAGCCGGATATATGGGTAAAATATCCGGGCCATTATTAGACAGAATAGATATCCATATCGAGCTGCCTTCCATAAAATATCAAGAGCTCGTCGATACAAAGGATGCCGAGTCTTCAACCGTGATTAAAACAAGGGTAGAAAAAGCGCGCGCCATCCAAAACAGGCGCTTTGCCAATGACGGAATTTTTTATAACGCAAGGATGAACATCAAATTAATCAAAAAATATTGCGGCCTCGAAGATGAAGCAAAAGAATTGTTAAAAATAGCGATGACGGAATTAGGATTTTCCGGCCGGGCATTTGATAAAATTCTTAAAATCTCCAGGACTATCGCGGATCTAGCCGGGTCGGAAGTTATTCTGGCTGAGCATATTTCAGAGGCAGTGCAATACAGAAGCCTAGACAGGAGATTATAATATGGAAACAGTTTCCATCCTAATCGGGAAACTGTTTCCATCTCAAAGCGGAAACTGTTTCCGAGCCAATCGGGAAAGTGGACTTAAAAGGAGGAAAAATGGCTAAAACACGATTACTTATCAATAATGCCTGCTATCATATCTATGCGAGAGGCAATCAAAAACAACTAATATTCAAAAGTAAAGAAGATTTTGAATTTTATCTTCACCAATTAAGGCTTTACAAAAGAAAACACTCCCTGCTTCTGTACGGTTACTGCCTAATGCCAAACCATATTCATATTATAGGTGAGCCTAAAAACCCGAGTAAACTTCCTAGTTTTATGCAAGGCCTACATCGATCATACACTGCTTACTATAACAAAAAATATAATAAGGTAGGCCATTTGTGGCAGGGTAGATTCAAGGCAAAGGTAATAGCTAGAGATCAATACCTAATAGACTGTATTGCTTATGTAGAACAGAATCCAATCCGGGCTAATTTAGTCAAAAATATGAAAGAGTATGAATTCAGCAGTTATCCAGAAAGGAATCTAGCCTATTTAAATAATTTTGCTTTACTAGATAAACTCGTGCTCTAGGGGACAGTTTCCCAATTGGGCTGGAAACAGTTTCCTTCACGGAATGGAAACAGTTTCCTTCACAAATTGGAAACTGTTTCCGCCTTTCGCTTATAGACCAATACAGAGGAAAAAGGTTGCTTAGAAATAAAGGTTGCCCCGGCAATATCGTAATGCTCGGTAATATAATTTTGGGCCCATCTGAAGATAAAATTTTCTGAACCTCCGTGCCGCAGCCAAGAAGTGTTAACCTTGACAAAAACTAAGTAGAGGGGTTTTTGAAATTCGATTTCTCTAATCATCTCCTCCTGCATCTTTAAGGCATAAGGCTGGTTTTCCATTAAAGGATAGGCATAAATATAGCCGGTTGCCGAACGCCTGCGCGCGTAAAAATATATCTGGGGCTCTGAGCCCAATACCGCGATCGTATCCTCCGGAGATGAATGCGCTTTTAGGTAATTTCCTATACTGATGGACTCGATAAAAGGATTTTCAGCGTAAGCCTTCCGCGATACCCTCTCCGGAGTTGCTGTAAAAAAGTAATCCCTCTGTTGAAAAACAGAAAGCGCCAAAATAACGGTAAAGATGATCACCGGAAAGGATTGAAAAGCTGCCGGATATTTTCGATTCTTGATAAATTCAACAGCCGAATTTACGCACATACCGCATAATATAGAAACTACCGGCAATATCATCACAAAATAATGCTCACGGAAGATAAATCCCGGGCAGAGAGCCAGAAAAGAACTAATCAACAGAGCCGCGACAAAAAAGATATTCTTTCTAACTTTAGCGTCGATAAAAAGGCACAAAGAACCCGCGGCCGCGATATACCATACCGGCTTAAATGGTTTGATCGCCCCCAGCAATTGGGCTTTGAAAATTTGAAACGCCAAATAAACGTGAGCGCCGGAAGAATACCCGGATGCATATTGAAACGTCCAAAACCAAAATTTATCGAAAACGCCGGCAAAAAAAAGAACTAAACAGGTTAGTGCAAAAGGTAACGCCGCTCCCAAGCTATAAACCATCAAATTAGCCGCTAAAACAGATCGTTTCTTGCAAGCCCAGGAAAGATAAAAGATGCCGAAGGGGATAAAAAATATTCCCTGTTGTTTCATCAGAAAGGCCAGCCCAAAAAATAAACCGCTCAAGAAAATTAAACTCTTTCGATCATTTTCAACTGCTTTTAAAAGTAAGATTGATCCGCAGAGGGCTGCCAAGACTATTAAATGCGTGGCATGCGCCTGGACTCCGAGGACTGATTGACTAACAGATAAAACAGCGTAAGCAGCTGCGGAAATAATTCCGGCTAGAGTGCCGGATAATCTTTTAGCTATAAAAAATATTAAGGCAATTGAAGCGAAATTAATAATTAAGAACCCTAAATGAATGCCCTTGATCGTCTCCCCGAATACCGCCATCAACAAAGCGTAAACAGCGCACGCGCCGGGAAGCTTCATACTATAAGCGAGCTTATAAGGAGGCACGCCCTGCAATAAAAGCTGGCCGAGATAGGCGTATTCTCCCTCATCCCGCTCAAGGGGAATCCCCAACAGCCTCAGCCTCACGATCAACACCACTGACAAAGTTAGCAAGAGCATAACCCAACAAATAACTTCAATATCAAGAAAATTGCCTCCAGCAGTAACTTTAGGCGATTTTCGCAGTGGCATGGGAATTCGTAATCGTTCAATCATAATTTAATTATATCATACAAAAATAAAGGGGACAACCGTCCCAACCGTCCCCTTTATTTTTATTGACTAAGAATAAAAATATAGTTATACTAAATTTGATGCCCAAAAAGAAAATTTTTGTTGCAGATAATCAAGAAGATGTACTCTCAATGCTCAGTGATTTCTTGACTTCCAAAGGTTACGAAGTCATGGGCTCCAAAGACCCCAAAGAACTTATCAAATCAATTAAGCACTTCCAACCCGACCTGATCCTCCTCGACCTGCTCATGCCTGATTTAGACGGATTCGAAATCTGCCGCATATTAAACAATGACCCGGAATCGCAAGCTACGCCTATAATCATTATGTCCGGTTTAAGCGATCTGGTGGATATCAAGAGGGCTTACAAGCTTGGGGTGGTAGGTTATCTGATCAAACCCTTCGATATGAAAACGGTTTTATCGGAAATAGAAAAAGCTATTGCCAATAAAGAAAGCCTGCAATAAACCTCTAATACTCTTTCCAAGAAAGAATTTTTTTTGTCGAAGGTTGAACGACCGCTGAATAACGGGTGCCGTCTTTGTGATTGATTTGAGGGATTATGTTTAGCCTGAGGTATTCTGATTTTACGGAGAGATAACTCTGCGCGGATATAAGATCCTGTTCCTGACGCAGGCTTAACCCCAGAGAACTATTCATCTCAGCGATCATCGAAGCAACACTAGAAAAGCCGTATTCATCTTCTTTAATAATAGGATTGCCTTGATCATCTTTCGGCGGATCGATTTTATGCTCTTTGCGAAAACGCAGGATCTTATCGGCTAATTCCTCGTCTAAACCAAGACAGACCAATACAGCCTTGCTCACGGTATTAATATTTACTTTACCGTTACCGTAAACAGTTACCATATCTTTAAAAAGCCGGAATTTATCAACCGTCATCCCCTCTGCCAATAGAACTTCGTTAATGGAGATGTAGGGCCTTAACCCCAAATTAGCCAGCTTGTCCGCTAAATCTTCATCCATTCCCGGAAGCCTCTTTAGTACATCTAACGAGGCGGTATTAAGGTTGATTAGCGCGCTCTCGTCGATAATCTCCACGGAATCTTTATTCACTTTCTTGTCTGTAAAATAATATTTATAGGAGTTGGTGCCGCAAAGAGCAACGTTATTCTCCCTCGTTAACTCCTCCATTGTATCGTATGTTGGAGTCAGGTCCTCAACTCTTTCGTATAAGACCGATTTTAAGGCTGCTTCCGCCGTAGGCAGAGAACCGTACAACCGGGAAATAATGACGGATGATTTTATTTCCTGAAATACCAGCCCGGTGAGCCCCATACCTAAAATGGCAAGCATCACCACTGTCCAAAGACAGATGATCAGTATGCTTCCTTGATTAGGCTGTGGGCAAGAAGATGGTCGTAACATAGTTTTGTTTATCGGTAGAGATAGTTACCTGTATTGCCAAGGGAAGAAAATCCTCTTTCCATTCCTCGGCCCAGGCGTAAATGTTTTTCTTCAAATCACGGTATAAGTACGCAAATTTAATTTCGTTAACCTTTTTTAAGAAAACTGCCCCTTTGGATTTCAACTCCGGGTCAATCTTTTTCTCGTCAGTAATAATATCCGCCAGATGATCGGCTTGCCGTATAAAATTCTGGGATGATTTATCGAAATAATAAGTTACGCGGGAGGGCTGATCATCAACAATCCCCCCAAAACTTACGCTTGTTTTAGCGCCGGTCAACAAAAGTTTACGTAAATGAGTTGCCTGCCTTAACTCTTTAGCAAGCCTCTCTACTTTAAAGATAAAACTTTGCTGGGCAAGGTCAATGTCTTTAACTTTGTGTAATACCTTAAAGCCCGAATTAAAAGTGGAATAAATGGCGATACTCACCACGGCGAAGATGGATAAGGCGATAAGCAGCTCTACCAGGCTAAATGCTTTTAGGCTTTTCTTCTTCATGTTTGGGGAAATAGGTGGAAAAGGCAACGCTTTTAGAGGCATTCTGCTCCTGCCAGCTATAGCTCAAACAGGCTTGCAGAAAGTGCTTAGCGATATATTCAGGGCTGGCTATCTCTGTAATCTTCAGGTTGTAATTATAATCCCTGCCGGATGATCGCATAACATTCTGCTCGGAAAAAGAGGTAAGCCCGTTGCGCGTAATACTTAAGGCTTCCAGCTCATCCAGTTTTGCTTTTGCCAGAAGCTGCGCCTGAATATTATTCTGGCTGGCATTGATCCCCCGCAGGCAGACCAAATACGAATTAGCGACGATCGAAAGGCCGATCCCGAGGATAGCCACGCTGATCATCACCTCGACCAAAGTGAAACCTTTCAAGCTACTCGCTCCAGTTCGTAATATCATCCGCTGTGGCCGGCTGGCCATCAGGGCCTGAGGAAGAAAGATCATACCCATCCTGATTATGCTCACCCGGAGCCTTGTAAATATATGATTTTCCCCAAGGGTCAAGCGGCTTTTTTTTCAAATACGGGCCGCGCCAGCTGTCCCCGTCTGCCGGCCTGGTCTTCAAATAATCAAGGCTCTCCGGATACTTACCCATATCCATTTCATAGAGGTCAAGCGCTAAAGGAATGCTGGAATTAATATCTGTCTTGGCCGCCTGCGCGCGCGCCTGCTCCGAGCGCCCGGCAAGCCGCGGCACGACCATTGCCGACAGAACGCCGATAATAATCACGACGAGCATCAATTCGATTAAGGTAAACCCTCTTTTCATCGATCTCCTCCTTATGCCCCGTTTCCCGATTGACTCGGAAACAGTTTCCGCTTTGGAATGGAAACAGTTTCCCTCACAAATTGGAAACAGTTTCGGTTAGCGGTTAGTTATGAAAATGACACCCCCAGCACAGTCACTTCCATCTTCAACACGTTGCTCGATTCATCTTTAATCGCCAAGGTTATCTTCTCAATCTGTAAGAGGGTATTGGCATTTTCAACCTCCGACATAAAATCCAAAATATTTTTCATCTGGGCCTCTCCGCGTAACTGTATCCGGTAAATCGTCGCTCCTCCCTTTATCTTGGCGGAACCGGCCGGGCTCATATCTGAAATCTGCAGCTTAGCGTTGCGGCCAAGCGCCTCAACCTTGCTCATCACCATCGCGCTTTTATCTTCGTCAGAACCCTTAAGGCTCGAATATCCTTCGATCTTTTTCTGCGCTTTAAGTATCTCGGGCCGGTTATGTTCAAAGGCCATAAATTTACGGATGGCCATCTTCGACTGCTCGATCTCCTGATCATAGCCGGAGATTTTTTCATAGATCGGCCCGAAGACGAAGGTTTTAAGCATAAAAAGGGCCATGATTAAACCTACTGCTGCGGCTAATATCTTCTCTTTATTATTTAATTTTATCATTTTACCACAATCTCAAAATCAACTATTTCTTTATCTTTGACATTCCGCCTGCGGGTATAACGGTTTTGCGCGCCTTTAAAATATTCGGAATTACCTAAGGTATTGGTAAAAGCCAAAATATCCGGTATCTGCTGCGCGTAGCCTCTAAAAGAAAAGCTCTTCTGCCACTCCCAGTTAAAGTTGGTAATCGTTATACCCTCGGGGCAAAGCCGGGTAAGCTCATAAAGCGCCGTAAGCGCCGAGGCCTTGGGGTCGACATACTGTTTGGCTACTTTGAGTTTATTGACGATATCCTCCAGCTCCTGCGTATTCTTGGACAAACTCTTTACTTTAGCCTTAAGGTCAGTGGCATAAGATTGTTTCTGCGCCAGCCTTACCAGGGCAATCGCTACCAGCATGATCAATATATAGACAAGGCTTACCCCTAAAATCATCAGCTGCCGGGCCTTGGCTTGCATCTCTTTCTTTATCTGCAGCTCGGGAAGGATAAACTTTATGTCATCCTTAGCTACCTGAGAGGCAAATCCCAGCACCGCTGACATGGAAACATCTTTAGGCCGGCCCGAACCGAAATTATCATAATCCTTGTTAGATACATACTGCGCTTTGATGCTGGTATCTCTGGCCAAGGCTCCCTCGACCAGAACCAAGTGTTCTTCAGAGGCGCCGCTTAAGAATAATCTTTCAACCCGGGCGTCAGGAGCTTCGCTGTTCAAGGCGACCAAGGCTTGTTTAAGCTCAACGATAAACCTCTCTTTTTCCTGATCATTCTTGAGCTGCTCTACCCCTTGCGCGATGACTACGCTGGAATTTAATTTCTGCTTGCTCACTAGGATCAACTCACTGTAATTAGCATCTATATCCAGGACTAAATAGGGCGCCTGTAAAATACTTTTTTCCTTGACCGCGTCGTTTATATAGTGGATCAACCCTTGCGAACTCATTAGAATAGATTCGGGGAGCAAATTCAGAGGGAGGAATGAATTAACAATATCCTTGAACATATTCTTTAACGCGATAGCCAGCAGTATGTGGCTGTTACTTATTCCGTCAAAGCCTAAATTCTGGTAGGCCCAGAAAACCTCTTCTTTGCGATAAGGAATCTGACGGATAAGATAGAGCCCAAGCATCTGCTCTATTTCTTTGGGGTCTTGCGAAGGCAGGTCTACGCGCCGGACAGTGATCTTGTTGCGGGATAAGACTACAAGGACTTCCACATCCTTCCCGCACCTGTTCTGTTTCAGGATCGCGCTGATGGAACCGGCTAAGCTCGCCGGGTCGCTGCTGGTTACCGCCTCTACGGCTAGCCTACGGCCAACCGCGACCTTAAGCCAACGCTCTGATAATTCAATGATTACCTTGGTTTTCATTATTATTTAAGTTCCGAACAGGCTGCTCATGTTAAAGATAGGCAAAAGCATAGCAATAACCATACTGCCGATCACCGAACCTAAAATCAGGATGATCGCCGGCTCGATCAGGGAACTGATCGTCTTCAGGTCAGCTTCAATCTCGTTATCGTAAGATTCCGCTATATCCGAAAGGACCTGATCCAGCCTCCCTCCCTCTTCACCTACGCGGATCATCTGCACAAAAAAATCCGGAAAGATCTTGAATTTAGCCAGCGAATCAGAGAAAGTAACGCCTCCGGCTATATCCTTGCGCACCTCTCCCAACTGCTGGATGTAAACCGGATTTCCAATCACAAACGCGGCGTCGCCAAGCGCGGCCATTAAAGTGACTCCGCTTTTTAGCAGCAGCGATATACTCCTTGAGAAATTTGCTACCGACTGTTTATAAATAATCCCCTTGGCTATGGGAATATGGTATTTCAGGCGTCCGAATAAACTTTCTTTTCCCTGAAGCCGGAATCTTAACGCGGAAATCAACAGGGCAAAAAATATAATTATAAAAAACCAATACTGCTTGATGAAATTCGCGGTATTCAGCAGGATAAGCGTGGGCATAGGAAGCTGGGCGTGAAAATCGTCAAACATCCCGGCAAGCCGCGGTAAAACAAAGGTGAGCATTACGCCTATCGTGCCTATGCCGACTACGGTCATAAATATAGGATAGGCCAGCGCCTGTTTTACTTTCAGCTTCAAATCTTCAAGCCGGCGCAGATAATCCAACAGTTGAAGAAGGGCATCCTTTAATTTCCCCGTTGACTCTCCGGTGTGTATTATATGCACGTAAAGCTCGGGGAAATATTTAGGATAGCAGTTCAGGCATTCGGAAAAAGACATACCATCCTTAATATTTTTAATGATCTCTCCGAGAAGGATTTTTTCCGTCTGGTTCTCGCAATTTTTTTCTAAGAGCCGCAGCGCGTTAAGCAGCTCAACGCGGGTATTGATTAAGTTGTATAACTTCTGGGTAAAAAGGCTCAGTTGTTTTAGCCCCCATTTTCCGGAGGTAAACCTTAGGTTGTTCTTCTTGACGACTTTAGCGCTAGGGGCTCCGGGAGAAACAATTGGGCTTTGCGGTTCGATAGAAATCGGGGTAAGGCCTTTTGCCTGCAGTTCCTCGATAGCCTGCTCAATACTATCTTTCTCAATGATTCCTTCAGCAATCTCGTTTAAGCTCTTTTTAGCCTTGTATAAAAATTTCATAATCTATTCTCCCCGCCATAGCATAGTGGAAACTGTTTCCAATTCGTGAAGGAAACTGTTTCCAAGCTAATCGGGAAACTGTTTCCCGATTGAAACGGAAACTGTTTCCGCTTTGGACCGGAAACAGTTTCCACTACTCTAATTCTACTACGCGCATAATCTCTTCCTTGGAAGTCAAACCCTGTTCAGCCAGCTGCATCCCGTTTTCCAGGAGCGTGCGCATTCCAGATTTAATTGCCTGAGCCTTGATCTCGCCGGCGCTCTTATGTTCCGTAATCATCGTGCGGATAGTGTCGCTAATCAACATAATCTCGTAGATCGGTTTCCTTCCTTTAAAGCCTGTTTCACTGCAAGCCTCGCAGCCCTTTCCCTTACACTGTAAACAGAGCAGGCGCACCAATCTTTGGGCGATGATCACTTCCACTGAAGAAGCCAATAGATACGGCTCAACTCCCATATCCATCAACCGGGCAACACCAGTGGCAGAATCATTAGTGTGCAGAGTGGAAAAAACCAAGTGGCCGGTGAGTGACGACCTGATCGCCAAGTCCGCGGTCTCCGAATCACGGATTTCGCCGATCATCATAATATCCGGGTCATGCCTAAGCACGCTCCTTAAGGCACTGGCAAAGGTCAGCCCGACTTTGGGATTAACGTGTATCTGAGTTATACCTTCAATGGCATATTCGACCGGATCCTCGATACTGATAATCTTCACTTCTTTACGGTTGAGGCGGCTAAGGCAGGTGTAAAGTGTGGTGGTTTTTCCGCTCCCGGTCGGCCCGGTAAGTAAAATAATCCCGTGCGGCTTTTGGATAATTTTGGTAATGGTTTTTAGGTCCTCCGGAAGAAAACCAATTTTATCCAAATCCAAAAGTACATGCGTAGGCAGGATGCGGATGACCACATTCTCGCCGAAATATCCCTGCAATATGGAAACTCTTAAATCGACCTCTGTTCCATCGAGGAGGCGAACCTTGGCCCGGCCATCCTGCGGCACACGGTGCTCCACCACATCCAAATGGCACATAATCTTGATCCGCGAGACGATCGCCGGTTCGATATAATAGGCGTCCGGCGGCATACGCATCTCGCGCAAAACTCCGTCGATGCGGTAGCGTAAAACTACTTTATCCGAGTAGATCTCGACGTGGATATCGGTAGCGCGCATCTTAATCGCTTCGGTGATGATCTGATTAACTAATTTTATCACCGAGGCGTCTTCCGCGTTCTTCTCGATATCCTCTACGCCCGCATCTTTAACCAGCCTATCCTTACCCTGCTTGCCTTCCATAATCTTATCCACGGTTCCGGCAACTGAACCGTAGTTTTTATGTATCGCTTCTTCGACTTCGTGACGCGAGGTTAAAACCCTGCGCACCGCGAATCCCAAATTAAGCTTGATATTCTCGGCAAGCCAGACATCCATCGGATTATAAACCGCCACCGTGAGGATCTGGCCTTCGAGGCTCACCGGCACAAACCCGTAATGCTGCACAAACTTCGCCGGCACAGCCCTAATCGCTTCGGCGGAAATCTGCAGGTCTTTTAGGCGCGGATAATAGGGAATATTGAACTGTTCGGAAAGGACTTTCAGCAAATCTTCTTCCTTAACCAGCCCCCTGCTCACCAGAATCTTCCCGAGCATATCCTCCTGTCCCGCGGATTCCTTGAGCGCCTCGATTAATTGTTCCTGAGTAATGCACCCTTTTTTCACCAAAAGATCGCCTAATAATTTATTCGACATTTTTACTCTCCAGTTTGCCTATACAGTAGAGCTTAGATTCATCCAGCTTATCCAATGCCCCGCTCATAATCTTCTCGCACCCGCTAATCGTATCCTCCAAAGAAACATAAGCCCCCGGCCTTCCTGTATAAAGTTCAGCGGTAAAAAATGGCTGGGAAAGAAAATTTTGCAGTTTTTTTGCCCGGTCGAAAATGATCCTTTCATCCGCCGAGAGCTCCTCTTTACCGATAATCGAAACAATCCTCTCCAGCTCGTCATAGCGACGGAAATGGCGCAAGACATCCTGCGCCGCATCAAAATGCCTTCTCCCCACAACAGAGGGGCTTAGGGAGTTCGCTGATGACTGCAGCGGATCAATCGCCGGATAGAGCCCGCGCTGCACCAGTGAGCGCGAAAGCACGATCAAATTATCCATATGCGCGAAAATCGCCACTACCGCCGGATCAGTAAGATCGTCGGCAGGCACATATACTGCTTCAATGGCGGTGATACTCGCGTTTTTTTCCGAACGGATTTTTTCATGCAGCTGGCTGATTTCACTGGTCAGGGTAGATTGGTATCCTCCCTCGGAAGGGATCCTGCCCAAGAGAATAGATAACTCGCTTCCAGCCTGCACAAAACGGAAGACATTATCCATAAAGAAAAGGACATCTTTCCTTTGGTGCAGCATAAGTTCTGCCAACGCGACCGCGGTATGCGCTGCTTCAAAACGCATACCCGGAGATTCGTTCATTTGGCCAAAAATCATTATAGAACGTTTAAGCAAATCCGCGCGCGAAAATTCGTGATAAAGTTCGTTCCCTTCGCGGATACGTTCTCCTACTCCGGCAAAAATACAGGTTCCGCTCTGGTAACTGATGATATTATGGATGATCTCAAGGATAAGCACGGTTTTACCGCAGGCAGCCCCTCCTAAAAGCCCGCTTTTTGAACCTTTGAGCAGGGGAAAAAGTAAATCGATCATCTTAATGCCGGTATAAATAATTTCGGGTTTTATTTCGGCGTCCAAATTAACTTCAGCCTGAACCGCGCACTCCAGACTCTTTAATGGTACTGAATCACTAAGATCCAAATCTCCTTTATGGTCAATGGGCTTAGCCAGCGCGTTCAATACCCTTCCATAAAGCTGGCTCAGGTCGCGGGGAACGGCTAATTCTTGGCCTCCTAAACCCACCGGCATATTCCGGCCGACTCCGTAGGTAAACCCTAAGGCTATACAGCGGCAGATATTCTTTCCGCGATGCTCGACTACCTGCAGGCCGATCTCTTTTTCCGGAGGAATACAGACTTTTAGCGTTGCGCCTATTGACGGAAGCGGAGCGCCGGCTGAAAATTGCGTGTCCACTACCGAACCGTAAACCGCGATTACTTTAGCTATGCAATTCTCCATATACAAAGGAAACTGTTTCCAACTTGTGAGGGAAACTGTTTCCAACTTGTGAGGGAAACTGTTTCCCGATTGGCTCGGAAACAGTTTCCGCTTTGCAATGGAAACAGTTTCGGTTTACTTATTCTTCTCCAACAAGCGCGCCGCGGTAAGTTCGCGGATGGATTTATCGGAAAGCCCGTGCAAATACTTAAAATACTCCATACGCAAATGGCTGTTTATTTTTCCTAACTCCTGTACGCTTCCCTCAAGATGCATAATCCGCGCGGCAAATTCTGCCAACTTACTCGACCAGAATATATGATAAAGCCGAAAACTCAGCCATTGCTTAATCCATCCCTCAATTACAGCGCGGCTGGAAGGCTCAACCAAAAGATCGCGTACAGGCTTAGTGGAAGAAGATGTCTTCTCTAAAGGAAGCAGGCTCTCCAGTTCGATCTGCTGCGCGGTGATATTGATAAAACGCGAATAGATCACATAAACCCTGCCGACGGAGCGCTTCAGGTATTGCTTGAAAATACTATCACATATTTTACCCAGGTTTTCGCTGTCAATCTTTTCGCCCGGCGAATCAAGGAATGAAAAATTTATCTCAGTTTCCTTCAGGTAATTAGCGCCTTGATTACCCACACAAAGAACCGTATCCTGCGGCCTTTTTATATCCAAAAGTTTATTCACCAAAAGAAAATTCAATTCCCCCAAGAAGCCTTCGTCGGAGGAGACCAAGAGGATGAGCGCCGGGAGGGATTCTTCAGAGACAAGCAAATCTTTGGGGATCCCTGAAGAAAATAAAACCTCAAACACTTCGTCGAGCTGACGGATGAAATCCGCGGAAGGCTCTTGGCGCGAACGAAACTGGTTAAACTGCGTAGTCGCCGCCAGTTTCATTACCTCGATTAAATCCTCGAGGTTTTTATTAAACAGCATATTCGTCTTTAACTTGCCTATGGGGATCATTTATTCTACCCTATCTTCGCGCTGCGGAAGAAATCCTTGATTGCTTTATCTAATTGCGCCTTAATCTCGTCTCCCAGTTCGCCTTTTGTGTTAAGCTCATTGACTAATTCCCCGTAATGATTAGACAAATAATTAAAAAAGTTAATTTTAAAATATTTCACCTGCTCTATGCTGAGAGCCTCCAGTATCTTCTGGTAAAAAGCGTAAAAAAGAGCGATCTCTTCCGCCTGAGAAAGAGGGACGCTATTCTCCTGAATTAAAAGCTCATAGAGGACCTTGCCCCTTTGCAGCTGTTCAGCTGCCTCCGGGCTAAGCTTAGTCCTTAAGCGGGTAAGCCTGAGCAACGAACGGAAGCGCACGTATTCGTAGCGCAGCCCCGCGCTTAATTGACGGATTGCCGGACACTGCACCTTGCTTCCGATACGCGAGACGGATAACTCCAGATCGATCGCCGGTTTAAAGCCTTCTTGGAAAAGCCCGGTGTTTAAATAAATTTGGCCGTCAGTCATCGAGACGATATTGGAACAAATGTATCCGGTAATATCGCCTTGTAGTGTCTCGGCTAAAGGAAAAAAGGTCATTGACCCTCCGCCGAATTCTTTCTTTAACCTGCCCGCGCGTTCCATTAGCTGCGAATGCAGAAAGAATATATCTCCGGGGTACGCCTCTCTTCCCGGGGCGCGCTCAAGGAGCAAAGACATCTGACGATAAACCCAGCTATGTTTGGTTAAATCGTCAAAAATAATCAAAACATCCTTGCCGTTATACATAAAATATTCGCCGAGGGCAGCGGCGGTATAAGGGCAGATGTATTGTTCGGAGGTGGAGGCGCCTGCCGGCGCCGAAACGCCCAGAAAATAATCCATTGCTCCGTGCTGGCGCAGGGTTTGGATGATTTTATTAAAAGCGGCGCTGCTCCCTCCTATCCAGCAATATATGCAAATGACATTTTTACCTTTTTGATTGATGATCGTATCGAGGCCGATAGAAGTCTTGCCAATCTGGCGGTCTCCGACGACAAGTTCGCGCTGGCCCTTACCCAAGGGGATCAGCATATCGATAATCTTTATCCCTGTATGCAGGGTTTCGCTGATCGGCTCCCTCTCCATTACTCCGGCTGCCTCGCGAAAAACCGAATAAGTATCCGCCGCTTCAATATGCCCTTTTCCGTCTATTGGCCGGGCCAGAGAATCGACTACCCTGCCGACAAAGGCGCTTCCCACCGGAACATTGAGCAGGCCTCCGCGGCTGGAGACCACATCCCCAACCTTAACCTTGTGTTCATCACCGAAAATAATACCGTAAGCGCATTCAGGGTTAAATTCAACGATCATCCCTTTTAGCCCGTTCTCAAATTCAATCACTTCTCCGTACGAACAATTAGGCAGGCCGCTGATCTTGACAATTCCCTGCTTAAGCTCTTCTATTCTGCCGACTTCCCGGATGTCTAATGCGTTAATTTTCATTTTCTCAATGCTAGGGGACACTTTCCTTTGCGTCAGAAAGGGACATTTTCCTTTTGAAGTTCTAGTTAGGCCCTGACGGAAAGTGTCCCTTTCTGCAGAGGTTGGAAAGTGTCCCCTACTACAATTGCGGTATGTCTCTTTTGCTTCTTATTTCAAATAAGGAATGATTCTTTGCAGTTTATTTCTTAACGTTCCGTCGATAACCATACCGCCTATTTCGACGATCAGGCCGCCGATAAGCCGGGCATCTATTTGCTCTTTTATTTCAGGCGCGCTCCCCAGCTTTTCAGTCAAGGCCTTCTTAAGCTCTTCCCTCTGCCTATCTAGAAGCGGGAAACTCGAGGTGACTTTTATATCTTTGGATTGGACATTAAACTGCTCTTTCGGCAGGCGGGCAATCTCTTCGATTATTTCATTGGTAAATTGATACTGCAGGGCGATTTTGTCCGCCTCAATCAACAGCTCGGAAATCATCCTTGAAGCCAGTTCGACGCTTTGAGCCTGTATATCTTGCGAGCACTTTTCCTTCAGTTTCTCTGCGTCAATCTTCCCGCCAGCCACAATTTTATCTGCCTGCGCCTTAGCTTCTTCCTCAAGCGCTGAACGCAGCCGCAACGCGTCTTTCTTGGCCTCTTCAACAATAAGCTCCGCTTCTTCCTTGCCCTTCTCTATTTGCGCATGGCTTTCTTCCTTGGCGCGCTTAAGCTCTTCATTAAGCTCTTCCTCTTTAGCCAGATTCTCCTCGTGTAAAGTATTCAGCCTCTCTAGGGCAACTTTAAGATGCCGGGAGAAAAGAAAGCGCATTAAGAAGATAATACCGATGAATGTGACTACTTGGATGACTAAAAGCTGGATGAGCATAAGACCCGAGCTCCTATTTGGCGAAAAGATTATATAAAATCAGAAGCGCTAAAATCGCGATTGCTTCTGAAAAAATAAAAGCCAGAATCATAACGATGAATATTTTTGAGGAAGCGGAGGGGTTACGCGCTATTGATTTAACCGCAGAATATCCTACAAAGGCAATCACCGCGGCAGGCCCGGCGGTACTTAGAATCATCACCAGCGCTAATGCGAATGTGGACATAGATTAATTTTACGTCTGCGCGAAAACAGTCAAACTGTTTGAGCGCATAAAAGCAATACCGTCCTTTATTGGTATACGCGTCTCCGAAAAAATTATACTGCCTCTGGCTAACCTGACCACGAAAGACTGGTGGAAATCAAGCACGCACATTTCTCCGTCGGCAGTCGGCAATTTAACTTCTTTACTCATCCCCTGCCAGATGGCTTTTTTAGGATCAAGTATGGATAACTGCATTTATGCCGCACACCACTTATTTTTTCCGCTTTTTTTAGCCTGATAAAGAGCATCATCCGCCTTTTGAATCAAGTCCTCAACACTCTGCGCGTCTTGCGGAAGCGTGGCAATTCCCACGCTGATCGTCGTCGGTAAGAAAAGTTCTGCCTGCATACGCAGGCGCTCGGCGATAATCTGCGCTCCCGGTTTATCTGTCTGAGGAAGCATAATAATAAACTCTTCCCCTCCATAGCGGCAAATTATATCCACCGCGCGCACGGAATTCTTGAAGACCTTGGCGCATTTCTTGAGTAATTCATCGCCCGCCGGATGCCCTTGCGTATCATTATAGATTTTAAAATTATCGATGTCAAGCATTAGTAGGGATAGTGAACTCGGCGCTCTTTTTAAACGGTTAATTTCCATATTGATTAACTCATTGAAATAACGGCGGTTAAAAAGACCGGTCAGGCCGTCGCGCACGGCCAAATCCACAAAATAGTCCTTTTCATCGCTGGTCGAAAGCAGGAAATACCTCTCCACCGCCCGCTCAACCACGATACGGATCTCTGAACTGTTGAAGGGTTTGGTAATATAGGCATAGGCTCCGGCTTCCATTGCTTCAATGGCTGAATTAATAAAAGAATAGAGCGTGATCACCAAGACATTCGTCCCCGCGGATATTTTATGCACTTCTTGCGTAAAATGGGTGCCATTCATTTTAGCCGAATGCACCTCGGCAATCGCCGCGGGAAAAACATTGGAGCGCAATGAAGTAAGCGCTTCAGCGGGGCTTGAGGCTAACCAGACATGGTAACCTGCCGATTTCAAAACAGCCTCGATTGTTTTTGCTGCTTGGGCATCTTCTTCAAAAACCAGAATATTTACATCTTGCATAGCATCTCCTTCCACTTCTCTTCCATCTCTTGGAGGCTGGAGAAATTATACGTCTTCAATAGCGCTTTTTTCCAATCTGTCCCGTCGCGCAGGGCCCGGCTAAAATCCAGAAACCCTGTCTTGCCCTCTTTTTGGATCAGGAAAACGATGATTGAGGCTGCCTCTGAATAAAAAACGCGGGGAGTTATTTTGTCGTCTAATTTGCTCACTTTCGAAAGCTCATCAAGAGTCAGGTATTGGCCTTGGGTAACCAACTCCGTGGCTATGCGCATACGCGCCAGGAGGCTGCTCTTCTCTTGAGAGCAGGCAACGCCCTCATCAATCCAGAGAGGAAGCGCGATCTGCTTACCGATGAACTCCCGAAAGATGATATGGGTCATTTCATGGGGAAGCAGGGAATCAAAAAAACCGCTCTGGCCCACGTAACTTTGAATGGTCCTGTTCGGGACGGAAACTATTGCCCCGGTCCAACCCTCGCGCTGCGTTTCCTTATGGAAATCGTCGGCATTATCATAAAGGTAAATTTTGGCGCGGTTATCCCAGCTCCAAAAATCAAACCTGCGGTAACCCAGCTCTTCCATTATGCCGTTATAATAATCCTCGGCCTTATTGATCAGCTCGCTGACAAAAGTGGGATTGGCCTGCTGATAATAAACGATAAAGTGCTGGGATTTTTCCGTCCGCCAGAAGGAACTGATCACTTCCGCCCGGGCCGAAGCGAATATGAATAAGCTAAGAAATAAAAATGAAAAAATTAATTTAAGTTTTGTCATAACAATAAGGACGGTTCTATTATTTTAAACCGTTGAGCATAGAACCGTCCCTCTCTAAATTATTCCTGCGGCGGCTGCTGGTCTTTTTGCTGCTCCGCTTCCATCTTCATCTGGCGCTGCCAGATAAAAAAGAAACCAAAACCAAGCACGCCAAGAAAAATAATAATAAACAGGATAATCTTCCAAGTAAGCCCAGCAAGCCCTTTAGGCGCCACTTCCGAGAGCAGGGTCTTGGCCGCCAGCAGGTCGGCTTTCGCTGAATTCAATAAACTTAAGGCGTTGCGGTAATTGGATATTTTGTAACTCGGGCTGGCCGAAGACATATCCTGCATCTCTTCAACTTCTTTGAGTTTCTTATCTATCCCGGCGTAGAGAAGGTTAGCCCTCTCGACATAATTTGTCTTCTTGAATTGCTCAAGCGTCTCTTTTGCTTCCTGCCGGGTCAAGCCTATCTGGGTCGAATCAATCACCCAGACATCCTTGATCTCTATTTCTTTTTCAAGGGTCTCTTTAGGCTGAAGCTGGTATTCGCCGAAAACATAATAATTTCCCTGCTGGGCGTCGTAAGCGACTCCGAGGTCACCTTTATAAATAATATCTTCGGGCTTTACTTCCATCGGCAGGTAAACTTTCACCGGGACCGTCTGTTCCGAATCCGCCGGGTTTACCGCCATCAGGCGTAAAGTAATCGTGCCCGCTGCTTGCGCTATTGAGGAACAAAACAAAAGTAAAAAGAGGATTAAAAATGTGACCCGCATTTTCATATCCATAGTTTATATTTTAGCAGATAAATTTTAGTATTCAATAAATTAATTGAATAGAAACTGTTTCCATTCTAATCGGGAAACTGTTTCCGACCTAAAGCGGAAACAGTTTCCCGATTGACTTGGAAACAGTTTCCTTCACGGATTGGAAACAGTTTCGGTTTATTTGAATTCGAACCAGCTCTGGACGACCGGTTTCTTGGCTACGTTTTCGATCATCTTCTGGTTCAGCTCCATCGCGGCCTTCAGCTCTTCGCTCTTATTCTTAATATAGGTTATGTCTTCTCTCTTATCCTTGGAAACCTCATAGAGTTTCTCAAGGTTGATTCCTGTGGTCCCGCCGATATCCTTAATCTGCTTGCTCATCTCTTCCAGCTGTTTAAAGGTACTGGCCAAATCATTAACCACGCTCTTTGCCTCTCCGAGCTTTCCGGAAATATCCTTGCTGATCTTAGCCAACACGCGATCCATATCATTGAATTGCGTGCTGATATTATTGGTAACGTTCTTTAAGTTGCTCAAGCCGCCGGTGTTCCCCAATACCGCTGAGACATTACCGGAAACAGTGTCGATATCCGTTTGCATAACGCTCATCACCAAGGCATCCGCGGTTCCTTGGCTGGCCTCACTGCAAACCACCGAGAAATCTCCTGTGCCCCAGCTAGCGGCGAAAGTCACGCTATATTCATAGACACCGGTTGCGCCAACCTCTTTCATCGCCTTGCTTCCCAGAAGTAAAGCGCCCTTCGGGCTGTAAACATTTAAGGCTGGAGACAAGCCGGTAGTCGTGCGGTAACGGATGACTACTGTCCCTCCTTGTTTAACCGAGTTCTCGCGGTTAAGGATGCCGCTCTTTACCGACGGTTGAATCTCCGTAACTACCTGATCCTGAACCTCGGTAAGCTTGGTGACCATCTGATCCTTGGCTTCGGTAATCTTGCCCGGCAGGGTTTCGGCGGTGGCAGTAAGGATCTTGGCTGTCTCGGCCTTCACATCCGTAATCTTAGGCACCACCACCTCATCAACCTGCTTTTTGATCTCGTCTTTAACCACAGTCTTGATCTCGGCAGTCTGTCCGGCAATATTAGTCGTTACTGTCTGAATGGCGCTGGTTACAGTCTTTAAGGATTCATTAACCGTTACGCTAAAGGTGGTGCCGCCTTCATAGGTGCGCGCGTCTCCGGCCGTGCCGCCGTAATTTATCTTCACCTTGGAGTAATAAGTCTTACCCGAAGTTAAATCAATATCTCCGGCGGTAGCGATAACTCCCGTCAAATCTTTATTATAGACACCATTAGTCGTTCCGGTTGGCGCGGTTATCGTAATATCGGTAAGCCATACGCCGGTAGTATCGTTAAAAATCTGCACCGTAGCCGCGCCTAATTTATTCACATCATCGTTAAGCACCAGCTTCCCGCGTTTCTCCAGCCATAACCTGATCGAAAGCTTATCCGAACTCTCATCATAAACAAAGGCGCTCTTCACGCTGTAATCCGAGGTTGCCTCGACTAAGCTGGTCGCGATCATCGACCAGCTAATATTGGCGTCATAGGTCCCGTCCAGATAATCAGCGGCTGCTCCCGCGGTCTTCTGGACGCTCTCATCCATATATTTATCCTTGCTCACCGTAAAGGTATAGGTGCCGTACGGCAGGCTGAAAGTAAACGGGCTGTTCCCGCTCTTGGGGAAGTCCGTTACCGCCACTGCATTTTCAACCGCGGCAAGCGAACATTCGGTAAGATGGGTGGCGCTGGTGTAATCCTTTACGTTCAAGGTAATCGTGTATTTCTTGTAAACCGTAACTTCGCTGGAGGCGCCTGAGCCGGTTACTCCATCGGCAGTCGCGCTTAAAGTAATCTTCTCGCCGTTGGTCAGGTCATTGACAGCAAAGTTATAGAAAGTAGCTACTCCTGATTGGGCAGCGACCGCAGCGGTGGCGCTCGCCGGCACTGTGCCGCTAGAGGGAGCAACCGTGATTGTCGCGGTACTGGAAGAGGTATTCCCGTAAGCATCGGTGGTCGCCACACTAAATTCCTTCCACGGCGCGTTCTCCACGATTACCGCTACCGGTTGAGTAAGCCAAGACAGGCTGGTGGCTGTGCCGCCAGCGACAGTAATAATCAACGCGTTGCTATTAGCGGTAGTCAGAGTTCCGTCTGTGGTTTTAATCGTAGCTAACTCCGCTTTATATAATTTAATCGTTACGGTGGAGGAATTCTGGCCGCTGCTAAAAGAAACCGTCGTGCCTGTGCCAAAATTTACCGCTGTCCCGGCAAAGGAGGTGGCTGTAGGATTATTACTGTTCGCGGAAACATTCGCGCCGCTAAAGGTAAGCGTCTTATCTCCGGTATAATCATAGTCAATATTACCAAGCGTATCAATGGCCTTTAACGTAATCGCTTGGCTTCCTCCGGCGTTCATCGTTGCGGTGCCGGTAATCAGGAAATCTGTAGCTGTTACGGTAAGCACCGGCGATGAGGTAAAGGTAACGTAAGCGCCAAGCCGCGAGCCAATCGGATCCAAGCTGACATTAACACTGGGATCAACCTTAAATGATAAGACTTTATTATCTGCCTGAGCCGGAAGTACAGCTTTCAAGAAAACGCTTAAGGTAAAGGTTTTACTGGTAGCGTTGGTCACGGTGTAAATCACGCTGCTGCCTGAACCAAAAGTAATCTGGTCATTTTCCACTACGCCAAGGGTTGAGGTAATTCCATCGGTAATGTAGGCTCCTTCAATATAGCTTGTCCAGCCTGCGGTCGTATCAGCGGCCGTATCGCGCTTAACCACAATCTGTTTTACCTTGGTGGCGTACCCGTCGGTGCCGCCTTCGGTAATCTTAAAATCAAGCACATTGACTTTGGCAGCGAGCGAATTGGCCAGCGAGGAAATCGTCGCCGGTTCTGCCAATGTTCCGGCGCTAAATACAGCTTCCTGCGCGGTATTAAAGCTGATCTGCGATGAATAGATCGCGGTTAAACTCAAGCCTGAAACAGTAGCCCTTAAGTAGATATTCTCCGGATAATTATAGGTCAGGCCGCTAAAAGTAGCCACGCCGCTTACCGTATCCGCCGACAAACCACCGGTGGCGCTGAGCGCGCCGTTAGTTACTGCTGTAAACGTACTGTTATCAATTGAACCGGCGAGGCTGATCGTTCCCGAAGATGAAGTAACCGCGTTGCCATACTGATCAGCCAGAGCAACGATCGGCTGTTGCGCCAAGGCTACAGAAGTAACGCAGCTAGTTGACGGCTGCTGATTGAATCTTAACTTGTTCACCACGCCCGGATTAACGGTAATAGTATTCGAGGCAGCATTGGTCCCGCTTAAACTGGTGGTAGAGGCAGTAAGCGTGGTATTTTGCGCCCGATAAAGCGTGGCGCTTAACGTAGTAGTGGATACGCCGCCGGTAAAATCTACGGCAGTTACAAAGGCATCATTGACATTGCCTTCAGGGCCGTTGGCGGTTCCGCTTAAAGCCCAGCTAATCGGCAGGCCGGTTCCGGAAAACACCGTTGAGCCGTTGGCGCCGTCGCAAATATTGCTATAAAGATCAACCGCGTCTAAATTAGCATTAAGATTAAAGGCCACGCCTGCTGCCTGCGGCGTAGGAAGATTAGCGCTGAATTTCAGATGGTCTGACGTGCCATGCCTGACAATGAAACTCAAGCCATCCGCATCCGCCGTCGTTACAGAACCGCTGGTAGCTTTAATCAATACGCTCTCAGCTTTATATAATTTCAAGGTTGCCGTAGCCACACCGCTGGCAAAGGTTAAGGTGGTGCTAGCGCCAAAATTAACGTCCTGACTGGTCTTATTCGTACAAGTCGGGCTGGTAGCAGACGGCGATGGAGAGCTGTTTGCTCCGGAAAGGATCACGTTTACGTCAGCGCTGTAATTGGTCTTGATATTACCCTGCGTATCGTAGGCAGTAATAGTGATATCCTTGGTAGAACCGCTGACAATCGTATCGGTTGTCCCGCTTATTGTAAAGCGGTAAAGGTCACCCGGTGTGATGCTCACTGACTGAGTGGCGCTGGGAGTAACGAGTGTCTGTCCGCTGGCCCAGGCTACTGCAACATTGGCCGTACCGATAGATGTATCTTTGTAGTAGAAAGTGGCGCTTGATGCGCCGTTGGCTATAGTCACTGAGGTAATCTGGCCTGTTCCGTCGCTATTCGTATAGAAGCGGCCGTTTGCGCGGCTGGGATTGGTAATTAGAGAAAATACCGTGGCTTGCGTGACATTGGAACTATTCGCGTATTGATCCTGAATAGAGGCAGTAAATAGATCAGATACCGTCCCTGCAACCACCGCCACCGGGCCGCTTAAAACCAATTGATAAGGCGCAGCCGCAGTTCCCGTCGCAGTTAAGCTAAGCGTGGTAAGCGAACCAGAGCTGGCTGAGACGACATAAGCCCCGGATTTGTTGCCAAGGGTGAGCGCCACAGATGCCTCTCCGCTGGCATCCGTAACCGCGCTGCTTACGGAGAGCGACTGGCCGGTTGCTCCCGACGGATAGCTGGAAATACTAAAGTTCACGGTCTGTCCAGAGATAGCCGTGCCTGAGCCATCCACCACTTTTACCACTAACGGAGCATCCAAGGCCAAGGTAACCTGCTTAGATTGATTATTCCCGCTAACCACCTGAACAGCTGAAGGAGTAAGCGCGGTAGCGCTGAAGCTTACCGGCGAACCGGAAAGCGGCGTTTCGCCTACACTAGCTGATGCACTCACTTGATAGGTACCCGGCGTAGTTCCCAAGGTCAGGGTTGAGGACGCCTGCCCGCTGCTATTCGTAACCGCGTTCGTCACGCTTAAACTTGCGCCTGTTCCGGAAGTGATGGCAAAGGTAACTGCCTGTCCTGCTCCCACAGGATTGGTATAGACATCGCTGACTTGCACGATAAACGGTAGTTGTAAGGCAAAATTTGTGCCGCCGGACTGATTGTTTCCACCCACTAAACTGATGGTATTGGCGCTCAGGTTGTTTACGGTGCAGGCCAAAGCATACTGGGTATACGACCTGCCTGACTCTTGACAGACCAGATTAGCCGTCTCCTTTTTATAAGCGGTTAAGGTTACTGCTTGAGCATTAGAAACTCCTTGAGTGAAAGACACGGTGATATTATAACCAAGCAGTGTGCTTTCAATTTGCGGATAATAAATATCCGGGCTGGTGCCCACACTGGCTAACCCGCTAAAGGCAAAGGTATGGTTACCGGTGTAATCTTGATCAATGTTTTTATTCACGTCGGTAGCGCGCAGATTTAACTCCACCGGTGTGCCGGCGCTCACGCTTAAAGTAGCAGCTCCGTCGCTGGCAGTAACCAACTCAAAGGCCGCGGCACTCACTTTGATCGTGCCCACAACCGTGGAAACTCCGGGTGTAGAATTACCCGCCATACCGCTGGATGTTTCGCTATCCGCTCCAATCAGGCCTTCGTTAACCCCAAAGGTATAGGTCTGGTTTTCAGTGGCGGTAAGCTTTCCATCTTTCATATAAATATAAACAATAAATTCGGTAGTAGTATTGTTGCTAAGGCTATATAAGGCAGCGGCTGAATTAGCGTTCGGAGCAGAACCGAAAGTAATATAATCATTGGCAATCGAGGCCGCGCCGGCAACTTCTGTTTCGCCCACATATAAGCCTGCCCAGGCAATATCAGTAGCGGCATTCGCGCCGGTACCGGCTACCGCTATTTTGATCCGATCAATCAGCGTAGCTGTGCCGTCCCCGCCCTGATCATGCACTTTAAACTTCAGCACGCTAAATTTATTCGCCAAAGTATCATTCGTCGGGGTAAGATCAAAAGCAGCCTGCGGTGTAGCCGCCACTTCCACTGTGGAGGTCTGGCTGGTGGCCAAAGTAATCGCTGTAGAGAAAGCGGGATTCAGGCCGCTCCCTGCTGATTCGGCATAGAGATAAACCGATCCGGCCGCGCTATGTTTCACTCCGCTAAACTGAGCTTGGCCAGCGGTCGCCGCCAGAGTATTATCCGTATGATCAGAGCTTAAGGTACCTGAGGCATCCGCGTAAGGTAAAGATGACCGGCTGGAATCATAAAGTACAATACTATAGGTGTCTGTAGTCTGGTTACCATAAGTATCCTGTATGGAAACGATCGGTTGAGTAGAGAGACTGGAGTTGATAATCTCGCTTGGCAGCGCTGATGACGGCTGAGTAAACACAAGCTTAATCGCGGTAAGCGGATTAACCGTAATCGAATTGGAGCTAGTATTCGCTCCGCTCAAGTCTGCTACCGACGGAGTAATCGTGGTGGCTTGAGCGCGGTATAGAGTGGCATTAATCGGTGTGGTCGTGGAAGCGCCGTTGGCAAAAGTAACCGCGGTGGTAAAACTATCGCTGGCATTTCCATCCGGAGCATTGCTTGTTCCGCTTAAGGCATAGCTTAAAGTCTTTGCCCCGGAATAAGCCGTTGCTCCGTAATCATTATTACAGGTATTGCCGTAAGCATCCACCGCTAAAATCTGCGGCAAGCTAAAAGCCACGCTTACCTGTTGATCGGTAATGGTGGTAGCGAATTTCAAATGGTCGGCAGTTGTGTGCAAAACATTCAAACTGTCTGTTCCGTCAGCTTTACCGGTTGCGCCATCTGCCGCGCTGGCGTTATCTGAAGCAGTAATCGTATGCGCGCCCATCTTCTCGTCGTAATACCAGAAATTCGCGCTTGACGCACCGTCAGCAATGCTCACACTGGTAATAATATTACCGTTGGTGGCCGCGTCGTAGAACTTCGCGTTCGCGCCGGTAGAATTAGTATAGAGATAAACGGTTTCTGCCCCGCGGATCATCGGGCTATTCACGCTGTCATAGCGGGTTACGCTATAAGCCGCGCGGGTACTCCCTGCAGTAATATCTGCTGGCGCGCTTAAAGTATAGGTAGTAGTTGGCCCAACCATAGTAAAGTTATTGGCGGATTCAGCGGAGATAACCCGGTTAGCGCTGTTGGTATCAGCAACGCCGATGGAGACATCGCTTAATGTAGGTGTGTAACTTGTATCAGCAGTAGCAAAGTAAGCTTTGTATTTGATGTAACGCAGACCGGATAAGGCTGAAGGGATAATTGCGCTTGTGCCGCTATTATTTAAGCTTACTCCTCCCTGCTCTAAAGCGCCGATATCCCAAGCAGAGCTTGCCGGCCTTAAATAACCTTGAGCGTCAGCACCAAAGGCAAGGTTGGTGTCGGTGGATAGATCCGCGCCGGCGTTTCTGGCGCCGGTGTCTGAGCTTAATAAGTGGAAATCCTCACTGCCGCTAGTGGTGGAGACGAAGGTAACGGTTATATTTCTTAAGGCCGTGTTAGGAGATGTCGCGTCTTGAGAAATATTATTACTAGAAGCGGCATTGAATGAACCTGCGTAACCGTTGGTACAATTCTGTACAATATTATTTTTTACCAATATTACACCATCAGACCTGGTAATACCATAATAGCAATTGTATACCGTATTGTTATAAATATAAGCATTATTACCGACGGTATAACCAAAAATACCTCTATTGTCATTGGACCCGTTTACAAAATCATAAATAATATTATTCCAAATTTTATGGACCGCGGCACTCGCTGAATTTCCCATAATACCATAATTACTTGTTGCTGAACCTGAAAGTGTGGCTCTTATAATATTATTTGAAACCTGCAACTCTCCGTCTCCATACAAGCGAATTGCATAATTAGAATTAGAAGACGTAGTGATATATATTTGTAAGCCTTCAATCCTAGCATAATTATCATTCAGAGAAATAAATCCAGTATTATAATACTTACTCGTATCCCACTTCCCCGCGTGCCTCTGGCTGGCGCCGACTTCTGATGTCAAATAAGGAGTATAAATCCTAATATAATTATTCACTCCGGTTGTCCAGCCGCTAATAGTAGCAGTGGTTGTATCTGCGCTTGCGCCGGCATAGCAGGCAATGTTCCAGACTTCGTTGGAGGCAGTTATATCCTTACCCACTTCATCCGCGTCTTTTGCTCCTCCGGGTGTCCAATCATCAAAGTTTTCTACGGCATCGTTAAGAGAATTGTTTTCATCTCCTTTTTCAGCATTAACTAATGAGATGTAGGCGCGGAAAATAGACCAGCCCTGATCCCCTGAGATGGCTGTAGGAGCAGCGCCGGCTGAAGTTTTTACGGTGTAGACTGTGGAGGAAGTGCGGCCGTGAATAAAGGCTAAGTTGCCGCTGGCATTATACTGAATCACATCACCTACGCCGATATTATCAGCTAAGGCGCTGGAGAAAGTAGCGGTTGAGCCAACAATAGTCAGGGTGTTTGAGCTTGAGCCTGAAGCTAAAGCCGCTGTCGCTCCGGGCCCCACTGAGCGGTAGATCATTGTTGCTCCTGTCGGAGGCGCGGTGCTATCCACTAAATTTACAAAGTCAGAATCCTGCCAGCCTGAGTCTGTGTTCTTGGCCGCCACTTTAATCGTCAAGCTATTCGCTCCTGCTTGGATAGGCGTGGTAGCATTCCAGCTTAAGATCCCAAAGTTCTGGTTAGCAGTGGTGTCCAAGGTGCGCGACATAAAGTCACCGGAAGAGGAATAAGGCGCGGAGCCGGGTGATAAAATGATACTAGCCGCGCTCCCTGTCCCTGATACGGTTGTACTAGAAGCTGTACCTAAGTTAAATTGCGTATCCGTGGTGTCTTTGAAGAATTGGTAGAAAGTATCCTGAACCTTCACCTTGGCTTGCACTGTGGGGTCAGCTGGAACTGTCCAAGTGTAGGTACCGTCATTAGTCTCACCGGTGGCAATGGTGTTCGGATAAGCTGTGCCGCCATTAGTGGAATAATATAGGGCTAAGCCATTGGATACTGTTCCATCAGAGCTCCACGTAATGTTATAGGAATCTCCGGTATAGACGGTAATCCCTGTATCTGAAGGAGTAAGTATGGTAATGGTTGGGATAACGATGGTGTTGGCTGCAGCAGTACCGGTATCAATCACTGCGCCTGAGGAATATTTGATTCTCATAGCATAAGTGCCGGTTGTGCCTAAGTAAGTGGGGTTCTTGATCCCGGAGATAACGATTGATGGCGTAGCTGCGGCGGCGATATCTGTACCGGTAGTGATGATTAAGGTGTTCCCTGAGGCTGCGACAGTTGAGCCAGTGTTACCTGAGACTACAGCGAGTGTACCAGTTAAGTCATAGTTGCTAGAGAAGTCCGCTTCGATCTTGCCGCCGGAGGCAATGGCGCTGATCGCAGTAAAGCTAAAGGTATGGTTAGTGGTAGCTCCTGCTTTCAGTGAGGCTGGAGTTATAGTTGGAGTAGTCAGTGTACCAATGATATGGTCACTGGCTACGGCAGTATCCTGATCAATTAAGCCGGTAGATACTCCACTGGAAGCAGCGGTCTGGATGGTGTAGGCACCGGTTGAGCCGCCGGGTGTGG
>JAUSED010000006.1 GCA_030650425.1 Candidatus Omnitrophota bacterium | reverse complement strand
TTTTTGTTCATCAATCTTCCCACCTAGCACTTCTTTTTGTTCATCAATCTTCCCACCTAGCACTTCTTTTTGTTCATCAATCTTCCCACCTAGCACTTCTTTTTGTTCATCAATCTTCTTAGATAGTTTATTGAGTGCATCTGCTACGGCGAGATCAATGCCATTCCCATTTGCCTTGGCTAACGCCTCTTCCTCTTTTTCCCTCTTTTCTATTATTTCCACTTCTTGCCTTAGGCTATCTTCATCTTTCTCTATCCTACCAAGGAATGAATCCTTTAGCTCCGGAGAAACTCTGAATAAACGCATAAAAGCAGACAATCCTTCGTTAAAATTATTCTCAAGAACTTCAAGATTAACTCCCTTTAAGGTTCCGTTTGAAAGATCTTTCTCAACCATCGCCTTTAATATCGCCTCACTCTCTTCTTTATTTTTCTTCGGTTCAAGGTGCACCTCCCCTTTTATTTTATTAATGATATATCGACGGGCCATGAAAGCATCGGCTGCCATCCAAGCATCCTCTCCTGAATATTCCAATTCATCTTTGTAGTATATATATGCCGCCTTATGAAGGGGCTTTAACGCTGCAGACTTAGTGATTCTTTTACGATATAATATTTGGGCTTTTAAGCGCCAGAGATTATCCCACGCTTTGATTAAATCTTCTCCTCCTAAATTAAACGCGGGTGAAGATGCGGAGACTTCGGAGACAAAAAGACCGCTCTCTGTTTTTTCAAGCGGATTTGAGGTTACACTGCTAGAAATACCAGTTTTTTCTGCGTTTAGCGCAGGCGCACTTATCGCATCACTGGTTATTGCAGTTTCTGAGCCAATTGCTTTGGCCTCAGTATAGAACCTTACTACAGCGCCTAAATCTCTTCCGGCTTCTTGAGCCGGGTTACCTATATTATTACTGAATGCACTTCTTGCACCCTGCCCTCTTTCTTCGTTTCCGAAGGTCGCACTCTGGGCACCTGCCAAACTTCCTAAAACATTTGCTAAACTGTTTAATTCATTTGTTACAACTTCAACTGCTTGCGCTCCTGTATAGTTGGAACCGCCAATCAACTCTGAGCGAGAGTCGTTTGGTGAGCGCTGAGGCGGGGCAAGGCCGGTTGTAAGGCGTAAAACTGGTGACTTTGCCGCTAATCTTCCTCTATTTTCAGCATCCCTAGCGTCAAATAAGCTTATCGGGCTGGCTACTCTCTTACCTATTATTAGGCCTTGTGCCTGCTCTATCCTGCCCAACCCGCTAATCACCGAGCCAACTAAGGGCGGTTGAGCCATCGGCAGACGTTTTTCCAAAGGCGAACTACCCTCGGCCTTACGCTCCTCGCCGCGCGCTCCCACCAGAGCTCCCACTAATCTCGCAACCTCTTCCACTACCCCAGCCAAAACCTTTAGCGCCTCGCCTAAAATACCCTTGACATTACCATTTCTTCGTGTTAAAGTTTCATCAATGGCTGAGATAAGATTCTTTAATTCGGGCAGAAGAGAAGCGCTGGCCACTTGGGCGCTGAATTTATCAGTGGTGTTTGTTTCTTCTATATTTATAGGAG
The DNA here is from genome assembly GCA_030650425.1 of Candidatus Omnitrophota bacterium. GTDB lineage: Bacteria > Omnitrophota > Gorgyraeia > Gygaellales > Profunditerraquicolaceae > UBA6233. The sequence goes on along the minus strand of JAUSED010000006.1, from coordinate 14,674 downwards.
ATGTTTTTACCAAGCTAAATATAGCGTTGAGAACCTTGGTTATCTCAATTGGCATCATATTTATGGTATTAGGGATAGTAGTTTCTCCTAATAAAGAAGGAGTATAAGATGACAACAGCAATTGTAATGGGGGTAATCGCTTTAATAATTCTGCTTCTGTTTGAATTAGAACAGCACCGCTTGAAGAAGCACGGGCATCAAGCCCATCATTAATCCTGCTTAATCCTCCGGCCTCTTCCTTAACAACCCCCGAAGAAGCGCCTATACCGCCTTCCCTTAGCACAGCCTCTACCACCTTCCCCAAAACCTCTTCCTTAGAATAGGCTAAAGGAGAAGAAGTATTTGGCTGATCAAATCTTGCGATAATTTCTGAAGAGTTAGGCGAATCCTGAGTAATAAGCCACTGACTCCTGCCGCCGTTTAAGAATCGCACAGTATAATCTTCTTTAATCCCAAAGTAATAACTTGCCTTCAATGGATAACCATCTTTTGTTTCAGCCAATTTCTTTGGAATAGTAACCGCGACACTATTTCCCGCCCTCCCATTTCCAACTAAAACTAAATTGTTATTTTTAAGCTCAGCTCTCAATTCTCCGGAACCGTTCATGCGGAAAGTACCGAGAATTTGGTCAGCTAAGATTGGCTCATCCTTTGCCTTTGTACCGGCAACATCCTCTTCGCCTTTTATAATTACTTCATCTGATTTAGGCTTAAGCTGATCATAGACCCTAGAGATAATTCCAGTAATCTCCTCCATCCGGCCAATATCTTTATGCTGCTCTTTCACGCTCTCTGGAGCATTAAGCCAGTTAAGATATTCGTTAAATTCTTCCCTTGATAGATTAAGCTTACTAAGCTCTTCTGCAAACTTAGCTGCCATTTCGTCGCTAGTTAATTCTTTGCCCCCTTCATTGCCTGCGGCCTCAATAGGGACAAGGCTGATTTTATCAACTTCAACCTTGACCTTGTATTCCAAACCATCAGCTCCCCTTACGCTATCAGGATAGTTAATTGCGCCATTTTCACCTGTCGTAGGGATGACTTCAACAATAACCTTTCCATTCTTATCTTTGAATTCAATAGCAGGAAGGGCCTGTCCAGGGACAAGAAGCCTATTGATAGTGTCAATATTCTTCTGGGCATCTTTAGCCAATCCACTTCCCGGAACCAAGTCGCGCGCTTTTTCAAAATATTCCTTTGCAGATTGTAAATTCGGATTCTCTCCCTTTATCTCGGCCGATCCCTGCTCAAAGAATTCCACTGCCTTTTCCACTGCCTGCTTATGATCGTTAATCTCATCTATTATCTTTTGGGCTTTCTGAGCCAATTCTCCACCCTTATCTTTTTCTATCACTTGCCTAAAATAATCAAACGCATCCTCTATATTATTCTGCTTAAGAGCCGTTACTCCCTGATTAAATAAATTTCCGGCATCCATAGAGGCGATTTGCTTCTCAGCTTCCAATTCAACCTCATTCAGCCATACCATTGGCAGCCCTATTGCCTCAAAATATCGGTCAAATAACTGCCTTAACTTAGGATTTGCCTGAACTAACTCCGCAAAACGAACCACATTTGTATCAGTGAATTTGCGGCCTTCCTTGGCTACTGTCTCTCCCGCGAGAATCGGGCCAATATAGGCTAATAATTCTGACATAACGCCGAAGTCTGTCTGCTGGAATTTCTTCATTATGCTGTAAAGCTCAAAGAAGTCTGCATCCGTTATTGCTGCCGCGCCTTCTTTTGCTAATTTCTTTAATAATTCTCTGGCTTTGTCCAGCGCGGCTTTACGGACTCCTTTTTCAGTTTCGCCGACATGCCTGCTATTTTGCTTTTCCAGACGACCAATCAAACCAACCAAGTAATCTTTTATATCAACTCCGGCTTCCTTAAAAGCGCTCCTGCTTAAAGGCGCGCCGGATACGCCATAATAACGGATATGGCCGATTACTTTATCAAATGCCTGTTTAAGATGGAGGTCACCGGTGGCATTTATTACCGCGCTTAATTCATTGAGGAAATCCTCCAAGCCGCCTTCTTTCGGATTATCTTGGTAAACTTCGGCTAACGCGTGGATAAGTTCGTGTATGCTTACCACTAACTTTGTGCCGTTAGAGCCGTCTATCTTGAAATAGATAGCGCGTTTATTGTCTTTCGCCGGCCGGCGTTCATCGCAAAAACCTGCGACCTTATGCGGATCAAAATAACCAGCCCCGGCTATCTGTATGCCCAAGTCTCTTTGCGAATAAGCCCTACGTAATTCAAACATCTGTCCGGCCTTCTCTTCTACAGCCTCCTTTATCGCGTTAATCCTTAAATCTCTGGCTACTTTACGTTTTATATAGAATTGGGTATCGTGCTTTGCTTCAGGCTGGGCAACTTCGGCTTCCCGGCGCTCTTTAGGATTGCCAAGGTTAGAATCTATAATAAAGTGATAATCCTCTAGATCAATGATTCCCGAGTTAGTCTTATCCTCCACAAAGTTCTGCACATCTTCCACCGCGTCTATCTGGGCATCGCCTTCTTGGGCTACAGTAGAAGTCCCTCTGGCAATAGCGTAAACACCATGCTTTAACTCGTGGTTAACATCATATAATAACGGCGAGGCCTTGATGTTGCCCTGATTGTTAAAGTTACTGTCTCTAATCTGAATAATATATTTATGCGTTATTCCCACGGCTTTCTCTTCAGGGCTTGGGTCTTGCGTCAGGATTGCCGCGCGGTTCATATTAGTCTTGCCCATATCTTCATCGGTTTCCCTGTCAAAAGTAACCACGGCTTTCCCTTCGGCTATTCTTTCCAGCGCCTCTCGTAAAGCAGGATTACCTTCTTTCTCTTCTTGCTCTGCTTTTTCCTTAAACCTCTGGCTGATAAACCTGAATCCTTTTGATAATAAATCATCACCCTGGATGGAATCCGGAGAATTAATCTTTTTACCTAACTTATCCAATTCTTTCAATGTGTTTTCTATGCCGGTGTCTCTTTCTTCCAATTGCGCTAATCTCTGGCTGACCGGGATATACCTACCAGTACTCGGATCTAATCTTTCTATCTGCCTTTCGCCCTCCAAAACAGCCACATGTTCGGGGTGCTTAGCCATCTGAGACAATGGAAGCTCTTCCAATTTATTCATATGCTCAAAAATCTGTCTATTTAATTTCTCCTGCTTAGTTAAGTTATCTTTTTTCTCTACCTTATATTTTCCTTCCATCAGCTTATTGATTAAGCCAAAAATAGTCTTTGCCTCCGCTACTTCATTGCGGTCAGTATCTTGAATAGCGCCAAAACCTAAAGCCACCTCAAAAATTATATCTCCTTTCGCTGTAAGCTCGCGCGTCTTTCCGTCCTCTGAAACAGTAACCAACCCCTCTTCCTCTGCCCAAGTTGTACCTAAGATTTCTCTTATTCCCGATACTGAGCTGACTCCCTTAGTTTTTACTAACTCTGGAGACTCTTTAGCCAATGCTTTTGCCATAGCCTGTATTCTTTTAAGTTTAGCCTGGGCATCCTCAAGGCTAGAGGCGCCAATAGCTTTCTGAACGCGGGCCGCAGCCGCTTCATCAGCCTTCTGTTCAAGATCCCATAACCCTGCCATTGCCTGTAGGTTGTTACGCGCATAATTAAAGTTAGCCAAGGTTCGCGCTATCGCGCTATCATTATTAACGCCATACTCCTCAAAGATCTCCGCTGGATCTCTTTCTATTACTTTAGCGAGAGTGAGATCCTTGGTGGATTTAAGATGTTTCTGATAAGCCGCAACCCTGCTTTTTAGAATATCAGCTCCTTCGGGAGAAACTAATCCCATAGCCTTAAAGGTATTCCAATCTCGTTCTATTTGGCGCAAATCAGGAAGATGCCCGCTAAACTCGGAATCAGTAAAACGCATCTCTTCTTCCAACTCGCCTTTTCTATAAGCCTCCCTTTGCCTTTCAATCCTCTTTTTATAAGCAGGCCTGAATCCCGTTGTATCATCAGCAATCCATTGCTTGACTGTTTGCGCTTGCTCTACATTGACACCGCTTATTTCCGCCTTGTCAGCTATGGCATATGAAATGGCTAAAGCTTCAGGGCTTTCCTGCGCCTTCTTTAATTCTTCTGTGGTCAGAGTCACGCCTAGGAATCCTTCGCTTTGCCCGGCAAGAATCACGCTGGCAACAGAACGTTGGGGGTTTGCTAAATCTATTCTGCCCGTTTTTATCAAACCAGCCAGAGCATCTAAAGCTTGATCTTCCGTAAGAGGGCCATTGGGAAGTTGTGATAATCCGGCTCTAGCTAAGATGTTATTTAGCGCCGGCCTTTCATCCATCTCCCTGCTGCCCATAATTTTCTGTAATTCAAACATTCCTGCGCCATCAAACCCCACAAAACCCCTGTCCGTAAAACCCCGAATGCTTTCTATCTTTCCGGTTAAACGTGGATATTGTTCCAATAGGTTTTCTACGGGAACAGCTGTATCTTCGGCAGCATCTTTTAAACGAAAACGATTACCGGCTGGCCGAGACGCAAAAGTAGGATAATCGCTGGTTTCAAATCCGCGCGGATTACCATCTTCTCCAACCTCAAACCCTCTCATTCTAGAGGTAATTTGGTCAACTCCTAAACAATCAAAAAGAGGCCTATCATGCGCAGAAGAGCTATCTGAAAACCATGTTTCAAGAACTTTTTGCTTTAGTGCTTCTCGCAGTTCAAGTGATTGCACATTTTCGAGATCCTTAAACCATTTGCCCTCCGGTGACCAATTCTGGCGCGACCACTCCTTCTCTCTCACGGCCATATCATTAAGCACAGTAGAAGAAATATTTGTTTTAGATTCGGCATTCTGCATCTCTTGAACAGAATTTATTTCCTGATGTTTTTTATTCTCATTCCTAATTGCTTCGGCAAGCGCCGGATGCGCTTCTTTAAGGGCATCAACCATTTCATTATTAAATTTGTGCCCTATTTCAGATATAGCCTCATGTCCTGTCGTATAAATTTCCTGGGCATCGTCTATCTTTTGGTTTTCCCACAATAACTTAAATATCTGCCTCTGAGTCTTTTTTGCATCGGGTTTACTGCCCAGCGTATCCATTCCTGTCATCACAAACCTTCTCTCCACATTGCTGAAATCCTCATTCGGTGGCCGCAGGCGGCTTAAAGACTGGAATGCAAACCATAAGCTGCTCTTTTTGTCGCCTACTGATTCAAGCACCGTAGAAGGGCTCCTCTTAACTGTTTCCACTAATAGGTCGGTACCAGTGGCGTAAGGACGCGAAATCAGGATTACCACTTTCCCTTCTTTCCCCGTGCTATTCAGAAGGGCATTGATCAAGCTTATTTCACTGGTGGCATTTTCTGTCTCAAATCCTTTTTCCGCGAATTCATTTTTTAACGCGGAAATATTCTCAATTTTTATCTGCTCGCCTGCGGACTTTGGATTATCCCCGGAACGCAATAGGCGATACTTGCCGTCGGGTTCACGACAAATCATTACTTCCGCGCCTTGTTCTCCGGCTGCGCTAAGGACCGCTTCCCTCTTCACAGACCAGCCTTTAGAACCTTTGCCTGTATCTTTACCTACATCAATAATAACAATGTTCATTGCTCTGGAAAGGGCGCCTTCAACAGCCGTTGCCATATAGCTGTCGGCTGCAACAGAAGTGCCTACAATCTTACCCGCTTTTTTAAAATCCCTGTCTATTATTGGTACGGGTATTTCATTGATAACATCAGGATCGTACTCTGCCTTCAATAAACGCTGCTGCTGTTTGGTCAAGGCGCCGGTAAGTAACAATAACGATTTAGCTCCTGCCTTATTTAACCGATAGACTGATTCTGCGGTAGTAATAAGCATGCCGCGATTCTGAAATGAAACATTTGAGCTCATCTTTTCCGCGGCTTCTTTACTTAAGTATCCCTCTTCCAAGCAGCGCTGTGCCACGCTTAACGCCTTGCCAACAGACCGATAAGAGTTGGAATCATGAACCCGGTTTGCTTGCCCATTATGATCAGACAAAGGAATGACTTCATTGGTATCAAGATCACGATAATAATCAACTCCGTCAATACCAGCCATGCCTTCTGCGGCAGCCAATAAAGCGGCTATGGCTTCTTTACCGCCTTTTCTATGGCTCAATTCTTCGAAAGACTCTGCCTTATTTTTTTCTAAGAACTTTTTGCGCACAGCCTCGCTCAACCATAGTATCTTAACCTCTTCTCTTTTCCCTTCAGCCGTAGCAATCTCCATATCTCTGCCTATAGCATATTCTCCCTTCTCAAGCACTGATTCTTTCTGATTACCCAATAGCTCTTTCAACCAAGCGCGATATTCTTTAACTAAGGCGATTATTTCAGGGGCTGACTTACCGATCGCTTCCTGCATACTCATCTGCAGCCCGGCTAACTTCTGAAAATCAGGCATACTGATAATTCTTCCTTTGACAAGAGCCTCAAATACATCCCACTCGCCTCCTGCCCAAAACTTTAGATTTTCATCATGAACCAGAATCAACCCTTTCCGATCCTTTATCTCGTTAATATCTACTTTAACCCTTTCTCCATTCTTTGGGTTAATCTCCACAAGGCTGCCGTCACGCTCAGAATATAGCTCAGTAACCTCATTTTCTCTCCCAACTGTACCTAGTTTAGCCCGCGCTTGTTGTGCCGTATCCCTTAACTCCCCTTCGCTTCCGAACCAAACTACTACACCTTTAGTCCCGGCAGGAGCTCCGTCTTTAACAAAACGATTTATTACAAATTGGGCCGCGGTATTTTTACCAATAGACAAACCTGCGGCAATCGCTGCAATATACATTTTTCCCTGATCAACCCGTTCGGTAAACCGTGTCCAATATTCACTTAAATGCTCGATGAATCTTTCTTGGGCAGGGCCTTTTAATCTTCCTTCTGTTTCCCCGTCTTTTCTGTAAAGATTCCTTACTTCGTCTTTACCTCTTTCTGCCGTTTGCGCCACCAGATTATCTCTAGTTTGCCACAACTGATCCGCCTGATTTCCCTCCGCAGAAAGCCCGGTAAATCTAGCCTGTTCCGCTGTAGGAAGGCCTTCATTCGTAGGCTCAGGCACGCCGGCGGGAAGCCTTAATTCTTTGTTCAAATTATCCTCTATCTGCCTAGCTAAATCATCTTTTCCTCGGCCGGGCATTGAATACATTTCGCCGTCACTGCCAAGTACTTTTGCCACTTCAGACCCAAGCGCGCGCGGACCTGATCCATTGCCATTGCCTGAATCTGGTTTCTGCACTTCAGGCGTTTTTACATCAGAAGGCTCTTTATGCGATAACACATCCCGAGAACTTTTTGAAATACCAAGACTGCGTCTAATTACGGGCATCTCGCCACTTATCTCTGAACTCAACTGACCAATTTTTGGATCAAATCCATCTTTAGGATCATTCTGTAATTGATCCCTCTCCGCTATCTTGTTCCAAACCTTTTCCATTATTGCCTTAGGAATCTTAGAAAAAGTAAAGACGTCTTCATGTCCCTCTCTGATAATCTTTACCTTAATTGTATCCCCTAACTCTTCCACATAGAATTCCTGATAATCATTTCTAGTGCTCTTAAAAATAATAACCCCTTTAAATGGACTAGCAAAATCATAGACTAATTCAGTACCGTCTTTATTTTTTTTCAATTCTATATACACTCCCTGAATTCCATTACTATCTGAAAGTATTTTTTTAAGACTCACACTATAATCTTCATTCTCAAATTTAGATATAGTTATCAAAACGTCTCCGATGCCACTTCCCCATGATTTATCAAGATTTTTAACAGTGAGTCCATTAATAGATTCTCCAGGAATTCTCGCAAGGATTCTTCCGTCCCGAGTTCTAAACTCAACAAAGGAACCTTTATTATTTTCTACTTTATATACATTAACTCCTTTTACGTTAAGTTCACTTATATATTCTTCGGTGCTTTTTTTACCAACTTCCCCGGATTGCTTGCTTTCAGATTCAATCTTAAGTGCTTCAGGAATCTCTACCTTTGGCATACCGTCTGCTCCATTGCCATTATTCCCTCTTAATTCCTGCGCATCTAGCTTAGGAGCTTCTACTTTCGATGCAGATGAACCATTACCATTGCTTGGCGCTAAATTTAATATCCCATTTAATTTATCCAGCCTCTCATTAGACCTTTGCAGTATATCCTTGCCTTTTTCTCCTGCCCTGCCTGCGGCCTCAGCCGCTTTCTGGAAGGGCTCTCGGGCTTCCTGCGCTTTCCCTGCTCTATCTAGATTTAAGCCTTCATTAAAATGCGCTGATGCGGCATTACTCTCATTAATCTCTGAAGGACGCCCGGCTTTCTCTGCTACTTTTGCCGCAGCGTCAAAATTACGCGCTGCTGTGGCATAATCTCTATCGTTATTGAAAGCATTCTCTGCCCGCATAATCAGGCGCTGTTCGCCGATATCCTGCAATAACTCCTGTTTCGTTTCGCCTGCTTTCTTGGCAGACTGCACAGCCTGACTAAAAACCTCCTCTGCTTGCTTAGTCTGCCCCTGTTCATACAGAGTGAGGCCGCGCAACCTGTGCGCTTCAGCCGCGAGCCCATAATTACCTGATTGTTCCGCGTAAGTTACAGCTTTATCAAAATGACCCTGAGCCCCATTCTTATCATCATTTTTAAATAGTTCACTGCCTCTGGTAAGAGCATCCCCTCCCAGTATATTTAACATATTCGTAACGAAATCTTTGTTTCCGGATTCTCTTGCTAAAGAAAGAGCCTCTGAGAAAGATTCTTCAGCATCATTTGTCCTGCCGGCTTTAGCATGCTCAACGCCTTCATTGTATGCTGCAATTGCCGCTTCTTGCTTAATCTGGCCTAGCATATTTTTATTATTGGGGTCTGCTTTTACAGCTTGCTCAGCTAAAGAAATAGCTCTTTCCTTATGAACCTTAGCCGCATCATTATCACCTCGGTTTAATGCCTTTACACTCTCCCCCATTGCCTTGTTGGCTTCATAAGAAAAATACCTGCCTTGGGTTGCATATGTCGCGATATTGGGTTTAATAAATAATAACAGCCATCCTAAGCCCCAGCGTTCGGCAACGGAAAAAGCAGAATTATTATATTCCTTTAATCTGCTTTCAAAACCGCTGGTTGTTTGAAGATACCCCGGATTGACTGCTCCGGCCATAATATCAACATAAACCCCTGCCCTGTTCACGCTCTGCAAAGCCTGTTCAATAAAAGTTACAAAACCAGCAGTAAAAGTTAATGACCCTGCCTCTTTAACCAAACCCGTTGCTAATCTCGTTACAATGCTTTCTGAAGCCAAGCCTTTCTGTAGAAAATGATCGAGGGTTTTTTCCTTGAAAGAAACAATCTCTTCAGCGGCTCCTCCAATATATCTAGCCAGTCTCGGCATACCTTTCGCGGATAATTGCTTCCCTACATTTTTCAAAACAGGCTCGCCCGGGGCCTTGGACATTATCTTGATAATCGGGCCCATGTATTTACCGCTCTCCGCGGATTTAAAATAGTCCAAGAGCTGTGCCCTATCTAAAGAAAAATGCTCCTCCGCGGTAATAGCTTGATATTCATCATCCTTGACTTGCTGCCTGAACGCTCCGGTTTTTCCGTCATACTTCCAACCCCAAGTCGGCTGTTCCAGATTTATACCATAATAATGGTCAGCATATTTCTCTACAGCGCCCATTAGCGTATCCCACACCGGGCTTGCCTTACCCATCACCAAAGAAACAAACGGCCATTTTAGAGCGCCTTCATAAGCATCTATAGACAACTGAAGAACACCATTGCCTTTTACTCCAATTTCGCCCAACATTGTTGATTTTAACGGTTGAAGCTCGGGACTTGCATAATTCTTGAGATTTTCGCTTACACCCTTAAAATACTTTACACCATTAGGCGACGCTGCCCAGCTTAATAGTTTTCCGTAAAAGGCTCCCTGTAATCCACTCATCACCAATTTGCCCGGGCTAAATTTACCATCAGCGGTATTTAAATTACCCATCAACCGATCTTTACCTATATTTACTCCCGCGCCGCCTATAATAAGTGTCGCATTCCGTAAGGCATTAGTCCCGGTCCAAGTCCCTATCTCCTTAGCCCCCTTCTCCCCATATTCGCCGCTTCTGGTTAAAAATTGCGCAACCCAATTCGGCGAAGCTAAAAATCTAGCGCCCACGGCTAAAGTAACCACATTTGCCGCGGTCTTCCAACTCCATCCCCATTGTTCACTGCAAGCAATCGCGTCATGCGCTTTGGTAGCTATCCAGCTACCGCCAACCGCGGTTGCTGTCCAAGTGCCGTAGGTAACTGCTCTCTGCCCAACCCACTTAGCCACATTTGCTATCCCGCCTTCACGAACCTCCGCCATAGTTGCGCCATAGCGAGTATAAGCGGGATTAAAAAGATAATCCAATTTACTGCCGCCAAGTTTTGCTATTGCTCCTCCTATTAACGGTATGGCTAACCCAAGTCCAAGTCCCATTGTTGCTCCGCCAAATTTGTTCCATTCACCGTCTTTAATGTCGTCTCCAAACTTCCATCCGATAAAACTTTTACCGCTGAACATAATCGCATCCCATGTGCCTATGTCCTTAAAAGCTGGACGATAGGCCACATTATTCACCGCCATATCGACATTACCAAAAGTAACCGCCAAATTAACACCAGAATTTATCGCCCTGTTGAGTAAGCCCGGTTTAAAACCTTCAGCTCCCCATCTAGAAGAAGCGCCGTTAACTACGTTTCTTAATAATGATGATCCGAAAAGCACAGCAAATACTGCTACATCTTGGTTAAGAGTAAGCCCTTCATGAAATATTATAAGAGAAGCAAGGTTAACTGCCCCTGTTCCAATAAGCGCCTTTGCCCCCGCGGAAACAGTGTATATTCCTGCTATCGATTTCCAACTTGTATTTGAGGTTATTAATGCGGTAGGATTAAGAAAAAATTGCACAGCTTTGGAACTAATATTACCGGGAACCGCGACAATGCCCGCCTCCGAAGCCAAAATTGCTTGAAGCGGTTTTGGCAGAATGTTCAGAATGTTCAAGCCGCTTAAAAGACCTCCCAACACATTAAAAGCTGGAATGGCTAGGCTTACCAATGGATGAGCAAGCATCCCGTCTTGGCCAAGTGAAATTCCCTGAGCAGCAGTAAGGCCGAGATATGAAAGCGAGAGCGCCAGTGTTGTGGGCACAGTAAATGGAATTAATACAGCGGCAAGCGCGATCCCCGCTCCCGCGACCGCATTGACCCTCGCGACTTCGTTAGAATTGTATAAATCATTCAGCGCGCCTGCCTTCATGAAATCGCTGAAATTCGCAGCATGCGTAACTATACTGGTATATTCTTGATTGCCGATAATGCCAAAAGTGATTTTGCCGTTATTATCAATATATATCGCAGCCCGGTCATCCTTGGATAAATTCAGCCAATTAGTGTATAATTGTATTTTGCCATCGCCAGCCTCAGGGACAAAATGTTCTAAAACATACGAGGCGTGTAAATACCTCACCTCACCATTATATTGTATCGAAATACCTCCTCCAGGGCCGGGTATGCGCTGACTGCTAGCGTTATTCCATATTTCTTCTGGCAACCATCCATTTCCCCCGCTCATAAAATCGTGAACCTTAATATAGTTTATATTTACTGGATCCTTACCATCACTCTTAGCCAGCCCCTGCTGGCCCCTGTTTAATTGCTCCATTACATCTTCTACTGAGGCAGCCTTGGAAACATCTACGGTTACTCTTTCTCCTAATTGTGCAGCCCTGTAGGATGTCCCACTTGCATCAAAAGCAAAAACAGTATTTCCTTTAAGCTCTGGTGTGTTACCATTCTCATCTATAACTGTAATATTCTTTTGGCCATCTCTTAAGAAAATTAACTTACCTCCTGCTTCTGTAGGCACTTGGATTAATACCTCGGATTTCTCTCCATTTGCCGTCTTCAAATACTGCGTAATCGCGCCCTGCGGATTTATACCTAAATATATTTTACCGGCAGGTATAGATGCCACTGGCTGGTTGGCATCCTGCTTTTCCCCGGTGGTAATATTCACCAGGATAAAACCTGAGCCGTCTTTTGGCTTCAACACAGCGAGGTTATTTATGGAACCCGCTACCTGATAGGCTTGGCCTCCAATCAATAAGTTCATCCCTTCTCCGCTCTTAACTAATTCACCATTAAGGCCCGGTATTTTTGTGCCGGGGATAAGCGCTGATGTTACACTCTCAGAAGAAACTGCCTTTTTCTCTACATTCTTCTCTGTATAGGTAATAGATATCGTACTCCCCTGCCTGTCTACCTTTATATCTGTTATACTAGGGTTGCTTATCGCGGCAATCATCCCAGCTAAGTTAGGATCTAACGCTACGCCTAACTTTCCTGCCTGCTCAGCATATATTTTCGCGCTCCCCTGATCTCCCTTAGCCAGAAAATACGGTATGGCCATAGCAATAAGGTCTGGATTATCACTCGGGCCCTTATTTGCCTTTAATGCTTCAGCAATAAAACCATCCTTTTCTTTTAGTGAACCTGCGCGCTTAGCCAATTCTGTATAATAAACATCTACAGGGTTAACGCCTGTGAGATTACCTTTCTGGGCCTCAAACTCAGCAGGGCTTAGATGAATAAGTTTGCCGTTCTGGTCTATGGCCACAATTTCAACCTTGCCTTCGGCAGTGCCGGGTTTATAATCCGCGACGCTTGTTATCATCTCATCTACCTTTACTACATTGCCTTGCGCATCTTTAGTTGTTACGCGTTGCGCCGGATCAATGATACTCGCATTGCCGTCTTTATCTTTAAAAAGAATCGCCACATGCGGCTCAGCTAAACCCTCTACGAATATCGCTGTTACCCTATCTCCTATTCCGGTTTCATTAGCCAAGTCATAGAATAATTTCATTGCCGCGACGCAATTAAGTTCACCGGTCTTAGGGTCTTTAAGATCTTTGTCGAGAGTTGTATTTTGAAGAATGACGTATTTTAAAAAACCTGCCAAATCTGCTTCTGAGACTTTTTTTTGCTGCAACATCGTACCTAAATTTTCCCAATTTGTGGATTTCCACCAGGCTTTATCTAACTCTACGATTGCTTCTTTAATCTTTTTAAAATCTTCACTCTCGGACACGCCATTTTTGTACGTACGTGCAATGTCCTTTAGCCATGTAGTATAATTTTTTTGTAGATCGTTTAGTTTATTTAACGCGACTCCTTCTATGGGAGTTAGTTTTTGCCCGTCAAAAATATAAGTTTTCCCATCCTCTGCCTTAAATAAATTCAAGCCTGTTTGCGCGTCCCGCGTAAGCTCTCCCTTCTTGCCGTCTATCCTAATAACCAGCTTCCCATTTTCATAAACCTGCTCTACAATGCTGTTTTTAGATTTTACAGTGCCGTCGGAGAGATGGAGAGTGCCTTTAACTAATTCACCCCTGTAATCAAATGATAAAACACCATCTGCAGGAGAATAATTATTTACTTTGTTAAAATCATTAATGTCGTATTGAATAGCAATCTTCCCAATGCCTTTCAAATCATAACTTACATTCCTTAGGTCTCTGATTACCTGTCCCTGTTCGCTGGTAAGCGATGTGGATGGCTGGAAGATTAAATGCTGTTCGCCTTGGGCAACGGTCTTCCCCTCGGCCTGCTGAACTGTAAGAGTTGTTTTATCAGGGCTATTTGCTTTATCATAATCATCTTTGGCTTTTAATAAATTTGTTAATCCTTTCTCGCTACTGATATCACCATCAAAGCCAATCTGTTTGGCAAGATCTTGCGCTTGTGCGGCGGTAATATTTTCTTTAGTAACTTTACTCAAGTCAGCAGGAGTAGCAATAAGAGATATCGGCTGATTGTTGAGAGTATTAAGCAGGCCTTTACCTTTAACTAAATCCTGTTCGCCAGCTAAGACATTTGCCTTACCATCAATATCAGCCTGTCCTACTTTACCCGCGATAAATTTTTCAATACCCTTACCGTCTTTGCCGACTACTGCTTTATAATAATAGTCCTTGAGGGTAATCTCTGACGCAACGGTTTTATCAAGCTCAGTTCTGCGGGCAGTTTGCAGCGCGGCCTCTACTCTATGCTCTTCTGAACCTACATAGATCCCTGCTTTATCAGTAGTAACCCTGCCTAAATAATCCGTCTGCACTACGCCGCCTGCGGCCTCGTTCTTAAAGATACCTTTGGTAAGCAGGCTATTCTGCTGGTCATAGGCAATGCCTAATTCCTGATTGCCGATGCCATTTAAATTATAATTTACATTCCTTAGGTCTCTGATTACCTGTCCCTGTTCGCTGGTAAGCGATGTGGAGGGATGGAAGATTAAATGCTGCTCACCTTGGGATACTACTTTACCTTTTTCATGGGTGATGGTGAGATCAGGATGTCCAATCTGGGTTTCGGTTTGAGCCTTATTAAAATCATCCTGTACTTTAAGCAGATCCTTATATCCATTTACCTGATCTTTCGCAAGGTCGCCTTTAAAACCTACCTGCTCAGCGATTTTCTGCGCCTGCTCACTGGTAAGAGCTGGTTGAGCTTCAAGATTATTTAATTTAGCAGGAGAGGCGATTAAGGAGAGCGTTTCCCCGGTTACGGTCTTGAGTATGCCGCTGGATAAGTCATGGTCACCTTGGCTTAAAGCGTTCTTACCGTCTATCACCAGCTGACCGGCTTTACC